>JAUREG010000022.1:0-23313 GCA_030827545.1 Acidimicrobiales bacterium
AGGCTGAAGTACCGAACCACTATTTCCAGGCGTTGCCTTGCTCATCGTTGTCATCACTGGGATGACCAAACCAATTCCAAAGGCCTCAAACCCAGTGCCTAAAATCCCTAAAAACATCACTATCGGCACTCGCCGCTTTGACTGCCTCGGGTAAACCGCCCACGCCTTGCGAATCGTTTCAAGATCAAGGGGCGCCTTAAACATCTGGCTACAAAACTACCTGAAACCCCACAAATGAAAGAGCCGCCGGAAATCCCGGCGGCCCCATCATTAAAACGCGTAGAAAACGCGAATTTGTAAGTGCGGAAACCCGCTTCTTACATTCGGAATCCCTTGCTAATCATCGAGATTACGGCATCCTTCATTGGAACCATGCCGTAGACGATCGCGCCGCTACCGACGTAACCCATCCAGCCGCTCCAACCATCCAAAGTGATACCCCAGTATGTAAGTGGACTGAAATCAAGCACTGCCATCATCAAAATGCTGATAATGAGAGTCCAATTCGATCCAACGACTGGAATCTTCTTAATCATTGCGCCCAACCCGACTACGCCAAGAACCGAATCAATTACGGTCGTGACTGCGCCAAGCAGGATTGCTAAAAGGACAAGTTGTCCAAATGCTGCCCAAAATCCCATATCAATTTCTCCTTTTTCTGCAGGTATTTCCTGCAAAATCCAACTTAGGGATGCACCATGCGCAAGTCATGGATACCCGCTAAAAGGCTTAATTTACGCCATTTGCTGTGACGCCCGACACGCACAACCCAAAAATCGGACACGAAACTGCACCACCGCACAAAGTCTGCTCAGAGTCAATGACTCGGTCGCGAACTACTCTCAAACCATGACACTTGACACATCGCGCGAGCAACAATTTGCCAAAGACGCTTCGAGTTCGCGAGCGAAATTCACCTCGTTCGCCGAATCAACGAAGGCCGACTGGGACAACATCATGGTGCAACTCGAAACGACTCAAGCCCGCGTCGCCGATCGACTGATCGAACAACTCGAATATTTGCGTCACGATTACGGCGGCTTTCCGGTCAACCGCCTCGAGCACTGTCTGCAAACTGCAACTCGCGCCGAACGCGATGGCCGCGACGAAGAATATATTTTGTGCGCACTCTTGCACGACATTGGCGACAATCTCTCGCCATACAACCACGCCGCAGTTGCTGCCGCGATTGTCGAACCTGCAGTTTCAAAAGCCAACCACTGGCTCGTCGCACATCACGGCATTTTTCAGGGTTACTTCTTTTGGCAACACATCGGATTAGATCCGAACGCGCGCGAAAACTTCCGCGATAGTCAATACTTCGACTACACGGCCGAGTTTTGCGCCAAGTACGACCAAGTCGCTTTTGATCCTGACTACAAGAGCGCGCCACTCGAACATTTCGAGCCGATAATTCGCAAATTTTTCGCCCCGCGCGACCGCACCGGCGAAGCTATCAACTAGCTAGTTTGCGCAGGCGCGGCGAATTGCGTCGGCAAGTTGCGCAATCAGCAAATAGCCATCGTCAAGAATTCGGCCGTAGCGCATAAACGCGTGAATCTGCCCGCGATAGCGCACACAACTCGTCGGCACACCCAACGAAGTTAACTTCTGCGCGTACTGCTCGCCTTCGTCGCATAGCGGGTCATACTCAGCAGTTACAACGAGAGTTGGTGGCATCTTGGCCAGAATCGCATCGCTGGCCAACAGTGGCGAAACCAACGGATCTTCAGCGCTGCCCTTGCCACCCGACAAATAGTGTCCAAAAAACCAGTCCATCGCCGCGGCCGTCAGCAAAAAACCCTCTCCGTTTTTGCGATAACTCTCAGTGACACACCTCGCATCAACTGCCGGATAAACCAACAACTGCATTTTGAATGCGACACCAGAATGTTGCGCAACAAGCGTCGATAGGTTTCCGCCGGCCGAATCACCGCAAACAACCATTCGACTTGCATCACAACCAAGCGATACCGCGTTGTCACGCGCCCATTTAACGGCTGTCATGCAATCATCAAACGGCGTCGGAAACGGGAACTCTGGCGCCAGACGATAGTCAATACTCAGAACTGCCTGACCAGACTGCACCGCAAGTCGACGACAAACATCGTCGTAGTCATCGAGCGTATGAAAAACCCAACCACCACCGTGAATAAAAATGCACAACCCGAGATTTTTCTCGGCTGATGGCAAATACAAACGCGCCGGCACACCACCAGCATCAACATCACGCCGCGAATAAATCTCGTAGTCGCTTGGTATGTAGTAACGCAATGTCATCTCACGCGCCTCAACTGGCGTCATGGTCTCAAGCGCGGGTTCGCCACGCATCGCCAACAAATCAAGTAGCGCTTTTGTCTGAAGATGCAACGTCATGTCGAAAGCAGATTATCTACAACTCGCACCTCACCAACAATTTTGCCGTGCCCGAAAATCGGCGACGAAAAAGCCCTTTCGTCAACACCAGAAATATCAACGCCCAAAGCAATCAGGGCTGCGCGCATCAGAGGCGGTCGCGCACGATTTGCACCGTCGGCAATCTTCAATGCAATTGCTCGACCGTCTGGCAATGCCGCCGCATAAACACCTTCGGCGCCATCTTTGGCAACGAGACCCGGAATGCCAGCCATCAGCAACGACACATCTCGAGTCGGCCCACCCACCATTTGCGGATACTCACGCATCGCATCACCAACTACCCGCGCAGGCGACCCGGCCTTCGCCATCGCGACACTTCGAAAACCGCGAGCCAAACCCGCAAGTGTCATCGAGTGAGCCGGTGCGCCACAACCGTCGACGACGATGTTTGCGACTTCTTCACCAATCATCTCCGGCATCATCGCAGTAATCAATTTTTGCAATTCATGATCGCGGTTCAAATAACTTTCATCGGTCGCCCAGCCACATGCGACGCAAGTTGCCAACATGCCAGCGTGCTTGCCAGAACAATTCATCTGCAACGACGTCGATACGCCACCACCGCGCACAACATCATGCGCCGCATCATCGTCTAGTGGCAAATCTTTGGTGTTGCGCAACGCAGTTTCGTCTAGTCCAGCGCTAGCTAAAATCTCACGCGCCGCTTGCAGATGTTCAGGCCGACCATCGTGGCTCGCACAAACAAGTGCCAACAAACTTGGCGGCAGTTTCAAACCTGCCGCCACCATTGCGGTTGCCAAAAATGGCTTAGTAGATGACCTTGGAAAAACAATCGCTTGCGGCGAACCCACGCTGAAAGCAATCGATCCATCGCGCTCGAGACAAACAACGGCACCGTGGTGCCAAGACTCTTGCACGCCATTGCGCAATGTCATTGCGACTGGTTTTGTATCAGACGCAAGCATGAGCAATATCTACTACGTCAGAAAGTTTTCCGGCGACGATTCTTCAGTCGCGAAACTACGAATCGCACAAGCAACAACAAAACTGCAGCAATGACCAGCCACTGAAATACGCCAACATATTCACCAACACGCTCCCATTGGTCGCCCAAGACAGCACCAGCGCCAATCAATGCAATATTCCACACGGCACTTCCGATTGCTGTCAACACCACGAAACTCGTCAACTTCATTCGTCTAAAACCAGCAGGTATCGAAACAATCGATCGAATCAACGGCACGCATCGTCCGACCAACACTGCAGCAGACGACCGACGATCAAACCATTCTTCGGCACGCACAAGATCCGAACTTTTTACACCAAACCACTTGCCAAATCGCTCGACAAACCCACGCAAACGCTCTGGACCAATCGCCGCAGAAACGAAATACAAGATAAGCGCACCGACAACCGAGCCAACAGTCGCCGCAATCATCATGCCAACGACAGTCGTGTCACTTTGGGCCGCGCCAGCCGTCGCATTCACAGCACTGGCGCCTTGTTGGGCGACAAAACCCGCAAATGGCAAAACAATTTCAGACGGAATCGGTGGAAAAACGTTTTCAATCACTACCAAAAGCGCGACACCGAGATAGCCGAACTGATTGATGACGTCTTGCACCCAGTTCGCTAAGTCACCCAACATTTTTGCCCCCAGTATTTAGATTAAGCGCAACTCAGCCGCGGCTGAGTGCCTTGCGATTCTTTGACTTCGATTTTCTGAAATCAGAGTTCATCATCGCAATTACATCAAGCGAAATCTCTTTCGGGCATGCCGCCGAGCACTCGCCGTGGTTTGTGCATGAACCAAATTGATCATCCATCGCATGCACCATCGCTTCGGCACGCTTATAACGCTCGCTTTGCCCTTGCGGCAAAACATTTAGATGCGAAATCTTGGCGCCCGTAAATAAGTTCGCCGCACCATTCGGGCACGCTGCAACACACGCGCCACAACCAATGCACGCTGCCGAATCCATCGCGGCATCGGCAACCGGCTTTGGCACAAGAATCAAGTTCGCGTCTGGCGCACCACCGGTCGGCGCCGTAATAAAACCACCAGCTTCAACAATGCGATCAAATGAAGCACGATCAACCATCAAGTCTTTGATAATCGGAAACGCAGCCGCACGCCAAGGCTCGATCACGATTTCATCGCCACTCTTAAACGTGCGCATGTGCAACTGACATGTCGTCGTCGCTCTTTGCGGACCATGTGCCCGCCCGTTAATCATCAACGAACAAGTTCCACAAATTCCTTCACGACAGTCATGATCAAAAACAATTGCCTCTTTGCCTTCGCTGATCAATCGCTCATTTAATTGATCGAGCATCTCTAAAAATGAGGCTTCGTCGCTTACTTTGTCAACTGTGTACGACTCGAAATGACCATCTGTTTCTGGGCCGGCCTGACGCCAAACTTTTAATTTGAGATTCGTCAGTTGGTTCACTTGTAACTCCTGGTTGCCAGATGAGCAGTTTCGTAAACAAGTTGCTCTTTGTTGAGTTCAGCGGCCATCGGGTCGCCTGTCCATTTATATGCAGACACATGGCAATACTCTTCGTCATTACGCAACGCTTCGCCGTCATCTGTTTGATATTCACTCCGAAAGTGCGCACCGCAACTTTCTTCACGATCGAGAGCATCACGGCACATCAACATGCCCAACTGAAAGAAGTCATCAACACGACCGGCTTTTTCGAGCGTTTGGTTGACGCTTTCGCCCGTGCCCGTAACTCGTAGATCTTTTTTAAACTCGCTGTAAAGCGCTGGCAATTCAGACAGGGCTTTTTCAAGACCTTGTTGCGTGCGCTCCATGCCGCAATAGTCCCAAATGATTTTGCCCAACTCGCGATGAAACCAATCAGGCGAACGCGTGCCTTTGATGTTCAAATAACCATTAAATCGCTCGCGAGCCTCAGTCTCTGCTTGCACGAATGCCGGGTGATCAGTTGTAGGCACAGGCTTGTTGAGCAGCGGTGCAAGACCGTTGCTAATCGTGTATGGCAAAACAAAATAGCCATCAGCCAAACCTTGCATGAGCGCGCTCGCACCAAGTCGGTTTGCACCGTGGTCAGAAAAGTTTGCTTCACCAGCTGCATAGAGACCCGGCACCGTTGTGCCAAGTTCGTAGTCAACCCACAAGCCACCCATCGTGTAATGCGTCGCCGGATAAATTCGCATCGGCGTCTTATACGGATCTTCACCAGCAATTCGCTCGTACATTTGAAACAGGTTGCCGTAACGCTCTTCTACGACGTCGCGTCCAAGACGTGCAATCGCTGCCGAGAAATCTAGGTTCACACCGTTTTTAAGTGGCCCAACACCGTGACCTTTGTCGACAAGTCGCTTGGCGGCACGCGAAGAAATATCACGTGGCGCCAAGTTGCCATAACTCGGATACAAACGCTCTAAGTAATAGTCGCGCTCATTTTCAGGTATTTGCTCGGCGGGGCGCGTGTCATCGGCATTTTTCGGCACCCACACTCGCCCGTCGTTACGCAACGACTCGCTCATCAATGTCAATTTTGATTGCGACTCGTCACTTTGCGGAATACATGTTGGGTGAATTTGCGTAAAGCACGGATTAGCAAACATCGCTCCGCGACGATGCGCGCGCCAAGCAGCAGTCACGTTGCAATTCATCGCGTTTGTCGACAAGAAAAACACATTGCCGTAGCCACCAGTTGCCATCACAACTGCATGTGCTGCATGCGAAGTGATTTCGCCAGTCAAAAGATCACGCACGACGATGCCGCTGCAACGACCGTCAATAACAACGATGTCTACGAGCTCGGTGCGATTGAAAAGTCGCACACCGCCCAAACCAATTTGACGCGACAACTGTTGATATGCGCCCAACAACAATTGCTGGCCAGTTTGACCACGTGCATAGAAAGTGCGACTAACTTGAGCACCACCAAAACTGCGGTTGTCGAGCATGCCACCGTATTCACGGGCAAAAGGCACGCCTTGCGCAACCATTTGGTCGATGATGTCGACCGAAACTTGAGCCAAACGATGCACGTTGCTTTCGCGACTGCGAAAGTCTCCGCCTTTAATGGTGTCGACAAACAAACGATTGATGCTGTCGCCATCACCTTGATAATTTTTTGCTGCGTTGATGCCGCCCTGCGCAGCAATCGAGTGCGCACGTCGCGCTGAATCGTGAAATGTAAATGCATCAACTTGATAACCAAGTTCAGCCAATGTCGCCGCGGCTGATGCGCCAGCCAAACCAGTGCCAACAACGATTACTTTGAACTTGCGCTTGTTGTTCGGGTTGACGAGTTTGGCGTCGGCTTTGTAGTTATCCCACTTATCGCGCAACTCACCATCTGGAACCTTGGCGTTTAAAACTGTGCTCATCGTTGATCTACCTACGTATCTCTCTGCTTAACTCTCTAGACCTTGACGATGCCCGCAAGCACCGCAATCGGAAACGAAATATTGCCAATCACTACAACCAACGAAAAGCCCGTTGCAAATGCCCAACGCCACGCATTGAACCTCGGGTTGTTCCAACCGAGCGACTGAAAGAGGCTCCACGCACCGTGTCGAAGGTGAATGCCAAGCAACAAGTTGGCGAGAATATAAAAAGCAGCAACTGGCCATCGATCAAAACTGCGCACGACATTTTGATAAACCTCTTCGCGCACAAACTCACCCTCAGTGCCAACTGTGTTGACGACACCGAATGTCAAATCAAGAAGATGCCAAATCAAAAAACTAAGCACGATCAAGCCGCTGTAACGCATCGTGCGACTCGCAAAATTCGCAACTTCATAGTCACGTGGCGACTGATATTGCACGGGTCGCGCTTGACGGTTCATGACTGTGAGCGACCACGCGGCGTGCAGGTGCAGCGCGAGCATCGCCAACAAGCCACCCCGAAGAATCCACAACACCGCACCTTTCGGCGCGAGCGGGTACAAAAGTTCTTTCAAAAATTCGGCGTAATGATTCAGTTCGTACGCGCCGTAATACATCTTCAAATTGCCGATCATGTGAAACAACACGAAGCCCATCAACGCGATGCCCGAAATCGCCATGGCATATTTCTTGCCAACTGCTGTCGAATATATGTCGACCAAAAATGGGCGTTTCTTGCGAGATGAAAGCGCCGTGCCCGTAACTGGCTCTCGCGCACCGCGTGGTTTCGTGATTGTCTGCGCCATAGATGCAGGACCAACGCTAGTAGTCGGCTCGCAACCGCCCGACATTCACGCCCGCCTGGGCGGCGTGAACCGTGTCTCACGGTGCCCGACAAAAAACTGCCCTAAATGGCGAGCATTCGCCTGAATGGCACCAGATTCTTTATACTTTCCAAGACACATAACACGGGTTACCAACGTGGCTAACCCGATGAGAAATTGGAGAAATATCAAGTGAGCGCACTATTTGCATCCGAAGGCGGCTGGCAAGACTTCACCCTCAAGGGCGGTGAGTGGCTTATTTTGTGGCTCTCAGGCGGTTCTGCAGTTCTCGCACTGCTCGTCGGCTGGTACTTGATGGTCAAGGTGCTGCAACAAGATGAAGGCACCGACAAGATGAAAGAAATTGCCGCGGCGATTCAAGTTGGCGCTTGGGCATACCTTAAACGCCAGTTCCGCACGATCGGCATGATTCTCATTCCAGTTGGCGCGGTTGTGTTTTTGACTTCGGTCGCAATCGAAAAACCAAACGGTGAGTCGGCGCTGTCATTTGTTAGTGCGGGTCTCTATCGCACTATTTCTTTCGTGCTCGGTTGTGTCGCTTCAGGTCTCACTGGCTACATCGGCATGACACTTGCGACTCGTGGCAACGTGCGCACCGCAGCAGCCGCACGTCGCGGTTCGATGCGTGAATCACTGCAAGTTGCATTCCGCACAGGTGGTGTTGCCGGCATGTTCACCGTCGGTCTTGGTTTGCTCGGTGCAACTGTGATCATCGCTTTGTTTCAAAACACAAGTTCGGCGATGCTCGTTGGTTTCGGTTTCGGTGGTTCGTTACTCGCTTTGTTCTTGCGCGTCGGTGGCGGCATTTTCACCAAGGCTGCTGACGTCGGTGCTGACCTCGTCGGCAAAGTTGAAGCAGGCATTCCTGAAGATGACCCGCGCAACCCAGCAACAATTGCTGACAACGTTGGCGACAACGTCGGTGACTGTGCAGGTATGGCTGCCGACTTGTTCGAAAGTTACGAAGTCACTCTCGTCGCTTCGATCATTCTCGGTGTGGCGGCATTCAACTCAATTGGTTTGAACCCGGCACTCGGTCTCGTCTTCCCACTTGCAGCACGTGCGATTGGCGTAGTTGCATCAATCGCCGGCGTGTTTGCTGTGCGCGCCAAAGACGGTGAGACAAATGCATTGAAGCCAATCAATCGTGGCTTCCTCACTGCAGGCATCATCACAGTTATCGGCACCTATTTGCTCGCAACTTATTATGTCGGCAACGACAAACTCGAAAAAACAGGCTTCACCAACACTGGTTGGCGTGTTTTCGGCGCCGTGCTTGTTGGTTTGATTCTTGCTCAAGTTTTGAGTCGTCTCACCGAATATTTCACTGGCACCGAATATGGTCCGGTTAAAGAAATCGCTGAGTCATCTGAAACTGGCCCTGCAACAGTTGTTCTCTCTGGCACGGCATCTGGTCTCGAATCGTCGGTGTATGCAATTTTGTGCATCGCCGTTGCTCTTGGCACCACAATTTGGATGGGTGGCGGAAACATTCAGTTTTCGCTCTATCTCGTCGCGCTTTGCGGCATGGGTATGCTCGCCACAACTGGTGTCATCGTGTCTGAAGATACATTCGGCCCTGTTTCTGACAACGCTGCTGGCATTGCCGAAATGTCAGGCGAACTTCATGGCGAGACAGGCAAGATTCTCGTCAGCCTCGACGCTGTTGGCAACACAACTAAAGCCGTAACAAAAGGCTTTGCCATCGGTTCGGCTGTGATCGCAGCAGTTGCACTGTTCGCTTCATATATCGAAACAATCGCCAGCGAACTCGGCCTCAAAGACGCAGCCGGCAACAAACTTGAAGGCTCGGCAATCTTCACGGCCGTTGAAACTCAAATCAACGTCTCTGACGTAAAAACATTCATCGGCCTTTTGGTTGGTGGATCAATTGCGTTTATGTTCTCGGCACTCGCGATTCGCGCAGTAGGTCGAACTGCTGGTGTCGTCGTACAAGAAGTTCGCAGTCAGTTCAAAGACGGCAAAATTATGGCCGGCACAAAACAACCTGACTATGGTCCGGTTATCGACATCTGCACCGCAGCATCGTTGCGCGAACTCACAACGCCTGCGTTGCTTGCAGTTCTCACACCAGTGATTGTTGGTTTTGGCATCGGATACGCCGCACTTGGTGCGTTCTTGGCAGGTGTTATTTTGACCGGTCAATTGATGGCTAACTACTTGAGCAACTCAGGTGGCGCTTGGGACAACGCCAAAAAGTACATCGAAGACGGCCACCACGGTGGCAAGGGCTCAGATGCGCACAAAGCAGCCGTTATTGGCGACACAGTTGGCGACCCATTCAAAGACACCGCTGGCCCTGCGCTTAACCCGCTGATCAAAGTAATGAACTTGGTTGCGTTGCTCGTGTTGCCAGCGATCATCAACTTGAAAGACAACGACACTGCTCGCTTGAGCATCGCCGGTGTTTCTCTCGTCATCTTGATCATCTCAATCATGTTCTCGCGTCGCAAGACAGCAAGCATGGTTGCTGCTTAATTAGCAGTTTTACAACTCATGTCAGCCCGCGTTGACTATCTCAGCAACGAGTGGATCAACGCGGTCGCCGACAGCATCAAAGCAAATAGCGAGATCATCGCCGTTGCACGTGAAAACACCGTCTCTGTTACACAAATAGTGACGGGTACTCCCCATGGTGATGTCACGTATCATCTCGAATCGCGCGACGGTCAACTTAACTTTGGCAAAGGTCCGGCAAAAGTTTCAGACATCGCCTTCACGCAAGATTGGCAAACTGCGGTCGGTGTCGCCACTGGCAAAATAAACGCTCAAGAAGCATTTATCAGTGGCAAAATTCGATTTAAAGGCGATCACGAGCGAGTTATCGCAACACAACCATTGTTTCTTGCTCTTGACGCCGTCTTTTCAGCCGTCAACGCCAATACAAATTTTTAGACGAGCCCCAGGCTGCGCACGGCATCGCGCTCGTCGATCAATTCGGCAACCGATGCGTCAATCATCTTGCGACTGAAATCGTTGATCGGCAAGTTCTGCACGATGCTGTACTCGCCGTTTGCGCATGTGCAAGGAAACGACGAAATCAAACCAGCAGGCACGCCGTAACTGCCATCTGATGGCACCGACATACTCACCCAATCGCCCGCTGGCGTGCCCTGCACCCAGTTGCGAACGTGATCCATCGCTGCAGTGCCAGCAGATGCCGCCGAAGACAAACCACGGGCTTTAATAATCGCCGCACCACGCTTGGCAACTGTCGGAATAAAAGTTTCGCGCGTCCAAGTTTCATCGTTGACAACCGTCGCGGCATTTTTACCGTCAACTTCACAGTTGTAAAGATCTGGATACTGCGATGCCGAGTGGTTTCCCCAGATCGTCATCTTCTTGATCGAAGTCACCGGTTTGCCAACACGCTGAGCCAACTGGGCCACAGCGCGGTTGTGGTCAAGTCGTGTCATCGCCGTAAATTGCTTTGGGTCAATCTCGGGTGCATTGCTCATCGCAATGAACGCGTTCGTATTTGCCGGGTTGCCAACAACCAAAACTTTCACATTCTTTTTGGCGTTTTTCGCAATCGCTCGACCCTGAGGTTTGAAAATGCCGCCATTTGCGGTTAATAAGTCGGCGCGCTCCATGCCGTCTTTGCGCGGCATCGCGCCGATCAACAAAGCAATATCAGCATCACCAAAAGCAACATCGGCATTATCAGTCGTGATGACATCTACGAGTGGCGAATACGCACAATCGTCAAGTTCCATTTTTACACCGTTCAGTGCGCCGAGCGCTGGTGTCACCTCAAGCAACTGCAAAATCACCGGAGTATTTACACCGAGCATTTGCCCTGACGCGATGCGAAACAAAATTCCGTAGCCGATTTGTCCGGCCGCGCCGGTAACTGTGATGCGAACTGGTGAAGTCATAGCGCGTAAGCCTAGGACAAAACTTATGGCCGACCAACTGCTTGCATCATCAAGTCGGCATAGACCTTTTGCCCTTCAGGCCGAATATGAATCTTGTCGCTATACAGATATTCAGGGTGCGCCGTGGCAATCGCATACCAGTCGAGAACTTTGACGTTTTCATATCTTGCAGGCAATTCATTGATTCGCCGATTGTTCGTATTCTGTCGAACTTCGCTCGGCACATGCACCGTCACAAACAACACCAGCGGCACATCACGCAACGGCACCATAATTTCGTCGAGTGTTTTTTCGTCGACAGTGTTGTTTGTGCCCAAATGAATAATCACAACCGACCCGAGTCGATTGACCGACTTCATAAAGTTGGCGATCTCAAGAGCCTGTCGATACGGACGACTCTTCACTGCATCAACAGTCACGCCGCGCTGTGTCAAAACATTGGCTGCACCCAACATCACCGAATCACCAATTGCCAAAACATCAATCACCTGACCGTCAAGTGAGGTCGTAGCCGTTGCGAGCTGCCCAGCGATCGTGGTTGCGGCTGCCAGTTCTCCACCGCCGACACTTTGCCCACCACCCAACACGTCAACCGTGTTGCCTTCGTTATCTGACAAATTTTGAGCAATCTCATCTAACTGCACACGGGCAGTTGCCAAACTGACGACACCAAAAACTGGCAACAGCGAAACAAACGCCGTCAGAACAATTCGACGTTGTCGACGCACGAGTTGCGCGCCGTGAGCCGGCTGGCGAAACTCGCGCCACCATCTCGAAATTGCACCCTGACGCACTGGGGTTTCGATATAGCGGTAGCTCAATTCGGTGAGCGCGAGTGCGAGCAAAACTAAAACTACAAATTCATATGGCGTCAAACCCTGACCTGCGAAGCGGCGATAAAACTGAAACACCGGCCAGTGAAACAAATAAAAGCCATACGACCGACGACCCAACCAAACAAGCACAGGGTTGCTCAAACTTTTTGCAATGACTTTCGAACCAGGATGCACTGCGGCCGCAATCAACGCGACACTCGCGAGATCAGTCAAAAAAAATCCGCCGCGAAACAATAAGTCGTAACCAACAGTGCCGCCATCTGTGCCTTCAATGACGGTGTGAAATCGCCACATCATTAATGCCAAGGCAACTAGGCCACCAAAACCAACGATGTCGTATAACTTGCTCTCACCTGCTCGCGAATTTTGCAATAACCACGGTCGCCACCAAATTGCCAAAGCGGCGCCCAACAGCAAACCGCTCGATCGGGTAAAAGTTCCTAAGAACAAATAGTCGACTCGTGAAACCGACTGACCAAACAGACTCATGAATTGTTCTGGTGTGTCGTTAATCGTTGAAATCGTGCCGGGCTGATAAACCATTGCCATGTAAACAGCCAAAGCAACTGCGATCAAAACAAAAACAGCACTGACAATCGGCAGTCGTCGTTTGCCGAATTTGGCAACTACCAACATGACTACTGGCCAAATTAAGTAGAACTGTTCTTCAACCGCCAGCGACCACAAATGACGTAGTGGCACAAATTCAAACGATGTGAAATAACTCGTGCCCACCCAAACCTGAAACCAGTTGAAGCCATAGAAAAGTGCTGCAACCACATCACCGCGTAATGTGCCGAGAATTTCGCGCTGAAACAACGCCGCAAATACCACGACACCTAAAACAACAATCCACAACGCGGGCAACAAGCGTCGCGCTCGACGCAGCCAAAAATCTTTCAAACTAACGGTGCCATTTTTCTCTGATTCAGCGAGCAGCAACAGCGTTATCAAATATCCACTGATCACAAAGAAAACTTCGACACCCAGAAAACCGCCAGGTAACCAGATTTTGTTGGCGTGATAAACGATCACCGCCAGAACTGAAAGTGCCCGAATGCCGTCAAGCGACGGAATATAAGTCAGTAAATCAGATCGTTTATTCATCGAAGACTAAGTCTTACATTGATGCGATTATTTGTGCCATCAATTCGCAAGCCTCAGTTGGGTTCAAGCCAACTTTCACACCCGCACTCTTTAGGGCATCCATCTTGCCCTGCGCTGTGCCTTTACCCCCAGAAACAATCGCCCCTGCGTGCCCCATTTTTTTACCCGCCGGTGCTGTGACACCTGCGATATAGGCGCTCATGGGTTTTGTCACGTGAGTCATGATGAATTCAGCAGCCTCTTCTTCGGCTGTGCCACCAATTTCGCCGATCATGATGATCGCATGCGTTTCAGGATCAGATTGAAACTCTGCCAAACAATCGACGAACGAAGTGCCAGGCACCGGGTCGCCGCCGATGCCAACACAAGTTGACACACCGATGTTGCGTTGCTTCAACTCATAGAGCGCTTGATATGTCAAAGTGCCTGAGCGCGAAACAATGCCGACGTTCGGCCCTTTCGCAGTCGGAAGCGCGGCAATTTCGCCAGCGGTAATACCGATGTTGCATTTACCCGGGCTAATAATGCCCGGACAATTCGGCCCAAGCAATCGAGTCTTCGGAAAATCGCGTTGCAAAGTTGCAAACACTCGTGCTTCATCTTGAGCAGGCACACCTTCGGTGATGCACACAACAAAACCAATGCCTGCCCGCGCGGCTTCAAGAATTGCAGCTGGCGCAGCTTTTGGTGGCACAGCGATAAACGATGCGGTAGCGCCCGTGGCTGCAACTGCACTTTCAACCGTGTCAAAAACAGGTATGCCTTCGACGTCTTGCCCTGCTTTGCCCGGCGTCACGCCTGCGACAACTTGGGTGCCATAGTCGCGATTGCGCAAACCATGAAAGCGCCCTTGGCCACCGGTCAAACCCTGAACTAGAACTTTTGTTTTTTCGTTGACAAAAATCGCCATGTTATTTCTTTCCTGCAATCTCGACTGCACTTCGCGCGGCCTCAAGCATCGTCGAACGTGAAATCAGTTGCGACTCGGCAATGCCGGCAGCAGCAATGATCGCTCGTCCTTCGGTGGCGTTTGTGCCGTCAAGGCGAATGACAATCGGAGCTCGCAACTTCACGCGCTTTATCGCTTCAACAATGCCCTTGGCAACTTCATCACCGCGAGTGATGCCACCAAAAATGTTGATAAAAATGCTCTTAACTTTTGTATCTGAGTTGATTACTTCAAGCGCCGCGGTCATCAATTCGGCGTTCGCGCCACCGCCGATGTCCAAAAAGTTTGCAGCCTTGCCCCCAACCTGATTGACGACATCAAGCGTGCTCATCGCCAAACCAGCACCATTGGCGATAATGCCAACCGAACCATCGAGACCGATGTATTGCAGGTTTTTTTCTCGTGCAAGCTTTTCGCGCTCGTCTAGATCTTCAGTTTCGCGATATTCATCCCATTCAGGGTGGCGAAAAGCAGCGTTGGCATCAAGCGTGACTTTCGCATCAAGTGCATGCACTTCACCAGTCGGCTTCAAAATCAACGGGTTAATTTCTGCCAGATCGCAATCGCCTTTTGTGAAGCATTCATAAAGTTTGAGCAACATTGCTGCCACACCGTCTTGTGCTTTTTCTGAAATGCGCGCATCAACAACGGCACGTTTTGCCGCAGCGAGACTTAAACCTTCAACAGGGTTGACATGCAACTTGACAATTGCAGTTGGGTCAACAACTGCAACATGTTCGATCTCGACACCACCCTGGGCTGAGAGCATCAACAAATGTCGCTTCGCCGATCGATCAAGCGTGAATGAGGCGTAATACTCTTCGGCAATATCTGACGCGTGTTCAACCCACACGCGCTTAACGATGTGGCCTTTGATGTCCATTCCTAAAATATTTTTTGCATGCAATCGAACTTCGTCGGCATTGTTCGCCAGTTTGATACCGCCAGCTTTGCCACGGCCTCCAACTTGCACCTGTGCTTTAATTACGACCGGATACTTCGCGAGTTCTGCTTGCGCAACTGCTTCGTCAACTGTTAGCGCAACACCGCCCGCTGAAACAGCGATGCCATAGCGCGCGAAATATTGTTTACCTTGATACTCAAAAAGATCCACTTAATTTCCTTTGTTCAGTTTTCTTCGCGCGAGTCAAGCGCCAACTCTAACCATTTGGCAATATCACTGAGCGACGAACCAGGGCCAAAAATTTCGCCGACACCCTGCTGCTTGAGCGTGACTATGTCATCTTCAGGTATAACCCCGCCACCAAAAATCAAAATTTCGCCAAGTTTGCGACTGCGCAATTCTTCCATCACCCGAGGAAACAGCGTCAGGTGAGCCCCCGAAAGTAACGACAAACCAACGGCATCAGCGTCTTCTTGCAACACAGTTTCGGCAATCTGCTCGGGTGTCTGGTGCAGACCCGTATATATGACCTCAAAACCGTGGTCGCGCAAGGCGCGGGTGATCGTCTTGGCCCCACGGTCGTGGCCGTCAAGGCCGGGCTTGGCAACGACTACGCGATAATTTCGTTTCACAACTCAATAACCTTACGACATGCGCCGTATCGAATTCACATCGCCAATCATGCGTGCCGTTGCACCAGTTGTTGGGGGCATCCTCGGGTTTGCAATTTTGTTTGGAGTTACATGGATTTTTGCCAGCTTGGCAACCGATAATCGCGAACAAAACCCCGAGACGGTTGCAAAAACTTTCGAAATCGGACGCGTGGATGACATCGCAAGATTGGTCAGCGAAGGTGGGCCAATTCTCTACCCAGATTTACGTGACTCAACCGGCAAACGTTCGATCGTCATCGACCACACCGGAGACAACCCAGCCAAAGGCTGGCAGGTTTATTACGCCTACCCTGCCGATCGTGGTGAGGGTTGTCTTGTCGAGCACATTGTCAACTCAAGAAACTTTAAAGATTGTGAGGGTCGCACACTTGGTGTTGAACAATTACAACTTCCGCTCGATGTTCGACCAATCGTCGAAAATTTACGCACGTTGCTAATTGATTTACGTGCAGGCTGAAAATTACTTAGTTCGCTAATTTATTTTTTTGAGTGGCGCCCACGCCATTGCCAAATGCTTTTTGCCGTGATTGACAAATTCAATTGTCGCTTCGGCCGACTCGCCCGAGCCACGAATGTTGATTATCACACCTTCACCAAACGACGGGTGTTCAACATCGTCGCCAACTTTTAAACCCGAGTTAGCACCAGTCAAATCGCCAACCGCATCACCGTCGCGTCGATACTTTGGCACCGTCGCCCGAGTCCATTCAATTTTTTTGCCCGAGCCTTGATCTGGTCGCGGACGATAACTGCCACGACCTTCGTCAGCGCCAGAATCTGTGCTTCCTTCGCGTTGTAACAATTCGCTGGGTATCTCATCCAAAAAGCGTGATGGCGGGTTGTATTGTGTCGAGCCATAAAGATTTCGACTCCAAGCGTGAGTAAGAAACAGTTTTTGCTTGGCACGTGTAATGCCGACATACGCCAAGCGACGCTCTTCTTCGAGTTCGTTTTGATCAACGAGTGCGCGACTGTGTGGAAAAATGCCTTCTTCCATGCCGACGATGAAAACCGCCTCGAACTCGAGACCCTTTGCTGAGTGCAAAGTCATCAATGTGACGTGATTATCTGAATCAAGTTGATCGGTGTCTGCAACAAGTGCGACTTGTTCTAAAAATTCGTCGACTTGTGTGAACTCACTCGCGCTGCCGATTAGTTCAGCCAAGTTTTCGTATCGCCCGTCTGATTCGACAGTGCCCTCGGCTTGCAGTTCACTCAAATATCCACTCGCTTCTAACGCATGGCGCAACACTGGCCCTGGTCCTTGGCCCATTCGCGATTCAAGATCGTCGATTAACGCGACAAAACTGGCAATGCCTTTAGCGGCTGCTGCACCAATGCCAGCATCTGCCGTACGGCGTAACGCAAGCGCAAATGCAATGTTTTCTTTAGTTGCATAAGCATCGAGACGATCAACTGTCGTGTCGCCGATGCCGCGCTTGGGCACATTCAAAATGCGCTTGAGGCTGACTTCATCAAGTGGGTTCGCCGCACAACGAATGTATGCCAGAGCATCTTTGATTTCGCGGCGGTCATAGAACCGAGTGCCGCCAATTACTTTGTAGGGCACGCCAGCCTGCATCAGGCTCTCTTCTAAAATTCGGCTCTGGGCATTGGTGCGATAGAAAACAGCCATCTCTCGCCACTCGTGCTCGTGACTCTTTTTCATTTTTGATAATTGCGAAATCACCCAATTTGCTTCGTGATATTCGTCGTCGGCATAAAACCGCACAACACGGTCGCCTTTGCCAAGTTCAGTCCATAATTCTTTGGGTTTACGCTCGGCATTGTTGGTAATGACAGCGTTAGCAGCATCCAAAATTGTTTGCGTGCTGCGATAATTCTGCGCCAACACAACAACCGTCACTTCAGGAAACGCCGTTTCAAACTGCAAGATATTTCTGAAGTCTGCGCCACGAAATCGATACACAGACTGATCGGTATCTCCAACAACACAGACATTATGATGTGCGCCAGCCAACATCAACACGATTTCGTTTTGGGCAATGTTCGTATCTTGATATTCGTCAATCAAAATATGTTCAAAGCGTTGTTGAAATTGCGCCAAAACATCTTTGTGCTCGCGAAACAGTTTGACAGTGTTGATCAACAAGTCATCGAAATCCATCGCACCGGCTTTTAACAATCGCGACTGATATTCGCGATAAATCTCTGCGTATTTCGTGTCGAACACATTGTCGGCATTCAGCAACGCCTGGTCTGGTGAAATCAACTCGTTTTTCCACAAACTGATTCGGGCGTGCACACCGCGCGCCGGAAACCGCTTGGCATCTAGTCCGCGATCACGAATGACGTAGCCCACAAGGCGCTGTGCGTCTGACTGGTCATAAATCGAAAATGTCTTCGGGTAGCCAATCTGCTCGGCTTGCATCCGCAAAATTCGCACACACGCGGCGTGAAAAGTGCTCACCCACATTCGCTCGGCAACTTTGCCGACAAGTGCCTCAACACGCTCGCGCATTTCACCGGCAGCCTTGTTAGTGAACGTGATCGCCAAAATTCGCATCGGGTGCGTGCCTTGATTAATTAGGTGAGCCACGCGATGAGTCAAAACTCGTGTCTTGCCCGAACCGGCGCCAGCGACCACGAGCAACGGCCCGCTCGGGTGTAGCACCGCGTCTTGCTGGTCAGGGTTGAGCGACGCTATATCTAATGACTTTTGCTCTGACACCACCCCTGCAGACTAGGCGCACCGTATGCGACTATTACGGCGCGTCATCAGGCAGAATCGTGATTCATGGCTTCAGAGAAAAAACTAATTATTTTGCTTCCGCCGTCTGAAGGCAAGGCTGAGTCTGGCAAAACTGGCACGAAGTTCGCAGAAACGAGTGGCGTTTTTGGCAAGTCGCTTGGCAAACAACGCACAAGTGTTGTCGCAGCGTTGAAGCAAGCACGTGGCGGGTCTCCAAAACTTCTTGGTGTTTCGGGCGCTCATCTCACTCGAGCACAACAAGCAAACCTCGCAGTGCATGGTGCTAAATCTTTGCCTGCATCGCAACGTTACACAGGCGTCGTTTGGGATCATCTTGATCTTGCTTCGCTGCCTCTCGCGCTACAAAAAATTGCCGCCAAAAATATCGTCATCGTTTCTGGTTTGCTTGGCCTAGTTGCAGCCGGCGATCCCACACCCGACTATCGCCTAAAAATTGGCGCAAGTCTTGCGCCAATGGGCAAACTTTCTTCGTGGTGGCGAGGCGAACTTTCGAGCGCACTCAATAAATATTGTGCAGGTGCTGTCGTCATTAGTTTGTTACCCCAAGAGCACTCAGCGGCATTCGTTGCTAACCGCGAGTTGATTAAAAGTTATTTACATGTTGACTTGGCGACGAAAACTGGCAAGGCAGGCGGTCATGACGCAAAAGCAGCCAAGGGGCGCCTCGCCAGACACTTGTTACTCAACCGAAATGACCCGTTTAAAGCGCTCAAGTCGTACAAAGATTCGCAATTTAAAGTGCGAGTCTTAGAGCAATTTTGATTTCAGAAACTCAATCACGCGTTGAACACCTAGTTCTTGACGTTGTTCCGTCAACACCGAGTGATCCGACTTTGCAGTCGATTCAAACTCAACTGCAATGAACGCATCACCAAGCAGTTTGTGTAGTTCAGCGAATCGTGTGCCGACAAGTCGATCACCTGAATAACGCAAACCCAAAACCTGACAACCAGCCTCTGCGCGTTGCGTAATTCGGCGCGAATCTTGCTCAGACAAATTGAGATCTGCCGAGCGTTTTGCACCTAGCGCAAAAGGCAAACTCGGTTGCGACAAAACTGGCGCCAACATTATGTCGTCGACCATCATGCCGAGGGCAAAACCGCCGCTAAAACACATGCCAACTGCCCCAACACCTTTACCACCAATTTCTGCGTGCAGATATTTGGCAAGCTCGCGTAGCCAAGAGATAATCGGCGATGTTCTATTCAACGCCATAGTTGTGAACTCGCGAGAAATGCAAACTTTTGCCGCAGAGCTCGCCATATATCTACCGCTCGGTGGTTCGCCAAAGTTGCCAACTAATAGTGGCATCACCACAGTGAAACCAGCAGCAACAACTTCGTTTGCAAACTTTTCAACCGCTGGTGTAATCCCGGGTATTTCGTGAACGATAATTACAACTGGTCCAGATCCCTTGCGAAAAGTTTCGTGAGTCACGCCTCGACTTGAAAACTTTGACTGCGACCAACCGTTCATCGCCACAAACTTACACCTAATTCACGCGCCGAAATTTACTTCGGTCGACCTACACCAGTCACTTTTGACCAACTTACGGCATAGACCTTGACAACATCGCCAGTGCGTGGCGCTGCAATCATCTGTCCATTTCCTAAATACATGCCCACGTGACCGACTGGGTTTCGGGTGAAAATCAAATCACCAGGCTGTGCTGCCCCAGTCGGAATTCTCGTCAGCGCCGAATACTGCGAACGCGAAGACCTCGGAATACTCAAGCCGGCCTTTGACCACGCATAAACCATCAATCCAGAACAATCAAATGCCACTCCAGGTGAAAGCGCGCCAAATTTATAAGTGACGCCAATCTGTGAAAGTGCTGCTTTGACTGCAACACCTGCTGCTGTCGATGGTGCAGGAATATTCGAGTACTTTGTTTTTGTAAATTCTTTTGCGAGACGCGCCGCTTCTTCAAGCGCTGCTTTTGCGCGACGACTTTGCTCGCTGCGCAATAAGTCACCAAGGTCGCGTAAAGCCTGGGCTTGTCTTGCTGTATAAACCTTTGCACTGGCCTCGGCAGCAGCGAGTCGCTTTTTTGCATAGTCAGCGATGCCACCCGCACGAGTGCGCTGAGATTCAAGTTGTTTGCGCTCACGAGCAATGTCGTCGATGATGCCTTGCAATTCATCAAGACCGCTCACTCCGGTATTAAGAGCAACCGAAGTCAAATACGATCGACGCACTGCATCAGACAAAGAGCCAGTCGAACTCAAAATGCTGGCCAAACTATTTGAAACCGATTTGCCGACGAAAGTCTTCAGTGCAACATTTTGCAATTGTGCTTGCATTGCGGCGAGTTCGATTTCCTTGGCTTTAATTCGGGCTTCTGTCGCAGCGATCTCTTTGTCTAGTTCAATGTCGTCGTTCAGCGCTTCGGCGTAGTCTTCAGCCAATTGGTCCATCTGCTCTGCGAGACGGTCGAGCTCGTCAAGAATTGCCTCAACTTCGCGCTGTTTTTGGTCAGAGGTCTGCACCCACTGGTTCACCCCAACCACGCCGTTTGCCACCGATGTCGTCGCGCCAGCCGTCGCCGGGGCGAGCCCCAAAACGAGGGAAATGCAACAGATGGCACCAGTTAGAGGTGACACCGTCCTACGAAAACGCCCAACGGCGCTACGAGTCATGATCCTTTCAGTCTAACATCGCCCAAAACGGTCAAATTCGGGCCTCAAACCCCTAATACTGTGCCTTTACTCACACTCGCAACATGAACGAGTGAGTTCGCAAACGCTGCGCGTTTACTCCCACTCGATTGTGCCGGGCGGCTTCGAGGTCACGTCATAAACAACACGATTGACGCCAGCGACCTCGTTGATCACGCGCGACGAAATTTTCTCAAGCAAGTCGTAAGGCAATCTTGCCCAGTCTGCGGTCATCGCATCTTCACTAGTTACGGCGCGCACAATTATCGGCCGACCATAAGTGCGCTCATCGCCCATCACACCAACAGACCTGATATCAGCAAGCACCGCAAACGCCTGCCAAATTTCGCGCTCAAGCCCAGCTGCTCTAACTTCTTCGCGCACAATCGCATCGGCATTCTGCAGAATGGCAACCTTGTTGGGAGTAACTTCACCGATAATTCGCACACCCAAACCCGGCCCCGGAAACGGCTGTCGCCAAATAATCTCATCTGGCAAGCCCAATTGCGAACCCAACGCTCGCACTTCATCTTTAAACAAAGCCCGCAACGGCTCAACAAGTTTGAGCGTCATGTCTTCTGGCAAACCACCCACGTTGTGATGGCTCTTGATCACACTCGCCGTGCCATCTTGGCCACCACTTTCAATTACATCGGGATACAACGTGCCCTGCACCAAAAATTTCGCATCCGTCAAACCGCCGGTGTTCTCTTCGAAAATTCGCACAAACAACTCACCGATTGTTTTGCGCTTTGCCTCTGGTTCAGTCACACCAGCGAGTCGCTCAAAAAAACGCGTACCAGCGTCGACATGCACGAGTTCGATACCCATCGCACGATGAAAAGTTTCAACGATCTGCGCACTTTCGTTCTTGCGCATTAAACCAGTGTCGACATAAACACACGTCAGTTGTTTGCCGATCGCGCGGTGCACCAACGCCGCAGCAACTGCCGAATCGACACCACCAGACAAACCACAAACAACTCGCTCACTTCCGACTTGCTCGCGAATCGTTTTAACTTGTGTGTCGATAATCGAGTCCATTGTCCAAGTCGGTTTGCACCCGGCAAGTTGATAAATGAATTGCCGTAAAACCTCGGTGCCCTGCTGGGTGTGCATCACCTCTGGGTGAAACTGCACGCCCCAAATCTTTCGTGAGTCACTTTCAATAACCGCCATGGGTGCGTCTGGCGTCGCCGCAGTTGCCACAAAGCCTTCAGGCACACGGGTCACGGCATCAAAGTGGCTCATCCAAACACTCAGATCGCGCGATTGTTCAACTATTGAATCTGTCAGCACACTCGATTTAACACCCGAAGTACGACGCAAAATCGCACGGCCATATTCGCCTTTGCCACCACGGGCGACTTCACCGCCAAGTTGTTGAGCGATCAACTGCACGCCATAGCAAATACCGAAAATCGGAATACCAAGTTCGTAAATCGAAGCATCAAGTATTGGCGCCCCATCAACATGAACACTTTTTGGCCCACCCGACAAAATGATCGCCGCAGGCTTGCGCCTCTTTACTTCAGCGGCACTAATCGTGTGCGCAACAATCTCTGAATACACCTTGGCCTCACGCACACGCCGCGCGATTAACTGTGCATATTGCGCACCAAAATCAACAACCAAAACCACCTGCGCAGGCAACGTCGAATGTGTTGATTGTGCGCTGGTGCTGTTCATGACGACGCCTAACAATAGTTGATATACGCCGCAATCTCACTTTGAGGTGGCACGATATACGGGTGAAACGAATCGCTTTACTAGCAGTAGTTGTCGCAACTCTTTTTACTTTTCAAACAGCACTCGCCACAAACACATCGAGCCCCGACACGAGCACTCCCGCTGTTTACGACCTCGAAAACGAGCCTTCCGAGTGCATCGGCTTTTTACCTAAACCGGGTTGCGGCAAAGAACCCGAGGACGCCGGCGAACGCGGCGGAACGTT
>JAUREG010000023.1:0-22139 GCA_030827545.1 Acidimicrobiales bacterium
CGAGTGCATCGAGTGCGCCTTGACCCATGCGAGTCATAATGCGCATGCTGACTGCAACGTAAGCACTGTCGGTGAGTTGCACGCCGATGTGGGCGATCGGTGAACCGAGCGGACCCATTGAAAACGGAACTACATAAAGTGTGCGTCCACGCATTGCACCCGTGTAGAGCGCGCGCATTTCTGCACGCATTTCATTTGGTTCGCGCCAATTATTGTTCGGACCCGCATCAATCTGGTTAGCAGAGCAAATGAAAGTTCGATCTTCGACTCGCGCGACATCGCCCGGATCAGAATGTGCCCAAAAAGAATTTGGCCGTTTAGCGTCATCAAGTTTGGTGAAAGTGCCAGACTTGACTAATTCATCACAGAGTTTGTCGTATTCGTCTTGTGATCCATCGCACCAATAAATATCGCGAGGCTGAAGAATTTCGGCCCACTGTGTGACCCAAGCATTCAACTTCGTGTTTGAAGTTTTGCCTGCCATAAATATTTGCCGGCGCTATGCGCCAGGTGTATCCATGTCGCGCTCAGAGCCAAAACGAATTTTTGTTGCGTGCCCGGCTGAATTGAGAGTGAACAAAACTCGCTGTCCTTGTCGCAACATTCGAAATATCGAACCTTCTAACGCGTCGCTAGCAATGTTGTATTCGCTCAGATCGGTGTCGCGAATTACTACGCCGTCTCCCGACGATGGGTCGAAAGCCTTGATCACGCCTTGCACACCTAGAAAGATAGTTGCCCTTTTAGGTATTTTGCTAGTTGCCCCGAGGTTCTAGGTCACCTGACCCGAACGGTTAGTAGCCTTGCGATGTGGCAGTTCTTGAAGAATTTGGGGCGGATGCCCTGCGTCACACCGTGATCGCCTTTCGCGACACGATGAAACGCCATGCGGGCGGTATCAACCGCCTGAATGTGTATCCGGTGCCGGATGGCGACACGGGTACGAATATGTCGCGCACGCTCGACGCGGTTGTCGCCGAACTCGACGGTGCGTCCGCTGAGCTCGACACGACTTGCGAAGCAATCAGTCATGGCTCTTTGATGGGTGCGCGAGGAAACAGCGGCGTGATTTTGAGTCAGATCTTGCGTGGGTTGTCGTCGACCTTGAAAACTGCAAAAAGTTCTGGCGCGCCTCGAGTTGCTGAAGCGTTGAAAGCAGCATCAGCCGCCGCATACGAAGCAGTGCTTAAACCAATTGAAGGAACGATTTTGACTGTTGTACGTGAAACAGCGGATGCTGCACAGCGTGCTGCGAATGATGGTGCAACTTTGGCAGCAATGTTGCGTGTCGCTCGTGCAGCCGGCCAAAAGGCTCTCGACAACACTCCTGAGCTGTTGCCAGTTTTGAAAGATGCTGGCGTCGTCGATGCCGGTGGCGCAGGTTTTATGTTGTTGCTTGACTCAGCAATACACATTGTCGATGGTGAACCGCTGCCCGAACCAACTTATGACGACGGACCATCGGCTGAGCAACTTGAAAAGGTGGCGTTGCGTCACGCCAGTGATGGCTCGGTTGATGTCAGCGAACTGCGTTACGAAGTTATGTTCTTGCTTGACCTCGAAGACACAAAACTCAAGAGGTTTAAAAATGCTTGGGGAGAAATTGGTGACTCGATTGTTGTCGTCGGTGGCGATGGAATTTACAACTGTCATATTCATACGAATGACATTGGAGCGGCGATTGAAGCACCGATATCAATCGGTGGTCGGCCTTCGAAAATTCGAGTCACAGATTTGTTTGAAGAAGTTTCTGAAGAACATGCCAAACGCGAAGCCGAACTTGGCGTGCCAGTTGGCGGGTCTACCAGTTCACAGGCTGGGCGAACTTCAAGCCATCAAGCGGCGCTGCCGCCAGTGACTTGTGCTGTAGTGGCAGTTGCAAGTGGTGACGGTTTGGCTGAGTTGTTCGGTCAAATGGGTGTGCATGGTGTCGTAACCGGCGGGCAAACGATGAACCCATCGACTCAAGAGTTGCTTGATGCAGTCGAACATATGAATGCCACCCAGGTTGTGATTTTGCCGAACAATAAGAACATCATTCCGGTGGCCAACAAAATTGATGAGCTGACCAAAAAAGATGTGCGTGTCGTGCCGACTTGTTCGATGCCCGAGGCACTTGCAGCACTTGTTGCATACGACCCCGAAGCTTCGGCAGAGCACAACGGCTCGCAGATGTCGCGCGCAGCAAGTTCTGTCGCCACTGGCGAAGTCACCCAAGCGATACGTGACACAAATTCTGATGCAGGCCCGGTTAAGGCTGGCGACTTCATTGGTCTGGTGCGAGGGGACGGTGTAGTTGCAGTTGCAGCAACACTCGACGCAGCGTGTCATGACTTATTGGCAAAACTGATAACGCCGCAGCGTGAATTGCTGACGATTATCACGGGAAGCGACGCGACATCGCAGGCAACCGATGCGCTCGTGGCGCACGTTGGGCAGGCTCATCCGCACATTTCGTGTGAAGTGCATTTCGGTGGACAGCCGCTCTACCCATATTTATTTGGTGTTGAATAAAACGAGACCCGTATGACGGGCCAAATCACGTTGCGAGATCTCGCCGCAATTGATGTCGAAGTATTAAAAGGTGTAGGCGAAAAACGCAAAGCAGCGCTCGCTGAATATGGCATCAACAATGTGCTTGAACTTCTGATGAATTATCCGCGCAAGTGGGTCGATCGCACGAACGAAGCGCGGGTCAGCGATCTTGTCGCAGGACAAGAAGCACTCGTGATCGTCGAGGTTCGAAAAGTTTCTAAATTTACGACCAAAAATCGAAAGACGATTGTCAATGTGCAAGTCGGCGACGAATCAGGGCGTTTGACGGCGGTGTTTTTCAATCAACCGTGGCGTGATCGACAACTCAAAGCAGGTTTACAAGTCGCGATGTTTGGTAAGCCCGATTTGTATCGCGGTGTTCTGCAAATGAGTAATCCACTCGTTGACTTGATCGGCGACCGAACTGGGCGAATAGTGCCGATTTATCCGCAGAGCGAAAAAGTTCAAGTCTCGACCTGGGAGCTAGCAACTTGGGTTGAAAACGCTCTCGAACGTTGTCGTGAGCGGGGTATTTCTGATCCGTTGCCAAACGATTTGAGAGAACGCCTCGAACTAGCTGAACGCACAAGTGCACTGTGGTCGATTCATTTTCCAGATTCGATGGTCGACAAACAAAACGCGCGACGTCGATTGGCTTTTGATGAGTTATTGCGTGTGCAAGTTGTGTTGGTCGGTCGCAAGCGAGCATTCGAACTTGACAACACCGGTATTCGTCATAAAGTCGGCGGCAAGTTGCAACAGCGGTTTATTGCGGCGTTGCCATTTGCAATTACGAATGCGCAACAACGAGTGATTAATGAGATTGATCAAGATTTAGCCGCTCCACACCCGATGCATCGCCTATTACAGGGCGATGTTGGCAGCGGTAAGACCGTTGTTGCAGTATCTGCGATGTTGGCCGCCGTGCAGGGCCGACATCAAGGTGCGCTGATGGCGCCGACGGAAGTTTTGGCAGAGCAACATTTTGCTGGCGTGAAAAAACTTCTTGAAGGATTATCGGTGCCTGATGAAAATAATCTTTTCGGTGACCGACAGTTGCGCGTCGAATTGTTGACTAGTCGCATTACTAGCGAGCGTCGCCGTGAATTGTTGCGTGATCTCGCCAATGGCGGTATCGATATTTTGATTGGCACACATGCGTTGATTCAAGAGGGCGTCGAATTTGCATCACTTGGTGTCGTGGTGATTGACGAGCAACATCGATTTGGCGTTGAGCAACGGGCGGCGTTGCGCAACAAGGGCTCGAAAACTGCAAACAGTGTTGTGAATTCGCCAGATGTCTTGGTGATGACTGCCACACCAATTCCGCGGACGGCGGCGATGACTGTGTATGGCGATCTCGATGTGAGCGTGCTTGACGAAATGCCACCAGGACGAACACCAATTAAGACGGCTTGGGTCGCTGGCGAAAAGTCTGAAGCCAAGATGTGGGCCGATATTCGTGAGGCGATTTCTCAGGGTCAGCAGGCGTTTGTTGTTTGCCCGTTGATTGAAGAAAGTGACAAGTTGCAGGTTGCGTCGGCAGAAGACACATTCAAACTTCTTGCCAAGACCGAGTTGAAAGGCTTGAAACTCGGTTTGTTGCACGGGCGAATGTCGTCGAGCGAAAAAGATGAGACGATGAGCGAGTTTCGTGATCGAAAACTTGATGTGTTGGTTGCGACAACTGTCATTGAAGTTGGTGTGGATGTACCGAATGCAACTTGCATGGTCGTTCTTGACGCCGACCGTTTCGGTATCGCACAGTTGCATCAACTCCGTGGTCGTGTTGGTCGAGGTGTGATCGCCTCGCGTTGCTGGCTTGTAACTAGCGACCCTGAAATTTCTTCGCCCCGCGTCAATGCTTTGGTCGAGTCAACAGACGGCTTTTATCTCGCTGAAGTCGATCTTGAACTGCGTGGTGAAGGCACGATTATGAATACTGCACAAAAGGGCAGAAGCGACTTGAAGCTTGCGTCGTTACGTCGTGATCGCGATTTGATCGAATTGGCACGAACTGCAGCGACCGAATTGATTATTAGCGATCCAACTTTGACGAGCCATAAAGAGATTCGCGATGAAATTGATTTGCTATTGACACCCGATGAAGAAGAATTCTTGTTTAAGAACTAGTCGCGTTCATTGCTCATCAGGGGCGAGCACGATGTCCCAGCGGTCGCGACATTCGCTACAGCGATAAGCAACTACTTCGCCAATTTGCCAAACTCCGTCTTCTGGTGGATGTGTTAACAGGTGTGCATTGCCTCCGCAGTCAACACAAATAATCGATTCAGATGGCGTTTCGGCGCGACCAGAGCCGAACTGGTTTGATTGATCTGAGTTGTCGGTCACGAGACAATTCAACCACTTGCTCAACAAACTATTGGTGACTGAAATTGGTGCTGGTTAAAAAGTACTCGTGGCAATAGCGTGTTTGCATGCGAATTGTGGCAGGCGAACTAAGAGGGCGAAAAATTGTTGCACCACTCGGCGACACAACTCGGCCGACAACTGACATGGCGCGTGAAGCGATCTTTAATGCGTTGACCAGCATGGACGTAATCATCGGCGCACGCGTTTTAGATTTGTTTGCAGGTTCGGGTGCGCTTGGTATTGAGGCGTTATCGCGAGGTGCCGCACATTGCACGTTTATTGAGCGCGATAAAGATGCCTTAACAAGTTTGCAGGACAACATTAAAAAGCTCGACCTAACCAGTCGTACAACTATTGTGCGAGGCGATGCGATCGCGGGTTTGGCGCGATACACGGACATCGATTTCGTGTTGGCTGATCCGCCATATGATTTTGCGAAATGGCAGCAATTGCTCGACCAAATTTCTGCACCTTTAGTAGTGGCTGAAAGTAGCCGAGAAATCATAGGAGTTTCTGGCTGGGAGTCAACGCGAACCAAAAGATATGGGCGCACCCACGTGACGTATTTGAGGCGAGTACCGTAGGGGATGCGATGAAAGCGATGTTTCCGGGAAGTTTCGACCCAATTCATCTTGGGCATGTCGACATTGTTCGACAAGCAGCAGGGTTGTTTGGCGAAGTTGTCGTCGTGGTGATGCACAATCCAGAAAAACCAGTGGGTATGTTCTCGGTCGCCGAGCGAGTCGAAATGGCGCAAGCTGCGACGCGAGATATAAAAGGAGCCTCTGTCGTTGCAGCGTCTGGGCTCGCGGTTGATGCAGCAGCAAAGTTTGGTGCAAATTTCATCGTCAAGAGCGTGCGAAATGCCGCCGATTTTGATGCCGAGGTGCAGATGGCCGACACGAATCGGGTTGTCGGGTCGGTTGAAACTGTTCTGCTTATCGCTCAGCCGCAGTTCTCGTTTATCAGCAGTCGATATGTGCGTGACATTGCACAAAATGGTGGCAGTGTTTCAGCACTAGTACCTTCGGTTGTCGCTGATGCAATTATCAAAGTTAAAAAATAAGGAGAAATATGCCAACCGATGAATTTGATGATTTTCAAAATTACGACAAGGTCGTAGATTCATTCGACGGCGAAACTGTTCCGGTCGAACTGGGTGATTCAGAAGCGTTTATCACCGAAGCAATAGGTGCAATTTCGAGTGCGCCCAATGCGCCGCTTTCAAGTGCCCCAAAAATTAATCGTGAAGAAGTGTTGGGCATGCTGCAAGATGCGCTTGACAGTTTGCCAATTGAGATTCGTGAGGCGCGATGGATGCTTAAAGAGCGCGCAGACTTTCTTGCTAAAACTCAGCGTGAGGCCGACGAAATTTTAGAGGCTGCACGAGTGCAAGCTGAACGAATGGTGCAGCGCACCGAAGTGGTGCGTGCGTCTGAAGCACGAGCACGCCAAGTAATTGAAGCGGCAAATGAAGACTCACGTCGACTGAAAAGCGAGACCGAAGACTTTTTGGATCGTCGCTTGGGTAGTTTCGAGATCTTGCTCGATCGCTTGACAAAAACAGTTGCCGAAGGCCGAGCTCGTTTATCGATCGTGGCTCAACAACCTGCGCACGAAGTTTCGCTTGACGATACCGCCAGCGGCCTTTTTGATCAAGACGAAGAACTCTAAAAAAAGTTTTGGCATCGCCACTTTTAATTAACATCGCCGAGTTGCTTCGGCGTGCCGGAAGTGTTCGTGAAGTTGATCGACAAATTGAAGCGAGTGAATTCGACTTTGCTGACTCACGAATTGTTGACGGCTCAAAAGTTGATGTCGCGTTAACACTTGAAGCGCTGACTGACGGCATCGTTGTTCACGGCACGTTGCAGGCAGATTGGCAAGGCGAGTGCCGACGATGTCTGCGACCGTTGTCTGGCCGAGCCGAAGCAGAAGTGCAAGAGCTTTATCAAGCCGTGATTAGCGACCCAGATGCCTATCCGATCACGGGCGAACAATTAGACCTGCTCGAGATGACTCGTGAAAATGTCTTGCTGTCGGTGCCGCTTGCACCACTTTGTTCAGTCGATTGCCCCGGTCTTTGCCCTCAGTGCGGTGCTGATTTGCAGTCGGCGCCATGTTCGTGTTCGCGCGAGGTGCGCGACGAGCGTTGGGCCGCGCTTGATGCGCTTAAAACCGATGAAAACCAATGAGGCACGAGTAAAACGGCGCAAATGTAGATAGTCTTTCGGGCGTTGTAATAACGAGATTTTTTAGTCAGTCCAGAATTTACGAAAGCCGAGTTTGCGATGGCAGTTCCAAAGAAAAAGAAATCTAAATCCAAAGGTCGCATGCGTCAGGCTGCGAACTGGAAACTCAAGTCGCCAACTTCGAGCTCGTGCCCACGATGTGGCACCGCCAAACGTCCACACACAGTTTGTGGTTCGTGTGGCTGGTACAAGGGTCGTGTCGCGGTTAACGTCGACGCGAGTTAATTTCGGTCGTTCGCGTCGTTTGTTGTAACGATGCTGCCAATTGCTGTTGATGCCCTCGGGGGCGATAAAGCACCGGGTGAGATAATCGCTGGTGCGCGCGAAGCTGTTGCTGCGGGCATTGATGTAATTCTTGTTGGGCCGCGCGGCTTAGCCGGCTGCGAAGGCTTCGAATTGATCGAAGCGAGCGAAGTTATTGAGATGCACGAAGACGCTGCCAGTTCGGTGCGCAACAAAAAAGATTCAACACTTGTGCGTGCAGCCGAAGCGGTTCGAGACGGCAAAGCCAGCGCAATGATTTCTGCAGGCAACACCGGCGCGACGATGGCGTCAGCGCTTTTGCGCATGGGTCGCATCGCTGGTGTAAAGCGGCCGGCGATTGCTACGCCGATACCAGCACCGGGCACGACACCTACAGTGCTGCTTGACGCTGGCGCCAATGCTGAAGTCGAGCCAGAGTGGCTTGTGCAATTCGGATTAATGGGCAGTGTTTATGCTGACGCTCGCTTTGGTGTCAAGAACCCCCGCGTAGGTTTGCTTTCAATTGGCGAAGAGCCTGGCAAGGGCGACACTTTACGCAAACAGGCTTACGAGTTGTTTTCAAACGCCAAGAATTTAAATTTCATCGGCAACGTTGAAGGCCGCGACATCATGACCGACAAAGTTGATGTTGTCGTGACCGACGGTTTCACAGGCAATGTCGCGCTGAAAACTTTAGAGGGCACGATGCGTGGCGTGGTGAAAGCATTGTTCGCCGCAATTAGTGCACCTGAATATAAAGAACACGCCGATGGCATCATGCCTGCGCTCTTAAGTTTGTATTCAACTTTTGATCCAGACACATATGGCGGGGCGATTTTGCTCGGTGTTGATGGTGTTTGCATCATCTCGCATGGCTCGTCTGGCTCACGAGCAATGTTGAACGGCATCAAGGTGGCAAAAGAGATGGTTGAAGTCGACATGGTCGGCAAAATTCGCCAAGCCGTGCAAAAATAAAGTTGTGCCTGAATCACTAGAGAGTCTTTCGGCGAAAATTAATTATCAGTTTTCAAACATCGCATTTCTTGAAACTGCGATGCGTCACAGTTCGTGGACTGCAGAAAACGAAGGCTTCGAATCAAATGAGCGACTTGAGTTCTTGGGTGACTCGTTGATTGGGTTCGTGGTTGCCGATGTGATGTATCGGCGCTATCCAGATTTTGATGAAGGCAAGTTAACAGACTTGCGCAAGATCGTTGTGAATTCAACGGCGTTGTCGCGTGTTGCAATCAAATTAGGTTTAGGCGAGTACGTGTTGCTGGGTCGCGGCGAAGAAGCAGGAGGTGGCCGCTCAAAAACCTCGATTTTGGCAAACGCGCTTGAGGCAGTTTTTGGCGCGGTTTATCTTGACTCAAACTCGCAACGCGCATATGACGTTGCAGCGCGGTTGCTAACTGAATCGATCGAAGAGGCGCTGACAGCGCTGAAGCAACTCGACGCGAAGTCGCAATTGCAAGAACTTGCTGCACGTTTAGAACGCCCAATGCCTGAGTATTGCGTGACTGATGAAGGACCAGATCACGCCAAGACATTTTTTGCTGACGTATTTCTGGGCGATGAACTTCTGGGCAGTGGTACGGGCCGATCAAAAAAAGCGGCTGAGGAACTGGCGGCACAACAAGCCTGCGCCAAATTGCAAACGTCTTAGATATGCGTCGCTAAATCAAGACGAGCCAAGACAGAACGCGAACTAGGCGAGACGCGAATGCCAGAACTACCAGAAGTTGAAACAGTTCGGCGCGGACTGCAACAAAGTGTCGTTGGTCGAAAGATTACAAAAGTAGAAGTCGGTCGTGAACGAACTGTGCGACGAACCAGCCGTGAGGCGTTGATTGACGGCTTGACCGGCGTGAAAATACTTTCAGCGACTCGCCGCGGCAAATATCTGCTGTGTGATCTTGATTCGGGTCAAAGATTAATGATGCATCTGCGAATGAGTGGTCGGTTGATTATCGCAAAGCCTGGTGCAGTGCGACCCGCGCATACGCATGTGGTGATGCATCTTGCCAAAGCCGACACGATTGAAAGCGAATTGTGGTTCGTTGACCCACGAACATTTGGTGAAGTCGTCGTATTTGATCCTGACAAAATAAAAACGCAGATGCCAGATTTGGCAAATTTGGGGGTCGACCCTTTGAACGACGAATTTACACCCGAGACTTTGCGTGAATTGTTCAAAAATCGGCGAGGAAATTTGAAGGCACTACTGCTGAACCAACACTGCGTTGCGGGGATTGGCAACATTTACGCCGACGAAATTTTGCATCTGGCCAAACTGCGACCCGATCGATTGCCAAGTCGATTGACTGGCGCAACATTGACGCGGCTTCATTCGGCGATTGTTGAAGTATTGAACAAAGCCGTGATGGCCGGGGGCAGTACTTTAAAAGACACTCAATACGTTGATTTAGAAGGCCAAACGGGCAACTTTCAAGATGAGCACCGCGTGTATGGGCGGGGTGGTCTGCCGTGTCTGACCTGTGGAAAAGGTCGTATTTTGATGACGCTAGTTGCGGGTCGAACGACCTGTTATTGCTCGGCTTGTCAGCACTGAATTTCAAGCTTGATGTTGAAAGATGAAGTAATCTCGGCGACGAGATGTTTCTTAAATCATTAACGCTGAAAGGCTTTAAGTCGTTCGCCGACACAACGGTGATGGAGCTCGAGCCAGGCGTGACCGTCGTAGTCGGCCCGAACGGCTCGGGAAAATCAAATGTCGTCGACGCAATTGCTTGGGTTTTGGGTGCCCAAGCGCCGAGTTCAGTGCGAAGTCAAAAAATGGATGATGTGATTTTTGCTGGCACATCAAAGCGCCCAGCTTTGGGTCGGGCCGAAGTGGTTTTGACGATTGATAACTCGGCTGGTCTTTTGCCGATTGAGTTTTCTGAGGTCAGTGTGAGTCGCACTTTGTTTCGCAGCGGTGAAAGCGAATATGCGATCAATGGCATTAACTGCCGTCTCTTAGACGTGCAAGATCTGCTCTCTGATGCGGGTGTGGGTCGTCAGCAGCACGTAATTGTTAGTCAGGGACAAATTGATGCCGTGTTGAACGCGCGACCTGAAGATCGTCGGGCGATTATCGAAGAAGCCTCGGGAGTGCTGAAACATCGCAAGCGCAAAGAAAAAGCCGAGCGTCGCCTTGAGGGCACTGAAGCAAATTTATTGCGCGCTCAAGATTTGCTTCGCGAAGTGCGACGCCAGTTAAGACCACTCGAGCGGCAAGCCGATGCTGCTCGACGGCATGGAGCCGTTGCTGCTGAGATGCGAAATTTGCAGCTCTATATTGCTGGTCGTGAAATCGCTGCGTTGCGCTCGCGATTAGAAAATTCGGCTGTAAGCAAAGTTGAAGGCGAGGCAAACGAAAAAACCTTGCGCGCCAGACTTGCGAGTCTTGACACTGCAGTCATGGCAGATGAAGCCGAGCTCACTGCTCGTGGTGAGTCTGGTGTCAGCGATGACTTGGTGCGCGTCGAGCAATTGTTGGGTCGCGCTCGAGGTCAAATCGCAGTTTTGGCAGAGCGCCGTCGCTCGGTTGAGCGTGATCGTGGTCAGTTGGCTGACTCTGGCGTTATCGCATCGCTCGAAGCAGACGCTGCGACTGCGCGAGAAGAGCTCGAGCGTGTTTCGTCTGCACTTTCTGAGTTGTCGAATCAAGAAGTTGAACTTGCGCGCGATGAAGCGGCATTGATTGCCGATCAAGCCCAAGACGCTCAGTCGGCACAACAAGCAGTGCGCGATGCCGAGTCGGCACTCGATGCTGCGACGACAACTTATGCAAAGGCGGTTGCTGCATCTGCTGGTGACAACGCTCGAGTTGAAACACTTCGAGCATCTGTGGCGGCGAATGCTTCGAGTCTCGGCGAACTAGCGAACACGACCGGCGCACTTGGTGCACTTAGCGATTTGATTGAAATTGATGCCGATTGGCAGTCAGCGATACATGCTGGTTTGTCGGATGCATTGAATGCAATGGTGATGTCGGATGCGACATCAGCACGAGAAGCGCTAAACAAATTACAGAAGTCTGACGCGATGGGTGCTGTGCTTTCGCTCGGTGATTGGACATCAAAAATTGCGCCGGTTGCCGTGCAGGGCGCTTCTTCGCTGCGATCGTATGTGCGAGCAAAAGCTGGCGCAACTTCAAACGCTGTGAACTCACTGCTTGATGCGTTGCTGGCGCGAGTTGTGTTCGTTGATTTGTTTGAACGTGGCATCGACATCGTGCTTGAGCGGCCAGATGTAGTTGTAGTTACAAGCAAAGGCGATCGTCTAGCGACCACTTCATTGCGAGTTGGACCAAATGCGGTGACTTCGGCGGCTCTTGAGCGAGCCGAAGCGCGCGCAATCGCTAGCGCCAATGCATTAGTTGAGGCTGAATCAGCGTTGAATTTGCGCCGTGTCGAAGTTGCCAGTGTGCGTGAACGACTCGCTGGCGTGCGTTCGACGCAAGTCGATATAGATAGTCGGGCGACATCAGTTGTTGCGCGACGCCGCGAGTTTGATGCAAAAGCTGCCGGCTTGCGCGAGCGAAAAGGTTTGGTTGATGCGCGATTGGCAGAAATTGAGTCGCGCTTGCAGGCTGACCAAGGCGCACGCAGCGCAGCGTCAGATCAACGCAGTCGAGTTGAAGCCGTTTTGAGTGCTGTAGTTCGGCTTTCAAGCATTGTAGAAGGCCATGTACGAACGCTCGAAGCCCAACAGATTGAACTGCAAGAGTTGCGCCGGCGTCAGAGCAGCGAGGTGCGCGAAATTTCGCACCGACTCGATGAGGCTCGTCGCGAACGCTCAGAAATCGAAAAGCAACTCGAAGGCCAACGCGAGCGCAATCGTCGCGTCGAACTTGAAGAGTCTGAAGTAAAAGTTCGACTTGAAGGCGCGATCGAAACGCTTCGGCGAGATCTTGAAGTTGAGCCGCAGCGGGCGATTGACACTCCATTGCCAGAACTGCCAGAGGGCACAAACCCGCTGGCGCGACAACGTGAACTTGAGCGCGAGTTGCGATTGATGGGTCCGATCAATCCGTTGGCGCTAGAAGAGTTCACAGAGTTGCAACTGCGCAACACGTTTTTAGAAGAGCAACTTGAAGACGTTAAAAACTCGCGTCGTGAGTTGATGAAAGTCATCAAGCAGGTTGACCAAGAAATTCAGAGCAACTTTGCCGCGGCGTATGCCGACGTACGTGACAACTTTACAAAGTTGTTTGCGATGTTGTTTCCGGGTGGTACGGGCCGATTGACGCTAACGAACCCCGACGATTTGTTGAACACAGGTATCGAAGTTGAAGCAAAGCCAAGTGGAAAGAACGTAAAAAAATTGTCGTTGCTATCGGGTGGCGAGCGATCTTTGACCGCGTTGGCATATTTGTTTGCGGTATTCCGCAGTCGACCCTCACCGTTTTATGTAATGGACGAAGTTGAAGCTGCGCTCGACGATGTGAACTTGCATCGATTCTTGGCACTCGTGCATGAATTCAGACAAGAAGCCCAACTTTTGATTGTTAGCCACCAAAAACGCACGATGGAAGCCGGCGACTCGTTGCTGGGTGTGACGATGCAACCTGGTGGGTCTTCGCGTGTTGTCGTGGAGCGCGTTACCGCACAGTCGGCATAAAATAATTTATGCTCGCGCTTGAAATTTTTGCGCCACGGTTTGCTGCCGAAACGGCACCAACTATTTTGTTGGCACTTGCAGTGCTGACAGTTGTTTTCGGCATCGGGGTAGTCGTATTTAGTCGCCGCCGTTCGACCTCGGTTGATGCCGCACCTAATGACGTTGTCAAAGTCGCAACAGAACCGCACGATGTAGCAGCCCCCGTTGTCGAACCGCCAGCGACCGAGTTGAGTTCGACTGCGCCGGTCAATGCGACGGCGTCGGTTCGAGATCGTCTTGGCAAAGTTCGTTCGTCGTTTGCGGGTGCATTGACGAGCGCTCTCACGAGATCCGCAATTACTCAAGAAACTTGGGACGAACTCGAAGAGGCGTTATTGCGTGCTGATCTTGGGGTGGCTACGACGACTCGAGTTTTGTCGCCATTGCGTGATTTGGTTAAAGCGAAAAAAGTAGTTAATCCGAGTGATTTGCGTTTAGCCCTGCAAACCGAGATGACTGCTCAAATTGCGAACACCGCACGCGAATTGAATTTTGATAGTTCTCTGAACGCACCAAATGTTTGGCTTGTCGTCGGTGTCAATGGTGCGGGCAAGACGACGACGATTGGCAAACTTGCAGCACAACAAAGAAAACTTGGTCGTACAGTTCTGATGGCGGCTGGCGACACATTTCGAGCAGCCGCTGGCGATCAACTTGAAACTTGGGCTCAACGCTCTGGCGCCGAAATTGTGCGTGGTAGCGAAGGCAGCGACCCGAGTTCGGTTGTATTTGATGGTGTAGCACGAGCGACGGCAAAGAAAATTGATTTGGTGCTGGCTGATACTGCGGGTCGATTGCAGAACAACACAAACTTGATGGAAGAACTGACAAAAGTGCGTCGTGTCGCAGACAAAGGCAGCGGCAAGGTGACTGAGGTGTTGTTGGTGATTGATGCAACGACTGGTCAGAACGGATTAACTCAAGCCAAGCAGTTTGCTCAAGCGACGGCAGTAACGGGCGTTGTATTGACGAAACTTGACGGCTCAGCACGTGGCGGCATTGTGTTTGCCATTGAAACCGAGTTGCAGATTCCGGTCAAACTTGTCGGGCTTGGCGAAACGATTGAGGACTTAGTCGAGTTTGACGCAGCCGAGTTTGTCGCTGCGCTATTTGATTAAAAATTGCGACTAAAAATTGCGAATAAAAATTCACAGATAACCTGACCTGCGATGTTCGAAACGCTTTCAGGTCGGCTTGGCGGTGTTCTAAAAGGGCTGCGTAACCGCGGGAGACTTACCGAAAGCGATGTAGTTGAAGTCTTGGCTGAAGTGCGCACAGCGTTGCTTGAAGCTGACGTCAATGTTGGCGTTGTGCGCGATGTTATTGAGCGAATTCGCACTAATGCGGTGGGTGCGACCGCGTCGACTGCGTTGAATCCAGGGCAGCAGGTAATAAAAATAGTCAACGACGAACTTGTTGCGATGTTGGGTGGCGAGACACTCAAGATTACGTACGCAACGCATCCGCCGACCGTTGTTTTGATGGCGGGTTTGCAAGGTGCTGGTAAAACCACCAACGCAGCCAAACTTGCAAGTTGGTTTAAGTCTCAAGGACGACAGCCGATGCTTGTTGGTGCCGACTTGCAACGACCAGCCGCAGTCGAACAGTTGCGCGTGTTGGGTGCGCAAATAAATGTCCCTGTGTTTTCTGAACCAGGCGACCCTGTAGCCACAGCGAGACTTGGTTTAGCCGAAGCACAACGCCTTGGTAAAGATGTTTTGATTGTCGACACTGCGGGTCGATTGGCGATTGACGCCGAGATGATGCAACAGGTCAAAGATATTTCTGAAGCCGTGCAACCGAAATTTACGTTTCTAGTTATTGATGCAATGACTGGTCAAGACGCTGTGACGGTGGCGAAATCTTTTGACGAGACACTGTCGATCGATGGCGTGATTTTGTCGAAACTTGACGGTGATGCTCGCGGTGGTGCCGCGCTGTCGGTGAAGCAAGTTTTAGGCAAGCCGATTGCTTTCGCGTCGACCGGCGAAAAACTGGATGCTTTCGAGCAGTTTCACCCAGACCGAATGGCGAGTCGCATTCTTGGCATGGGCGACATGCTCACGCTCATTGAGCAGGCTGAAAAAGTTTTTGAAAAAGAAAAAGCCGAGGCAACTGCGGCAAAAATGTTGGAAGGCGAGTTCACGCTTGAAGACTTTCTAGAGCAGTTGCAACAACTCAAAAAAATGGGCTCGTTGCAAGGCGTGATGGGCATGATGCCTGGAATACCTAAAGAAATGAAGAACGCTGAAATTCCTGATGATCAAGTGAAGCGCACGGAAGCAATTATTTATTCAATGACGCCCCAAGAGCGGGCGAGACCTGAAATGATCGATGGCTCGCGGCGTATTCGCATCTCGAAAGGCTCGGGCACAACTGTTGCTGATGTCAATCGGCTGGTGAAACAATTCAGCGAAATGAAGAAAATGATGAAGCAGATGGGTGGCAAGGGCATGCTTGGCGGCAAGCGAGGCAAGGGCGCAAAGAGCGCGGGTATGCCTGACGACTTGGCAGCGGCGTTGGGCTCTCGCCTAGGGCCGCGATAGCCTGCATAGTCGGTTCGTTTGAACCATTTGGCTTAAAGATCGGAAATTCATGTCAGTAAAATTGCGTCTCTCTCGTGTGGGTAAAACCAAGAGACCTCACTATCGAATCGTTGCCGCCGACACTCGTTCAGCGCGTGATACAAACTTTCTAGAAATTCTTGGCACTTATCAGCCTCAACAAGAGCCATCAGCGCTCAAGGTTGATAGTGCACGCGTGATTTCGTGGTTGCAAAAAGGTGCTCTACCAACAGAACGTGTTCGCAAGTTGCTCGAGATCGCCGGAACATGGGCTGAGTTTCAAGCGACCAAGAAGCCTGCGAAATAATGTCTGACGCACAGACAGCAAACGCAACTCTCGCGCCAACTGCTTCTTCAGTATTGACCCACATCGTCAAGTCGATTGTCGATACGCCAGATGCGGTGAAGATTGAATCAATTGAAGACGAGGGCAAAATCATTCTTGAAGTTCGCGTCGCCGAAGGTGACCTCGGTCGAGTAATTGGCCGTCGTGGTCGCACAGCGCAGAGCATTCGCGCAGTCGTGCGTGCTGCGGCATCGCGCGATAATGCCGAAGTCGATGTCGACTTTCTCGACGACTGACGCCCAGACTCCACAGGGTTTGTTGCACGTTGGTCGCGTAACGCGACCGCACGGTGTCAAAGGCGACGTATACGTCTCTTTTTTCACTGATCGTCCAGAGCGCACTCGACCTGGCGCGAAACTTTTTATTCAAAACGAATGGATGACCGTCACGAGCGCGCGTGGCCAATTGTCTTCTGGCAAGGCGAGCCCGAGTCAGTCGACGACTTGGCTGATGCACTTTGCGGGCATTGATGATCGCAATTCGGCCGAGCGACTCTGCAAAAACGATGTTTTTGGTGAGCCGATAGAAGACTCAAGTGTGATGTGGGTGCATGAACTAATAGGTGCCGAAGTTGAAGATGTCTCTGGTGTAAATCACGGTCGCTGCGTCGCGGTTGTCGACAACCCAGCACACGCCTTGCTTGAGCTCGAGTCTGGCGCACTAGTGCCGATAGTTTTTGTCGTCAGTCGAACCAAAGAGCGCATCACAATTGATCCACCTGAAGGATTATTTGAGTTGAACGAAGGTGAAGAGTGAGCACAAATTCGGCTTTTCGCATTGATGTGTTTTCGATTTTTCCGAAACTTGTCGACGATTTTTGCAACGAAAGTTTGTTGGGGCGTGCACGTGAAGAGTCGATCGTTGATCTGCGTTGTCACGACTTGCGCGACTATGGCGATGAATCGCGTCGCGTCGACGATGCACTTTACGGAGGTGGCGCGGGCATGTTGTTTCGCCCCGAACCAATTTTTGCCGCAGTCGAAGCGGTGCAACCACAGCGGCCGTTGTTTTTGCTTTCGCCAGGCGGGCGCAGTTTTGACCAAGAATTTGCTGACCAATTGAGTAAGTCTGCGGGTTTTAGTTTGTTGTGTGGTCGCTACGAGGGTGTCGACCATCGCGTGGTCGAGCACTTGATTGATGGTGAAATTTCGATTGGCGATGTTGTTTTGAGTGGCGGCGAAGTTGCGGCATGTCTGGTGATCGAAGCAACTGCGCGATTGTTGCCAGGCGCAATGGGCAACGAAGCTTCGCCTGTTTCAGAAAGTTTTGGTGTGTCGCGAATGCTTGAAGAGCCGCATTACACACGACCTGCAGAGTTTCGCGGATGGGAAGTTCCGGAGGTTTTGCGCAACGGCGATCACGCCAAGATTGAGCGCTGGAGGCGAGCGCAAGCGTTGCATCGCACCGTACGCTCTCGTCCTGACCTCATAGAACGCCGTGGTGGCTTGAGCAGCGTCGAAAAGAGGCTGTTGGAAGAGTTCCCTTGTGTGCCGTATCCTGAAAGACCTCTATGAAACCAACAGACATCGTCGATAAGCAAACTCTTCGCACTGACATTCCAAAGGTCGGTCCCGGCGATGAAGTGAAAGTTCATGTTCGCGTCGTTGAAAGCGGCAAAGAGCGAGTTCAGATTTTTCAAGGCAACGTAATCTCGGTTTACGGATCAGGTGTCGCCGAGAGCTACACAGTGCGAAAACTCAGTTACGGCGTGGGTGTCGAGCGAACTTTCCCAATGCACAGCCCGTCGGTTGCAAAACTTGAAGTAGTTAAGCGCGGCGATGTGCGTCGTGCGAAGCTCAACTACTTGCGCGAGCGAACTGGTAAGTCGGCCAAAGTTCGCGAACTTCGCGAAGACCAATAAATTTCGTTGTTTTTCTGCCAGTCGATTTAGTCGGCATCCACATTGAACACTGACGATCTCGAACAATTCGAGGCCGAGCGTGAATTGCAATTGGCTCAAGAATATTCTGACGTCGTAAAACTATTTAAGTTCGCAGTCGAAACAGATCGCCGGTTTTATCTGGCCAACAATGTCGATGTAAAGGTCGTAGCCGAGGGTGTGCGACCGCTACTTGAGGTGACGCTTAGCGACGCATGGGTGTGGGATCTATACCGCAAGAGCCGGTTCGTGCCGAAGGTGCGAGTGATGAGTTTCAAAGACCTGAACATCGAAGAACTGCCGCCTCAAGACGCGTAAGTCGCGATCGCTTGACTGCGCGCGAGCGTGCGGTTGTGCGCATGGCGCGAGCCCGATGGGCAGAAGATTTAGTTGCCGGTTTTTATCAGCGCAACGGTTACGAAATTATTGCTCGAAATTGGCACTGTCGTGAAGGTGAACTCGACTTTGTGGCTGTTTTGCAAGAGGCGCGAGTCAAGACAGTTGTCGTTGTCGAAGTGCGGGCACGAGCATCAAATTATTTTGGCTCGGCACTCGAATCGGTAACGCCGGCAAAACAAAAAAAACTGCGCAGTGCAGCAAAAAAGTTTTTGGCTAGTCAATTAGTCAATTACAGTGCTGTGCGTTTTGATGTCGCGTCCGTTATGGGAGTGAAAATTGAAATTGTGCGCGATGCTTTTTAGTTTGAGGTACGGCGATCCCAGCAGGCATAGTGCCAGTGTCGACGTAAGTCTGGTGCCTCTGATGGCACGCATACGTAATGACCTGTGCCCTTGGCAATTTCTTGGTTGCAACCAGGGCAGACGTAGCTCTTGAGTGCTTCATAGGGTTGAACACGGCGCACTTCGACGTTGCCGTAGAGACCGTTCCAAATTGATTTTGACATTTGATCAGATGTTTCGTTAGCCGAGAATAGTTAGCCGAAGAATGCCCAGATCACGAGAGCAGCGATTGCGAGCATTGCGCTGGCGACGATTAGATAATCGATTGGGCGGGTGTTGCGTTTGCGAGTCGGGTTGAATCCCATATGGCAAGTATCGTCTATGCAATGGAAACTCTGCAGGTTTTTCGCGAAAATTCTGTTGTTACGGTGACGATTAATCAGCCGGAGAAGAAAAATGCGATTAATTCGGCGATGTGGGATGGCTTGGCCGATATTTTTCGTGAAATTGCGTCGCGTGCCGACGATCGAGTCGTTGTTGTAACGGGTGCTGGCAATGATTTTTGTTCGGGTGCAGACTTAAGTGGACGAGGCGGCAATGCCGCCGCTGGTGGCGCCGGTGCTGGTGCGCAGAACCAGGTGCATCACTTGGCGGCGATGCGGCGAGTCAACGACGCCTGCATCGCGTTGCAACGGCTGCCGCAACCGACAATTGCCAAGGTTCGTGGCGTCGCGGTGGGTGCGGGTTGCAACTTGGCACTTGGTTGTGACTTGGTTGTGGCATCTTCGACGGCGCGATTCTCAGAAATTTTTGCACGGCGTGGATTGTCGCTTGACTTTGGCGGCTCGTGGTTGTTGCCTCGACGCATCGGCATGCATCGCGCCAAAGAACTTGCATTGTTGGCAGAAATAATTGGTGCAAATGACGCACTTGAGATGGGGTTGGTCAATCGGGTGTTGCCCGATAGCGAAGTCGATGCGTTTGTTGATGATTGGGCGCGCAAACTTGCCGCAGGTCCGCCAATCGCTTTGGCGCAGACCAAACGTCTTTTAAATAATTCGCTCAACGTGACTCTCGAAGAGGCCTTGGATGACGAGGCTGCTGCGCAGACAATCAACTTTGCGACTAGTGATACGGCAGAAGCGATGCGTGCCTTTATCGAAAAGCGAGAGCCAAAATTTACCGGAAGATAATTTTTTCTGTTGTCGTTATGGCAGCAGGGGTTTTTGGTGTCAGCACGAGTTCAGTTGGCGCTGTTTCAATTTTGACGAGCGTGCCGCCAGTCGATGACACGATTCCTGACGAACAAGGCGGCGGAAGTGTGATCGATGATTCGATCCCAACAATTGACCCAGTGACTCAAACTACTTTGCCTGCTGGTTGCGTAGCTCCGCGTGCTGCGACTGCGACTTTTCTTGGCGAGTTGATTTCTAGCGATGATTTATTGGCGACATATCGAGTAGTGCAAGTGCGCGGGGGTTCGCTTGGCGCCTATGTCAACTCAGGTTTAATCTCGGTGCGCTACGCAGATCGCGAAACTCTATTTTTGGAGCCAGGCAAGATTTATTTGGTCGGTGCTGGCGCCAGTGAACTGTTCACGACTCTTGAATCGAAAGTTCGAGCAGAAAAAGAACTCTTTGGTGGAGACGCCGTCGTCGGCATTGACGAGTCAGATGTGCCGTGTCCAAAATTTGAAGACCCAATAATTACTTTGTTGCCAAATGGCGACCTGATTGATTCAGGTATTTTTTCGCTGATCACTTCGCAACCGACGCAACTGTTGCAAGTTTTTTTGCTTCCGCTGTTTTTTGTACTTGTGTTCTTGATTGGGCTTGTTTTTATCAAGCGCCTTATTCAAGCCGCGCGCCGCTCGTCGCGTAAATAGTTGCGAAAAGTTTTACCGGCTGGCGAAGGCCTTGGTGGCGGCTGCGCGAATTTCGGTGACGGCGTTGGTTAATCCTTTCGGGTCACGAAACAACGCGCTACCTGCAATCAAAACATTGGCGCCACTTTTTGCTGCGCCAGAAACAGTGTCCACGCTGATGCCGCCGTCGACTTCGAGGTTGACTTTGTCGTCAAGGTTTGCCGCTGAAATCATTTTGCGCACCTCGGCAATTTTTGGCTCCATGTCTTGCATGTATTTCTGGCCGCCAAAACCAGGTCGAACAGTCATCACCAAGACCATATCGACGAGATCGAGTGCGTTGGCGACAGCACTGGCAGGTGTTTCGGGGCTTATGGCGACTGCCGCATTGGCGCCGAGAGCGTTGATCATTTCGAGTGTCGCGCGAAGGTCGCTGCAAGCTTCAGCATGCACGATCAAGCGACTGCAGCCGGCTTCAACATAGCGACTCGCCATTTTTTCTGGTGTCAGAACCATCAGGTGCGCTTCAAATTTCAGTTTTGTGAGCGAGCGAGTCGAGGCAATGATGTCGGGGCCGAAAGTTAGGTTGGGCACAAATTGGCCGTCCATTACATCCCATTGGATGAGATCGACGCCTGCTTCGTCGAGTTCGCAGATCGCTTCACCAAGACGCGAAAAATCTACCGGCAACACCGACGGCGCGATTTGAATCGGTTTCATATCTCGATACAGCCTAGGGTTCTCAATGATGAATAACGAAAATGTGACCATTGAACGCATGGTCGCAGGCGGCGACGGTTTGGCGCGATTGGCTGATGGGCGAGTTGTTTTTATCAACGGCGCAATTACGGGCGAACAAATTGCAATCGAGATAACAACGAACAAAAAAGATTTTGCACGCGCAAACATCGTCGAGATTCTTAAGCCCTCGGCTCATCGCGTCGCGCCACCATGCAAATTTGTGGCTGCTGGATGCGGTGGTTGTAGTTGGCAACATCTTGATGTCTCGCAACATATGCCGACAAAAGTCGCGATTGTCACTGAGGCTCTGCGCCGAACAGCAAAAATATCTGAAAACGAAGTTGCCGAACTAGTCAAAGTTGGTGGTTCGGTGAGCGCACATGCGTCGCGGACAACCTTGCGCATGGCTGTTTTACCAACCGGCAAACTTGGTTTTCGCCGCGCAAGCAGTAACGATCTCGTCGAAACGTCGCCTTGTCTTGTTGCGCACGACTTGCTTAACGAGATAATCGCAGGTGCTCGCGTTAAAAATGCCGCTGAAGTGACACTTCGGTGCGGTGCGTCTTCAGGTGATCGCGGAGTCTGGCTGCATGATGAGCATGGTCGCGGCCAGATATCTAGTTTGCCTAAAGATGTTGGCGTTGGTATCGAGTCGCTTGTTCACGAAATTGTCAACGGTGTGCGCTTGCGTGTAATGATGACTTCGTTTTTTCAGTCTTCACTTGAGGCTGCTGAACTACTCGTAGCCGCGGTGCGCCACGCAGCGGGCGAGCGAGCATTGTCGGGTGTCGACGGCCGAGTTATTGATGCCTATGGCGGTGTTGGTTTGTTCGCCGCGACTTTGCTCAGCGCAGATGTGCCCGTGACCATAGTTGAATCAAGCGAGTCGTCATGTCGTGACGCAAAAGTTAATTTGTCAGAGCACATCGAGCAAACGCTGAATACAGATTCGCCGAGCGAGATAATTAATAGCAATGTTGAGCAATGGTCGCCGG
>JAUREG010000024.1:0-21874 GCA_030827545.1 Acidimicrobiales bacterium
GGCACTTGGGTTACGACAGAAGAAGATGAAATATTGCAGAAAAAGTACTGGGATCTAATCTGCGACTCAGGCCATCACGGCGGGAGGATTGGGGCGCAGTTTTTGCGTGACAATCAAGATTTACTGCGCTAGTAAAGCGTCAAAGCAACGACGGCTGCACAAGAGAGATAAATCGAAGCGCGAGCCAATAGCGTAATGGGGGTGAGCGACGACATTCTTGATGTTGATTTGTTGGCGTTTGAACAAGGTTCGGCGGCAGCGCGTAAGGCCGTAGTCGAAGGCGTGCGACGCAGTCTTGAGACTGGCTTTGTTTACACAAGTCACGACCTTTCTGAAGATCTACTCGACACCGCATACGGCATGCTTGCCGAATTTTTCTCGAAGTCGACCGAAGAAAAACAAAAGTTTGTCGCGCATGGCACAAACGGCCAAACCGGTTACACGGGTGTTCTTCTCGAAACTGCAGCGTCGAGTGACAAGCCCGACTGGAAAGAAATGCTCAACTGGGCGACGCCGATACCCAAGGGGCATCCGTTGCGTCGTCGCTATCCGCAGTCGTATCCAGATCCGCTTTTGCCCGAGGCCGCAGTGCCGGGCATCACCGATGTGTTGTTCAAGTTTCACGATGCAATGATCGACCTGCAAACTCGTTTCTTGCGCATCATCGCTGTCGGCATCGGCTGTCACGAGTCGTTCTTCGACGAAATGGTTAGTTATGGATCAGCATTGACTCGTGCAATTAGATATCCGTCGATGAAGCAACTGCCGGAGCAGGGCCATGTTTGGGCCGCTGAACACGGCGACATTAATTTGATCACTGCATTGCCGCGCGCAACAGCGCCAGGTTTGCAAGTTAAATACAAAGGCGAATGGATCGACGCGATTCCGCCAAAGGGTCGCGTGATAATTAACTCAGGCATCATGCTTGAGCGAATCACAAATGGTGTCTTGCCAATCGGTTGGCATCGCGTTGTGGCGGCGCCTGGCTATGAGGGTGAGCGCTACAGCGTCGTCCAATTTTGTCATCCGCAACCAAGCACGATGTTGGTGCCGGTGCCAAGTTGTGTGACGCCAGAAAATCCATTGCGATTTTCAACAGTCTCAGCGGCTGATGCTCTCGAAGAAGTGATCTACCAAATCAATTTGGTCGAAGATGCCCGTCGCGTTGGCGACTAAGAACCCATGAAAATCGGCGTACTCACTGGCGGCGGCGACTGCCCAGGTTTGAACGCAGTTATTCGAGCGATAGTTCGCAAAGCGTGCGATGTTAAGGGCGACCAGGTTTTTGGTTTCTACGACGCGTGGGACGGTGTGCTCGAACAGCGATACGTCGAACTGACCACAAAAGAAGTTCGCGGAATTTTGCCACGTGGTGGCACAATTCTCGGCACTCGCCGTGGCAGTCCTTTCGACACGAAAGACGGTGTCGAAAAGTGCAAGAAGACTTTTAAAGATCTCAATCTTGACGCACTAATTGTGATTGGTGGCAACGGTTCATTGACGGTCGCTTCGATGCTGCACCAGCAACATGGGCTGCCAATTGTTGGTATTCCAAAAACGATTGACAATGACGTCGTCGGCACGGACGCAACTTTTGGTTTTCAAACAGCAGTGCAAATTGCTACCGATGCGATTGATCGCCTGCATACAACAGCAGAAAGTCATGACCGAGTGATTGTTGTCGAAGTAATGGGTCGCGATGCGGGATGGATTGCGTTACAGGCTGGTATCGCCGGCGGCGCAACGGCAATCGTCGTGCCTGAAGTGCCGTTTGATATTGACGAACTTTCACAAATTGTGCGTAAACGCCACGATCGTGGACGATATGCGTCAGTAGTTGTAGTTGCCGAGGGTGCAAAGCCAAAGCCAAACACAATGAAAATTCCTGAGCGAAAGCTTGATTCTTATGGTCATGAAAAATTAGGTGATATAGCTCATGCGATTGCACCTGAGATTTCGGCACGAACTGGTTTTGAAACGCGTGTTGTACAACTCGGTTATATCCAGCGCGGTGGCACGCCAACAAGTTACGACAGGGTTCTATCAACTCGCTTTGGTCTGGCGGCAGTTGATGCCGTGCACAACAAAAAATTTGGCCAGATGGTCGTGCTCAAAGCCGGACAAATAGAAACCGCCGACATGTCGGTGACAGCGAATCAAACTCGCACGATTGATTTGAAACTATTCGCTGACGTTGCAGCAACATTTTTTGGCTAGCTAATAGCCGGGTTAACAATTAAATTTCAGTGCGGGGGCCCGAATTGACGGTCGCCAGCATCCCCAAGACCGGGCACGATAAAAGCGTTTTCGTTTAGATGACTATCAACCGATGCTGTGATGATGTGCAGGTTCATGCCAGTCGAGCGCAAAAACTCGATGCCTTCAGGTGCGGCCAGCACGCAAGCAATTGTTAAAGGCATCGGTGCGCCGCGATCTGCGAGAAGTTTGCAACCGTGGGCGAGTGAGCCGCCTGTTGCCAGCATCGGGTCAAGCACCAAACAAGTTCGACCATCGAGGCGTGATGGCAACTTTGCGACGTATTCACTTGGCTCATGAGTCTTCTCATCGCGTTGTACGCCAACGACTGCGATGTCGGCGTCCGGCAAGAGTTCCATCGCGGCTGGCAACATGCCAAGACCGGCGCGCAAAATTGGCACCAGAACTGGTCGACTTGCTAGTGCGATGCCATCGGTTTCGGCAAGCGGTGTGCGCACACGTGTATTAATTGTTGGCAAATTTCTTGAAGCCTCGGCAACTACAACGAGAGACAGTCGGCGAAGTTCGGCGCGAAAGAATTGATTCGTTGTATTTTCGTCGCGCAAATGAGTGAGCGCTTCAGCAGCAACTGGGTGATCAACGATGGTTACTTCAACAGCCATGCCGTCAATCATTGCCGAATAGATAGTGTTTATTCAAATGGTGAATATCGAATTGGTTAATGATCCGCAAAAAGCCCAGCAACTCGCTCAACTCTTGGCCGAGGTGTGGGGCGAGAAGAACTCCATTTCAGTAGATGTCATCATCGCTGTAGTTCACTCTGGCGGATATGCGAGCCTTGCCAGCAGCGACTTGTCTGGCAAAAAACAAACTGTTGGCGGTTCTTTGGCTCTAGTTGGCCGACATGACAATAAGTTGCACTCGCATGTGACCGGTATTAGAAGCGATCTTCGAAACTCGGGTATCGGAAGCGCGCTAAAACAGCATCAATGGGCATGGGCTAAAGAAAATAACTTTGCCGCGATTTCATGGACATTTGATCCGTTGGTAAGGCGAAATGCTCATTTCAATTTGGTCACACTCGGTGCCAAGGTCGTGAGTTACCACCGCGACTTTTACGGCGAACTCGACGATGTCATTAACTTTGGCGACAACACCGATCGACTTGTTGTTGAGCGTCAAGTTGCGGGCTGCGACATTGCACCACATGCTGAAACGGTCATTAGCGAAGATGGCGAAGAGATGATTGAAACCCCACAAGATATTGTCGCATTGCGCCAAAGTGGCGTGTCTGCCGACCAGGCGCTTGTTCGCAAAGTGCGTTTAGCTCAACGTGAAAAATTCGAATCGGCTTTTGGCGCCTCAAAATTTGTGCGAGGATTCACGGCAGATGGCTCATATGTCATTAGTTCGAAGGTGAGATAAAGAGTGTTACGGGCGATTGAGCTTTGGCGAGGTGGCATAGACCTTGTGTCGCCGTTTAGAACGTCATTCGGCACAGATACATCGCGCGACTTGCTATACATTCGCGCGGTTGGGGATGAAACTTCTGGTTGGGGAGAGTGCGTTGCGGGCACCGAGCCGAACTACTCATCTGAATATCTCGAAAACTGCGTCGAAGTTATTGCACGGTTTCTTGTGCCGATGCTGCGCCATGACTCGACAGCACAAAGTTTTATTGAGGCTGCCGCACCAATACGCGGAAACTATATGTCGAAAGCGTGCGTCGAGATTGCTCTTCTTGACCTGCGACTTCGTGAACAAAAAACTTCGTTGGCAAAATTTTTAGGTGCAACAAAATCGTCTGTGCCGTCTGGGGTGTCAGTTGGTATTCAGGACAGTTTGGATGACTTGGTACGCGTTGTCGGTGAATATCTGGCGCAGGGCTATGTACGTGTCAAGCTAAAAATCGAACCAGGAAGCGACATTGAACTTGTGCGCACTGTGCGTAAAGAATTTGGCGATGAGCTTTTGCTGCAAGTCGACGCTAATGCCGCATACACGGTGGCTGATGCGAAACATCTCAAGCAACTCGATGAATTTAATTTGCTGCTAATCGAGCAACCGTTGCCCGAAGATGACCTAGCGGGCCACATTGAACTAGCGCGACAAATCAAAACACCCGTATGCCTTGATGAATCGATTACTTCGTTTGACACAGCCCGAGGCGCATTAGACCTCAAAGCATGTTCGATCATCAACATCAAGCCTGGTCGTGTTGGTGGATATCTCGAAGCAAAGAAGATCCACGATTTATGTCTCTCGCGCGGCGTGCCAGTTTGGTGTGGCGGAATGCTCGAAACCGGCATTGGTCGTGCGGCAAATCTTGCACTGGCTGCTTTGCCAGGTTTCACTTTGCCAGGGGATATTTCAGCCTCGGCGCGTTATTTCGCCCGCGACATTACTCATCCTTTTGTAATTGAGAATGGCCACATTGCTGTGCCAAACACAGTCGGTATTGGTGTCGAACCGTTGCCAGAAATGCTGGCGAACTTTAAAAAGACAGCAGTTTTTGAAATCGCAAAGAACTAGTAGCTGCTAGTTGTTGAGTTCAAAGACAATATTTGTCTCAGGCAGTTCATCTTTTTTCTTGAACAAACTTGAGACCGAGTAGTAAATCGAAAACAATTTGTAAGTCAAGCCATAGCGTTTTGAAATTGCTTTGCGCACAGCAACGGCTTCAGCGCCATTTACTAGGTGCGCGACACCTGAAAACTTTTGGGCATCAGGTTCGACCCCACCTTTGATATCGCAAACTTGAATTTCGATTTTTGAATTCGCCCGTATTCGCTTGACCTTGCCCGCATTAGTTTCGGTGATCACGCCATAACTGTTCAGATTCTCGCCAAATTGGGCAAACCACACGGGGCTGCGAACAGGTTCACCAGATTTGCGGAAGGTGATCAGCGAGACGTACTTCGCCGACTTTAAAACTTGCGCTGAACTACTATCACTCATTTGTCGGGGAGGGGGGACTTGAACCCCCGGCCTCCTGGTCCCAAACCAGGCACGCTACCAACTGCGCCACTCCCCGGACTGAGTAATGCTACCGACTAACTAGCCCGCGAACAGCGGCAAGAAACTTATTTACATCTTCATTATCTATGTAGCGAACGACACCAGCCCGAACAACGCCACCACTTTCAGTTAAACCAAGTTGAGCAACGACCTCGACCGCATAAGAATCGCCCGACCATACCGCGATCTTTTTTGCGGCGAGTTCTTGTGCAACGCGATCAGGCGACATTGAATCAATCGTGAACGAAACTGTCGGTGCACGCATTTCTAAATCACGTGGTCCCCAAACGCGAACACCTGGTGTTTCGAGTAAACCTTCAAGCAACGGCGCAAACACGGCCCGTTCGACAGCCTGAAGTTTCTGCATATCTTCTTCGATTAAAAATCTCGCTGCGGCTTGAGTCGCGGCGATACCTTCAAAATTTGGCGTGCCAGTTTCAAATCTTCTTGGCCCTGTGTCGCTTGCTGGTCGCACCTTGGCAATCGGTAGCGAATTTAGAAGTGAAGGTTCGATGTACATAACGCCAGCGTGTGGCCCATACCACTTATATGGAGAAGTAGCGAGCACATCACAACCCAACTCGCGAATGTTTATCTGGCGATGTGGCGCCAAAGCCACAGCGTCAACAAAAACTCGTGCACCGTGTTTGTGCGCGATAGTAACCACCGCTTTTAGATCGGGCATCGTGCCGATCAAATTTGACGCTCCCGTGACGGCCACCCACTTGGTTCGGTCGTTGACGAGTTGTTCAAGTGCGTCCATGTCAAGCCGACCAGTTTGCGGATCAAACGGAGTGAGCACATGTTCTGCTCCCGAGAGTTCGCAGGCGATTCGCCACGGTGAAACATTTGCTTCATGGTCTAATCGTGTTCCGACAATTCTGTCACCAGGTTTTAAAGTGCGAGCAATAGCGCGAGTGAGAGCCATCGTCATCGTCGTCATGTTGGCGCCCAAACAAATGCCTGCAGGGTCGGCGCCAAGAAATTCGCCAACAACACTTCGCGTCGATTCAAGAAGTGCATCGCAAGCGTCGGCCGCAGCAAAGTATCCGCCAGTGTTTGCGTTCGAGCCTGTCGTGGCCCATTCGGTCATTGCATTAATTGCGACATCAACCATTTGTGTGCCAGCGGGGCCATCAAATCGCGACCAGCCATCCCGCAAACCGGGAAAATGGTGACGCAGAGATTTACTGTGCGCGTTTTGCAATTTTTGCGAGTCGCTTTGCGGCTTTTCCAATTGGCTCGATGTTGCGCTGATCAAGATCGCCAACCTCGATGCCGTTCGCGAATCGAACTCGGTATCGCAACCAGTTGAAACCGTTAGCGAGGATTACTTTTCCTTCGGTGCCGACGGCCACGCCGTTAAGTTCAACCGTCGACCGCACTGTGTCGCCCATACTCAGATCTAGTTGACCAGTGTGCGGATTAGCCAGGGCGTGAGGTTTCCAGCCTTGTGTCGCAGAAGCAGGTGCATTCGAATTTGTCGCCATAGTCATAGTTTGCCACAGATACACTGCTCGGCACTGTGAAAACGACACTCGAAGCCTTAGAAGGCAACAAAATCAAACTTTCAATCGAAGTTGACGAGATCGAATTCGACCGTTATTTAGACGGCGCATTTCGCAAAATCTCAACTCAGATTCGCATCCCGGGTTTCCGCCAGGGTAAAGCCCCTCGCCAATTAATCGAAGCTCAAATCGGAGTAGAAGCCGCTCGATCACAAGCTATCGAAGACGCAATTCCTGCGTCGTTGGCGCTGGCGGTGCGCGAACATGATCTCGACATCATCGCCACACCAGAAGTCAATCTGACAGGCGGACAAGAAACCGGAAACATCGTGTTTGATGCAACTTGCGAAGTTCGGCCTGTTGTTGAAATTCCTGGTTACAAAAATCTGAAGGTCGAAATGCCTGCGCTCGTCGCCAGCGATGAAGACATCGACGAAGTTGTCAAATATGAACGTAAGCGACACGCAACACTCACCGATGTTGATCGTGCCGCGAAAGTTGATGACCAAGTCACCCTCGATCTTGTCGGCTCACGAGATGGACAACCATTGCCCGGTCTCAACGTCGATGATTGGCTATATGAAGTTGGTCGCGGTTGGGTCGCCGAAGATTTTGACAAGCAACTGATAGGTGCGACAACCGGTCAAAAACTTGAGTTCACATCGATTCCGTCAGGCATGACTGAGACAGCAGATTTTGTTGTCACTGTTAAAAAGATTCAAGAGCAAGTATTGCCAGAATTGACCGACGAATGGGTTGCCGAACATTTAGCCGAGCACGAAACCATCGAAGAATGGAAGTCGGCCGTGCGTACACGAATTGAAGAGTCACGACTTAATCAGGTGCGAAACACCGTCGTTGAAAAGACAACTGCTGCACTTGCAGCGCTGCTCGAGATCGAAGCACCAGAGGCGATGGTCAATGGCGACCTTCGCGGTCGTGTGCAGAACACTTTGAAGCAATTCGAGTCACAAGGTATTTCGATGGAGCAGTGGCTTTCGGTTACTCAACAAACAGCAGAACAGTTTGTTGATGCGCTAAAAGAGCAATCTGTATTGGCTACAAAAGTTGATATCGCGTTGCGTGCTGTTGCTGTGGCCGAAAAACTCGAAGCATCAGAAGACGATCTCGAACGACAATTTTCGCGTATCGCGACACAACTCAAAAAGAAGCCAGTCGCCATTCGTAAGGCTTACGAAAAGAACGATGCAATCGTTGATCTTAAGGCGCAGATTGCAAAATCAAAAGCAATCGATTGGTTGCTGCATAACTCACAATTCGTTGACGACAAAGGCAATGCGATTGATGCCGAAACAATTTTGGGCGAACACAATCATGATGACATTGAGATAGACAGCGATGCGCACGACCATGATCATGACCATGATCACAGTCATGAGCATGATCACAAGCACTGAGGCTTTATAAATACGGGCTCTAATTGTCCCCAAAAACCTGACGCCACGAACTAGCGTTAAAGGTCAGTAATTAAAGTGTCAGATTTCAGACACGATAATTAGAAACCGTTTAACAAGAGGACTCTTCGTGGATTTTGTTCGCAACTATTACGTTCCAAATGTCACCGAGCAAACCAGCCGTGGCGAACGCGTCTATGACCTTTATAGTCGCTTGCTTAAAGAGAACATCATCATTCTTGGCACGCCGATTGATGACACGATCGCCAATTTAGTTTGCGCACAGTTGATTCACCTCGAGAGCGAGAACCCTGACAAAGACATCAACATTTACATCAACAGTCCTGGTGGTGACATCTCGGCGTTGTTCGCAATTTATGACACCATGCAGTTCATCAAGAACGACATCGCGACGATCTGTCTGGGTCAGGCCGCGTCAGCAGCTGCCGTGTTGCTGGCCGCCGGCACGAAAGGCAAGCGTCTTGCCTTGCCGCATTCGCGAGTTCTTTTGCACCAGCCATACGCCCAAGTTGGTTACTCGCAAGTTACAGATCTCGAGTTGGCTGCGCGCGAGATTTTGCGCATGCGCGAGATCTTGGAAGAAATTCTTGCCAAACACACTGGTCAGCCGATTGATCGCATTCACAAAGACACCGATCGCGACTTTGTAATGGAAGCAACAGCTGCCAAAGAATATGGCATCATCGACGAAGTCATTTCGACACGCGAATTCGCCGATCGCTCTGGTCCGATCCGTTGAAGTTTGAAACGAGGCACTGATGGCTAAGTTTGGAGATTCAGCAGAACTCGTTAAGTGTTCGTTTTGCGGCAAGTCGCAAAAGCAAGTCAAAAAACTAATCGCTGGTCCTGGTGTTTATGTTTGCAATGAGTGCATTGATTTATGCAACGAGATCATTGACGAAGAAAACACAGAAGAGACAGAGGCGAAACTCGAAAAACTTCCGAACCCACGTGAAATTCGAGCCTTCTTAGATGATTATGTCGTTGGTCAAGATACTGCAAAAAAAGTTCTGTCGGTCGCGGTCTTCAACCATTATCGACGCATCGAATACAAGCAAAATGCGTCAACCAGACGCGATGACATCGAACTGTCAAAGAGCAACATCATGCTGTTGGGCCCAACTGGTTGCGGCAAAACCCACATGGCTCAAACTCTTGCACGGTTGCTCAATGTTCCTTTTGCCATCGCCGATGCGACTGCGCTGACTGAGGCTGGTTATGTCGGTGAAGACGTTGAGAACATTCTTCTCAAACTTCTGCAGGCAGCAGACTTTGACGTTAAAAAAGCAGAGTCAGGCATCGTTTATATCGATGAGATCGACAAGGTTGCTCGTAAGAGTGAAAACCCGTCAATTACTCGTGATGTGTCTGGTGAAGGCGTGCAGCAAGCATTGCTCAAGATTCTTGAAGGTACGGTCGCGTCGGTTCCGCCGCAGGGTGGTCGCAAACATCCGCATCAAGAATTTATTCAAATCGATACTACGAACGTTCTCTTTATCTGCGGTGGCGCTTTTGCCGGACTCGACCAAATAATTGCTTCGCGAATCGGCCAAAAAGGTGTCGGCTTCCACGCTCAAGTTAAGTCGAAATCTGAAAAAGACCCAGGTGAACTCTTCGCACAAGTTTTGCCAGAAGACCTTCTGAAGTTCGGCATGATTCCAGAATTTGTTGGTCGCTTGCCGATGATCGGTGCAGTACACAGTCTCGACCGTTCGGCATTGATGAAGATTCTCACTGAGCCGAAGAATGCACTGCTTAAGCAATACCAAAAGTTTTTTGAATTCGAAGATGTTGAGCTTGAGTTCACAACTGAGGCACTTGAAGCAGTTGCCGATCAAGCCCTTGTACGCGGCACTGGAGCTCGTGGTTTGCGCGCGATTCTCGAAGAAGTATTGCTTGAGACGATGTATGACTTGCCCGGCCGCAAAGATGTGGCCAAAGTTGTCATCGACTTGAATGCAGTCAATATGGTTTCGGCACCAACTTTGGTTAATCGAAGTACTCGCGTCACTCGTCAGCGTCGCGCTGCTTCGTAAAAGAATTTATTAGTCGTGCAATACGCCGACGCACTGAAGTATCTCGACGAACACTCAAGTTATGAGCGAACAGGTCGAGTTGATTCACCGTCAACTTCGAACATCGAAAAATTGCTTGATGCAATCGGTAACCCGCAACACTCATATCGAAGCATTCACATCACTGGCACCAATGGCAAGGGTTCAACCGCCCAAATTATTACTAAGTTATTGATGGCCCATGGCCTACGGGTGGGCACCTATTCGAGTCCGCATATCAATCGCATTAATGACCGAATCTGTATCAACGGCGAACCAATCGACGACGTTGAGTTCGGTCTGCAGGTTGGCGCTATTTCAGACCTCGAGATTTTGCTTGCTATTCGGCCGAGCTTTTTTGAGATCATGACCGCGGCGATGTTTCGTTGGTTTGCAGATTCGGCTGTTGACGTTGCGGTGGTTGAAGTCGGAATGCTCGGTCGATGGGATGCGACAAATGTGATCAACTCGGACGTTGCTGTCATCACGAACATTGCTCTTGATCACATGGAGTACGCAGGTCCGACCGTCGAGCACATAGCGCGCGAGAAGGCAGGCATCATAAGGCCATCAAGCGCGCTTGTTCTAGGTGAGACAGACGAATTATTGCGCGAGATTTTTCTGGCAGAAGATGCTCGAGCGCGTTTGATTCGTGATGAAGATTTTGCCTGCGAAGATAATTTCTTGGCAATAGGTGGGCGAATGATTTCGATTAGAACTCCGCGCGCAAAATATGAAGACGTGATTCTGCCTCTCCATGGTCAGCATCAGGGCGATAATGCGTCGCTGGCGATTTGCGCGGTTGAAGAATTTTTTGGTGACACGATCAATCGTGAAATTTTGGATGAAGGTATGTCGAATGTGAAGATGCCAGGACGCTTTGAGGTGCTTGGTCATCGACCTTTGGCGATAGTTGACGGAGCGCACAATCCGGCTGGCGCAGAAGTTTGTGCATCAGTTTTCTTCGAAGACTTCAACACGCAAGGTCGAAAAATTTTGGTCACCGGGGCACTTCGAAGTCGCAACCCCGAAGACCTCTTGTTGTCGTTTCGCGCAAACGAATTTGATGTCGTGATTACGTGTATGCCGCCAACGCCGCGTGGTTTGCCAGCAGAAGAGATGGCAAAAGTAGCGCAAAGCATTGGATGTATTGATGTGCGTATTGCCGACTCTGTTGAGAAAGCGTGTCAGATGGCCATCAATCTTGCGCAAGATGACGATGCGATACTCGTCACCGGATCGCTCTATATCGTCAGTGCCGCGCGACCTTATTTGCTTAGTCATTTATCCAAGCACATCTAGCAAAGAGTTAAACCAAGTCAATTCCGTGCGAGGCAGGCGATAAACCTTTAGCCTGAAGGCATGTCAAATCGCACACTTGTACTGTTGAAGCCGGACGCCGTCGAACGAAATTTGGTTGGTGAAATTCTCGGTCGATTCGAGGCGAAAGGCCTGAAAATCGTCGCCATGGAGTTGCGCAAACTTGACGCTGCAACGCTTGGTCGTCACTACGAAGAACACCAGGGCAAGGGTTTTTACGCTGAACTCGTTGCGTTCATGTCTCGTGGTCCAGTAGTCGCATTGGCCTTGGAAGGCCCAGAAGACACATGGGAGATCGTGCGAGCAATGATGGGGGCTACAAACCCTCGCTCGGCAGCACCGGGCACCATTCGCGGCGACCTCGGCACGATTTTTACTGAAAACTTGGTACATGGCAGTGACTCTGCAGCATCGGCAAGTCGCGAACTTGAGATTTTCTTTCCAGGTCTCGCGAAGAAGAATTCGTAAAAATGGCGGGAGGTAATCCTCTCTCAATGGGTCGCGATGTTGCGGTCGATCTTGGCACCGCGAACACACTCGTTTATGTGAAAGGTCAGGGCCTCGTTTTGAACGAGCCGTCGATGGTTGCTGTCGACACACGAAGTGGGCAAGTTGTCGCAGTTGGTCACGAGGCAAAACGAATGTGGGGGCGTGCACCTAGAAACATTCGGCTGGTTCGTCCATTAAAAGATGGTGTCATCGCCGACTTTGATGTCTGTGAACAAATGTTGAAGCAATTTCTGCAAAGAGTTTCAACGAGTCGGTGGAGCAAGCCGCGAGTGATTGTCGCAGTTCCGTCAGAGGTAACTGGTGTCGAGCGCCGAGCGGTGCAAGATGCGGCAGAGTTCGCTGGGGCGCGACGCCCTGTTTACATCATCGAAGAAGCAATGGCTGCCGCGATTGGTGCTGGTTTGCCCGTGCACGAGCCAAGTGCAAACTTGATAGTTGATATCGGCGGTGGCACGACAGAGGTTGCCGTCATCTCGTTGGGTGGCATAGTGACTGCAAACTCGGTTCGAGTCGGCGGCGACGAACTCAACGAAGTGATAATTGCGATGTTCAAGCGTGATTTTGATCTTGACATTGGTGTCAACACAGCCGAAGAAGTGAAGATTCAACTTGGCTCGGCTTGGCCACTTCAAAATGAGATTGTTGGCGATGTAGGTGGGCGAGATACAAAAACGGGTTTGCCTCGTACACAAGAAATCACAACACAGCATGTGCGAGAGGCGCTTGACGAAGCGGTAATGAAGATTGTCGATGCAATCAAGAGAACACTTGAACGAACTCCGCCCGAACTTGCGGCAGATGTGATTAGTCACGGTTTGGTGTTGGCAGGAGGCGGGTCACTCTTGGCTGGTCTGGCCGAACGTATTACTCACGAAACCGGAATTCAGGCTTTCATCGCCCCAGAACCTTTGCTCGCTGTTGTTTTGGGTGCTGGTATGACTCTCGAAAATCTTGAAGCAATTAAGGGATTAACGATTCAAAGCGAATTTTCATAGAAACGATTTTCTAAAAAGTGGCAGTCGCTCAATCAAACCGAAGACGAGCAATCATATTGCTGGTTTTGACATCGATCATTTTGATCACTCTCGACCTTCAAAATTCATCATCGATTACGGGTCTGAGAAGTGTTTTCGGAGCTCTCTTCAGGCCGGTTGAGAGCACAACGCGTGTTGTTACCAGGCCGATTAGCAATGCATGGCACGGCATATTTGACTACAACGATGTACTCGACGAGAACGATCGTCTGCGTGAAAAAGTCGCCCAACAAGAAGGAGCAACTATCGCCGCGGCCGCCTCGGTGCGACTTGCTCAAGAGCTCTTGGCTCTTAACGGACTGCCAACCCTTGCCGGCATCAATGCTGTTACTGCTCAAGTAATTGGTGATTCGCCAACGAATTTTTCGCAGACAATTGAAATCAATCAAGGAAGCGAGAGTGGTATTCGCGTCGGAATGCCGGTGCTCAACGCAGCCGGATTGATTGGCAAAATCACAAAGGTTTACGGTGATCGTTCTGTTGTGATGTTGATAACCGATCCAGATTTTGCGTTATCAATAAAAGTTGTTAACTCTCCGCGACAGACAACGACGACAACAATTGCAAAGAGCAATGCTGCCGTGCCATCTCCGGTTGTTCCGGTTGAACCAGACGCAAGCCTCGATACCGAAGCATCAACCACGACTACTACGACGACTACAACAACAATCGCAGGATTTACGCCTTCGGTTACAACATTGCCCGCGGTGCCGTCTGGTGTTTCGTCGATAACCGTGCCACTTGCCAGCGATCTCGCAGTTCGAGAAACTGGCGTAATTGAAGGGCGAGGGCCGTCGCGCCAGCCGACAGTTCGATTCATCAGCAACGCAGTGCGCTTCGGCGATATTCAAGTCGGCGTGCCGATCGTAACTGCGGGTGGCTCGCGCAGTTTGGCACCACCCGACATTTTGATTGGCACAGTCGCGCGCGTTGTTGAAAGACTCGGCTCTGCTGGACCAGTGCTAGAAATCGAACCGGTTGCCGACTTGACAAATCTTTCGTTTTTGCGCGTCTTGCTTTATCAGCCGATTACCGAAAAGGTAACCCCGTGATTCGTTTTTTAACAATCATGTCAAGTCGATGGACGCGACTAGTTCTTGTGCTGTTGATTGTCATTTCGCTTCAGACGACCTTGTTTGCTGAGATGCGCCCATTTGGCGTAGCCGCGCAACTGGTTCTACTTTTCGCCGTTGTTTCTGGCTCAATTTATGGGTCAACAATTGGTGCGCTAACAGGTTTGATTGCTGGCTTGATGTACGACTTTATTTTGCCGACGCCTGTAGGTCTGACTTCTTTGGCACTCGGTCTCGCGGGAGCAACTGCCGGGCTTCTGATTTATTTCTTCCACGATCCAACTTGGTGGATGCGGCTTTTAACAATCGGAATTGTTTCGCTGCTGGGAGAATTTTATTATCCGCTTGCGCAAACTGTTGTCGGCTTAGACGGTTGGCTGCAATGGAGAGTTATCAAAGTTGCAATCATTGTCGCTGGTTGCAATCTGCTTCTTTCACCGTTGGCAATTCTTGTTTGCCGTTGGACTTTGGCTGAAAGAAAGTTGTCAGTCTGATGTCGACGCAGAGGCCAGAGAGTGCACCAAAACGCTTGGTCGCTCTCGGTGTCGTGGCACTTGTGTTGTTTGGGGCGCTTTCGACTCGAATGTGGTTCTTGCAGGCAGTCGGTTCGCGAAGTGTCGAAGAAGTTATTGTCAAAGTTCGCACTCGAACAATCAAGCTTTTGCCAGAGCGAGGACGAATTTTCGACTCTGCTGGTCGTGTAATGGCCGACAACAAGCGAACCTTGGTAGTGACTATCGATCGCGACGTTGTGCGTAAACCAGCGGAACGACTCGCACTCGCACAGCGTTTATCAGGCCCGCTTAATGTGCCGATTGAAACACTGCTCGTGCGCATGCAAGATGAGCGCTATGGACCATTTGAATCAATACCGCTTAGCGAAGATGTGTCCGAAGATACATCTCTCTTTTTAATGGAGCGCGTGGAGGACTACCCAGGTATTTTCGTAAGAGAAGAGTGGCGCAGAAATTATCCTTACGGCGCTCTCGGTGGTCATGTTATGGGTTATTTAGGTGCAATTCTGAAAGAAAATCTCGCGTATTACAAATCAATTGGCTATGACCCGAACGAAAGAGTCGGCCAATACGGGGTAGAAGAGACGTATGAAACAGCACTTCGAGGAACACCTGGCTATGTGCGTTACGAAGTAGACGCAGTTGGCAACGTACTGCGTTTGATCGAGCGAGTTGAGCCGATAGCGGGTAGTGATTTGCAACTTTCTATCGATCTCAAAGTGCAACAGTTCGCAGAGCAAGCACTTGAAACACAGTTACTTGTGCGCCGTCGTGTCGAGGCTGGACAAGTGCGATTGCCTGACGGCACGCTCGACCCGCAATATCCAGAGATTAACTATTACAAAGCCCCGGCTGGGTCAGTAGTTGTGATGAACCACAACTCGGGTCGCGTTGTGGCGATGGCAAGTTATCCGCGATTTGATGTTCGCTGGTTTGGTGGCGGACTACCGAAAGATAAGTTCACGCAATTATTTCCACAAACTGATGACCCCGACCTTTCGATTCTGGTTAATCGTGCGATCACGGGTCGGTACAACGTTGGGTCGTCATTTAAGCCATTGGTCGCGTATGCGGCATTGAATTCTGGGCAATTACCAGGCGGCGCAAAATACAAATTTGACGATCGAGGCACTTACAAGTTACAAAGCATTCCCGATGACCGGTGTCAGCAGGGTGTTAAGTGCGTTTTCAGAAATTCAATTTGTCGATCGACTGGCGCGCCGTGTCGTTATGGCGAGGTGAGTGTCGAGTCTGCACTTGCGGTATCGAGCGACACTTTCTTTTACAAAATTGGCGAACAGATTTTGACCGAACGCGGTTTTGCACCTGTTCTAGAAAACGAAGTGAGAACTTTTGGTTTGGGCTCGCCAACAAACATTGACCTGCCCTATGAATATGCAGGTACTATCCCAAGCAAAGAGTTAAAGAAGAGACTTGCCGATATCGGCGCAATCTCGCAAGAGTCTGGTCGTGCGTATTACGTCGGCGATCAAGTATTGTTTTCAATCGGGCAAGGTCTGTTATCAGTCACACCGTTGCAGATGGCTCAGGCTTATTCAGTTATCGCAAACGGAGGCCGAGTTTACGAGCCTCGCGTTGGTGTCGCGTTGCTAGCCCCCGGCACTCTCGACTCTCGGCCGGGTTTTGTAGATTTTGGAACTACCGAAGTTGTGAAGCGTCTAGTCTCAATAAAGCCAAGCCGGCGCATTCCGATGCCCACCGAAACTCGCGAACCAATAGTCAAAGGTATGGCGCGCGTAATTACTGGCCCTGGTGTCAATTTTGATTACTACCACAAGGCGACAGGCGAAAATATTTTTCGCGGCTATGACTATGAGAAGTTGCCGATTGCAGGCAAGACGGGCACTGCACAAGGATTCAATAACTTGCCATGGAATGACTCATCGGCGTTTGGTGCTTTCAGTTTGGATAGTGCTCAGCCCTACACCGTTTTTGCATATCTCGAAAAAGCTGGTTACGGCTCTCAGGCTGCTGCGCCAGTTGTGAAGTGCATCTTCACTGCGTTAGCGGGCAATTACCGCTACGACGAAGTTTTACCAGCAGACCCACTTGATAAAGCAAGTTTTGAAGTTGCCCCACCAACTTCGCTGCGTAATCCACTTTGTCTTGTTGGTGGCGCTTCTGATACTCGAGAGTAGACGAGCAAACATGCCACGCTTTCTGCCAAAAGTCGCTTTGCCAAAATGGATGGGTGCAAGTTACGACGTTGTTTCTGTTTGGCGCAACGTTGATGTCGTGTTGTTGATTGCTGTGGCGCTGCAAAGCGTGATTGGTGCTTTCACTGTCTATTCAGCGACACGTCAACGCATGATAAACCAAGGCTTTGATCAATATTTTTATGTTCAACGCCAAGTTACATTTTTGATTGTTGCCGCCGTTGCAACTGCGATCATCATGGCAATCGGACACGACTGGATTCGAGAGCGTGCTGTCTTTTGGTACATCGCCTCAAGCTTGCTGCTGATTTTGGTTTTGGTTTATGGCGCTGTTACTCGCGGTGCGCGACTTGCATTCGACCTCGGGCCAATTTCGGTGCAACCTGCCGAGTTGATGAAAGTAGTCGTGCTGATTTTGATTGCGGCGTACACGGCTGATGCCGCTTACGACAAAATTAATTATCACCAGTTTTCGGTCTCGCTATTTATTCTCGGTTTTCCGGTTCTTTTAATTTTGTTGCAACCTGACTTGGGTTCTGCCACAGTTTTGGTTGCGGGTGTCGCTGGTGTATTGCTTATGGCTGGCGCAAAGCGCAGATACATCGCGATGGTTACTGGTTTGACGATTGTTTCAGCGGCTGCGGTAACTGTCGCTGGTGTGGTCGATCGCTATCAATTGCGTCGGATTGATGCGTTCTTGAATCAAGACTCAAACGAAAAAGACCTGCAGCAAATTGTGTTGCAGGTGCGATTCGCCAAGCGCGCGGTTTCGAGCGGCGGTTTTTTCGGTAAGGGGTTTTTGCAGGGTCCGCTAACGAACGGCGCGTTTATCCCTGTTCAATTTTCTGATTTTCCATTCTCGGCTATTGGTGAGCAATTCGGAATGATTGGGGGATTTGTTGTTCTCGCTCTTTTCGCAATTATCTTGTGGAGACTCTGGGTTATCTCGCGACTTGCCCGCACACGGTTTGACCAGCTTTTGATTGCTGGTGTGTTCTCGCTGTTGTTGTTTCAGATTTTCCAAAACATCGGAATGACACTCGGTTTGACTCCGGTCAGCGGACTGCCACTGCCGTTCATTTCGTATGGTGGTTCGCACCTGGTCTCAAGTGCGTTGATGATTGGGCTGGCCCAGAGCATTTACATGCGTCGTCTCCGTTAGGAGAGTCCGTCGTTAGTGCCGCTCGACGAGATAGCCTGAGAGCACGGAGCGCAGGCTCCAAACATTCGATTTTCGCGAAGTCGGTGCGCTCAGTCTCCTGAGTTAGCGCTTAACCGCGATTGACGAGCCAGTGTTTGTCGGTTCGTTTTAAAGGTTTAGAAGGATTAGTTAATGAGTTCGCCAGAATTGCCAGAGCACCCAAGAGAAGGTCGTTTAGTCTCACCACAAGCAGCCGACGCTGCGCTTGTGCGCAAGCCCCAAATTGGAGACACGCGTCCGGCTCCGATTGTCGCGCCATCACAAACCGCTGACGCAGAAGATTCGAGCGATTCGTCGGCCAGTAAAGGCGGGGGAAACTCAAAGCGTTCTGAAAAGTCAAGCCGTGGCGAAAAGTCTGGTCGTGGTGGCCGAAATCGTCGTGGCGGTCGCAATCGCCGACGCCGAGGCGATCGCACGGGTGATCGTGACTCGTCGAGGTCATCGCGATCAAGTGTCGTTGAAACTGATGCCGAGCTAATTGAGCGTCGTCGAGGCAAAGAGCGCAATGGACGACCACTTGGTCGCTACATGATGTGTGTTCAAGTGCGCAAAGACTTTACGCAGGTGGCGATGCTTGAAGGTCGAAGTCTTATTGAGCACTATGTAAGTCGACCTGCCGATGATGCCGATCAAATTCACGGCAATATTTATCTCGGTCGCGTGCAGAACGTGCTACCAGGAATGGAAGCCGCGTTTGTTGACATCGGTACGCCAAAGAATGCCGTTTTGTATCGCGGCGATGTGCAATTCGACAAAGAAGATGTTGTCGAACAAGGGCCCGAACCGCGCATTGAGCATGTTTTGCAATCTCGCCAGTTGATCTTGTGTCAGGTGACGAAAAATCCGATTGGCGCAAAAGGTGGCCGACTAACTCAAGAAGTTTCATTGCCGGGTCGATTTGTGGTTTTGATACCTGATTCGCGAACGTACGGCATTTCAAAGCGATTGCCAGAAGACGAACGCCGTCGTTTGCGGGCAATTTTGGACCGTGTCAAACCAGAAGAGCATGGCGTTATTGTGCGAACCGCCGCAGAAAATGCAACCGAGCATGAATTGCAAACAGATATGTCGCGGTTGCTAGAGCTTTGGGAAGACATCAAAGAGAAATCAAAAAAGGCGAGCGGCCCGACGTTGCTGTATCGCGAGCCTTCATTGGCTGTGCGCGTTATCCGCGAAGAATTCAGCAGTGATTATCGCGGCATCATCATCGATGATCGCGAATTATTCGAAGAAGTGCGTCAATACATCGGCGATTTCAACCCAGAGTTTTTAGACCGCGTTGAGTTTCACGACACAGTCTCTGAGGGGCTTTCGCTGTTCGAAAAACAACATGTGCATGAGCAAATTCATAAGGCTCTTGACATCAAAGTTTGGTTGCCGTCAGGTGGTTCGCTTGTAATCGAGCACACCGAGGCACTGACCGTGATTGACGTAAACACGGGCAAGAACATCGGCAAGACGAATCTCGAAGAGACGGTTTTCAACAACAATCTTGAAGCAGCCGACGAAATCGCGCGTCAGTTGCGCCTTCGTGATATTGGCGGCATCATCGTCATCGACTTCATCGATATGGATGTACGCGAAAACCGACGGAAAGTGCTTGAGCGCTTCAAAGATGCGTTGTCGCGCGACAAGACGCGAACTCAGGTGTTTGAGATTTCAGAGCTCGGTCTCGTTGAGATGACTCGAAAGCGAATCGGTGAAGGTTTGCTGACAAATTTTGCCGACACTTGCCCAACTTGCGAGGGACGCGGAATCATGGTCGACCACTCGATGCTCGACTGATTTTCGGGGTTTATTGGTGATTTTCGGCAATTCATACAGATAGGATCTGAGTTCAATATGTACGCAATTATTGCTTCTGGTGGAAAACAAGAAAAGGTCGCTAAAGGCCAGCAGGTTCAGGTTGAACTGTTGGGCGTCGCGACTGGCTCTGAGGTTTCGTTCACCCCAGTAATGCTCGTCGATGGCGAGAACGTTCTCGCAACACCTGCTCAACTTGCAAAGGCATCTGTGAAGGGCAAAGTTTTGGGCGAAGTCGCTGACAAAAAGATTGACGGCTTCATGTACAAGCGCCGCACTAACCAGCGTCGTCGTTTCGGGCATCGCCAGCGCTATAGCCTCGTTGAGATTACTTCGATTGCGAAAGGCTGATTCATGTCAAAAACCAAAGGTGGCGGTTCTACAAGAAACGGCAGAGACTCAAATGCGCAACGCCTCGGCGTAAAAGTGTTTGACGGCACACTCATCAATGCCGGCACAATTTTGATTCGTCAACGTGGCACGAAAGTGCACCCGGGCAAAAATGTTGGCAAAGGCAGCGACGATACTTTGTTCGCTCTTGTTAGTGGCAACGTAAAGTTCGCCGAGCGTCGTGGCCGCAAGGTTGTCGACGTTAATCCAGCATCTAACTAAACAGGTCTTTCTGTTTTGCGAGCAAGACTCGCAGTTAGCGATTTGTTAGTGATCAGTTAAAGCTGTCCGCAACATCGCGATAAATTTTTCACGGTTGACGCGCAAAACGACTCGACAGTTGTTGCGGTTATTGATGACATCAAGGTGATCTACGAGTGTTTGGCCGCGAGTATCGCCAAAACCGAGATTTACTCTGACATGTTTTTGGACCTCTGCGGTTGCGATCTTCGGGTCTAGCGCGACTGCCATTGCAATTGGGTCTGGCAAGTCAAAGCCATCAAGTTTTGTTTCTGTACGACAGAACTCGCGCACCTGACGCTGAATTTTCATCGCGAAATTGCCAAGACTGCTGAGTTTGCTCAGTTCGTCTGCGAGCGCATCAGAGACAACCGCGTCGGCAACTGAGACGTCCCAGCCGACCATCTCGAGAGGTAATTCAGAGTCGAACACGATGCGAGCCGCCTCGGGGTCGGCCCACACGTTGAATTCTGATGCCGCCGTCACATTGCCTGGCAATGCGCCTGTGCCGCCCATGATCACACAGCGTCGCACCCATTTGGCAAATTGAGGCTCAATCGAAAGCGCAAGGGCGATATTCGTTAGCGGCCCCAACGTGACGAGATCAATTTCGTTTGGCGCTGCACGAAAGGTGGCAATCATTTCGCTTATTGCGTGGGTTGACGTTGGCTTTCGACCCTCGAGTTTTAAGCCGATGTCACCCATGCCGTCAGTGCCATGGACATTTTGCGCCGACGCAAAACTTCGTACAAGTGGCTTGTGTGCACCAACATGCACGGGTGTCTTTGCGCCACACATTTCAATCGTGTACAAAGCTGCTTGAACTCCTAATTCGATCGGCACATTGCCCGCGACAATCGAAATACCAAGCACATCAGTTGTCTTGCTCTTCAACGCCAGAATCAAAGCCACCGCATCGTCTGACGCCGTGTCCGTATCAATCCACATCTTCTGCATCATTGGTGATTTTTCATTTCTCGGTGCCGATGCCTTGGGGAAGTTGTGATTCGGGCCAGTCGAGAAGCGACATTGCTTGGCGGCAGGCGAAGCGGTCGGTCATGCCTCCAACATAAGTGACGGCAAGTTTGATCGCTTCAGCGCTATTCGGGTCGAAGAGATCCCGCTCACCTGGGCTATGCATAAGTTTTGGATTAGCAACATAGTGTTCGACGAGCGCGCGCAGCAGCACAATTACCGACTCGGCTTGGGCTCGTGACTCGCGACGCATATAGATATTGTCGTAATTGAATTTGCGAAATGCCGCCAACGCATCGGCGCATTGACTCGTCATTGCGACGCGACCAGTAGCCGCCGTCGCATTAATCATCGCGCTGATAAATGCGCGAAGTTGGTCGTCACGCCGTGTGCCACAAACCGT
>JAUREG010000025.1:0-19674 GCA_030827545.1 Acidimicrobiales bacterium
TGATCTCGCAACGCATGGTTCTCGGTGGTTGGCGGCTCAAGGCGGAGAAGGTGGTCGCGGTAACGCACGCTTTTTGTCAAATCGTCGGCGCGCACCAAAATTTGCCGAGCAAGGTGAACACGGTTTAGAGCGTTGGCTCAAACTTGAAATGAAATTGATGGCCGACGTCGCGTTGGTCGGGTTTCCTAATGCCGGCAAGAGCACATTCATTAGTTCGGTTTCGGCAGCCAAACCGAAGATTGCAAATTATCCATTCACGACACTCGAGCCACATCTTGGTGTCGTGCGCTTGAACAATACGACAGAGTTTGTGATTGCTGACATTCCGGGCATCATCGAAGGTGCGAGTCAGGGCAAAGGTTTGGGCGACCAATTTTTGCGCCACATTGAGCGCGCACGTGTTCTTTGTGTGCTGATCGACTTGGTTTCGATGGAAGAGATTTCGCCAGCCGAGCAAGAAGAAATTTTGCTGCGCGAACTAAAGGCCTACCAGCCCGAATTGCTTGATCGTCCGCGATTAATTGTTGCTACTAAGACAGATTCGGCGACACCTGAGGCAATTGCCGCATGGAAAGGACCGAAGATTTCGGCAGTCACTGGTGATGGTGTGCGTGATGTCTTGAACAAATTGGCTGTGCTCGTGGCAGAAGCAAGAACAACAGAACCCGCGCCGATCGGCCCAGTTACGTTTCGTCCAGAACCTCAGGGCACACGCGTTGAGCGCATCGGCAGCAACGAATTTCGCCTTCACGGTCGTGACATCGAGCGCTCTATTGCATTGAATGACTTAACCAACGCTGATGCCTTGAACTACATCGACGACCGCATGTCGCGGCTTGGCATTCCACGGCTTTTGGCGCGCGCCGGTGCGACAGAAGGTGCAATCGTGTGGATTGGCACATTCTCATTTGATTACACGCCGGAACAATAGTCATGCGCGTCGTTGTAAAAATAGGTACTTCGTCGATCACGACAGATATTGGCAGCATTAACTCGGCTGCTGTTAATGCGCTGTGCGAACAAGTCGCAGAATTGCGCAAGGCAAACCACGAAGTCTTGATCGTTACGTCGGGTGCTGTCGCAGGCGGTGTTGCCGCATTGAAACTTGGCAAGCGACCAACCGATATGCCGACGTTGCAGGCACTCGCAGCCGCTGGCCAAAGTCGATTGATGCAAGAGTACAACGTGCAACTTGATCGACATCAGTTAGTTGGTGCGCAAGTGTTGTTGGTGCCAAACGATTTCATCGATCGTCATCAATATCTTCACGCTCGCCAAACCTTGTTGCGTTTGCTCGAGTTGGGTTGTGTGCCGGTGATCAATGAGAACGATGCGATTGCCAGCGATGAGATTCGGTTTGGCGACAACGATCGAATAGCAGCCCTTGTTGCCCACAGCGTGTCGGCTGATGTTTTGATTTTGCTCACCGATTTGAAGGGTCTTTACACTGCAGATCCGAACGTTGATTCGAAAGCCGTGTTTATCGAAACTGTTAATGCAGATGATGAGTTGTTGTCAGTTCGCGCAGGCAACTCGGCAAATAGCGTTGGCAGTGGCGGGATGGCGTCAAAACTTGCCGCCGCTCGCATTGCATCATGGTCTGGTGTTCGCACGGTTATCGCCGCTGCGCAACGAAAAAATGTAGTTGTAGACGCCGTCAATCAAACGCCTGGTGCGGGCACTCAGTTTTTGCCTCGTCAACGCGAACTCACTGCTCGCAAATTGTGGATTGCATTTGCCGCGCAAGCAACGGGTTCGGTAACAATTGACGACGGAGCGCGAGATGCTGTGCTTCGCCGCAATGTGTCGTTGTTGCATGCGGGCGTCAAGCATGTGCAAGGCGACTTTGAGGCTGGCGACACGATCGAAGTTCTGGACAGTGCAGGTCAAGTGATTGCCCGTGGCATGGCCAGCGTTAGTTCGGTGCAGGCGAGTGCTGGTGCCGGTCAAAAAAGCGCAGACCTTGGCGATGGTATTTCAGCCGAAGTGATTCATCGCGACGACTTAGTCGTGTTGATTGCTTAATTAGTCCGCGTTAGCGGTAACCGCAAAGGTTTTACGGCGAAGCACGACAAGTGCGACTGCACTTGAAATCAAATACGCCAACGAAAACGCCAGACCCAAGCCGAGCACGTCGTATTTATTGACGAGCAAAATCGCAAAAACAATATTGAGAGCATTTTCAAACACATTGATGAAAAATGGCGTGCGCGTGTCGCCGTGGCTATAAAAGCCACGCAACACGAACAAATAAATCGAGAAGCCGGAAAGGCCGATGCTCAGGCCGACGAGTGCGCGAGCGGTATTTGTAGTCGCCGAATCATCAAAATTGCCGTATTGCAACAACAGCGCAACAATCGGCTTGGCAAAAATTGCCAAAACTAGAGAAGCCGGTATGGTCGCAAGTGCTGTGAGTCGAATTCCAGAATAAAACCTGCGATCAAATTCTTGCTTGTTGTTTTGCGCAACAGCGCGAGCGAGTTCAGGCACAAAAGTTGTCGCAATCGAGACTGCCAGAAGTCCGTGGGGCAAAGAGAAAAATGTGTACGCCTTTGAGTAGGCGTCGACATTTCCGCTACCCGGATTGGCGAGATTTTTTATTACCACGAGAGCCACTTGGTTGGCGGCGATATATCCAACTGCCCAGCCAGAGAGTTTGAGTAAATCTTTGACCGCAGAGTGTGAGAGATCAAAGTTCCACTTCAGCCTTGTTTCGCTATTGCGCAGAGCCAAGAGCATGCCGACTGCCATCACGATGATGCCCGATGTTGAACCCATGCCAAGAAGCCATTGCAACGATGTGTTGTCGACGACTTCTGAGAGCGTTGGTGGGTCAACATTGCTGACGCGGTTAACAAATAGCAGAGAAACGATCGTGACAATATTTGCCAACACTGGTGTCCAAGCCGCAGCAAAAAACTTCTTGCGTGCATGCAAGATTGACGTGCAAATTGAAGTGACTCCATAGAAAAAAACTTGGAGCAGCAGCAGGCGAGTAAGAATCGTGCCCGCTTGGCTAAATAGATCGGAGTCGATGTCACTTGCGGGGTTTAGTGAGAAGACTTTGAAAATCAGTGGCGCAAGCGCGATGGCAAGTGCCGTGATCACGCCTAGTGCAACAACCGCGAAACTTGTGATTGCGCTGACCGAGTCGTCGTCACCGGTTTGTAGGTGCCGAGTGAATAGGGGCACGAGTGTTGCGGTGAGAATGCCGCCGAGCAATAATTCGTAAACAACATTGGGCGCATTGTTGGCGATGTCGTAAGCGTCGGCCAGAGCGGTCTGGCCGATAACGATGCCAAAAACAATGATGCGAGCAAGGCCTGTAAGTCGACTTAGCGCGGTGCCACTAGCCACAGTGAGATTGGCTCGCAGCAGACCCGAACGGGCGGTGGGCATAGCCATGGCTTCTAATCGTAATTGCACTTAGTTACAGCAATGCCTGACGGCTAGGGTTGGGCGGGTGAAACCACGATTTAAAGACGTCGCCACCGTTCGCAGCGGGCTAAAAAAAGAAAATTACCTTGCCGATGACGGCATCGCAGGTGTGGTCTATTTGGCAGATCGACTGGGCAAGCCAGTTCTAATTGAAGGCCCTGCAGGCACGGGCAAGACACAACTCGCAAAGAGTGTTGCCGAGATGACAGGCGCACGACTAATTCGTCTGCAGTGTTACGAGGGTCTCGATGAATCGAAGGCACTCTACGAATGGAACTACAAAAAGCAGTTGTTGCGAATTCAAGCCGACAAGAAGAGCGACTCTTGGAGTGAAGTGCATGACGATATTTTCAGCGAAGAGTTTTTGCTGACTCGGCCATTGCTTGAGGCGATAACCAGCGAAGAGCCAGTTGTATTGCTGATCGACGAAGTTGACCGCGTCGAAGTCGAGACCGAAGCGCTACTTCTCGAAATTTTGTCTGAGTATCAAGTTTCGATTCCTGAGTTGGGCACGATAACTGCAAAGCAGATTCCGCTGGTGTTCTTGACCTCAAACAACACACGCGAACTCTCTGAGGCATTGAAGCGCCGTTGTCTCTATTTGCACGTTGATTATCCAGATCTTGAGCGCGAAAAAGAAATTGTTCTGACCAAGGTTCCTGATATCAGCGAAAATCTCGCGGATCAAATTGCCCGCATTGTGCGCAGTATCCGCCAACTTGATTTGAAGAAGGCGCCGTCTGTTAGCGAAACCCTTGACTGGGCTCGCACTCTGATGCTTCTCGGCATCGAAACAATCGACGAGAAAGAAGCAAAAGAGACTTTGCATATCCTTCTGAAATATCAAACTGACATCGCAAAAGCGGCCAAAGAACTTTCAGTTACGAAGTGAGTTTCTAAAATGCCCGTACTTGACCTGATGTCGGGTTTCATTGCCGAATTGCGCAATGCGGGTTTGCCGGTGAGTTTGACTGAAAACCTTGACGCGATGGAAGCAGTGAAGGTCATACCGATTGAAGATCGTGATGCATTTAAATATGCACTCGGCGCGACTCTGGTTAAGAACAACGCGCATTGGCGAGTCTTCGAAACAATTTTCGAAGTTTATTTCTCGTTGCGTGGCCCTGAATACGAAATAAACCAAGAAGGTCAGCCCGACGACTTCTGGCGCGAAATGCAAGACCAGATGGACCAAGTAAAAGGTCAGGGCGAAGGCAAGGGTTCTGGCGGCGGAATGGATTCGTTGACACCTGAAGAGATCGCGGCGATGTTGATGCGTGCGCTGATGAATGGTGATCAAGCGATGATGCGCGCTTTGGCCAAGCAATCAGTGCAGCGATTTGCGGGCATGGAGCCCGGTCGACCAGTCGGCGGCACTTACTACTTGTATCGCACGCTTCGAAATCTTGATCTTGACAACATGCTGCAAAAGCTGATGGACGCCAATCGTGAGATGAGCAAACAAGAACTCTCTTCACTTGAAGAACGACTTGAGAAAGACGAGTTTGAAAGTCGCATCGAGCAATTCAAGCAAGAAGTTGAAGCAGAGATTCGACGTCGACTTGTCGCCGATCGTGGTGCCGAGGCGATGGCTAAAACTTTGCGCAAACCACTGCCCGAAGATGTCGAGTTCATGCACGCAAGTCGCGACGAAATGCAAAGTTTGAAGAAAGCTTTATACCCGTTGACGCGAAAGCTTGCTGCACGTTTGGCTCGCAAACGTCGCCACGGCCGCAAAGGTCCGCTCGATTTTCGCAATACGGTGCGACACTCTTTGAGCTATGGCGGCGTGCCTGCTGATCCGAAGTTTCGATATCCGCGCCCGGCAAAGCCTGAGTTGATGGTTGTTGCTGACATTTCGGGCAGTGTTGCTGCGTTTGCGCGATTTACTCTGATGTTTGTTTACGCGATTCAGAACCAGTTCTCAAAAGTTCGTTCATTCGTATTTATTGACGGCATTGACGAAGTGACCAAGTTTTTTAAGTCGACTGAAGATATTGGTGAGGCGATTAACAGAGTCAATAGTGAGGCAGATGTTGTTTGGGTCGACGGCCACAGCGATTACGGTCATGCCTTCGAGGTGTTTTTCGAGCGCTATGGCAAGGACATCAACTCAAAGACAACTGTTTTGTTGCTTGGCGATGCGCGAAACAATTATCACGCCGCGCAATCGTGGGTAGTTAAAGAGATGCGCAAGCGAGCCCGCCATGTTTACTGGTTAAACCCTGAGCCGAAGTCGTATTGGAATACGGGTGATTCGATAGTCGGCGAATATGGCGCTCATACCGACGGTGTATTTGAGTGTCGCAATTTGCGACAACTTGAGGGTTTCGTCGAAAACCTAGCCTGACTTTAGTTTGCGTCGCACAACGACGACCCAACCAGCAGCAACGAAGATTGAAAAAATAAACCACTGGGCTGTGTAACTCAAGTGTGAACCAGTCGACAAAACTGGGTCTGCGATGCGTGCAAGTTCGGGTGAGTCTTTTGGTTGCGAGTCAAGAACTTCGATGTAGATCTCGGTGTTTAGGTTTTCGATCTGCTGCGACAACCGAGGCAGATCAATGTTGATGACTTCAATTAACTTGCCAGTCGCTGGGTCGCTGAGTTCGCCAAAGCGACGCGATTCAGAAACTCGCACTCGCGCAATCAGTTGAACGGTGCCAACGGGGGCTTTCGGGGTGTCAATCTTTTGCGAGATGAACCCGCGATTGACAAGCACTATTTGATCGCCCGAACCACCGTCTATTGAGCCTTCGCCAATCAAGAGCGGTGTGAGCGGGTCGACACCCGAAATGCCTTCTTGCGAGCGGTTAACTGCGAGCAGTGTTTGATCATCAAGATAAGTGCCTTCAACCGAAACATTTAGCCATTCGAGATCAGATGGTTGTACTTTGTCGTCGCTGAGTTCTGCAAGCAAAATCTGCAGTTGTTTAGGTTGCGCATCGATTCGTTCTGAAACGATTTCATTGAAATCAAGACGCTCGTGATAGCGGCTGTATTGCCAAAGCCCGAGGTTGATCATCAGAACTATGGCAGCGACCACGGTCACATGCAACAAAACCCAACTTGGTCGATACAAAAACCGATACTTCACAAAATCATCGTATCTGTGCGCATAGTGACCGATTAGTACAACTATCGTTCTATCTGTGACGAAGCTAGCGACAGATTTTTTAATCTGGGATGGCGACTGCGCATTTTGCGCGCGTTGCGTCGCGTTCATTGAGCGACGAATCAAGACAGACGCAAAAATTGTTGCTCATCAAAAAGCAGATCTCAACACACTTGGTTTAACCACAGAACAATGCACGACGGCATTGCAGTGGGTTAGTCGTGACTCAACAGTGCGTTCTGGCAGCAGAGCAGTAGCTGCACTTTTGTGCTCGAGTTCTTTCGGCTGGGCGATACTTGGAGTCGCCATTGACTTGCCGGTCGTGCGCGTAGTTTCATCCGCAATTTATAAATTGATTGCCAAAAATCGCCAGCATTTGCCGGGTGGCACCGATGCATGCGCGATAGACCAACGCGAATAATCCCCAACTCCGCCCGCGTGTTAATCATCACGCTATCCCGCTATCGTTGATTCGGCAATCAACGAGTAAAAGCGTGGTTTGCAAGAAGTTGCATCAGGAGTGACCAAATGGTCCGGCAACCGGGGTTAGACCCACGGTGCCAGCTCACCTTCGGGTGGGGATGTGGCTCAGCGAAAGCTGAGCAACGGGCCGAACTCTAAATGCAAATCTTGCAACTCGCGCACGATTTATGAAACGAGTTCAGCGATGACCAGACATGATTATCCCGCGACTGGCGCGTGGCATGCTGGGCTGCCGTCTGGCACGCGAAAGTTTTTGCACTTTCCAGCCGAGCGACCGATTGCGCTTGACAACTCGAAGACATTGCAAGACGTCACCGTCGCTTACGAAACGTGGGGCGAGCTAAATACCGAAAAGTCGAATGCGATTTTGTTGTGTCACGCATGGACAGGTGATTCGCATGCTGCTGGTAGCGCCGAAGAAGGCACACCAACACCAGGTTGGTGGGAGGGTCTCGTTGGTCCGAATTGTGCAATCGATACAAACAAATGGTTCGTTGTGTGCACGAATTCGCTCGGCGGTTGTCAAGGTACTACTGGCCCTGCGTCGAATCATCCGCAAGATGGTAAGCCGTATGGTTCGCGATTTCCGGTTATCACAGTGCGCGACATGGTGCGTGCACAAGTGCGCGTAAGCGACATGCTTGGCGTCGATGTTTGGCACTCGGTAATTGGTGGATCAATGGGCGGCATGCAAGTGCTCGAATGGGCAATTACGTTTCCGCATCGTTTGCGAACCGCGATACCGATTGCTACGTGTTTGCAGGCCACGGCGCAACAAATCGCATGGGGCGCGATCGGGCGTCGCGCGATTCGCCTTGATCCGAAATGGCAAGGTGGCGACTATTACGACGCACCAGTTGGCGAAGGCCCGTGGCAAGGTTTGGCAATCGCGCGCATGATTGCTCAAGTCACCTTTCGCAGTGACAACGTGTTCACCGATCGTTTTGGTCGCGAACTTGCCGATATGGATGCCGACTACAACGGTCTTGGCCTATGGGACAAATTCGAAGTCGAGAACTATCTCGATCACCACGGCGACAAACTGATTCGTCGCTTTGACGCGAATAGCTATTTGATTATTGGCAAGGCGATGGATTTGCATGATGTTGCGCGCGGTCGCGGTGAGTTGCGAAAAGCAGTGTCGCGAATATCGGCGCCTGTTTTATCAGTTGGCATTTCGAGTGACATTTTGTATCCGACATATCAGCAAAAACAGATTCGCGACATGATTAACGACGTGGGCGGAAGTTGTGAATATGTAGAGATCGAATCGCCGCACGGCCACGATGCATTTCTTATTAATCTTGATCAAGTCGGCAAGCCCGTTGCCGAGTTCTTAGAAAAGCACCGAATTAGTTAATAACCGCGTCACCGTGACATTGCGTCAAGTGCCGCTACGCAAGTGCTTGTTGCCGGCACACGCAATATTGCGCGGTCATCGCGATCGAGTTCGTTAGTCACGACATAGTGGCGCCGTTTTAAATCTTGTGTTTCGGTGAAATAACCAACATTCCAGCGGCCGCGAAATGCCTTGCCACGACGGCCTCGAGACTGAACTATCAATTGTCGACCGTCAATTGCGACGCGCACATCAACCCACTTAGCGGCGTCGACGCTGTCCTCGGTCATGCGAGCACTGAATCTTGTGCCATCGCGCGAGACCCACTGAGGTTCGAAGCGGTTGATCCATCGAAGCAAGCCAAAGCCCACTACAAAAAAGAGAACTGTCGAAATCAGGTTCAAGATATTGCCGGTCATCTCCGACTAGTTTGGCATCTAGCCATATGTATGCCGATGTTATGTTCTTTTTTGTATCGGTGGCAGTTGCTTTGGGCGTTTCACTCAACTTTGTCGCCATCAGTCTGCTTCTGTTGGCAGCGGGTTTGACAGCCCTGACAGTTTGGTTTTGGATAACCGCGCGCCCTGAACCCGAGGCACTCGCGCCACTTGAGATCATGAGTCAAGCCGAATTCGCACAGAGTGACGAAGAGACTCGCAAACAGATGCTCAATTCAGTGCGGGCAATGCCTGTGATCGCGACACCACCGGTCGCACCTGCATCTGCTGCGCAAGGCACGCCGCAGACACCCAACGAGACGAAGTAACTTATTTCTATGACATCAGCATTTGACCCAGCAGCAATGATCGAGAGATTTCGCGAGCGAGCATCGTCGGTAAAACGTCGACCGTTGCCGCCAGTTGCGGGCGAAGAGCGGCAACATTTTCTTGCTCAGGCGCAGGTTGACTTTCAAGATTTTGCGATGCTCGGTGATGCCACAGCAACAATTGAAGATGGCATCTTGACATTGCGAGTTGATTTGCGCCCGCCCGCAAAATGAAATTCACTCGTTAAATGAACCTAGTTAGTGGTGCTCGTGCGCGAATCGCCGCAGTACCTGTTTTGGCAGTTTTCATCGCTGTTTTCGCCTGGGGTATCGGGCCGTTGCTGTTTTTGGCGCCATCGCTGTCAATAAATTCGATTTTGTTTTACCGTGTTCTGTTTTGGCCTCCGCTTCTTTATCTGATTGCGCGTCGCGGAGGCAGAAAGATCAACAAGAAACTCTTTCGGTCAGTTTGGCTGCCAGGCGCGTTGTTTGGCGTCTCGACAATTTTTGGATTCACGGCAATTATTGAGACTTCGGTTGCCAATGCGACGATCATCGGCAATGTTTCGACAGCAATGGTGTTATTCGCAGCGCCGAGATTTCTGAACGAGAAGATTTCACGTTGGCAAGTGTTGTTGGCGTTCACAAGTTTTGCCGGTGTCGTGGCGATTGTTGTTGGCGCTGGCAATACGGGCGGGTCATCTCTCTTTGGTGACTTCTTGGCATTGATCAACGCCCTTACCTGGACTTTCTATTTCATCTCATCAAAACGACGTCGTGTCGATGGTGTTGATACATGGCAATTTCTCTACGGGGTAAGTGTTATTCAGGTGTTGGTTGTTGTGCCGTATTCGTTGATTACGAGCGATGATATTTTGCAGATCACTTTGCGCGATTTGGGTTTCTTGATCGTGATGACACTTTTTTCTGGCACGATCGGTCACAGTTTCATGCTTTGGGCACAAAAATATGTCGACGCGTCAGTTTCGTCGTTGATTCTTTTACTTGGGCCAGTTATCTCATCGATCGGTGCATGGTTGGTTTACAACCAAAATATTTCAGTGATTCAAGTCATTGGCGGTGCTGTGGTTCTTGCGTCGCTTGCTGGGGTTGTGCGGTTGTCAAGCGCAGTAAAGATAAGCCGAGAAGTGTTGAGTACCGCTGACCCGTTGCTAAACTCAAATCCCTAAGTAAATAAAGCAAATGCGGACGTGGCTCAGTGGTAGAGCATCACCTTGCCAAGGTGAGGGTCGCGGGTTCAAATCCCGTCGTCCGCTCAAAGAGAGCGAATATAAGTAATTGAGACTTACCGTCGGTTGTTAGCGGCGGGGTGGGCGCGGAATGAAGCCTGAAGTTGTGGCGACGTAATTTTCGTAGCCTGGCTTGCGCTTGAGCATCGCGCGGTCGAGCATCGCAGCACCCGAAACCTTGACCAACAAGAAAGTCATCACGACTGGTCCAATTAATCCGTAAATACCGAGCGACGATTCGGCAGCGATTAAACCCAAGCCCCACCAAACACATGAATCGCCAAAATAATTTGGGTGTCGCGTGTAGCGCCACAAACCCTGATCCATGATTAAACCTTTATTTGCTGGGTTGCGCTTGAAACGGGCAAGTTGTGCATCGCCCACAGCCTCAAAGTAAATGCCAACACCCCAGACCAAAACACCAAGCACACCAATAATTCCGAAACCAGGCTCTTCGCGCACCTGACCAAGTTGTATGGGCAACGAAACGATAAACATCAGCAAGCCCTGCAAACCAAAAACCGTATACAAACTGACGATTGCAAAACGATCACCGTGTTTGCGCCGCATTGATTGGTATCGAAAGTCTTCGCCGTGGCCAAGATTGCGTTTCGCCAAATAAAAAGCAAGGCGCAAACCCCAGATTGTCGTTAACACTGTCAGCAGCAAACTTCGAGTCGAGTTGCCATCGCTCAGCCAATAACTGACCCACGCCACGAGAACGAACCCCGAACCCCAGGCGATATCGACAATCGACGCATCACGCATGACCAGGCTGATCGCCCAAACTGCAATCATCATGCACGCGATTGCAATCGCAGCGCCAAAAACAACTTCGCTCGCGGTTGCCGCTGTTGTCACACCGAATAAAACATCTGTTGTACTAGTCATATGCACGACAATAGGCGAATTCGCAGGTTGTATCAGTGCAAATGTGGTGCGAGCCTTGACGGGTGCTTCAAGTCAAAGATCTGTGCGTTGAAATCGGCGGAAAGCTCGTCGTCAATGGCGCGTCTTTCGCTGTTATGCCTCGCGACAAAGTTGGTCTCGTTGGCCGCAATGGTGCAGGCAAGACAACGCTGTTCAAAGTGCTTGGTGGCGCCAACGAACAAAAATCGGGCGTAATTAATCGCAAGGGTGGTTTCGGCTATTTACCTCAAGACCCGCGCATCGCAGGTTCGTTCGACTCGCGCACAGCGATCTCGCACATTCTCTCGGGTCGTGGCATCGACGAAGACATCGTTCGCATCGAAAAATTACGAATCGCGCTCGAAGAAAACTCAAGCGATGCAAATGTCGCCAAGTTCGCCAAAGCAGAAGAACTTTTCTCGCTCAAAGGTGGATACGCATCAGACAGCGAAGCGCGAGCAATCGCCGCGGGTCTAGGGCTGAAGCCTGATCGTTTGAATCTCGCTCTAGGTGTGCTCTCAGGTGGCGAGCGACGACGCATCGAACTCGCGCGAATTTTATTCAGTGGCAGTGACACGTTGTTGCTCGACGAACCAACTAATCACCTCGACATCGATGCAAAAACTTGGATGCTCGACTTCTTACGCGCTTACAAGGGTGCACTGCTAGTTATTAGTCACGACCTCGAGTTGCTAGATGAGGCGATCACTCGCGTGCTGCATCTCGACCGACCAGATGAAGACTCTGAAGGCACGATCGTCGAATATCGCGGCACCTACACGCAATATTTGGTCTCGCGTGAGGCCGACGAAGCACGCCAGGCAAAGAAAGCAACTCAGCAAAGCAAAGAAATCGAGCGCCTGCAGCGCGTTGTCGATCGCTTCGGCGCCAAGGCAAGCAAGGCGGCGATGGCACACAGCATTGAAAAACGAATTGGTCGCATCGAAGAAACTCGAGTGCACGCGGCACGCGGTGCACGAGTATTAAAAGTTCGCTTTCCTGAGCCGCCACATTGTGGCGAAACAGTTTTGACAGTCGACGGACTGCGCAAGACATTTGGTGGTCCAGACATTTTCCATGATGTGAGCTTCGACCTCGGTCGCGGTGAGCGATTGCTCGTGCTCGGCTTAAACGGCGCCGGCAAAACTTCGTTGTTGCGCATTCTGGCGGGCGAAGTAAAACCCGACAACGGTGAAGTTAAATTCGGCTACAACGTTCAAGTTGGTTACTACGCCCAAGAGCACGACAACTTGGTTCCACAACGCTCGTTAGTCGAACACATGCGTGATCAAGCACCGGTATCGCTTGGTCTCACTGAAACACAATTGCGCGGCATGCTCGGCATGTTCGGTCTCTCTGGTGACAAGGTTTACCAAGAGTCGGCAACACTTTCAGGCGGTGAGAAGACAAAACTCGCTTTGGCAATGATGATGGTTGGCAAAAACAATTTATTGTTGCTCGACGAACCAACTAACAACCTCGACCCATCGAGTCGTCAGTCGGTTGCCGACGCCCTTTCAAACTGGGAAGGCGCGATTGTTCTCGTTAGTCACGATGCCGAGTTTGTCGAACAACTCGCGCCAACAAAAGTGCTTCTAATGCCAGATGGCCAAGAAGATTATTTCAACGAGTCGTGGCTCGAACTCGTAACGCTGGCTTAAAAATTATTTAAGAGCGCGAATGTAGACAATGATGCTGGCGATTTCTTCGTCGGTCAATTTATTTGCTGGCATGATGCCCGATGCTCCGCGACGCTTCTTGGCGCCTGGGTCTTTGATCGACTCGTATAAATACGCATCGTCAGCAGTTACAACTGTGCCGTCACTAAGGGTGACTTGAGAGTCAGCCAAACCGATCCATTTTGGCCCGACACGACCATTGCCGTCTTCGCCATGGCAACTTGCACATCCGGCAGAAATTGAAATCTCACGACCAGCAGCCGCCTCGGGCGATAAGTCGGCAGGTGCGCTAGACGAACTAGACGAGCACGCTCCAAGAGCGAGCAGTGCTACCGCGGTCGCAAGAGCCGAAAGTTTGACTGAAAGTTTTGATTGCATATTTAAAGATTACCTTTGGCGACAAGTAGAGTTCGCCATCGTGGTAAATAAACAATGGTGACAAAACTCCCACAACATCCGTCGTCGGGCAACGAGTCTGACGGCTATTGGATGCATTACCACGACCAAGACAGTGAAAAACTCGCTGAAGCAGTGGTCGAATATGCGCTTGAACGTATTCGCCTCGACCCACCACCTCTTGATGGTCCGAAAACTTTTAGTCAATTACAGGCTTTAGTCGGCAACACGATCACGCCCGAAGGTCTTGGTGGTCTCAAAGCACTTGAGATTTTCACGAAGCATCTCTCACATGCATGCATCAGTGTTGACCATCCATCTTTCTTGTCATTCGTGCCGGGTGCGCCGACTGAGAGCGCGGTTCTGTTCGATCTCGTACTTAGTGCGTCAAACATTTATGCAGGCTCGTGGCTCGAAAGTTCTGGTGCGGTTTATGCCGAAAATCAAGCGTTGCAATGGGTGGCGAGTTTGGCGAATTTTCCGACGACGAGTGCCGGTGTGTTCGTTAGCGGCGGAACCGCCGGCAATCTCTCGGCTCTAATTGCAGCACGTTGGCGTTGGCGACAAAACGGCAAAGGGTCATACGACAGAGTACGTCCAATCATTGTCACCTCGTCTGGCGCGCACTCATCGGTCGGTCTTGCTGCAAATGCAATGGATGCAGACATCGTCAAAGTTAAAGCCGACGCAAAAGGCCGCATGTCGGGCGTTAATTTGCGTCAAGCGATAGCTGAGCTCGACGCGCAAGATCGCAATCGTATTTGCGCAATCGTCGCAACTTCTGGCACGACAAACCTTGGCGTAATCGACGATCTCGTGGCAGCAGGCGAGCAGGCGCGCGAACTCGGTACGTGGTTTCATGTTGACGGCGCATACGGGGCCGCTGCATTGTGTGCGCCGAGCGTGCGACACTTGTTCGTCGGCATCGAAAAAGCCGACAGTTTTATTGTTGACCCACATAAGTGGCTTTTCGGCCCGTTCGATTGTTGCGCACTGATCTATCGCGACCCTGACACGGCTCGTCGTGCGCACACGCAGCGTGCTGAATATTTAGAAGTGCTGCAACAACAAGATCTCGGTGATGCGTTGGCGAACCCGTCTGACATGGCGCATCATCTTTCGCGTCGCGCCCGTGGTTTGCCGTTTTGGTTCAGCGTCGCAACGCATGGCACTGAGGCTTACGAAGAAGCAATGGAAATTACGCTGCAGGTCACGCGCGAAGCGACACAGTTAATTAAGAATGCACCATTTCTTGAGTTGTTGCTTGAGCCAGAGTTGTCAATCATCATTTTCAAACGAAACGGTTGGACGCCCGAGCAATATCAAGCGTGGAGCGACAAAATGCTCAACGAGGGGCGAGCGTTCGTAGTGCCGACAACACTCAATGGTGAAACAATTTTGCGCTTCTGCATCATCAATCCGCGAACCACAATCGAAGAAGTTGCCGAAATCATCAACTCGCTAGAGTAGGTCTGTGCTCAAGTCGGTTCGATCCGTTGTACAACTTCGCAAGTTCGAATTCAACGGTGACAAACGCAGGCTTGCCGCTTGTGGCGACCTAAAAGATTTGCGCAAACTTGCCAAGCGCAACTTGCCTGGCGGTGTTTTCGACTATTTCGATGGTGCCGCCGAAGACGAATGGTCGCTTGCCAACAACAGTTCGGCATATTCAAAGTTCGGACTCGTGCCAAAAGTTTTGCGCGATGTTTCGCAAATCGAAACCGCTACAACAATCATGGGTCAGCCAGTGCCGTTTCCGATTGCGCTTTCGCCGACTGGTTTCACTCGCATTGCTCATCCTCAGGGCGAATTGGCAGTCGCTCGGGTTGCTGGCAAAAACTCGCTGCCGTTCACATTGTCGACTCTCGGTACCCGCAGCATCGAAGAAGTCGCCAGCGTTGCAACTGGCCCACTGTGGTATCAACTTTATGTTTGGCGCGACCGTGGGCTATCGCGCGAACTGGTGCAACGCGCAAAAGCAGCCGGGTACAAAGCGATCATGGTCACTGTTGATACGGCAGTCTTCGGTCGGCGCGAGCGTGATGTGCGACGTGGCTTCACGCTTCCACCAAAAATTGGTCTTGAAACTTTTATCGACGGCATTCGCCACCCGCGATGGACTTATAAATTCGTGACAAACGAGCCGATCACGTTTTCGGCAGTCGCTGGCCGGTCAGATGTTGACGGCTCAAAAGCGATCACGTTGTCTGATTACGTCAATTCGCAATTTGACCCGACATTAAGTTGGCACGATCTCGATTGGATTCGTCAAGAGTCAGGTTTGCCAATCATGCTCAAAGGTATTCAGTGTGTTGCTGATGCTAAACAGGCGGCGTCTATGGGTGTCGATGCAATCGCACTTTCAAATCACGGCGGCCGTCAACTAGACGGTTCGCCGGCCCCAATTGAACTTTTGCCGAGCGTGATCGACGCTGTTGGCAATTCGATCGAAGTTCTAGTCGATGGTGGTGTTCGCCGTGGCTCAGATGTTGTCAAAGCATGTGCACTCGGTGCGCGAGCCGTGATGTTCGGGCGACCATATCTATATGGTCTTGGTGCAGCGGGCGAGTTGGGCGTGCAATGGGCGCTCGATCACATCACTAGCGGTGTTTCACGCACGATGGCGCTGATCGGCGAAACCTCAATTACGAAACTTTCACGCGATTCAATTTTTGAACGCTGATCGCGCTCTCGCGACGCGCGACTTACAACTACAAACTATTTTTTAGCAGCAGGTGCTTTTTTAGCAACAGTCTTCTTACGAGCGCCGTAACGCTTGTTGAAGCGATCAACACGACCAGCCGAGTCAATGATCTTCATCTGACCGGTGAAGAATGGGTGGCTGGCATTTGAAATTTCAAGTTGCACAAGTGGGTATGTATTGCCATCTTCCCAAACAACAGTTTTCGCAGGGTCAGTCTTCAGCGTCGAACGAGTCAAAAAGCGATAGTCAGCCGAACTATCTTCAAATACAACGAACTGGTAATCGGGGTGAATCTCAGGTTTCATGGCTTCAAAGTGTATCGGGGTAAAAGTGCCCTCTATACTGTCTGAATGCCAAATCGCTGTGATGTCCTCTCGAAGACCCCAAGCAAGGGTCATACAATTTCGCACTCCCACATTCGCACCAAGCGTTGGTGGCGTGTCAATTCGCACAAGCGTCGATTCTGGTTGCCATCTGAGCGTCGTTGGGTCACACTCAATGTCAGCACCAAGGGTGTTCGCACAATCGACAAACGTGGCATCGAATCAGTCGTCGCCGAAATGCGTCGCGCCGGAAAGAAAGTCTGAGAACTCGTCATGGCAGCAAAAAGCAAAGATAAGCGTCCAATCATCAAGTTGCGCAGCACAGCCGACACTGGTTTCACATACGTAACTCGCAAGAACAAAGTCAATTCACGCGAGCGCCTCGAACTCAAGAAGTACGACCCAGTCGTGCGCAAGCACGTGATCTTCAAAGAAGAGCGCTAAAACTAATTAGCTTGCGCGAGGGCCGTGGCCAAGTCGCGCTGAATATCGACACAGGCTTCAAGCCCGACCGAAAGCCGCAGCAGCGACTCGGTTAATCCGGTTTTTGCCTTTGTGTCAGCATCAACACTGTTGTGCGTGCTCGACGCTGAGTGTGAAATCAAAGTTTCGGTGCCACCAAGCGTTACCGCAGGGCGGATCAATTTGAGCGCGCTGAGCAATTTTGTCGCCGCAGGTTTGCCTCCAGCGATTTCAAACGAAAGTACCGAGCCAAAATAATTCATTTGCTTTTTCGCAAGTGCATGTTGCGGGTGCGATTTCAAGCCGGGGTAGTGCACGGCGGTTACGTTTTTCTGTTGCTCTAACCACTCGGCCAGAGTTTGCGCAGACTCGCATTGGCGGGCGAGACGAGCATCAAGTGTTCGAACGCCGCGCAACGCGTTCATTGCGTCAAATGGCGACGCAGTTGCACCGTGCAAAATTGAATAGCCCCAGATTTCGCCGATTAATTCATCGTCCCCTGCGATCACACCGATAGTCGCATCGTTATGGCCAGCAATGCCTTTTGTGGCTGAATGCAAAACAATCGATACGCCGTAGTCGTGTGGTCGTTGCCCAAGTGGTGTCGCGAGTGTCGAATCGACAAGCGTGATTGGTCCCTTGATTGCGCCGAGCGCAGCCAGATCTACCAAATCCAGATGCGGATTGCTCGGCGATTCTGCCATCACCAACATCGTTTTGCCTGGTCGCACAGCCGAAGCGAATTCTTGCGCGTTGCGACCGTCGACAAAAGTGACGTCAATGCCAAGTCGTGCACACGGTCCGTTCAAAAATGCGAGCGTGCCCGCATAACAGTTGCGTTGCGCCACGATGTGATCGCCCTTAGAGCAGAGCGCAAGCACAACGCTTGAAACTGCACCCATACCTGATGCAAATGCAAGAGCCGCCTGAGTGTTTTCGAGTTCGGCGATCGCATGTTCGAACGCTTCAACAGTCGGGTTGGCATATCGCGAATAGAACTTCGTCTCGTGAATTGCTGTGGCTTGACGGTGGCTCTCTTCGAGGCCAGTACTTGACCAAGTTGTCGCCGGTGTCAGTGACGGCGCAAGCGACCCTGAGTCGTCGCGTCCGGCGGTAATAGCGGTAGTCGCTGGTTGATTTTTATCGCTTGATGCCACAAATCAAGGCTAACAACAGACTTTCAACGGCACGTTGCGACTTTGCGAGTCGTTTAAACTCAAACAATGAGCAAAAACAAGTTAATCACTGTCGCAATGTCCCTGGGTCTCGCTATTGCAACTCTTGCGGGCTCGCCGATCTCGGTAAACGCAGAAGGTGGACCAAGCCCGCTGTCTGGTTTACCCGGTGGCGAAGGCAAGCCAGTTGTCATGGTCAAATACGGCAATTCGCGCCCCGATCGTCCGCACTACAACTTGAATCAGGCCGACCTTATTTATGTCGAAGAAGTTGAGTGGGGCCTCACTCGAATCGCGGCGATGTTCAACACCAAATTTCCAAGCGTTGTCGGGCCAACCCGCAGTGCGCGAATTTCAGACCTTGAACTTCTCGAGCAGTTCACAAACCCAGGTCTTGCCTATAGCGGAGCAAATGATGTATTGCTAAAAGCCATTCGCAAATCGCAATCGATTTCGCTCTCGCCGAGTGATCGTTCTTCGTTCTACTATCGCAATCTTTCGAAAAAAGCTCCTCATAATCAGTTGTTGCGCCTGGCAGCAATGATGGCTAAAGAAACGAAAGTTGCGCCGATCAAAGATATTGGCCTGACTTTTAACGCAGCGCCGGTAACTGGTGGCACGAAGACAACTTATTTTCAAGCATCGTGGTCGTCGGCTCGTGTTTCTGGCTCGTGGACTGGCAAGTCTTGGACAATCTCATTCGATGGTTCAATACATCGCGATGCGGTTAACAAGAGTTTCTTGACACCAAAAACGATCGTGTTGCAATATGTTGAGCGCAAAGAGACAAAATACGGCGACAAGTTCGGCGGTAAGACGCCACTTCTTAAAACTGTCGGGTCAGGGCGGGCAATAATTCTTCGAAACGGCCAGTCGTTTGATGGCACATGGTCGCGCCCAACGAAAGAAGCAGGCACGATTTTTTCAGTCGCAAATTCGCAGTTCGCATTTGACGTCGGTCAAGTGTTGGTTGTACTTGTCAATGGCGGTGCAAAGAAGAGTCCAGTAACTCTCAAATAACACCTCTTCTATTTGCGAGTTCGCAGATAGGGTGAACAAGTCAATTTAATTTGGCGACGTGGCCGACTGGCTTAGGCACGGGCCTGCAAAGCCCTTTAACCGAGTTCGATTCTCGGCGTCGCCTCCAAAGTTAGGTTTCGACTGAGTTATAAATGGCAGAGTGTTCGCTTTGCCGTTAATCTGATTGACAAGGTGAAGTACCAAGTTCGGCGCAACTGATTACATTTTGAAGCCTTTTAATCTCAAAGATCTGACTACAAAAGTTGTATCAATACTCAATCTTAAATAGTTAAGTCTTTTTAATTATTTTGATTACTTCATCAACAAAACGCATAACTGGCTCGGTAGAAGTTGGGTGTCCAAAGTCCATAACGAAATGCGTGACACCAAGGCTCTGTAGACGAATTAAATCGGCAACATAGCGATCTGCCTCTGCTGAGGTTGTTGGTAGTGGTCGCTCGATTGTCAATGAGATTTCAATACTCGAAGGATCACGCCCCACTCGTTCTGCGGACGTCCTCACGATGTCACGCTTTTTTATCCACTTCGATTCATCGCCTTGTAATGACGAATCCCAAACATCGGGTTGGCGACCAACAAGTGGCAAGCCAATTT
>JAUREG010000026.1:0-19282 GCA_030827545.1 Acidimicrobiales bacterium
TTGAGTAGGCAACCTCGGCTCGATCCAAGATCGCTGTGACTCGCGCCGAAGTCAACTGTGACGATGGAGTGAACGCAGTCAAACTGGTTCGGCTCAACTCGTACAGACCGTCTGCTGCGATGATAGATGCGAACGACAGGTTCGGCATCTCATAGGTGATGTCGAGGTCGGTGATTGCACCAACGAACAGTTCGGCTGTGCCGGCAAGAACCTTAATCGCACGTCTCGGTGCTAGATCGAAGTCGCCCGCATACCAAGTTGACGCGGTATTCGCTGGGTCGAAGAGTCGACCTGATGCGCGGTCGTCAGCCAAGATGCGGCAGGTACCTGGTTGGAATTGTTCTGTTTGTGCGCCACGGCCACGCTGAACCGATACGGCGAGAATGTATTCGGTTGCGTCCACGAAATCGGTTGAACCATTCAACACATCCGTACCATCAAGCGTTGATGAGTCGAGTATGAATGCGTCAGTGATCGCACCGACATCTAACAGAACCGAATACTCTTGACCCCACTTGAGTGTCTTAGGCATAATTACGCAACCGCGAACTCTAAGAAGTTCCCACCAGCGATCCGACTATATTGCTGCAACACCTCAACAATCTGACGACCAGCCTCAACACCATTCGTGCCGATACCCGTGTTGATATTGACATTCACACCTGTGCCACCACGAATATCGGAAGGTACCGTCACGGGTGTAGGTGTCGGCACAGGCGGCAAAGATGGGATGGTCAAGTTGGGTCGACCTGTGTTGTTGGCTGCATCAGTAGCGGCTTTGATTGCTTCGGCGAGACGCTCATACGCTTCTCGTTCAGCATCTATCGCATCAGTCAACTTTTCTGACGCAGAAGTTTGACGTTCTTTTGCGTCATCAACTTCTTTCAATAGTTCGTTGTAAAGATCAGAGCCAACGACAGCACCGTTGACTGCTTCGTTAAGTATGAATTGTGCGTCAGCCAAACCGTTTGTTGCTTCTTCTTGGGCTTCGGTTGCGTCTTTGACCGCAAGTTTTGCTTCAGCCAAATCAATCTCAGCCTGACGGATAGCCTGCGCACTTGAGGTCGGGTCGGCTCGAAGTTCGGCAAGTTTCTTTTCAGCATCAGCAACAGCGAACACCGACTCTTCAACTCGGTATCCAGCCGCTTCAACATTGCGTTGCGCTTTGCTCAATTCCTTTTGAGCTTTTTTAGCCTCATCTGAATCCGCACCATAACCTGCGACTGCTTTGTTGAATCGATCTTGTGCTGCGGCAAGATCGGTGTTGGCCGAGTTCAAAGACTTCTGCGCATCAGCAGTAGCCTTCTGCGAGCGAGTATAAGACTTCGAAGCAACCTCGGATTGTTTCAACGCATCCGTGTACTTCTTCATTTTTTCGGCGGCAGTTTCAACGGTTTTTGAAACACCACCAGTCGCCTTATCAAACTGACCATACGACACTTTGGTGACACCCAAAGAGAACGCTAGTTGTGTCAACCGATCAGCCTGTGTCGCTAATTGTTTGGCGATTGGCACTTTTAGAATCTCGCGACATGCACCAGCAATCTCAAGATATTTTGTACCAATCTGTTCGGCAATAGGAATTGATCGATACTGTGTTTCAGCAATTTCTTCTGTTCGTTTCTTGACATTCATCATCGGAATGTCAAGCGGAAGGATGATGTTTAGAAGGCTGTTGAAACCATTAACTACCTTCTGTGTCATAATCCAAAGATTTTCAAAATTGCCGGTCACTTTAATAATCACCAAAGTCAAGGCGGCGACACCTGCAATAAATAGGCCGAGCGGATTCGCTACCAATAACGCATTCCAGATTGCTTGTGCTGCTGCGACCGCAGCGATTCGAAGCGGAAGAAGTTTCAGATAGGTGGCATAGAGAAGAACGGCACCAGCAACAGAAGTGAAGGTGATGACAAGCGCACCAAACAATGTCGAATGTTGCTGTGCCAATGTTGCCAATGCTTGAAACAATGGCAGAATTGCAGCCAACGCCGGCAACAATAGTTGACCCAATGACGTCTGCAAGTCATTGAAACTATTTCTCAACGCCTGCATCTGTCCTTCAGGTGTGTCTCTCAACGTCTTGTTGAAACCTTCATATGTCGAGTTGAGTACCTCGACAAGTGCCGCAGATCGTTGCGCTTCCGTACCGTTCTTGATCAACTCTTTTGTGTTCGCGTCTAGTACGAAACCGCTCTTTGTGAGGCTTGCGAAGTTGCCTTGCAGTGCTTGTGCAAGTCCATTGGTCATTGACTTGAACTCTTCGGTGCTTGCAGCCGCACCTTTTTCTGCTGTTACATAGTCAAGGATTGCGGGTGTAAGTCGTTTGATTGTGTCTACTGACAAATCGAATGTGGCCAACTGAGATTGAACGACCGATGTTGTGCCTGCTGATACAACACCGACTCTTTGTAGTGCTTCGGCTTGATAGTTGAGAGATTCAATTTGATCATCTGAAGCATCGACGGTTTGTCTGAGTATCGTGGCAAGACGGGTTTGTTCGGCTTGGGCTTGTAGTGCGGCTTGAACCGAATTGGTCATCAGTGCGACACCGGAAGCGAAACCTGCGGCGGCTGAGATGGTTACTTGCTTGAAGATGCTTTCAAGTTGTTTGGATTGAACACCTAACGTACCTGTGGCTTTTTCGCCTTCGGCTTGTAGTTTCTTGAACGCGGCGACAGCACTACCTGCGTCACCGAGAATCTTTACAACGAATGTGCGTTCACCTGCCATGGTGACGCAATTCTACTCAGTTTATGCCTGCTCGTTTCTTGAAGTCAGCCCACTCAACTTGAATGCTTCTATGTATCTGTTGCTGTGTCATGCCATCATATTTTGACAAGTCAACTGGTGCATCCCACCAACGCGGATCTGTGACATGACGATTTTTCTTTGTGCTGGTGCGTTGCACAGTCGAGCGGATGCTCGGTGTTGAGAATGTGCGTGTCGGTGCTGCGATATCTGTGATGGTCGGGTCAAGGAATCGCCAACCTGAATGATGTGTGTGGAATGGTTGACCTGCTTCGTGTTGTGGCAGATAGAAGATACGGGCAGGATCTTTGGTGGCTGGGTCGCCTTTGAGACGAAGTCGCTCATGTGTCTCATGCCAGACTTCTTCCCAATTCTGTACCGGCACAGCTTGTTCGAATGGAACGACAACGTGCCAGTGTGGGTCATTGTCGCGATGTGACCAGGTTGTGTACGCAAAGTGTATATACGATCCGAGATCAGCCTGCTCGAATGCTTCACCGTCAAGGTCGGCAACCAATGCCCAGACATGTGACACATTGCGATTGCCACGGGTCGTGTACTCGCGATAGGTGACTGGTGAGTACAATTTGCCGTCGGACTTCTGTTCACGTTCTTGATGGTTGCCGAGTATTGCTGCGAAGTCCATCCAAGATGTGGCGATGGTTTTTGGGTAGATGGATTTGACGGACGGGAAACCGACGACTTCAAACATTGTGCAGAACCTCCTAGGTTCAGGATAGCGAATCCTGAGCCGAATGCAAGTATCAGCCGATATCTAGTTTTTTGACCACATCTTCAATGCCATCTAGGTATCTTTTGGCAATCTCGTTCTTTTTCTTGCGAACAGTCGGCCAGAAGAAGTAGCCAGATTGTCCTCGATGTCTCAAGAATTGTTTCGTGGTCGGTCTGGCACCGCCACCGAACTCTGCACCGAAGAACACATCACCCATCGTCACTTTGCGTGTCAGACCTGGACCTTGTACTAAACCACGTTTACGATTTGACCTTGATTTAGATTTGAAGTGCATGTTTGGTTGTAAACGGATTGAAGGCACACGATCTTTTCTTACCTTCAACCCTCGCGTGACTTCTAATGCTTGACGCGAACGACTGACAGTTCCAGCCTCAACTCTTACCGCAGCCAACAAGTCAACTGCCAAATCGGTTGATACTTTACGAACCATCTCGTTGAAGAATGGGCTTGCTTTAGAGAAGCCACGAAGCATGTCATATAGACCTTCGACTTCTACTGCGATGCCAACTCCGCCAGCTCGACCAACAGTTGAACCTAGATCACCTGGCTGATTAGGGAATGCCGACTTGAGATTCTTCGGTACTGGGAATGCCATTATTTGATCCTCTGTGGTGGGTTGGATTTGATGTTCTTCCAGCGCAGATATCCGACCATCGTGTACAGCATTCTAGGTGATTCTTGCAATAGCAAACTTGGCGCGATATGTGTTTCGCAGGCAAGATATGCGATCAGCCAGTGGGCTGAGGATTCTCCAAAGGGACGATCACCGAATCATCGGTTGCGACCTCCAACATCTCAACTGTCTCGGTCCATTCTTCAAATGTGACTTTGACCAAGTTGCGACGCTTCAACGAATGCCAACACAACCATGCAAGGTCAGTCAATTTGACATCGCTTTGCATACTTGTGATTGGACGATTCTTTTCGCTTTCGAAGGCGATGAAGTCCGCGAAGTGTGCAGTGACTTTTTCTTTGACGCCCGTGTTGAGCGTTATTTCCATTGCTAATTTCATTCTTACCTCCTGATTGTTTTGTTAAGAATTATGCAGTTGTCTTGGTGATTGTTCCGCTGATCGGCCACGTTACGTCGGCTGTGTTTAGCTCGCCCACCGCACCGTTTACGGGCGACCATTCCGTTACAAGAACCTGGAACTGGAAATGTGGCGAGGCCGTACTTGCTGCGGCTGTGCCGGCTGGTTTGATAACCATGGTCACGGCTGTCGAGCCAACGAGTGGATAGATCAAGCCTTCGACTGACGAGTATTCGTTGTGAAGTGAAAGTGTCACCGAGTTGTCAATCAAGCCTGCGACGCGAGTTACTGCACCACCAGATCCGAATGATGTTGTTGGTACTTCTGCGGCTGATGTGGACAATGTGATTGCAGCGACATCGTTTGAGATGTCTGTGCCATTAAGTGTGACCACTGAGTTTGTGAGAACTAACTTTGCCATGATTATTTATCTCCTGCCTTGTCGGCGATAGAAGTTGATTTTTCTGCCACCAGAACAATGCGACCCGATGCCAGTAGAGAGTCTAGATGGTCAACTTCGTTGCCATCAATAGTGGCTGGATATTGTTTGTCTAGAACCGTGAAGCCCTGGACGACCTGATATTTTGCCATAGGTCTAAGCGTACACCACGACACGGAAATCGACTGTCAGATAGGTTGTGTCATTCGCGTCAACGGTTGTGATGTTGGATGCTTCTTCAACGATGAGTGTTTTGGCGTATCCGCCGAGGGTTGTGTCGGCTTCGATTGCGGCACGAATCCCATTGTCATAAGACAGGTAAGTATCCATGAGGTTCTGTGCTGTGCGTTCGGCAGCACGACCCACGATCACACTGACCGTGAAGACGTGTGTGACTAGACCTGCCCGCATCGCACCGTGATAGGTGATCGACTCTAGAGTCGGCCATGCGATACCGCCGATGGATGGGTTTACTTGGTCGGGTTGTTGTGCGTACGCGCGAAGGTTTGTGATTGTTTCAAGTCGAGTCTTGATGCCGTTCTTTAGTTCGGTGACTGTTGCGCTCATGCGAACATCCGCATTCGGCGATATGGCTCGACAAGTTGTGCGACGTCTGGGTCGAGTGCGCGTGTCACTCGTATCGCACCCAAGTCTCCGAAGCCGGCAACGCCGAGCGGTGAATCGTAACGCTTAAAGATTCTCGATGCCTGAATGATCACAGCCTGTGTGATTGGTTCAGGTACAGATGGCCAACCGTAGATAGCGGTGAGTTGCACCAATGCTTCCGATCCGAAGTTCGCGTTCAATGTCGGGAACAGATAGTCGCCGACTGCACGAATGCGTGTATATGCAACGGTCAGTCCGTCCAAGATTCCGTTGACCGGTTCTAGTTGATAGTCGGATGCTGTCCATGTGACATCGAAGTTGCCGTCTGCGTTCGTTGAGGTTTTGAGTGTGATCGCAGTCGATGAGATGTCGTCAATCTCGCAAACAAACTCGTCGCCTGCCGTGAACACTCTGGTCGTCGCCGAACCGTAAACCCAGAACTGTCGGTTCGCATAACCGTCAATTAGACGCGAAGCAGCACCGGCACAGTTGTCAATCAGTTCGTCGTCCTGTGTGTCGGCTGTGCCGATACGAAGAGCAGCCTTGATCTGATTGCGTGTGGCGTAACCGTTAGTGATGGTCATGGTCTTCCTATCCTACTCAACAATCAACAATTCGTGAGATGGTTGCAGTCGGAAGAATCTTACTCCATACAGTTCACGCAACTTGCCGACAACCACACCGAACTGCTGACGCCAACCATCCATCGCACCATTCGACTTGCGATATCCAGCGAAGTTCTCTTGCCCATCTATCAATCCCAAGTCAACGCCGACAAGGTTGATTTGTGATGCACCCATGTAGCAGGCAAGGTGCATCGCGATATGTGCCGAAGTGCCACCACAAACCAGCACATCAGGGTCGGTCGGCCAACCAGCCTCAGGGTTCCAGAACGGTTTGTGTGGACGGAACGTCACATTGTTGCCGACACCGACATGAGTGGCAGTCATGTCTGATGCCTCAAGATTCATGTCGGGACAGACAACGATGATGTGCGGATAGTCGGCGACATTCTTTGCGACAACTGGATGATGTGTCGAATAGTTTGTCGCCACATAGAAATCGGCAAGTCCGAACACATACCCGACCTCATTGATAGCGACCACAGTTTTGCCTTCAAAGAATTGTGGTGTCACCCATCCCATACTTGGACCAGATCCACACACCCAAATCTGTTCACCTTTGTGACGGTCTTTCAGATCAGGCAGAATCATTCAGCCAACTTCGGCGGCCAATCCTCACCAGGTATCACACGACCAGACTTCAACAACTGGCAGAACTCGACAACATCCTGTTCAGCCTGCCTGTCAGGTTGAGCTGTCAACGCATCATCGTGCCGAACCCAAGTCCACACACAACGCGAATCAAACGACGCTTCAACGTTATGTGAACGCATCTCGCACCAATGAACCCAATCAACATACTTGTGTGAACGGTAAGGAATCTTCAACCAAGTCTTGCGACGAATCACTGCCAACCCTGGCATACCGTTGTTGCCCATGTTCAACAGATTGTGGTATTGGTCAGGTGTGCCGTAGCACAGTCCGCCGTTCCATCTGCCACGCACATTCACCGCGTCACCTTGCAGAACAAGACCATCAAAGAAGTTCGGGTCCATCGTGTCATCGACTGGAAGATGTGTACACCATTCCGCTGACGCTTCACGCACACCCACGTTCACACACGGCCAGATGCGATCATCCCAATACGGCACAACCTTCCACCAAGACGGCACATCAACTCTGGCACGAGTCACAAGAATCACTTCCTGCGGCTTGACTGTCAACGCCTCAATGGATGCAATGAACCCTTCACCGAACCGATCCCAATAGTTCTGTTCGAATGGTGAGATGATTGCTACCGGCGTCGATACCACGACAACGGTGCCTTCCCTTCACGGATCCACGGAATCCACGAATCATCCATCTGTACTTCAATCAACTGTTCGCCGCGTATCGAGCGACCGATCCGATAGTTCTCAGCCATGAATCCTTCAGGGTCATCGACCATAAGTTCTTGGTGCGAGAAGGATCGCATCTTGTTCGCGGCCCATTCAGGTCCACCCATCCAAGACACATGCCAACCTGACCGCAAATTAGGTAGCCGTTCACGGTTGGATCGTAGATGTTGCGCACCACCAGCGCGTCGCCCGTAAGGACCTGCGACCATAGTGTGTTCATCCGATAGACGCCAATAAGCGGACATCACTAGGCGTTTCATTAGGTAGACACGCCAACCTTCTTTCAGTATGTCGATGTCGGCTGGGTTCCAGATCTCGTCACAGTCGGCAACGGTCACGATGTCGTCGGCTTCTGGTGCGAACTCTTGCAATGCGACAAACAGATGGTTGCGTTGTGCGTGTTCAGCCGCCCAACCTAACTGGTGCGGGTTCGGTTCGAATGTTTCGTAGTGGATTTTGTCGCGCCACTTGTAGAACCTGTCAAGGTCAATGCCGTGTGGTTTGGGTTGGCCCATAAAAGTTGTTGACGATTCGACAATGATCATCTTGTCTACGACATCGCCGAGTTCAGAGAGGCGACATTCGAGCATGTCGTGTTCTTGGTTGAACAGGATGCAGTCAAAGATTCTCATCGTCGTGACTGCCCAATCAATAGAACGCGGTTGTCGTTCATCACAATCTTTGTGTCGATGGTGCAATGTTTGTTGAACTCGCGTATCAAATTGAATACGTCCGGCACATGCCATTCGGTTTCTATCGGCACATATTCGTGGACGATCAGCCAGTTGCATCTTTTGGCTGCTTCGGCGATAACTTCACGCCAATCAGGTTGCACATACAAGGTTTGTGACATGACCGCGCAATCGTAACCACCTGACTTCGCTGCGGTCAGACCATCACCGACACGGAAATCAATGTTCGGATATGACGCTTTCGCTTTACGGATCGCCATCTCCGAAATGTCATAGGCGACAATCCTTCTGCCACGCAACGCCATCAGATGTGTTTGCGCACCTTTACCACAACCGATATCCAGTATCGAAGTGAACGAGAACGCCGACATCACCGTGGACAGAAGCCGATAGCTGATAGGTCGCAGATCCGACTGATACCACGCATCGAAGTCTTCTTCTTGTTCGGCTTGATACATTGCGTCAAAGTCTGCGCTGGTCGGCGAAAGATAATCGTGGTATCTGGCCATCAATCCCAACTCAAATCAATGCGCCGTTGCAAATCCCATTCACCAGCATCAAGACGCACATTGCGCAACTTGAACAACTCAAGGTTCGATTCGAAGGTTGCCTGGTTCTTGGCGATGAATGTCGGGTCGGATTGCAATGTGGATGAGTTGTCGTGATAGACGATCGCCTGTGATTTGGTTATCTGTTTACCCATGCGCAATGCGCGACGCTCATAGTCGTTGTCTTCGAAATATGCCGGATGGAATGCTTCACAAAATAAGCCGACATCTTTGACTACTTGTGAGCCGATCCACGCACAGCACCAACCTGGTTGACCTGCTAAATGAATCTCGTCTGTGTGGCATTCACGGTAGAACTTTTGAAGTTCGCCGCGCTCGAAGAATGCGTCCGAGTTTAGAAGAATCCAACCCGATGCGAACGGTGTCATCTTGATACCAAGATTCCAAGATGTCGCCACACCGAGATTGCTCGGCATATCCAAGACATATCGGTTCTTGATGTTTGAGTTCTTCGGCAACGACAAACAATCCTTCTCGATCATTCCGCCGTTGTCGATGATGATCAGATGTTCAACCGCATAATCGATTGTTCTGATACATCGTTCAAGTAGGTCATATCGGTTGAGTACGGGTATGACTATGACCGGCACCATGCAGACAGCTCCTTCATTGCAGGCTTCCAAAACTGCTCAAAAACCTTGTCGGCTCCATACCCTAGGGCATGGGTGATCGCGTCCTGAGAACGGCTTCTAGGCGCGTTATAGGCCATCTTCAAGGCATTGACGATGTCAGGCACGTTCGGTGTGAAGAACCATGAAGCCTGCGCCGCATCCCACCACGGCTGACCATCAACCGTCCAGCCGTCACCGACCAGTTCAGGTTGCGCCGTAAAGTTAGAAACAATCACCCGCGTCCCACAGGCCTGTGCCTCAATGACTGGAATGCCGAATCCTTCACCCATCGAGCAGGCAAGAAGAACATCGGACGCCGTGTACATCGCAGCCATCACATTCTGAGGCAACGAATGACGATACGCATACTGGTCAACAACCTTGTATTTATCCTTCGACACACCGACCGCATCCAACAATGTCGGCAAACTAATCCCAGACATCGCACCATCAGGCTCCGTGTACAAATACAACACAGCATCAGGATGATCCTTGGCGAAGATAGAGAACGCAAGAATGTTCTCGGCCCAAGCCTTACGAGCAGGCTGCGAACCTTTATTCGTCGCAACCATAGACACCACGAACCTGTCCTCTTCCCAACCCATGAACTCTCGACCAGTCATCTTGCGACCGTTGGCAAGCATCACAGAATCGGTCGGCTGAAACACAGGCTCGATTGCGTGAGGAACATACAAGTGTTCGACACCTGCCGTCTCCAACATTCGTGAACCAAACTTGGACATCGCTATCGGACGCACATTGTCACGCTCACACCATCTCAACACATCTGGCGGTGTCGGCTGATGATCAATAGGAACCCACGATGCGATGTTCTTCAAAGTTTTCAATGATTCAGATTTCAACACCCACACATCAAACAAAGTCATCAACAACGTAGGTGTCGACAGATCCTGATTTGCCCACTCCATGGTGTGCGCGACAACGACATCGTCGCTGTATGTTGCGAGTCCTTGCGGATAGATTTTGAAACCATTCCAAGTTGATGTCGCGCCTGACAGGCCGTACATCGCATGGACTGCTACTTGGTGGTCTTCTTTCGCGAGCCTTTGGATGACTTGCGCGGTTTGCTGTCCGTATCCTGTGGAAGCCCATGGAGCATTGCTGTACCAGAGGACTCTGAGTCTGTCGGGATTGGTAGGTCGGACACTTCCAACGAGTGCGCTACGCCCGCTCGGAGCAAACGCTCCGCTAAATACCCTGGCATCTCCACCGGTATGCCTTTGACTATTACGGTTTGCCACATGATCCTCCTAAGAATAGTGCAGAAATGGAAAGTCCACGGCCAACCCTGCACGAAATGGCCGTGGACTTAATCCTAGTCACAGTCCTTGCGGACTGTCATGTCTGTTTATCGGTTGCTCTAATTAAGCAGCATTACCGATGAAGTGTTTGACATGTGATGTTTGTGGCAAGTTGCCATCAACACGCATTGTTGCGCGGAAGGTAACAAGGCCTGAGCTGAATGCGAAGTCATCGCTTCGATCCAACTTGATGCCGCCAACTTGACGAACATAGTACGAAGGAAGGTGTCCAAAGATTACCGACTTCGCGCTAACTGCTGTGTCAACGATTGCTGGGTTCTCGTATACCGGATATCCAAGGAGCAAGTCTTGTGCATCAGCATTCAATGCTGGTGAGAAGACGTAGTTGCCTGCGGTGTCCTTCAACGAACGCATCTTCGCGATTGAAGACGAGTTCATCTGGAAGCCCGAACCTGCAAGACGACGACCTGCTGTGTCTACCGAGTAGACCAGGCTGATCAAGTTGTCTGCTGTGAACGCACCCGACACACCCGTTCCGCCGGTGACGCCGAGCGATGAAGCCACGACGATACCTTTTGGTTGGTTTGTGCCTGAACCAGTTGTCAACGCTGCGTTGACACGGTAGCCAAGTTCGTTGCCGACTTGATCTGCCAAGAATGACAAGATGTCGACACCGCTGTCTTCGATCAACTCTGTTGAGAGTTGAACAAGGAACGAATACTTGTACGCACCAAGAGTGACGAACTGATTAAATACAGGATCGCTCTCAGCGATTGCTGTACCTTCACCTGTGATTGCTGCCGTTGAATACTGAGCAAGTGATGGAATCTGAAGATTCTCACCCGATGCAGTGTTCAATACAGTTGATGTCTGGAGCATCGGACCAACGTGACGAGCAAGCATGATGACCTGATCGTAGAAAGATGTTGGAACTGGTGAACCAGTTGATGTCTTTACAACATCACGCTTTTCAAACGAGTACGAACGAAGTTCGCCTTTTGCCATCGAGCGGATAACTTCTGCATCCGAACGAATACCGCGTGGTGCATCAGCGACTGGACGAACCTGATCTGCGATGTCACGAGTTGCTGCTTCAAGACGAAGTTCACGGGCCTCATCGGCGCGGAGCTTCTCGATTGTTGCTTGGCGATCCTCAAGTTCTTTGCTGATGCGCTCGTATGTCTGAGTCTCTTCTGCTGTCAAGTCACGCTTCTCAGCGGTTGCAACATCAAGAATCTTCTTTGCGGCTTCCCACGCTGTAGCGCGTTGAGCCATTTGTTGTTCAATGAATTGTTTCATGATTTCTCCATGATTGGTTGATATGTGGATGCGCAGGATTGTTTATTCCGATGGCGCGGGTCGCTGACCAATCTCTAGTCGTAGCGGGACGCTTACCGACAGACCGAGTGTATATGAGAAACTAGAAAGTTTTCAACAGTTCAAGATGTTTCGCCAACAGATTCACCGACGAAGGAACCTTGGCTGGTTCGGCTCGAAGTTTGCTGACCGCGCTCGACAACAGATCAGCCGACTCATCCGACAAAGTGCCACCAGTCTCAAGGACCGTGATCGCTTCAGCGAGTTTGTCTGCGTCAACACCTGTGCGCTCGGCAAGGATGTCAAGAGATCGGACAGAAGCCGAAGTGGCCGTATAAGCAGGGAACCCTGTCACAACCGAAACCTCATGCAAACGCACCTGACGCAACTCGCGAGTCATGCCGTCATCTGACCATTTGTCGCCACCGGACGGAACAGAGAACCCGAATGACATCGAGTCAACATCGCCGCGCTTCATCAACACCGACAAGTCACGACCGACTGTCGTGTCTGGAAGATCGGCGTTCACCAACAAACCTTTTGAATCTTCTTCAAGACGCAAAGTCTTTGAACGTGTCGAAGCAAGAAGCATTGACGAGTCATGGTTCATGTACATCTTGATTGTGTTGCGACCCTTCAAAGATTTCTTGAACGCACCTGATGCGATTCGCTCGATGAACGGCAACGGTTCAGAATCAGAATTGAAGACCGCCGCATAGCCTGTGAAAGACATTCCGTCACCAGTAGGACCTTGACGCAATTCAAAATCGTTGATGTGAATGCGGCGTGTCTCTACAGGCATGGATTCCATGGTTGGAATGTTAGCAAAGTATTCATCCTTCTTGCGATGAAACGAGAACAGTCCACGCTCGGCCTGTATCGCATCAGATTTTCTTGCGAACCAATCTCGTGCCGGTTGAGGGTTCAACGGGTTGATGCCCCACAGATAGTGTGCGACCGCACCCGCACCAGGGAACTGATCGTTGGTTGAGTCCGAGTTCTTTGGTGCTTGTAGGTCTACGGCGTGTCGTTGCGCCCATGCGTTCGCTCGCACAACTTTGTCTTCGGTGATGTCGCCTCGCGCCATGTCTCGTGCCTCACGAACGGTTCTATCGACCAGCCCTTCACCCGCGAGACCTTGACCGTAGTAGTCCAATCCTTTTCGGGCTGCGGTGCGAATGTAGACAGGAACTTCGAGAGATACTTGACGCACCGATTCTTCTTCTTCTTCTTCTTCCATCTCTTCTTCATGTGGTTGCCATGCGTTGCAATAGAATCCGCCGTCAACATACTCATCCCACTTCTCGCACCATGCTTTGAGATTGTCGCCATCTGCGATCACATTGTCGTCATCGTAGAACGCACAGTTCCCGCAAGCGCGACCTTCAGGAACATCAGGCGACAACGCAGGCCGATAATTGTCAGGCAACGCACGTTCACCACCAGGTTCCATATCCTCGGCGATAGACACCGCAACCATCTGATCGATTGCATCCTGTTTCGTTGTGTGGCATCCGATAACTTCACCATCTTCTTTGATGGTTGCCCACCCAGAACAATCTGGTGATTTGTCGGTAATGAAGTAAGGCATTACGGAGTGATGAGTGTGAACGCTACTGAATGGCCTGTTTTGGTTGATACTGCATACATGCTTTGACCTGGATAGAAATCAAAGTCTTCGGTTTCGCTTTTCGGTAACGCATGACCAGCGTTCACGACAACTGTCTCACCACCAATAAAGATTGTGTCGGTGTTGTCAAGGTTGCTGATGTGCAAAGTGCCTGGATTCACTCCAGCGTGACTGACAAGTGTTGCGGCTGTGCCGACTGCGATAGATCCGTTTGTGATTGGCATGATTGTTACCTCAGATCATCAATAGTAGTTCAGCTTCATCTTCCAAGATGCTGAATGTGATAGTGCTTGTCGCTTGTGCTTGCATCCCTGTCAAGGATGTTGAAGCAACCGCATAGCGTCGTTTCGGTTCAATCACTGGTATCTCGACGATTGGTTCGATGACGGGTTCAATCTTTTTGCGTGGCGTCGTTGAATAGACTCTGCGACCGCCAGATAATGTCGGTGTCGGCTCAGGTTCTGGTGGTGTTGGTATTGAATCGACTGTTGCGACTAGACCGCCGAGGCTTGCGGTTGCGATGGCGTTCTGTTCGACTGCTGTGATAGCCGAAGCGGCAAGACCGCCGAGGTCAGCCGACGCGGTTGCTGGTAGTACAACTGTGGAAGTGGCCGAAGAAGCAAGACCACCGAGAGTTGCGGATGCTGTTGCCGGTAGGACAACTGTTGCGGTCGCTGTGCTAGATAGTCCGCCGAGTTGTGCTTCGGCTGTTGCTTCAGTTGTGACGATGACTTGTGCAACTTCGGCGACAAGTTCACCGAACAACGCTGAAGCGGTTGCGAAATGTGCAACGGTCGCTATCGCTGACGCCGACATTCCACCAAGCGACGCTGAACCTGTGGCTGTGGTTAAGAACTCTGCACCATCAAGAACTCTTGTGCCATCAAGTGTGCTGGAATCGAGAAGGAATGCAAGACCGCCATCCAACCCGTAGGTGGCGTCGTTAAGTTCGCTCGTGTCGAGCAGGAATCTTTTGACCGCCATCGCGGCCTACTAACTAGCGACAGTTAGCGAAGCAGACAGATTGCCAGATGAAATTGTGTATGTATCGCCTGCTGTATAGGCGTTGCCTGTGATCGTGCCTGAGAACAAGAAGTTGCCTGCACTTATATTGTCCCAAGCGGTGAAGTGTGTTGCGTCTTGCGAACCTGCGATATTCGTCCAACTGATATCGGCATCCGATGTGATCGCACCATTTGACGCAGCACCAAACGAAACAGATTTGCGTGTCGTTTCGGTCGCAGCATTCGAAGTGCCTGCTGCACCTGGATCACCGACATGAAGTTTGATGTACACAGTTGACACCGAATACGCAGTCGCGTTACCGAGCGCGTCAAGAAACGAGTTGCAAAGATAAGCAGATAAACCTGTAGCCATTACTCTTCAACCCTTTCGGTGATAGTCAAGATTCTACCTTCGGTGTCACGTTCAACTGTGCGGACAGTCGGCTTGTTCTCCGGCACGTTCACACGCACCACAGTTTCAGGAACATTGATGACAGGTGCGGCCACGTTTACGTTCGCTGGTGGAACATTCACAACCACTTCAGGCATCGTCACATTCACGTCACGCTGATTCACGTCATAGGTCGGTGTCGGTTCAGCAACCTGTTGCAAGAGAACTGGTGCGACGCCTGTGTGAACGATCGGCTCGATGTCAAGTGCTTTCAATACTGATGCTGGTTCGAAACCTGCGTTGATGAGGCGTTGAGCCATCAATGTTTTGCGGTCAAGTTCGGTGAGTCCAGCAGCGGCAAGATCGACGTTCGCGAGAGGTACACGATAAGCATCGCCACCTTCAGCCGGACGCAAATCCTCGAATCGGCGAACATCGTTGATTGACAACCAGCCTGCTTGTAGTCCTGATGAGTATCCTGCGACTCGTGAACCGAAGTCGCCGCGCATCAAACCATCAAGGTTGAACTTCATGAACGCACCATTGGTGAGAAGTTTGTTGGAGTATCCGTCTTCGATCTTGGTGACGTATGGTCGGAGTGTGTGCATTACGAAGTGGATGCCGTTCATTTCAACCGAAGCGTAAGCTTGCGCACCTGACTGGATCACACCAGCCATCGATGGTGGTACACGGAACGCACGAAGGATTTCTTCGACTGCGAACTGTCGTGATTGTAGGAACTGTGAGTCGTCTGGTGCGACCGAAGTTGTCGTGTACTTTGCGCCGCCGAACAGGATGCCTGGACGATGTGAACGACGCAAACCTTTGTGACCTTCTTCGAATCCGTCAACAAGCGACTTGGCTTGTTCACGGGTCAGGTTGCCTGGGAACTCGATGATGCCAGAAGTGTGCGAACCTTGACCGAAGAACCTCGCAGCGAACTCTTCCAATGCCTTCGACAATCCAAGGTTCTCTTTGATTAGTTCAATGCGTGAACGGCCACGAAGATCACCAGGCAAACGCAACTCGGACAGATGAATCATGTCATCATGCTCGATGACATACTGGTTGTCGTAGACGTAGATGATGCGACGTGACTCATCGCGTTTCACTTCAACTTTCAACGGATTCAAAACCGACAAACCAGCGACACCTTGATCGTCGCGAATAATGCGAGTGAACGAGTTGCCGTTCAACAGCATCGAGACAAGTACCTGTTGGAAGTGGTCGGTGCGTGACACACCGATTTCGGGCATGTCAACCCATTCTGGTCGTGGTCGGTAAGGACGGCGATCACCATCGACACGAATGTATGTGTCGACTGGCAGAGTTGAGATAGAGTCAGCGATCAGTCGGACACACGCATACACGGTTCCGATTTTGAGTGAATCTTCTTGTGTGACAACTGTGCCGGCGTTCGTTGTGAATTGGAATGCGTCACCTGCCGCGAACAAAGATTGGAATGAGATCGCTCTCTCTTCCTCTCTTGGGTTGAACAGTCTTGACAACATTAGTTTTTAGCCGCTTTCTTTGACCGCTCGAAAGCCAACGTGAAGGCCAACAGAGATACGCCCATAAAGATTAGCCCAAGCGGTAGAGCAATGTAAAATACGCCGACCGCAATCAACAAAATTGCCACCAGTTCCAATAATAAAATAATCATCTCTCTCCTCACACTACGAAAAACCCTGGTTGCTGAACACTCTCGACTCGTCTCGTTGCACGATCCACAGCCATCGCCAATGCTATCGCAGCGTCAATCTTGCGTTTCGATTTACCTTTAGACAAACGCCAACCCATATCGGTCGAGCGTTGCGCCGCCGACAACACTTGATCGGTGAATACTGGATCACCGTTGTGTGAGAGCCGACCGTTCACGATGAACTCGTACAAAGTTCCACAAGCCGGCACCATACGCGCAGTCGACTGGCTGAACTCAACCATTGTGAACCCTTCATCGGACATCGCTTCTGCTGAACGCTGAAAGAACGCTGGGTCATAGGCGAACTCTTGCACCGTGTACTCGCGACCAAGATCACGGATGTGTTGCTCGACTGCGGCCACATCCATCACACCGCCATCAGGATGCCAAATCTTTGCCCGAACAACAATCCGACCAGACTCTTGCGGTTGCGCAACCACGACCGCAATCGAGTCATGCTTCAACGCCATGTCAATGCCGACGAACACAGGAATGTTCGGATCAAGTTCATCCTCACTACGACACAACTCCCACGCACCCTTCGGCAACCACGACTCACCATCGGTACGAACCCACTGATTCAACCGATACCGACGAAACGCGACCTCGGCAGTTTGCATCATCGACACTTCCATGTCATCCATGTCAAGCAAACCCTCAGCCAAGTTTGGATTTGACTCAGCCCAAGCTTCACGGTCATGAATCTCACAATCGGCTGGTGCTTCCCACCAGAAGAAACCAAACCGTTCATCCTGTTTCGTGTCGGCAACAATCTCTTTGCCGTAGTTGTATAGACGGCCACACACCGTGTCCAAGTCAAAACCTGCCGTGGTGATAGCGACAATGTTCGGATCCTTACGCGCACCAGAACCCAACGTCAACGCATTCCACAAATCATCATTCGGCTGGACATGCAACTCGTCAAATACAACCGTTGATGGATTCAAACCTTGCTGAAGTTTTGCGTCGCTCGATAGCACACGATAGATCGCACCAGTCGAAGGAACCTCAACAACATCGCGATACACCTTGCACACACCCGACAACGCAGGCGACTGAGTGATCTGCCACTTCGCCTCATTGAACACGACTCGCGCCTGCTGTCTGTCACCCGCCGCCGAATAAACCTCCGCACCAGGCTCACCCTCGATCAACCCATACAACGCGATGAGCGAACCGAGCAACGACTTGCCGTTCTTCCGACCCAACCCGATCAGGCTGCGACGATATCGAAGCAACCCATCATCACGACGCTCATACAACCCGTCAAGAAGTGCGACCTGCCAGTTGGTAAGAATCAGAGGTTGACCGGCACGAACACCTTTGCTCACATGCAAGAACGTGCGGGCAAAGTCAACGACTTTGTGACCGTCAGACTTGCTGTATAACTTCGGCGTCGACCAAGTTGGAGTTCCTTTGTCGATATGCGTCAAGCTCATTTGCCACCCTTATCTCCGCCAAACCCAACCTGGCACGATCGCTCGGAGTGAATCCAAGCAAACTCAACCAAGCCGTACATTGCGCGTCCATTTGTTCTATCTGCTTCACCGCAGGATGAGTCACAATCTGCCCGTTCGGCGACGTGTACCAACGACTTGTCACATCGTCGCCCAACCAAACTTCCAGATCGTAGATCTTCTGATAGTTCCGACACAGCCGACCCATCAACGGACCGTCGTGCAACTCGGACAGATGACGCCGACCACCAGTCCACAACACCGTCCAGTATTGCTTGCCAACTTTGCCCAAACCTTTCGGTGCGACCGGCACAACCGACAAGTCGACTAGCGCGAGCGCAGTCTCTGGCATAGGCGAAGCCTTCAAACCGTTGCGGATGCGTGAACCTTTGAGACGCTTGCGCTCGATCGGAGTTGCGGATGATCCGCGACCGACTCCAGTTGATTTGGTGGCCATGCCACCAATGGTAGCCGTCACCCCACCACCGACCCTGCGAACCTGCGCCAACGGCATGGGTCATAGACGCCTGAGGTCGCAAACTTTTGACCCACCCTCCGAGGTCACACCGGGCCTACTTCGCGTCGCCGCGTCGCGAGTTGCACGACCGATGCGCGGGAAGAAGTGGGCTGTCCTTGTCTCCAGGTATGACGTGGTCAGCGGTCCACGGGTCGTCGGCTCGTGCGCCTTCGAGACAGATCCAACAGTATTGAGCAGACTCGCGTACTGCCTTGGCTCGTGCTTGGTAGTCGCCTGCGTAGTGAGGTCGCTTGGGCTTGGGATGAAGTCGGTTGTATGTGGTCTGGCAGTCTGGGCATCGGCGTGGGTTGGTGGTGAGATTGCCACAGGTTAGGCATGGTCTAGAGATGGTCATAGGTGTGCGCCAGGCATGGTCACGCCGTCACGCCAAGTAATACTTGGCGCGTGACGGCGTATGTGACAAATTGTGTGTCACGCCGTTTTTCACGCCGTCAGTTGAACTCAATGAATATAAGGGTTTGCGGGCGAAAACGGCGTACGCCGTGGTCACGCCGTGTGGTGACGGCGTGACGGCGTAAGCACCTGTTTTACGCCGTGTCACGCCGTG
>JAUREG010000027.1:0-18867 GCA_030827545.1 Acidimicrobiales bacterium
GCAACATTTTGCCGCGAAGAGTTGAGCAAATTTGGAGTTGATCATCATTTATTGGTTGATGATTCTCGACCAACAACCCTAAAACAACGATTTCGCAGTCGGTCAAAGACTCTTTTGCGTGTTAGTCATTTGGCGCAACGCTCAATTGAAGAACCCTTGCAGCGCGAACTGGTGAAAAGCGTTGTAAAGGCCTGTGAATCTGCAGATCTTTTGATTTTTTCAGACTTTAACTATGGCTCGTTACCCCAAGCAGTCGTTGACCAAATCACAGCAGTGGCGACAATGAAGAAAGTCAAAGTAGTCGCTGATAGCCAATCATCTTCGCAAATCGGCGACGTTACTCGATTTAAAAATACAGATTTGTTGACGCCAACTGAACGTGAAGCACGCCTCGCATTGCGTAATACAGAAGATGGATTGGTAATTATTGCCGAGATGGTGTGTGAAGCCGCAAATGCACGTTCGGCAATCGTCAAACTCGGCGAACAAGGCGTGTTATTGCATGCTCGCAGTGGCAAAACTTTTGAAACAGATCAGATTCCTGCGCTGAATTCTGCGCCACAAGATGTTGCTGGCGCCGGAGACTGCATGCTCGTTGCGTCTTCGCTTGCTTTAACCGTCGGTGCCGACATGTGGCAAGCCGGTCTGCTTGGCTCGCTTGCTGCGGCGATTCAAGTTGGTCGAGTTGGCAACACACCGATAACTCAAGCCGAGTTGCTTCACGAGCTATCTGAGTGAGAGCGATACTTCTCGCTGCAGGACTCGGAACTCGACTTCGTCCTTTAACTGATACAACTCCAAAGTGTTTGGTGCCAATTAACGGCAAACCATTGTTGGATATTTGGTGCGAGTCTTTACTAGCCGCCGGTGTAACTCGTCTTCTCATCAATCTGCACTACAAGTCTGAACAGGTCCAACAACATGTCTCAAAGTCAAAGTTCGCAAAAAATGCCGAAACAATATTTGAGCCACAATTGCTCGGCACCGCGGGCACGCTTATCGCCAACAAACAATTCTTTGAAGGCCATGATGGCATCTTGTTGCACGCCGATAACTACTGTGAAGCTGACATCAAACAGCTAATCAGTGCACACACAGATAGACCATCAAAATGTGATCTAACGATGCTTGCATTTCGCACACAAACGCCACACACATGCGGCATTCTTGAAGTTGACGATCAGAAAATTCTCAATCAAATGTATGAGAAGTCGCATGACGACCACGGCAACTTGGCCAACGCCGCGTTTTATATTCTTTCGAAGAAGTTGATTGCTGAGTTGCGCGATGAAACTGATTTCAGTAACGAAGTGATTCCAAAATATTTTGGTAAAGCGCTTGTCGTTGAAACTTCCGAGACATTCATCGACATCGGCACGCCAGAGACATATTCACATGCCCAACAGGTCGCCAAAATTCGCTAGAAATCTTCGGGCAAAATCGCTCGTGACCAAAACTTTTTTGGTCTCTGCGGACTATCGTTACTAGCGCAAGTTAATGAATTTAGGGCAGTAGCTCAGTTGGTAGAGCGCCGGTCTCCAAAACCGATGGTCGGGGGTTCAAATCCCTCCTGCCCTGCAAAAATCAAGTCACAATGGCACTTTTGAGTACCGTTTTGGTGAGGCAAATAGAAAGGCAACTCATTGACTCAGTGGCCATTGAGAAAATTTGATGATTTCAGTAATGACGTCATCGTTGTTGACGGGCTCTGGGGTTCAGGTAAGCAACTCGTAAGCACAATCGTCGGCGGTTTTGAACGAGTCGAGCATTTCAAATACAACCCTGACTATGACTATTTGTGTGCGGCATCACATTTGCAATCTATGAATAGCAATGCAACCGTTACATTGCTTCAACTCATCGCCGGACGAAACCAGTACTACAACTTGATTGGTCGTGAGGTCAACCTGCGCTGGCGTGACGAAACGGGGCCACGTTTTCATCCGACTCCAATTAAATTTGTTGCCAGGCTATTTAGTAAAGATGGTGAGGCAATAGCCAAAACTATCGACGAACAAAACATTGCAAACAACATCACAACACACTGCATTTACCCAATTGCTTCACCGATTGTTGAGGCTTTTGGTGAACGGTTAAAATTTATTGAAGTTGTTCGCCATCCATTGCACTTGGTGACGCATTGGTCAAGATTTCTTGAACCATCTCGTTGGCGTCGTGTTCGCGAAATCAACTTGACTGTCGATTGCAATGGATACAAAGTGCCATGGTTTGCAAGCTCATGGGCGGAAAAATTTTCACAAGCAAAAACTTTTGATCAAGCGCTGATGAGTGTTGACTTTTTGTGTAATTGGGTTATTGATGTTGCGCAAGCAGAAAAAAACGTCGGTTCAAAGTTTCATTACATTCAGTTTGAGAAACTTGTACTTGACCCGACAACCGAGTTGACAGCGCTCGGCGAATTTTTGGGACGATCTCAAATAAAAGGAATGAAAAAAATAATGCGCCAGAACGCAATTCCGAGAAAAAATATCGCCGATGGCCCGAAAATGGGGCAAAACTATCGTTGGACGGCTCTTGAAAAAGATGAAAAGGTCTACGAAGAAGCGATGACGATGATTCATCAGCAGGGCAGCGCCGATCTTGTTGCCTCATTCACCAAGACCATTAGTCGTTATAACTCAATCTGGAAAGGTCCATTAGCCAGGTTTGAGTAATGACCGATAGGCTGAAAAGCCGATATGTCAATGGATCTCAACCGTCAACAGAAGCGCGCCATGCAAAAAATGGGCGAGGTTAACGAGCAAGGTGCACCGATTCGCCAGGCTCGACCGACGGTTGCCGCCCAAGTTGCCAAAGAGCGAGTTGGTCCTATCCAATACATCCGCGAAGTTCGCGACGAAATGCGCAAGGTCGCCTGGCCAAAATTCCCTGAAGTTCGCCGTTATTCGATAATTGTGCTGGTCACCGTCGTAATTGTCACCGCCTTTGTGGGGGGATTGGACGCTGCATTTGGCATACTTTCAGGCTGGCTTTATAAAGATTAGGCACCGATCAAATGACTGACGACACCACCACAACCCAACTTGAGCACGACCAAACTGCCGAAGAGTCGGCTGTAATCGATGCAACCTTTGATCTCACAGAAAACGGCGAAGGCGAGGACGAAGAAGTTGATCGCCCATGGTTGCGCCCGGGTAAATGGTATGTCGTGCATTCGCAGTCGGGTTACGAGAAAAAAGTTGACGCCAATCTCAGAGCGCGTATCGCTTCATATAACTTGACCGATCGCATTTACGAAATCGTCATCCCGATGGAAGACGTTGTTGAATTCAAGCAGGGCCGCAAGCAAACAGTTCAGAAAAAAGTTTTCCCAGGATATTTGCTCGTGCGTTGTGAAATGGACGATGAAACTTGGTTTTGTATTCGCAATACGCCGGGCGTCACTGGTTTTGTTGGTCAAAGCCAAAAAGGTAAGACACCAGCACCACTTTCACGTAAAGAAGTTGCAACGTTCTTGTCAGCTAAAGGCGACGGCAAAGAAGCGCCAAAGCGCAAGGCACCAAAACTCGACTACGAAGTCGGCGAAGGTGTGCGCGTCAAAGAAGGTCCGTTTGCAGACTTCTCGGGTCAAGTTGCTGAAATCAATGCTGACCATATGAAGTTGAAAGTGCTTGTCAATATTTTCGGTCGAGAAACTCTCGTCGAAATGGACTTCAGCCAAGTCGCGAAACTTTAATTAGAAACTTAAAAGAAAGAAATAGTCATGGCAAAAAAAGAGATTAAAGCAGTCGTCAAGATTCAGATTCCTGCGGGCAAGGCAACACCGGCACCACCAGTCGGTACCGCGCTTGGACCACACGGTATTCAGATCATGGATTTCGTAAAGCAATACAACGCTGCAACCGAGTCGCAAAGCGGCACTGTTGTGCCAGTTGAGATCACGATTTTTGAAGATCGTTCGTTCTCGTTCATTCTTAAGACTCCACCGACACCAGTTTTGTTGCGTCAGAAAGCAGGCCTTGAAAAGGCTGCGAAGAACCCAGGCAAAGAAGTCGCCGGTTCGGTAACTGAAAAAGATGTTGAAGAAGTAGCCAAAATCAAGATGCCTGACTTAAACGCCAACGATCTTGAGGCTGCCAAACAACAAGTCCGCGGCACAGCCCGTTCAATGGGTCTGACAGTCGTCGGGTGAAATACGAAGTAATCAATAAATAACCAACCCTGATTCGGAAGAACCTCATCCGGACGGGTCAACAACGAGGGAGGCGAAATGCCACAGAATAAAACCAAATCAGATAACAATCTCGATAAAAATCGCGGCAAGAACTATCGCAATGCGATTGCCACATACGACCGCGAGACATTGCATACTCCAGCAGATGCAGTAGCCAAAGTTAAGTCGTTGGCCAAGGCAAAGTTTGACGAAACCGTTGAACTCGCTGTGCGTTTGGGTCTTGATCCACGCAAAACAGAACAGAGCGTTCGCGGCACAGTTTCGATGCCATCAGGCACCGGCAAGTCTGTTCGCATCGCCGTCTTTGCAGCAGGTGAAGCAGCCAAACAGGCTCGCGATGCCGGTGCAGACATCGTTGGCAGTGATGAACTTGCCGCAGAAATTGAAAAAGGCAAAATGGATTTCGACATCGCCATTGCAACTCCAGACATGATGCCACTCGTCGGTAAGTTGGGTCGCGCACTCGGACCACGCGGTTTGATGCCGAACCCGAAGACTGGCACAGTGACAACTGATGTTGCTCGGGCAGTCGCCGAATTCAAGGGCGGAAAAGTTGAATATCGCACCGACCGTTATGGCAACGTGCATATCCCGGTGGGCAAAGTTAGTTTCGAAGCATCGGCTTTGGCATTGAATGTTGCCGCCGTGATCGACGAGCTAAACCGAACACGTCCAGCCGCGGCCAAGGGTCGCTACATCAAGAAGATCTCTGTGTCTTCAACGATGGGCCCTGGTGTAAAAATTGACCCAGCACTTGTTGCGGGCGAGTAGAAATTCGTCAATCCGAAAAACTACTTCGTGAATAAATCGGCAAAGTGATGCGCCGATCAAAAAAACTTTCGCCACAAGATCTGTTGCTCGCCGCACCGGCTCTAGTCGTTGCTTTGCTGTTGCGGGTGATTAGGCCGGTTGTAACCATCAGATTCAGAAATCTGCCAGCTGACGAGATTGGTCCGCTTACAGTTGTTTCGCAACATTATTTGCGGATCAAAGAGTCGCAACCTAAACCTCGACAGTTTGACTTTTGGTATCTAAAAGAGTCAGTGAAAGTAAGCAATGAATACATGCTGGCGTTTGTCGAGTCGCAGATCAAAATTTATAGATCGCGATTCATTGAATTAGTTGCAGCATGGAATGAAAAATTGCCAGGCTCTGAGCGTCATATGATCGAGTCCGAAGTTCGGCTCACTCTGCTTGAGCGTGTCGGCAGTAAGTTGCGACTGCCGCAAGCCGATCGTGATGCATCGAGTGAATATGTACGACAGATTGGTATTGATCCGCAAAAAGAATTTATTGCCCTAATGGTGCGAGATGGCGCTTATAAGAGCGAAGTTCTTCAGTTGAACACTCATCAGCGAAGCGACAAAGAGTTGTATCGCAATCAAGACATCAACGACTATCTGCCTGTGGCTGAGAAGTTTGCCTCGATGGGTGTGCAAGTAATTCGTATGGGGGCAAAAGTTGAGCGCGCTTTTGAGTCGCAGTCGGCACTAGTTATTGACTATGCAACTTCTGGCAAGCGCACCGAGGCAGCCGACATTTATCTGGCAAGTGAGTGTGCGATGTGCATTTCTACGAATCTCGGTTTTGACCATATTTCGGCCTTGAGCGGCAAACTCCGCGTAATTACGAATCAGGCTTTAATCTGGCAGACGTCGACACTGTTTTACTCAACTGATGTGTTCACGATGCAGCGCTTTGTCGAGACGTCTACCGGTAAGAACTTGACGCTTGCAGAGTCGTTGCGGTTTGCTGAGATTCGCAATCTTGACTGGTACCACAAGGTAATTGACCGGGGTTTGCAGTTTGTGCGTAATACTCCAACCGAAATTCTCGAGGCATCGCTCGAAGGTTGGCAACGTAGCAAATCGCAATGGGTTGAAACCGCTGAAGACCTTGATCTGCAGGCGCAATTCTGGAATATATATGACAGTTTCTTTCCGGATCACAAAAGCCGTTTCTTAAATGGTCGTCCGCACATTGGGGCGCACTTTCTACGGACCAATAAATGGTGGTTGGCGTAGCCAACTAGAAGCCAGCTCTGGTTGGCGCAGACGGGTGTGAAGCCGGTTTTTTGCCCGATATCGTAAGAGTTCGTTAGAAGTTAATAAGCAGCAATCACAGCAATGTGAAAGTTGCCCACCGCAGAAATTTGGTCTGAAAAATTCATTTCAGATAATGAACTAGCAATAGTTCGCCAAACGAGGTGAAAGAATCTGGTCGCGATTAGTCGCGCTGGGTTGTTCCGCACTGCGTTGAGCACCCAAGCATTGTCAAACCAGAAAGTTTTAAATTCATGGCAAATGCAAGCGCAGAAAAAATTGCGGTAGTTAAAGAGGTGAGCGAGAAACTCGCCAAGTCAAACGCTGCGATCATTACTGAATATCGCGGATTGTCTGTTGGTTCGTTGGCAACTTTGCGCCGCGCCCTTCGCCCACACGGAGCTGAATACAAGGTCTACAAAAATACGCTTGCTCGTTTCGCAGCTCGCGAGTCTGGTTACGCCGAACTCGAACAATTCTTAAAGGGACCAGCAGCCATCACTTTTGTCGACGGAGACGCCTCGGCTGTTGCGAAAGTCCTCAAGACACACGCAAAAGAAAATCCACTTCTTGTGTTGATGGGTGGCGTAGTTGCCGGAAAAGCGATCAGCGCAAAAGAACTCAAGGCTCTTGCCGATCTTCCACCGCGCGAAGTCATGCTCGCTCAACTTGCTGGCATGTTGCAAGCACCACTCACCAAGACGGCAAACATGTTCGCAGCGTTGCCGCGTAAGACCGCATATGCCCTCAAGGCACTCGTTGAACAACGTGAAGCGGCATAAAGAATTAATCAAAACTAATTAATTAACAAATAAAAGGAGAAACAAAAATGGCACTTACAAAAGATCAGATTCTTGACGGAATCTCAGAACTCACAGTTCTCGAACTCAAAGATCTTCTCTCGGCATTCGAAGAGAAGTTTGGCGTGACAGCAGCAGCCCCAGTGGCAGTTGCAGCAGCCGGCGGTGCAGCACCAGCAGCAGAAGCAGGCGCAGAAAAGGACGAGTTCACTGTCATCTTGAAAGATGGTGGCGCTCAGAAGATCGCCGTTATCAAGGCAGTACGTGAATTGACACAACTTGGCCTCAAAGAAGCCAAGGACCTTGTCGATGGCGCACCGAAGCCAGTATTAGAAAAGGCCAGCAAGGACGACGCCGCCAAGGCGAAGGCCAAGCTTGAAGAGGCCGGCGCAACCGTCGAACTCGCGTAATAACTCGCTCTCGGCGCCTGGGTCTTCCGGGCGCCTTGAACGTGCATTTTGGTCTTCGGGTTGGTGAGTTTCTTATATTCACCGATAGGCTCGTAGACCGCCGTGCAATGCCCTTTGAGTGATTCAAAAAAATTTCTCAGCGGGCATTTCACTCTAATTTTTCTGCTTGCCAATTTCTAACCCTAGGAGTACACTCGTGGCCCTTCGTGCTGATGCACGCGAACGTTATTCGTTCGCAACACTTTCCGATGCAATGGAAATCCCGAACTTAATTGGTGTTCAACGTGAAAGTTTCGAGTGGTTTCTCACAGAAGGTTTGCGAGAGGTCTTTGAAGATATTTCTCCGGTCAAGGGTGTAAGCGATGACTTGCAGCTCGAACTGACATTTGATCCCGACGATGCTGATCTAAACCCAAAACCAAAATTCACTGAAGCCGAATGTCGCGATCGTGACATGACCTATTCGGTTCCAAAATTCGTCAAAGCGAAGTTCTTGAACCGTCCGACCGGCGAAATCAAAGAGCAGACAGTCTTCATTGGCGACTTCCCAAAGATGACCGACAAAGGCACTTTCATTATCAACGGCACCGAGCGTGTTGTGGTTAGTCAGTTGGTTCGTTCACCAGGCGTGATCTTCGAACCAGGTGAGCGCTTTCGTTTGCGTAACTTGTCGAAGTATCAGCTTGTAAAAGGCACGATTCACCCAAGTCGCGGCGAGTGGCTCGAGTTTGACGTTGAGCACAAGCCAGGTAAAGAAGTAACCGCTGGCACCCGCGTTGCGCGTAAGCGTCGCATGGGCATCTTCACGATCATTCGTGCACTCGGCTACGACGAAATCAACGCCCCGGGTTTCATTGATCGCTTCGTCAACTACTTCGACTTCCTTGAAGATCAGTGGCGTCGTGAAAAAGTTGTTGCCCCGACCCGCGAAGAAGCGTTGCTTGAAATTTACAAGCGTGCTCGACCAAGCGAACCGCAAAACGTCGAAGCAGCCCGTGTTTATTTCGAACAGGCTTTCTTTGGTGTTCGATATAACTTGTCACGAGTTGGTCGCTACAAACTGAACCGCAAACTTGGCGGCGAGTTGAAGAAGATTCAAGAAATGTTCGGTCTCAAAGTTGGACCAGAACTTGGCAAACTCGATTTGCCAACTGAAGACCAAGATGTTTTGAGTCGCTGCGAAGTTTTGGCGACCATCAGCTACATGTTGCACCTTGTGAAGCAAGAGCCTGGTTATCGCCTTGACGACCAAGATCACTTCGCAAACCGTCGAATTCGTTCTGTAGGTGAACTGATTCAGAATCAAGTTCGCATTGGTCTTTCGCGCATGGAGCGCGTGGTTCGTGAGCGCATGACGACTCAAGATTCTGAGGCGATCTCGCCACAGACTTTGATCAACGTTCGCCCAGTTGTGGCTGCAATTAAAGAGTTTTTCGGCACTTCACAGTTGTCGCAATTTATGGACCAAGTCAACCCGTTGTCGGGTTTGACGCACCGCCGCCGACTTTCGGCTCTTGGACCTGGTGGTCTTAGCCGCGAGCGCGCAGGTTTCGAAGTTCGAGACGTTCACTTCTCGCACTACGGCCGTATGTGCCCAATTGAAACACCAGAAGGTCCGAACATCGGACTGATCGGCGCGCTTTCAACGTATGCACGTGTTAATCCGTTCGGATTCATCGAAACGCCATATCGCCGAGTGCGCGGTGGCATTGTTACCGACGAAATCAAATACATGGCAGCCGACGAAGAAGAAAATTACGTCGTTGCTCAGGCCAACACGCCAATTTTGCCAGACGGTCGTTTGCGCGACGAGCGCGTACTCGTGCGTCGTTCGCCGCAGGCCGCAAGTTTGGAAGACTTGAAGAAAATGCTCGAAGCAGAAAGCTTCTTCGGCGCAACAACAGACATCGGTTATGTAACACCGGCAGAAGTTGACTTCATTGACGTTTCACCAAAACAAATTGTTTCAATTGCAACTGCGTTGATTCCGTTCCTTGAGCACGACGATGCAAACCGTGCGTTGATGGGTGCAAACATGCAACGTCAGGCTGTGCCATTGATTCGTGCTGAAGCGCCATACATCGGCACGGGTGTTGAAGCTCGCGCTGCACGCGACGGCGCCGACTTAGTTTTGGCAAAAGATGACGGTGTGGTCGAGTCGATTACTGGCTCGTCGATTGTCATTAAATACGAGAACCTTCCGAAGCGCGAGCACGAACACAAGCTGTTCAAGTTCTTGCGTTCAAACCAAGACACATGCATCAACCAAATTGTGCGTGTTAAAGAGGGACAAAAAGTTAAGAAGGGTGATCTCATCGCCGACGGTCCAAGCACCGACGAAGGCGAGCTCGCACTTGGCAAAAACTTGCTCGTGGCTTTGATGCCATGGGAGGGCTACAACTTCGAAGACGCAATCATTTTGTCAGAGCGTCTTGTAAAAGAAGATGTATTGACTTCGATTCACATTCACGAATACGAAGTTGATGCTCGCGACACCAAACTTGGCGCAGAAGAAATCAGCCGTGACATTCCGAACTTGTCAGAAGAAATTTTGGCCGACCTTGACGATCGCGGCATTATTCGCGTCGGTGCAGAAGTAGGCCCTGGCGACGTTCTTGTCGGCAAAGTGACACCAAAAGGTGAAACTGAGTTAACGCCAGAAGAGCGATTGCTTCGCGCAATTTTCGGTGAAAAGTCGAAAGAAGTTCGCGACACTTCGCTTAAGGTTCCGCACGGTGAAGGCGGCAAGGTCATCGACGTCAAGGTGCTCAAGCGCGCCGCCGAGGGTGATGATGAGCCAGGTGACGAATTGCCACCAGGTGTCAACCAAATCGTGAAGATTCACGTGGCGCAAAAGCGCAAAATTAGCGTTGGCGACAAACTCGCTGGTCGTCACGGCAACAAGGGCGTTATCTCAAAGATTTTGCCAGTCGAAGACATGCCATATCTCGAAGACGGCACTCCGGTTGACATCATCTTGAACCCACTTGGTGTACCAAGCCGAATGAACATCGGTCAGGTGCTCGAGGCTCACTTGGGCTATTGCGCCCGATGGGGTTGGTACGACGAGAAGAATGACAAAACTGTTGGCGCGAACCCAGTTCGTGGCACAGAGTCAAAGACCCGTCCATCAACACCGCCAGCGACATTCATCTCAACACCAGTTTTCGACGGTGCACATTGGGATGAAGACGATCAAGCAGGTTCACACCCGACGATTCAATCGATTCTCAAGAACTTGAACCCAGAGTCGGTCGACGGCAAGCGAATGATCGGCACCGATGGCAAAACTGTTTTGCGCAACGGTCGTACAGGTTTGCCATATGACAACCCAATCACAGTTGGCTATATGTACATCTTGAAACTCAACCACTTGGTTGACGACAAGATTCACGCTCGTTCGACTGGTCCTTACTCGATGATTACGCAGCAACCATTGGGCGGCAAAGCCCAATTCGGTGGTCAGCGATTCGGCGAAATGGAAGTGTGGGCACTCGAGGCCTACGGCGCTGCATATTGCTTGCAAGAACTATTGACGATTAAGAGTGACGACGTTCTCGGACGAGTGCGTGTTTACGAAGCAATCGTTAAGGGCGACAACATTCCAGAGCCGGGCATTCCTGAGAGCTTCAAGGTATTGATGAAAGAAATGCAAGCACTCTGCCTTGACGTTGAAGTTATTTCGCATGAAGGCAAGCAAGTCGAGCTCACAGATCTCGACGAAGAAGTCTTTACTGCAGTTCGTGAACTTGGTATCGACATCAGCCGCAACGAGCGTGGTTCAGATGCCGACGATCGCGAACGCGAGCGTCGACGAGAGAAGGCTTTCTAATGATTAACCGCAGCAATTCAGAAGGGTTGGCACGACCATGAGCGATGTAGTAACCGAAGACAACAAGCGCAAGTTGGATATCAACAGCTTCCAACAATTGCGTATTGGTTTGGCAACTGCTGACGACATTCGCGACTGGTCACGTGGCGAAGTAAAGAAGCCAGAGACCATTAACTACCGAACATTGCGCCCAGAGCGTGACGGTTTGTTCTGCGAAAAAATCTTCGGACCAACCCGCGATTGGGAATGCTATTGCGGTAAATACAAGCGAGTTCGCTTCAAGGGCATCATCTGTGAAAAGTGCGGCGTTGAAGTAACACGTTCGAAAGTGCGTCGTGAGCGCATGGGCCATATTGAACTTGCTGCACCTGTCGTGCACATTTGGTATCTCCGCGGTACACGTAGTTGGTTGGCATATCTTCTGGGTGGTTTAGAGTCGCGCGAAGAAATCAAAGCCAAGCAACTTGAGAAAGTTATTTACTTTGCTGCGTGGTTGGTGAGCGCTGTCGATGAAGATCGTCGCCATGTTGAGTTGCCAGATCTTGAGAAAGAATATCTCGAAGACCGTGACTTGATGATCAAGCAACGCGAAAAAGAAATCAAGTTGCGTCAAAAAGATGCTGAGGCTGAACTAAAGCAACTTGAAAAAGACGGTGCAAAAGAGAGCGACATTCGTGCTCGTCAAAAGCTGATCGACAAAGACATTCAAATGATCGGCGATCGCCACACCAAAGACCTTGATCGTCTCGAGCGTGCGTTTGAAACTTTCCAGAAGCTTCACCCACGAATGATCATTGACGACGAAGAACTTTGGCGTGAAATCAAAGACCGCTACGAAGATTATTTCACAGGCGGCACAGGTGCAGAAGCAATCAAAGTTCTGATCGACACGATCGACTTCGACGCTGAAGAAGTAATTTTGCGCGATGCAATCATGAACGGTCTCAACGGAAAGCCGTTGTCGACTCAGCGTAAGCAAAAAGCAATTAAGCGTTTGAAGATTGTCGCTTCGTTCAACCGAAAAGATAAAGACGAGCGCTTGGTCAACAACCCGAAGGCGATGATCCTCGATGTGATTCCGGTGATTCCACCAGAGTTGCGTCCGATGGTTCAGCTTGACGGTGGCCGTTTTGCAACTTCAGACCTAAACGACCTTTATCGTCGTGTGATTAACCGCAACAACCGTTTGAGCCGCCTGCTCGAACTTGGTGCGCCAGAAATTATCGTCAACAACGAAAAGCGAATGTTGCAAGAAGCAGCAGACGCTCTGTTCGACAACGGTCGTCGCGGTCGCCCTGTAAGCGGCCCGGGCAATCGTCCACTGAAGTCGTTGTCAGATGGCCTTAAGGGTAAGCAAGGTCGCTTCCGTCAAAACTTGCTCGGTAAGCGCGTTGACTATTCGGGTCGTTCGGTAATCGTGGCTGGTCCGACCTTGCGTCTTCAGCAGTGCGGTTTGCCGAAGTTGATGGCACTCGAGTTGTTCAAGCCATTCGTGATGAAGCGATTGGCTGACCAGCAACTTGCGCAGAACATCAAATCTGCCAAGCGCATGGTTGAACGTCGTCGCCCGCAAGTTTGGGACGTACTCGAAGAAGTAATTAAAGAGCACCCAGTTCTTTTGAACCGCGCGCCGACTTTGCACCGCTTGGGTATTCAAGCTTTCGAACCGGTGTTGGTAGAGGGTAAGGCAATTCACCTGCACCCACTTGTTTGCACAGCGTTCAATGCTGACTTCGACGGTGACCAGATGGCAGTTCACTTGCCGCTGTCAGTTGAAGCACAAGCAGAGGCTCGCGTGTTGATGCTTTCGGCGAACAATATTTTGTCACCAGCATCTGGTCGACCAATTGTTACCCCGCAGCAAGACCTTGTAATCGGTGGCTTCTATTTGACTCGTGATGACGCTGGTTTGGCCGGCGAAGGTCGCGTTTTCAAGTCAATGTGGGAGATCACTCGCGCACTTGACGAGGGCAGTCTCAAACTGCATGCCAAAATCAAGGTTCTTGAAAAAGATGACCAAGGCAATTCGACATACTTCGAATCAACTGCGGGTCGCATGTTGTTTGAAGAAGTGTTGCCAGCAGATTTCTCGAAGCGATTTGGTCACATCACAGCTCCAGTAAAGAAAAAAGAATTCGGCGTGATCGTAGAGCGACTGAGCGACAACTATCCAAAAGCAGTAATTGCATCGTCGCTCGATGCGATCAAGAACCTTTGCTATCGCTACGCGTCGCAATCAGGTTTGACTGTTTCGGTCGATGACGTAAAGACTCCGGCAGCCAAGCGCGGCATTCTCGACGGCTACGAAAAGCAGGCCGAGAAGGTTGAGACACAGTTCCGTCGTGGCATTATCACTGACGGCGAGCGTCGAAGCCAAGAAGTACGCATTTGGACAGCTGCAACATCTGATGTTCAGCAAGCCATGGAAAAAGAGTTCAAAGAACTTCGCTTCAACCCAGTTGACATGATGATCAACTCTGGTGCTCGTGGAAACATGACCCAGATGCGTCAGATTGCAGGTATGCGTGGTCTCGTGGCTAACCCCCGCGGTGACATGATTCCTCGTCCGATCAAGAGCAACTTCCGTGAAGGTTTGCAAACGCTTGAGTATTTCATTGCAACTCCTGGTGCACGTAAAGGTCTTGTTGACACAGCGTTGCGTACTGCTGACTCGGGTTATTTGACTCGACGTTTGCATGACGTGGCACAAGAACTGATCGTTCGCGAAGATGATTGTGGCACGACACTTGGTGTTTGGGTAGAAAACGTTGCGGCCGATACTGCCAACACACGTTCATACCTTGAGACAAAGTTGTTTGGTCGTGCGTTGCTCAATGACATTGAACTGAGCGATGGTTCAGTCATGCCACGCAACACAATCGTCGGCGATGAAGAGATGGCAACACTGCGCAACGACTCAAAAGTTACGCGCGTGCGTGTTCGTTCAGTTTTGACATGTGATGCCGAAGTGGGTGTTTGCGCCAAGTGTTACGGTCGCTCGCTGGCAACTGGTAAGGACATCGAATTGGGTGAGGCAGTAGGTGTTATTGCTGCTCAGTCAATTGGTGAGCCTGGTACTCAGTTGACGATGCGTACCTTCCACACTGGTGGTGTTGCAGGTAAAGACATCGCAGGTGGTTTGCCACGCGTTGTAGAACTTTTCGAAGCTCGCAACCCGAAGGGTTCGGCACGACTTGTGCCTGTTACCGGCGTTGTACGAATTCTCGAAGACGAAGGCAAGGGCATTCCGATCAAGTTCATTGACGATCAAGGTCAAGAAATTGAGATCATCTTGCCAACAGGAAGTCGACCACTCGTAAAAGATGGACAAAATCTTGAAGCGGGAGATCGAATCACCGACGGTCCATTAGATCCAAAAGAACTGATGCAGATCAAGGGCATTCGTGAAACTCAGCAATACCTGGTTGAAGAGGTGCAAAGGGTTTATCGCGACCAAGGTGTAGCGATTCACGACAAGCACATCGAATTGATCGTTCGTCAGATGACACGACGCGTAAGCGTTCAAGAACCTGGTGACACACATTTCTTGCCAGGTCATCGCGCAGACTCGAAAGAGTTCCGTGACGTCAACCGCGCAATCGTTGAACAAGGAAAGAAACCAGCCGAAGGTCGCCCAGAATTGATGGGTATCACCAAGGCATCGTTGGCAACCGAGTCTTGGTTGTCGGCGGCTTCTTTCCAAGAGACGACTCGTGTTCTCACAGAAGCGGCGATTGATGGCAAGTCAGATCATTTGGTTGGCCTCAAAGAAAACATCATCATCGGTAAGTTGATCCCTGCTGGTACCGGCATGGATCGTTACAACCTGTTTGATGTCAGCGCGCCAGATTATGTGCCGATGCCTTATTACTCGAGCGACGACGAAGCCGACCCAGCCGCATATTTGGCAGGCCTGCAAGGCAACTATGTCGCCGATGATGAGCCGCTTGACGAGGTTGAATCTGAACTTGTCGCTGATGAAGTAGTTGCTGAATCAGCCGTTGAGACAGTTAGTGATGCGACTGCGCAAGCAGTTGAGTCTGCGCCAGATGCAGGTTTTGCAACTGACTCAGACGACGTCACAGACACAGATATCGCTCAATAACCGCAATAACTAGAGAATCATCTAGTTGGGGCAGGTTGCCGAGACGAGGCGTTGAACCGTAGTATTCACTGTCCCGTTTTGGGGTGGTTTTGTAAGTCGGTTTTCAATCAAGCAATTTAAGAAAAGGTCGTTTCGTGCCCACAATTCAACAGTTGATCCGCCAGGGTCGTAGCTCGAAGTCTTCAAAGACTAAGACTCCTGCGCTCAAAGGTTCACCTCAACGTCGTGGTGTATGCACTCGCGTTTTCACGACTACTCCGAAGAAACCAAACTCAGCATTGCGCAAAGTCGCCCGTGTACGTCTGACTAGCGGTGTCGAAATCACTGCTTACATTCCGGGCGAGGGTCACAATTTGCAAGAGCACTCAATCGTGCTTGTTCGTGGTGGTCGTGTGCGCGATTTGCCAGGTGTTCGTTACAAAGTTATTCGTGGCGCACTTGACGCCGCTGGTGTAAAAGATCGCAAGCAATCTCGCAGCAGCTACGGCGCGAAGAAAAAGTAAAGGAATAGTTCATGCCACGTAAAGGTCCAGTCGCTCGTCGTGAGTTCGCAGCAGATCCGGTTTATCGTTCAGCCCTCGTAACTCAGATCGTCAACAAAGTTATGTTGCACGGCAAAAAGAGCATCGCCGAGTCAATTGTTTATGACGCGATGAAAGTAATGGAAACAAAAATGGGTGCCGAGCCACTAACTGCAGTCAAGCGCGCAGTCGACAACGTGAAGCCGCCTCTTGAAGTTCGCAGTCGTCGCGTTGGTGGCGCTACATATCAAGTACCAGTCGAAGTGCGACCACGTCGTGCAACAACTCTTGCAATTCGTTGGATCGTAGAGAATGCACGTAGCCGTCGCGAGAAAACAATGGCCGAGTGTTTGGCTAGCGAATTAATGGATGCATCAAATGGTCTTGGCGCGTCGATGAAGAAGCGCGAAGACATGCAAAAGATGGCCGAGTCGAACAAAGCGTTCGCTCACTACCGCTGGTAATCAGCAGAACAAGTTAATAGGTACACCCCCATGCCATCACGCGAGTATCCACTTGAGAAATACCGAAACATCGGCATCATGGCGCACATTGACGCCGGTAAGACAACGACAACAGAGCGAGTTCTTTACTACACCGGAAAGACTTACAAGATCGGTGAAGTGCACGAAGGTGCAGCCGTCATGGACTTCATGGTGCAAGAACAAGAGCGTGGCATCACCATTACTTCGGCTGCGACAACCGCAGTATGGCGCGGACACCGCATCAACATCATTGACACCCCTGGTCACGTTGACTTCACAATTGAAGTAGAGCGTTCTTTGCGCGTGCTTGACGGCGCAGTCGCAGTTTTCGACTCAGTTGCAGGCGTTGAGCCACAAACTGAAACAGTTTGGCGTCAGGCCAACAAATACAAGGTTCCGCGTATGTGCTTCATCAACAAAATGGACCGTACCGGTGCGAACTTCTATCGCACGCTCGACATGATTAAAGACCGCTTGCAGACCGTGCCGGCAGTTTTGCAGTTGCCATATGGCGGCGAGGCCAACTTCAAGGGACTAATCGACATCGTAAAGATGAAGGCGATCGTCTGGGACGGCGACGAGAAAGATTCGCCGTATCACGAAGAAGATATTCCGGCTGAATATCTCGATAAAGCCAAACAATATCGCGCTGAACTTCTTGACCTTGTTGCCTCTGAAGATGAGCAACTGATGGAGAAGTTCTTGGCGTCTGATGATTTGAGCGAAGAAGATCTTCGAGCAGGCATTCGTAAGGGCACTTTGGCATTTAGTTTTGTGCCGATTCTTTGTGGCTCGGCATTCAAAAATAAAGGTGTGCAGCAAATGCTTGATGCGGTTGTTGATTACATGCCATGCCCGCTTGACATTCCTCCAGCAAACGGCACAAGCGTAAATGGTGACGAGACACTGACACGTCAAGCCGATGAGAAAGCGCCGTTCTCGGCACTCGCATTCAAGATCGTGGCAGATCCATTCGGTCGCTTGACATACTTCAGGGTTTATTCAGGCACGATCACCAAGGGTGACGAGGTTTATAACTCTGTTAAAGAAAAGCGTGAGCGTGTTGGTCGTTTGTTGTTGATGCATGCGAACCAACGAGAAGACATCGAGTTCGCAATGGCGGGTGACATCGTTGCTGGTCTTGGTTTTAAAGACGTAACAACTGGTGACACTCTTTGCGATCGCGGCGACCCGATCGTGCTCGAGCGAATGATTTTCCCTGAGCCAGTAATTCACGTTGCTATCGAACCCAAGACAAAGAACGACCAAGACAAACTTGGTAAAGCCTTGAAGTCATTGTCAGACGAAGACCCAACATTCAGAGTGCGTACAGACGAAGAAACTGGCCAGACAGTTATCTCGGGAATGGGTGAGTTGCACCTTGAAATTCTCGTAGACCGAATGCAGCGTGAGTTCGCAGTTGATGCAACTGTCGGCAAGCCACAAGTTGCGTATCGCGAAACTGTTACTAAGAAAATCGAGAACATCGAATACCGACACATCAAACAAACTGGTGGTTCTGGTCAGTTCGCAGTTGTCAAAGTAACGATCGAGCCAAGCGGCCCAGGTGGCGGTTATCAGTTTGAAGACGAAATCACCGGTGGTCGAATTCCACGCGAATACATTCAGCCGGTGAACCAGGGCATTCAATCAGCCCTTGATTCGGGTGTGCTCGCTGGTTACCCAACTGTGGACGTCAAAGTTTCATTAGTAGACGGTCAATACCACGACGTTGACTCAAGCGAAATGGCATTCAAGATTGCTGGTCAAATGGTGTTCCGTAAGGCTGCTCAGTTGGCCCGTCCAATCCTTCTTGAGCCGATTATGGCTGTAGAAGTCGTAACTCCAGAGGACTACATGGGCGACGTAATCGGCGACCTTTCAAGCCGCCGGGGCCGAATTGAAGGCATGGAAGCTAACGGAAACGCACAAATCGTGCGTTCGCAGGTTCCGCTTTCGGAAATGTTCGGATACAGTACAGACCTGCGTTCTCGCACTCAAGGGCGTGCGACTTACACGATGCAGTTTCATTCGTATCAGCAAGTGCCCGAAGCAATATCAACCGAAATCATCAAGCGCGTGCGCGGCGAATAACCGAGCAAGCCAAAGTTTTAACAGTAACCAGCAATAACAGGAGAGAAGAACAATGAGCAAAGCGAAATTCGAGCGCAACAAGCCACACGTCAACATTGGCACGATGGGCCACATTGACCACGGCAAAACAACTTTGACTGCAGCGATTTCAAAGACGCTTGCTAGCAAGGGTCTCGCTGACTACACACCTTTCGATCAAATCGACAAGGCTCCTGAAGAAAAAGCTCGTGGTATTACGATCTCGATCGCTCACATTGAGTACAACACCGAGAACCGCCACTACGCACACGTTGACATGCCAGGTCACGCTGACTACATCAAGAACATGATCACTGGTGCTGCTCAGGTAGACGGTGCGATCTTGGTAGTTGCTGCGACTGACG
>JAUREG010000028.1:0-18520 GCA_030827545.1 Acidimicrobiales bacterium
TCGAACCACACACGGTGCCCGAAACTTGGATTATGGCGGGCCCGAATCCAAAACACTTTGTCGAGACGACAGACGTCTTAGATAAAAAGATTGAAGCGTTACTGTGTCACCAGAGTCAGCACACTGACCCTGCGGGTTTGCCGGCACGCATGCGTGGTTGGGGAGAAATGATCGCCAAGGCAGGTGGCTTGCCAGAGGGCCGAACCGCCGAGGCGTTTTTGGTCGTCGACACAAAGTAAAGAAAACCCAATACACTAAGAGTTTCATTCGCTGAAGGCTTCGCAAGAATTTTTCAGAGTTTGGGCGTTTAGCTCAGTTGGCTAGAGCATCTCCCTTACAAGGAGAGGGTCGGGGGTTCAAGTCCCTCAACGCCCACCAAACATCTCGCTCCGAGGCTTCAAAGAAGTTCGATTTTATTTCGGTTTCCTCCACGTCGCAGCCCACTATCTAAACTGACATAAACAAAGTTCGGGGGACAAAGTGGCGCAAAATTCGACGGGGCAATTGGCGGGGCAGCGGGCTTTTATTACTGGTGGCGCTAGTGGCGTTGGCGCAGAGATGGCACGTCGATTTACGCGCGAAGGCGCAACTGTTGTTGTCGCCGATGTCAACGACACGCTCGGCAAGCAAGTCGCGGTTGAAGTTGGCGGCGAATACGTTCATCTCGACGTAACCGATTCGCAAGCATGGCAAAAATTGATGCCAACATTCGAGCCGTTTGACATTGTGTGTCTCAACGCTGGTGTCTCGACGCATCAAAACGTGATCGGCAACATTTCGAATTATCCGTTAGAAAAAGTTGACAACGACGCCTACGAGCGCATCATGAGCATCAATGTTGACGGTGTCGTTTTTGGTGCGCGCTCGGTAATCCCTGGCATGGTTGCTCGCAAGAGTGGACACATTTTGGTCACAGCATCGCTGGCTGGCATTATCGCCATTGCGCCCGACCCAATTTACGGATTAACCAAGCACGCGATGGTGGGTCTCGTGAAATCTCTTGGCCCCGCACTCGAGCCGCACGGTGTTTGCATCAGTGCGTTGTGCCCAGGCTTTTTAGACACGCCGTTGGTTAGTGAACTCGCGCGCGAATATGCAAAAACTTTCAGCATGGGTGTAATGGATGTTTCGGTTGCTGGTGACTTGGCAATGCGCGCACTGACCGAACGCATACCTGGTTCGCAGTGGACGGTGATGGCAGGTCAACCGATTTCGCAATATATTCCGGCGCCGCCGTTTTCGTAAAGACCCTCGCGGTCAACTATCGCTAGCTGAGTCGCAGCAAGTGATTTTGCTCAGACAAGTTGGCCATTATCGAATAAAAATCGCACTTACGCAACAGTGACGTATACGGTTCAAGAACCGTGAATCCAATGCCCACTGCTTGCTCGCCGCTTGAAATCAAATTGATAACTTCAATTGGCAAGTCTGGCATCGTGCTCAACAGGTCGTCTCGAGAACGCTCGAGGCTCTGTTTGAACTTTCGTCTGGTTGGCAAATGATTGCGAGATGCAATTAAACACTCGAGTCGAAAGTCAAGCCACGTTCGACGACTCGGTAGCAAACCCATAACGAAACTGTCGTTTAAACCGCGATCAATACGCAGATCATTTGCTGCTCGACGATTGCTTTCACGATTCACATCTGACGAAAGATTAAGAAAGATCTGCATCGCATCGTCTGTTAGTGCTTCTTTGTCTTTATAGAAGTTGTATAGCGACCCGTTGGTTACGCCAGCGCGCCGCACGATTCGCGAGATTGTCGCATTGGCAAAGCCAGATTTTGCAACAACTTCAGCCACTGCGTCGATAAGCGCTGAGCGAATTGGGTTTTCGGTCTCGGGCTCGACCCATTTTGGCGGAGGTGAATTGATCGGAATCTTGACAGGCGTCGCTTTGGCAGCCGCTTCACGAAGGCCGTTGGCTATTGTCATCCAATTTGGGTTTGACTTCAAAACAAAAGTGCGCAGAGCCGTGCCGATTGATGCAGATAAACCGATAACAATCGTCGCATTGGCAATTGGGTTATTTGCATTTGCTAAACCAAACTCAGAAAACCAATTTGTAACTTCAGGAATCACTACTTCTCCAACAGTTTGATTGCGTCGGGAAATCACCAGGAATTCAGCACCAAGTTTGGCAATCTCATCTGGCGATTCGAGGTCTTTTGTGATCGTCTCGAGTGCGTTTTCGGCAGAGACCTTTAGCTTGTTGGCAGGTTGTGGATTTTGTTGCTTGGTGAGCATAAATTCAACGCTTCGCTGCAGTCGCGCCTTGAAAGGTTGTCTGATAACTGATTGCCACAACTCAATGGCCATTTCGTCAGAGTCTTCGTAGCGTCCGTAGATGGCACCAGTGGTGAGACCAGACAACCTTGCTACTTCACCAATACTGAGTTCGTCGAGCCCTTGGTCTACTGCATTACGGAAGATCGCCCGAAGCACTTTTGTGGTATTTGCCCGCGCCCGTGCCGATGGCGCCCGCCGGGGGATCACTGAAGGTGAAGGCATGATTATTTGCATTTTAAACCAACCGGGTGATTAATTGATTTGAAAAACCATCTTGACAATTTAAATATAGTCTCTATTCTTATTAAGAGTGGAATATATATTTAAGCATTTAACCATGGGGGGTTGGATATGTCAGGTGGCTTTTCTCGTGCAGGGCTCGTAACCAGCCTCGCGTCAATAGTTTGGATGGTTTTTGGCACGGTTGAGCCGGCTGGGGCCACGGCCTCCGCAGTAACAGTGCTCAACAACACAACCATTTCGTCGAACGGCACCACACTGAGTACGGGTGACTCGATCAATCTGGCAGTTTGCTTTCAGGGCGAGGTTGACCGTGCTTCGGGAAGCAGCAATGCGGATGTCAAGTTGGTGCTCAACTCACGAGCTTCAACTGGCATCTCGTGGAACGGTGCTCGCAGCAGTAACGGGGGAAGCAATAACTGTTTGACTTTCGCCTACACAGTTTTAAGTACTGACACTTCACAAACCTCTTTCGGACCATCATCGCTGACTCTGACTAACGCCGCAACATTGGACGTCACGGGTTACGACATAGTTACTGCGGCGTCGACTCCTTTATCTGGCAGCTTGTGCAGCGCTGGCGCATGCGGCGGGGTATCGGTGCCATTGTCAGTTGATGTGACAGCGCCGACTATCTCAAATCTTTCGCCAGCAGACGGGGTAACCGAAGTTCTCAATACATCGAACTTGGTGATGGCAACTAGTGAAGCAACGACACCATATATCAGTGTGACGTCACGGTCATGTGCTGGTGGCAATACAGCGACGGTTGTTGCTCAGCGAAATCACGATATTGCGGTTGGTGATTTGATTTATGCATCTCAAGTTGGCCCAAGTTATGACGCTGGTGTAGGTGGTAGTACATATTTTCGCGTGACTGGTGTTACTGGGCGAAATATTTCGTATGCGGTTAGTTGTACTAACGAGTCATCAACATCGACTGGTGGCGCGATAGCACCATTGAAATATCTTTCAGTAGTCGAAGATGCAGAATCAGCCAAGACGATCAGCAACATCGCAATTTCTAGCAACATTGCAACTCTCACTTCAAATTCCCACGGCTTTCTAGCAGGCGATGTCGTTTTTGTTGATGGTTTGACGCAAAAAGAAAGCAACGGCGCGTTTGTGGTGACTGCCGCTGATACGAATACATTTTCAATAAATTTGACGAGGGCTGCTTCATCAAGTGCGTCAAATGTTGCTGGTGTAACAAACCTCGGCAGCAGTGCAGCCGCTACGGGGGCGACTGCGCTTCGCGTGGTAGAAGCGATACCAACACTTGACAGTTCGAGAGTGGCATACTCTGGCGCTGCACCATTTACGGCGACGATTAACCCGACTGCGATTTTGCCTGGCAATACAGCAATGCATGTGCGACTTGACTCTGGGGCGATACGTGACGTTCGAGCACTCAGTTTTGCGGGCATCGGTAACGCAACATCTTGGAACTTCACGACGGCCGCGGGTTCAGCAATTGTTGCCGACATCACTTCGTCAACTGCAAATGGCTCATATCGCTCAGGTGGTGGCACGTCACCAGCGATTCAGGTGCGGTTCAATCAACCAGTTGTTGTGCAAGGCGTGCCAGAGCTATTGCTCAATGCAGGTAGTGGGGCAGTTGCGACTTATGTAAGTGGTTCTGGCACCAAAACTTTGACATTCACATACGCGATTAGTGCAAGCGATTCGACAGTGACGCAATCTGGTCAAAAATTGAATGTTGTTGGGTTCAACCTGCCGACCGGTGCAACCATGTCGGGGGTAACAAGTTCTTCATCTGTACCAAGTTCGGGTTCAGCTGGTTCGTTGAACTCAAACAAGAGCATCAAAATCGATAACACGGCGCCAGCGCCGCAAAGTTTGATGCCATTTCCAAATGCGGTCGGTGTGCAAGCAACGCAGGCACTTAACTTGACGTTTGCTGAAAATATGGCAGTGGTTGCGGGCAAGAAGATTTTCATCAACTCACTGTCAGGTGGTGTTTATGAAACGATCACGCTTGGCACTGACAGCAACGCTGAGGTCACCCAGTTTGCGAATAACTCGGGTGCGATGATCACGATTGCTCGTGCGGGTAAAGCCTCGACAGTAAGTCTGATAACTGACCCACCGACTACTTACTTTGTGACTTACGAAGCGGGTGCATTTGCTGACTTGGCGGGCAACACCACGGCAGCGCTCTCGAGCACGACTGCGTGGCGATTTCAAGCGAGCCCTGACACAGTTGCACCAGTATTTTTGCCGAATCAATCTGATCCCACAAATAACATGACGAACTTTGTGTTAAATCGCAATATCGAATTGGCATTCAGCGAAGCAGTGTCAACTGTGGCAACTAAAACTATTCGTTTGTGCACAGGTGACGCCGATTGCGTCACACCAGTTGAGACGTTTACTTTGCCTTCTACGAGCGTCACGTCAAGTAGTGGCGGAATGCGAGTCGTAATTGACCCAGAAGCAAATCTCACCGCATCGACAACATATTTTTTGCTCATCGATAGCGGCGCCTTTGTTGATGGCGCCGGAAATCCAACTGCGAGTGCAGTGACTGCGGGGCAGTTTCAATTCACGGCGTCGCTACCGCCAATAGTTAGTGGTGGTGGCAGTGGCTCAAGTGGTAGTTCAAGTGGTGGTACTACAGGCGGAAGTTCGCCAGGTTTCAACTCACCAATTTTGGGTTTGCCAAATACTGGAGTTGTCGTCACTTGCGGTCCGCCTCCGTTGCCGCCGTGCAATGTTGGGCCAGGCATAAATTTTGGACCAGGTGGACTAATTCAAAATCCGAATGCCTTAATCGGCGCAGACATGGCAAATTTGCGACCAGATAATTTTGTTGGCTTCAGACCCGATGATGCACGGCTTTTGGGTGCTGGTGCGTTGCAGAATTTTCAGCCATCTCAATTTGGGGCATTGCCACCGATGGCAATGGCTGGCTTTGATCGAAATCAAATCAACAATTTGAACCCGGCAGCGATGGCTGGCATGAACCCTGCTCAGTTGCGTGCATTGCCGCCCGAAGCGATGCAAGGCTTCAAACCAGATCAGTTGGCACAACTTTCGCCGAGCGCAATGACCGGCTTTGACCCGACACGATTGGCGGCGTTGCCACCGCTGGCGATGACGGGATTCAAAGCTGATCAGCTGGCGGCGTTACCACCGGCTGCGATGTCGGGTATGAAACTTGATCAATTTAAGGTTTTGCCTCCGACTGCGATATCGGGGATGCAGGAAGACCAGTTTGCGGCATTACCGCCGCAGGCGATGATTGGTTTCAAACCAGCGCAGTTTGCAGCACTGCCACCAGATGCAATCTCTGGAATGCAACAGAATCAATTCAAAGTGATTCCACCGAACGCGATGAAAGTTTTTACTCCGATACAAATGGAAGCATTGCCGTTAGGTGCGCTGGCAGTAATTTCACCGAGTCAATTTAAGGCGTTGACCGCAGATGTAATTGCAGCGATGAGCCCTGAACAGCGCAATGCTTTGCCAAAGCAGGCTTTGAACCCAGCCGCAAATTCAGCACCGACAAACATCGCAAACTCGGCGGCGCTTGCAGGTGCGCTGACTGGATGGAATGTCGACAAAGTGCCAGCAACTGCTTTCGCAAACTTCAAGCCAACTGATGCAGCGAAACTATCGCCTCAGGTTTTCTCGTCGTTGAACCCTGCGCAGTTCAAAGCAATGCCACCAACAGCGTTTAGCGGCATCAAGCCGAGTCAAGTAGGTGCTTTGCTGCCAGAAGTTCTGTCGACACTTAAACCTCAACAGCTTGCGTTGATGCCAAGTTCTGCTCTTGTGTCGCTCAACTCAGAGCAGTTTGGTTCTTTGCCACCAGCAGCATTCACAGCGATGAAGCCGAGTCAAGTTGGTGCTTTGCCGCCAGAAACAATGGCGACGATGAGCCCGAGCCAAGTTAGCGCGTTGCCACCAACTGCTATCGCAGGTTTGAAAGCAGATCAAGTGGCGGCGCTACCAGCAGAGGCGATTGCGACATTGAAACCCAAGCAGGTGGCAGGGCTGAAGCCGAAAGCCGCAGCAGGTTTCAGCGTCGAAAAATTGGCCGCATTAACACCGGCTCAAGAAAGAGCATTGAAGCCAGCATTTATTAATGCCCTAACGACGGAGCAAAAAGCGGCACTAAATAATTAAATTTAGTTAGCGTCGCTCGAGGGCTGCTTCGTCGCGGCTCTCGAGCGACGTTAGCGCAATCAACGCACCAATCACGAAGATCGCACCGATAACTCGTGGCGTCGTGAGTGGCTCGCTGAGAAAAATAATGCCCATCATGACGGCCAATACAGGTTCAATGGTTGTAATCACTGAGAGCATGCTTGGGCCAACGCGCTTCATGCCGGCAAACGAAAACATGAAAGGCACCACCGTGCCGAACAATGCGAAGGCGCCTATGTATAACCAGCTTTTGGTATTTGACGGAAATTCAACCGTTAAATCAAACGGCAAAATTGCACAAATTAGCCAATAGCCAAGCGATGCGCCGATGTTGATGAACGTGACACCCGTTAGCAGGTCGGTCTTTTTGAGCGTGTGTGACAGACCGAGAAGATAGAAGGCAAAAAGAAACGCAGAAACAAAAATCAATGTAATCGCGCCACTCGAACCACTCTTGACTTGCCCCGTCGTTATTGCGATACCTGTGATCGAAAAGAAGAGTGAGACGACGATATTGCGTGACGGTCGCTTTTTGTAAATAATCCATGAGATAAAAACCACAACAAGCGGATTGCAATACCAGATAACGATTGCCAAGCCGGTGTCAATATCTTCGATTGCCAAGAAGTAGGTAAACGAGACAGTAGTGATGCCAAGCGCACCAACAGCGAACATTTCAAGAAGCAAACTAAACGAAGGTAGCGGTGCTTGGCGCATCAATATTTGCCGAGCCACCAGCATGAAAACGCTTGCAATCGTAAATCGAATTGTCATAACGCCAAGTGCGTTTGTGCCCGCGTCGTATGCAAACTTTGCCAGAGTTGGGCCAATTGAAAAACCAAGACTCGACATCATGACGAGTGCCGTGCCGATGACTCTTTGGTTTTTTAGCACCTTCAAAATCTAGTGCGCGCCGTTTGTCTCGGCGTGTAGTCTCGGTGGTTATGAATAACTCTTCGAATGAAGATTTTGCCGACATTGTCAGTTCAAATTCGCAGTTCGTCACGAGTTTTCAAGACGAGCACTTAACGGGCACAGCGCGTCGGGGTTTGGCAATCGTGACCTGTATGGACTCGCGGATAAACCCGTTGGCTGTAGTTGGCATGAAATCAGGCGATGCCAAGATTCTGCGAAACGCGGGCGCACGGGTTACTGACGACATGCTTCGCACTTTGGTGTTGGCGACTTATCTTCTTGGAGTTGAGAGGGTCTTGGTGATGCCGCATACCGATTGCCGAATGGCGAGCGGAGACGAAGAGTCAATTCATCGCAGCATTGAAACTAAGCACGGCATTGACACGCGAGGGGTTCAATTCAAAATGGTGACAGATCAACGTGCGGCACTTGCAGCTGATGTCGCCAGTATTCGTAGCTATGAGATTTTGCCCAAAACTTTGAAGGTCGCCGGGGCAATTTACGATGTTAAATCGGGTCGGCTCGAATTTATTGATTGTTAAGAAATATTAAGAATCCCCACGCCGATAGCTGAGAGCGTGGCGATAAGTATCCAAGAGATTAAGCCGAGTGCAAGCGGGCGAGTGCCGACACGACGAAGTTTTTTCGCGTCGACTCCTGCGCCAAGACCAACAAGAGCGCACGCAAGCAACGACTTTTCAACCCACTTGACATTGGAGAGAAACTCGCTGGGCAAGTTAAAAGACGAGTTGACCGATATCGCAGCGATGAAGCCGATAATGAAAAGAGGAACAATCGGCGGAAGTTTTGCTTTCTGGCTTTTCGCGTCACCGACATTTGTGCGGTTTAATTGTTGGCGGCGAGTGAAACTAACAGCGGCAACCAGTGGCGCAAGAAGCATGACTCGAGTTAGTTTGACGACGATCGCAGCGTTTTGAGCATCATCGTTGCCTGACGCGGCAGTTGCAACAGTTTGGGCAACATCGTGAACGCTGGCGCCAACCCATGAGCCGAACTCTGCGCCACTAAAGCCAATCACTTCACCGATTGCTGGCAAAAGAAAAATCGCAAGAGTGCCGCAGATTGTTACGAGAGCGATTGCGTAAGCCATGTCGTCATCGTCGGCGTCGCTGACAGGTCGCATCGCTGCAATTGCTGAAGCGCCACAGATCGAAAAACCAGTTGCGACGAGCAGGCTCAAGCCAGACGACAAGCCCATCTTTTTGCCAAGCCATTGTGTGCCAACAAATGTGACTGCGACAACGACGACCACTAACGCCAATCCAGGTGCGCCAAGTTCGCGCACTTGAGAGAATGAAAGTTGTAGACCAAGCAAGACAATGCCGAGCCGCAGCAAGTTTCGCGCCGCAAACCCGAGGCCCACACGGCATTTTTCGGGTAACAAACCAAAATTAGAGACCAGGGCTCCGAGCACCACTGCAATTACCAATGGCGAAATGATGACTGGCGTGTTGTTTTTGACAATGTATTCGACAACGAACGCGACTGAGGCAATAAGCGCGGCAACTGCGAGACCAGGCAGGTGTTTTGTCTTCAACATCGCATCACGAGATTAGTGCTCAAAATAAAAGAGCCCTGGCCGCAGCCAGGGCTCTTTCGAAATACTTCGCGATTTAAGCTTCGCGATAACCTTCGGCCTTTGAGCGGGCGATTGCGATGCCCAAGATCAAAAGACCATAACCTGGCTTAGCCAAAACGTCGGCAACTGTGTAACCGACTTGGATAAGAGTTGACGAGTCGCCAGCTGAGAGGTCAAGTGCCTTGGCCAAGAAACTCTCGCTATCACCCAAGAGGTAAGCAATTGGATAAACCGACCAAGTCACTAACAACACATAACGAAGGTTGTTGAGCTTCTTGCCGATTTCTCCCGATTGACCCTTGAGGGCTTTGCCAACTTCTCCTGCGAACAAGTTCCAGAGAATGTAGACAAAGAAGACCATCGAAACAATGAACCAGATCATGCTGGCATCGCTGCCTGCGGCGGCTGTTTCGCCTGGGTAGCCAGTTGCGATCATCAACAAAGCCGCGACTGCAAGCTTTGTTGTCAATCCACTTGCTTTTTCTTTGGCGACGCCCGAGACGACTACGAGTTCTGCGACAAGTAGCGGCACTGTGAGCAGCCAGTCTGCATAGCGGTAACCTTCGTTCCAAGGTGCGCCATCGGCGAAATTGCTGAACATTCTCCAGTAGTGATAGGCGGCAATACCGCAAATCATTGCTGACATTGTTACCGCGCTGCGATAAGCAGGCGAAACTCGACTTCGTGACACCAAATAGTAAACAAACGAGATTGCCATCGCTGCTACGGCGAAAGAAAACGCGTTGTACACCAATTGGTCATTGCCTGTAACAAGCTTTTCCATTTGTGTCCTCCGGTAGTTATTGCCGAGACTCTGGCCACAACGTCGTGGCATTGAAGAATCCCCAATGAATGTGTAAACACACTTAAGGCAGGCGACCTGAACTTTGTAAGGCGCTAAAACCCTTGTTTGATAGGGCTTGGTAGGGTTTGTGCATGGCAAACATTGCGGCTGCGGTTCGACGCAAGGTTGCCAACTGGACCGTCACGGCTGTACGAAAAGACGGCTCGCAAGCCAGCAAGCCCGACGTTTTGGTTACTGAAGAGCCTCTTGAGATTCGTGCAGAGTCTCCGCAGCAAGAGGCTCAACCCGTCGCAGTAACGATGCGCACGCCGGGTCACGATTTCGAATTGGCTGTTGGGTTTTTATTCACTGAAGGAATGATCAAACGTGCTGATGATGTTCGTAATGTGCGATATTGCCAACTGCCAGATTCGGCCGAACAGCAATTCAATGTTGTCACAGTTGGTCTTTCGGTTCCTTTTGATGAGGCGTTGTCTCGTCGTGGAATGGTGACATCGGCAAGTTGCGGAATCTGCGGCACAACTTCGATCGAACAACTTGCGCAGATCACAAGTCGCATCGAGTTGATGACCGGGCCTGTGATGACCCCAGCCATGCTGACATCATTGCCTGACATAATTCGCAAAGCGCAGCCAACCTTTGATCGCACAGGCGGGTTGCATGCAGCAGGGTTAGTCGACGCATCTGGCGATGCATATTGTGTGCGCGAAGATATTGGCCGACACAATGCCGTCGACAAAGTGATTGGCAAAGCCGTTCTCGACAGTAAGTTGCCGATTTCAAATCACGCATTAGTTGTGAGTGGTCGTTTGTCTTTTGAGATTATTCAAAAAGCAGCGATGGCGGGGATTGCGTTTATCGCCGCCGTTGGTGCGCCATCAAATTTGGCAGTTGAAACAGCCGAAGACCTCGGCATCACTCTTGTTGGTTTCGTACGTGACGGTACGGCAAACATTTATACTCACAAACACAGAATTACAAATTAGATAGCCTGAGGGTCTTGCCCTTGTAGCTCAGTGGATAGAGCACCGGACTTCTAATCCGTTGGTCGTAGGTTCGACTCCTACCAAGGGCGCCAAAAACTTCTATTTAAAAGTTTGAGTTAAACGCTGGCAGTTTCACCGCGCAAAGCAGGGTGAATCATTTTTTCGCGAGGCAGAGCAATCGGTAGATATTCGCGAATTCTCGCATCGACATCTTCTGGAATATGGCTCGGGTAGTGATTGTCGAGAATGTTTTTCACCTTCGCGATCGCCACATCAATGATTTGTGGTCGACCGACTTCATTCCATTCTTTCGGACTCAAACGATCGCCAACCGCAGGGTAGATGTACTCGGTTTGCATGATGTCGAGGGTTTGCTTGGCGCCCAAGTAGTGACCAGGGCCGTCAATAACCGCAGCGCGAATTGTGTCGATCGACAATGACTCGTCTGTGACTTCGATGCCTTTAATTGTGCGTTGCACGGCGCCGACAATGTCGTTGTCGAGCACAACACCTTCAAGTGAGAAACCAAGGAGACTGCCGTGCATGCCGGCCGATTCGTAAATCAAGTTCATGCCGGCGTTACCAACAAGAGCGTGGTTGTAACCTTTCTCGGCGCCAGCCTGTGCATCTGGAATTTTCGAATCGCTAATGCCCGACGAGGTGCCACCAGTGAGATCGTAGAAGTGTGCCATTTGCGCACTTGCTGCTGAAAGAATTGCTTGCTCTGGGCTGCCACCTGACATCGCGCCTGAGCGCAAGTCGGAAACGAACGACCAAGTTCCAAAAATTGCTGGGTGACCTGGCACAAGAGCGTTGACATAGGCCAGACCCGCAAGTACTTCAGCAACTTCTTGAACGAGTGCGCCTGCAAGTGCAGCAGGTGCAGTTGCGCCTGCTTGACCTGCCGATAGCAACAGCACTGGCATGCCACCATAGACGGCAGTTTCGAGACAGCGACAAGCATCAGTTGCAAACTTAAGTGGTGGAACAACAAAGCAATTCGACTGGCTGACAAATGGGCGAGCGCGCCACTTGTCTTCGCCACCCGCAATGTCGTGCAACATTTTGAGCGATGCGTCGAGGTGGTCAGGGTGCACCCATGAGGTACCAACATGCTTGGTGGTGCCACTGACACTCAAATAGCAAGTGTTGATATCCATTTCGGCCGGATCTGGCAAATCGCGAGGCACAACTGTTCGTTGGTAAAAGTGGATGTGCTCCATTTGATCGACAAGTCGCGCGATGTCGTAAGCGTCTTGCGAAACCGATTCGCGGTATTCGCCTGTTTTTGGGTCAACGATGTAAACGGCTGCGCCTGCTGTGCCGAAATAAACTTTTTTACCCCAAGGCTCCATGTCGTATTTCGGGTCTTGACCGTAAAGAGTAAATTTTCGCGCGGCAATTGAAAGTGTGTGTTCAATCAGACTGCGAGGAAACAACAACCGACCTTCGGGCGAAAGTTTGCAACCAAACGGCGTGAGTGCTTCGATGCAAGTCGGAATTGCGTCAGCGAGACCGATGTTTTCGAGTACATCAAGCGCTGCGTTGTGGACTTTCAAAACTTCTGCATCGGTTAGCGGCTTGTAGCGCCCGCTCTCCATGCCTGGGTTAACTGGGCGAATATCTAACGCGAGCGGTGCGGCGCGAAGTGCGCGTCGCGCACCCGGACCACCACGGCGACCTTCTTTTTGCGAACTTGTCATGTCGCCATAATATTACGACTTAACGCGCAAACTCTTGGGATCGTAGAACGGATCAAGCGACGCAGTGGCGCTAATGCGCTCGCCGGCAACTTCGATTTCGTATTTCGCGTCTGTGACAAAAGATTTGTCAACAAGACCGTTTTTGTTCGTGACATAACCCATGCCGAGCGAAGCATTGACCGTGTGGCCGAACATGCCAGAAGTGATGCTGCCGACTATTTCGCCGTTGCGCCAGATTGGTTCGTTGTGATAAAGCAAGCGCTCTGGGTCGGCAAGTGAGAATTGCACCATTCGCTTACTTAGGCCCTTTTCTTTTTGTTTTGCGAGGGCATCGCGGCCAATAAAGCCGTTGCGTTTGTTCATCGCGACTACGAAACCAAGACCGGCCTCGAGTGGTGTGTCGTCAGGTGAGACGTCATGTCCCCAGTGGCGATAACCCTTCTCGGTGCGCAAAGAGTTGAGTGCGTGATAACCAGCATGTCGCAGCCCGAAATCTTTGCCGGCGGCTGTGATTGCATCAAAAACACCCATTGCAAATTCGGTCGGTATGTAGAGCTCCCAACCGAGTTCGCCCACGTATGTAATGCGGTTCGCTCGAACTCGGGCATATGCCAAGTCGATAATTTTTGAGGTGCCGAATGCGAATGCTTCGTTTGACAGATCGTCTGGTGTAAGCGACGAGAGCAACGCTCGCGAGTTTGGCCCCATCACGCTTAAAACGGCTTGACCAGACGAAACGTCGATTGCCATCGCCCGCGCCGAAGTCGGGATGTGGTCGCGAAGCCATGCGAAGTCGCGTATTTGTGTTGCGGCGGCAGTGACTATTAAATATGAGTCAATTGCCTGGCGTGTGACTGTGAGGTCGGCTTCGATGCCACCAGTTTCGTTGAGCCATTGGGTGTAAACGATTTTGCCAACTGGCACATCGACTTCGTTGGCGCAAATTTGATTGAGCACCGACATTGCATCAGGCCCTTGCAAAATAAATTTGCCGAACGACGACTGATCAAAAAGACCAACCGCGTTGCGCACCGCATGGTGCTCTTCGGCTGAATATTTGAACCAATTCTGTTTGCCATACGTATATATGTATTCGGGTTTCACGCCAGCAGGCGCAAACCAATTGGTACGTTCCCATCCGGCGACTTCGCCGAAGCAAGCGCCGCGCTCGGCGAGGCGATCGTGCAACACAGATTTGCGAACGCCGCGAGCGGTTTCTGGTTGTCGAAACGGCCAGTGCATCGCATAGAGCAAGCCGAGTGTTTCAACGGTGCGGTCGTGAAGATATTTTTTGTTGCGCTGATATGGCATTGATCGACGAACATCGACATCCCAAAGATCCATCGGTGGCTTGCCGTCCAGAATCCAGTCGGCGAGAACTTTGCCTGCACCACCTGATGACTGAATGCCGATCGAATTGAAGCCCGCAGCGACAAAGAGATTTTCAACATCAGGTGATTCGCCAAGTAGGTAGCGATCATCTGGTGTAAATGACTCAGGGCCATTGAAAAATAATCTGATGCCGGTTTTCGCAAGCAACGGCATGCGATGTGTCGCCGCAGCAACCAACGGCTCGATGTGTTCAAAGTCTTCGGGCAGCGATGTAAACGAGAAGTCTTCTGAGATGCCCTTCATGCCCCAGGGTTTTGCAACCGGTTCAAACCACCCGACCAAAAGTTTGCCTGCATCTTCTTTGAAGTAACCACAGCCATCTGGGTCGCGAAGTACCGGCATGTTCGGCGAGATATCTGGCACTGCTTCGGTGACGATATAAAAATGTTCGGCAGCATGTAGCGGAACTATCGCGCCAGCAGCATCGCCGAGTTCGCGCGCCCACATGCCAGCACAATTGACAACAAATTCGCTTCGAATCTCAGACTTTGTGTTGCTGCCGTCGCCCAAAGTTGTTTTCACGCCGACTGCTCGACCATCTTCGACGATGATCGAATCAACTTTGATGTTCTCGAAAATTTTCACACCGTGTGAGCGTGCACCCTTTGCGAGTGCTTGCGTTGTGTCAATTGGGTTGACCACACCGTCGTTTGGCAGATGCACACCGCCGACCAAATCGTCGACGCGCGCCAAAGGCACAAGTTCGGCAATTTCTTTTGGTGAAATTATGTTTACATCGAGTCCGAAAACGCGAGCCATCGAAGCGCCACGCTTGAGTTCTTCAAATCGCTCATGATTTGGGGCAACCGCGACTGAGCCCCGTTGCTGAAAACCCGTCGCCTGGCCAGTTACATCTTCAAGCGTTTTAAAGAGATTGGTTGTGTATTGCGCAAGGCGTGTGAGGTTATGGGTTGCACGCAATTGGCCGACAAGCCCTGCCGCATGCCAAGTAGTGCCACAAGTGAGTTGCTTGCGTTCGAGCAATACGACGTCTGTGCAACCGCGCAGAGCGAGGTGGTATGCGACGCTGCATCCAACGATGCCGCCACCGACGATTACGACGCGAGCATTTGTCGGTAGTTCTGCCATATGGTGCCTCTTATTTTGTTCACAATTTGTATATGCGCTTATTAATTCTTTAGCCTTGACAACGCTACAGTTTGGCTCAAGTTTTTCAGAATTTGACGACAAAAAGAGTGCGGTTTTAGAGAGGGTGCGGTTAAGGCGATGGGCGAGAGAGCAAAAGTAGTAATTATTGGTGGCGGCATCGCAGGTTGCAGTGCGCTTTATCATCTTGCAAAAATGGGCTGCACCGATGTGCTGTTGCTCGAGCGCGATGAACTCACATCAGGTTCGACCTGGCATGCGGCAGGCAACGTGCCGACCTACTCGACCAGTTACAGCATCATGCAGGTGCAGAAATATTCTGCGGCGCTTTATCGAGAGTTGGCAAAAGACAAAGATTTTCCAATCAGCTATCACGTAACTGGTTCGGTGCGTTTGGCGCACAGCGAAGAGCGCATGGCTGAGTTTCGTCACGTCAAGAGCATGGCCCGCGCCAACGACATGGAATACGACATGCTCACTCCGGCCGAACTTGTCGACCGATATCCGTTGTTGAAGACCCATGATCTGCTTGGTGCTTTATGGGATCCACTAGACGGCGACATTGACCCCTCGCAAGTTACTCAGGCGATGGCGCGTGCGGCACGAGCACTCGGCGCACGAGTGCGACGCAACGAACGAGTAATCGGTTTGCGTCAACACAAAAATTTTGAATGGACAGTGACGACTAGTGCTGCTGGCGTCGAAACCGAAATCGAGTGCGAAATCGTGATCAATGCGGCTGGCTATCGAGCAGGCGAAGTGATGGATCTAATCGGTCGACATCTGCCGATCATGACAATGGCTCACCAATACTTGATTACCGAAGAGATCGACGAACTCGCGGCACGTACCGAACCATTGCCACTTCTTCGTGACCCTGACACCTCTTATTACTTGCGTCAAGAGCGCAGTGGTTTCATTCTTGGGCCATACGAATGGCAGGCGACACCGATGTGGCTCGATGGCATTCCAGATCAATTCGCAAACATGTTGTGGTCAGAAGATCTTGAGCGTCTCGAAAAACAAATTCTTGATGCTGGCGAGCGCGTGCCCGTTCTCGGCGAAGCAGGAATTGCCAAAGTTGTTAACGGACCAATTCCGTATGCGCCAGATGGCAACCCATATCTCGGACCTGAGCGTGGCATGCGCAACTTCTTCCATTGCAATACATTCAGTTTCGGTATCGCGCAAGGTGGCGGTGCGGGCAAAGCAATCGCAGAGTGGATACTCAACGGTCGCCCAGAGTTTGATCTGTGGTCGATTGACCGTCGCCGTTATAAAGAATATGCAACTACCAAATACACGGTCGACAAAGCAGTTGAGGTTTATCAAAACGAATATGCAATGGGCTTTCCATTCGAAGAGCGACCAGCTGGCCGACCTGCATATGTTTCGCCTCTCTACGAAAAACTGAAAAAGAAAGGCGCGTCATTCGGTGCGCGCGGCGGTTGGGAGAGACCAACATATTTTGATCCAAAAAACGAAGTCACTGATCACTCGCTGTCGTTCTTCAGACGCAATGGCTGGCGCAAAGTTGTCGCTAAAGAAGTGCATGCGGCGCGAAATGGTGTGGCGATTCTTGATTTGCCCGGCTTTACCAAAATTGAAGTCAAAGGTCCGGGCGCGTTTGCGTATCTCGACAATTTGCTTTGCACAAAGTTGCCAAAAGTTGGGCGCATAAGTTTGGTTTACGCGTTGCTGCCCGATGGCAAAGTTCTTAGCGAGTTCACCGTTGTTCGTGTTGCTGAAGACAGTTTCTACTTGGTTGGTGCTGCGAGTTCAGAGTGGCACGATCTCGATGTGCTCGAGATGGCGTTGCCTACCGATGGTTCGGTGACGCTCAAGAATGTAACCAAAGATTACGGTTCGCTGATTTTGGTTGGGCCACGTTCGCGAGAAGTTTTGTCGCAGGTCACGACGTCTGCACTTGATAACGCCGCGTTTCCGTGGTTGTCGGTGCGCATGATCGACACTGCAGTTGGCCCGGTTCGTGCTTTGCGCGTTAACTATGTCGGCGAACTTGGATGGGAGTTGCACGCTTCGAACGAGCAGATGGTCGCACTCTATGACGCGATCTGGAAGGCGGGCGAGCAATATCAAATTGCCGATATGGGCATTTATGCAGTTGACAGTTTGCGCCTCGACAAGTGTTATCGCGGATGGAAGGGCGACCTCGAAATTGGATTCTCGCCGTTTGACGCATCGCTTGATCGCTTCGTTGACTTGACTAAACCTTCATTTGTGGGTCGAGAAGCATTGATTGCCGAGAAAGCCGCTGGCTCAAAATGGCGATTTGTGCCGATGACACTTGACGAAGACGGCGATGCGGATGCACCGTTTTGTGCTTCGGTGTTTAGCGGCGAAAAACGAATCGGCATTGCGACTTCAGGCGGTTGGAGCTTCACGCTGAACAAGAGTGTGGCGCTTGCCTACGTGCGACCAGAGTTCGAGGCTGCTGGCACCAAACTCGAAATTGAAATTTTCGGCGAACGCAAGAAGGCCACTGTTGGGCAGGAGCCACTGTTCGACCCACGCAACGAACGGCTTAGGTCGTAAGTTATTCGGCTATTTGGTCGTTCGTGGCGTATCCTTTGGGGTCTGATTGAGAAGGGTATTTAGTGAAACTTAAATGGAAAAAAGGTGACACAGTCATCTATCCACAACACGGCGCTTGCATCGTTTTGAACATCAAGCGAATGAAGGCTTTTGGCAAGACATCTGATTATTTGATCTTGCGCACCGTGATCAACGAAATGACTCTGTCGATTCCAGTCGAACAGATTTCAGCGGTCGGTGTGCGTCCGCCAGTTTCTTCGAGTGAGTTGCAAGACTTGGTCTCAGTACTTTCGAAAGCAGACCCTCGCGTGCCAGCAAACTGGTCGCGCCGATTTAAGAATCACCAAGAAAAACTCAAGAGCGGTGATGTTTATCAAGTCGCCGAAGTTGTTCGTAACTTAGCTGCACGTGATCGTGATTCGGCTTTGTCAGCCGCTGAAAAAACAATGTACGACCGTGCGCGAGTTAATTTAATTTCTGAAATTCAGCCTGCGTTGAAGTGCACGACCGAAGAAGCTGAAATTTACCTAGACAAAGCGCTTGAAAAGGGCGTTCTCAAGCCAGCGAAAACCGCCACTAAAGGTGCAGCCAAGACGGCGGCCACAAAATCGGCTGCAAAGCCTGCGGCGGCCAAAGCAGCAGCGAAAAAGAAATAGTTTTTCGGCGGGCTGGCGCGAAATGAAAGTTGGCTTTTGCGGACTCGGCGTAATGGGTTCGCCAATGGCGCGCCATCTAGCCAGCAAGGGCCATGTTGTT
>JAUREG010000029.1:0-18179 GCA_030827545.1 Acidimicrobiales bacterium
GCCGCACCAAGTTCATTGATCGCTACGTATGTAACCCGTGCCGATTGAGCAGCGCGAACATCGACAACCGGCACGATCAGCGACTTTGCATTGGCGCTCGACACAAAGCGCTCGACGATTGTTACTTCACTATTTTCATTGGCTTCGACAACTAATCGTGAATAAGCAACAACACCAGACTCGTCAAGCGAATGAGTGATCACAATTGGCTCTGCGACCACCTGGTTCTTGGCGGTAGTTATCGCCGTCAGTTGAGCATGTTGACCGTTTAGCTCTTCGAAAATATCAGTCGATGCGCGCGCCACAACTTTCGTTGTTGCCGAAACTATTTGCTTGGCGTCACTTGAAGCATCAATTTTGGTCGAAAGTTTGCCAAGTTTGAACGAAGCAAGATCAAGTTCGCCGATTCGGCTGTAACGCCAGATTTCTTCATCGACGGTTGGTAGCGCGAGTGTGCTCATTTGCGTTTGCGCTTCTTCTTTTTATTCTTTTTCTCTTTAATCTCTGCGGCAATATCGTCGGCCATCGCGTTAATAATCGCCTCGGCCTCGCTCAGCACAGAAGCCGCGCTGCCGTCACGCACACTTGCTGGTTCTGCGGGCGTCGCAGTCGGCACGATCGAACCGTGTGCCCAGCCGATGTCAACCGAGCGGTGATCGAACTTGGCGCACTCATCTGGACATCGCCAAGGCGCATCAGGTGCCAAATCAAGACGACATCGGCGCATCGCATCGCCATTCGAATATGTGCGACTCTCAAAGTGTTTGCACTCGGTTCGCATTGCCATAAAAAAATTTTACTGCAGTTGGCTTGTCTCAGCCGACCGAGCCTTCCATTTGCAATTCGATTAGACGACTCCATTCAACGGCGTATTCCATCGGCAAAGTACGAGTTACAGGCTCAATGAAACCATTTACGATCATGCTCATCGCCTGCTCTTGCGACAAGCCGCGACTCTGCAAATAAAACAGTTGCTCGTCAGCGATCTTTGAAACGGTCGCTTCGTGGCCGATCTGAGCGTCGCGGGCGCCAACTTCCATGTATGGAAATGTTCGACTCTCACTTTGCTCGTCAAGAATCAGCGCATCGCACTGAACATGACTCTTGCAATTTGTTGCACCTTCTTCAACTCGCACTAAACCGCGATAAGCAGTGATGCCACCGTCTTTTGAAATCGACTTTGAAACGATCTTTGAAGATGTCTCGGGCGCCGCATGAACCATTTTCGCGCCAGCATCTTGATGCTGCCCCGCGCCTGCATAAGCCACCGACAAAACTTCACCAGTCGCTTTTGGTCCCATCAAGTAAACACTCGGATATTTCATCGTCAGTTTCGAACCGATGTTGCCATCAATCCACTCCATGTGACCTTCGGCTTCGACTCTTGCTCGTTTCGTAACCAGGTTGTAAACATTCGGCGACCAGTTCTGAATCGTCGTATATGTAACGTGCGCGCTCGGCTTAACCACAATCTCAACAACCGCCGAGTGCAGAGAATCTTTTGTATAAACAGGTGCTGAACAACCTTCGATGTAGTGCACCTTTGAGCCCTCGTCGGCGATAATTAGTGTGCGCTCGAATTGACCAGCGTTTTCAGAGTTGATTCTGAAATATGCCTGCAAAGGCATTTCACACTCGACGCCTGGCGGAACGTAGATAAACGACCCACCCGACCAAACCGAAGTATTGAGCGCCGAGAACTTGTTGTCGCCCGGCGGAATTACCGAACCAAAATATTGCTTAACGAGATCTGGATATTCGCGAAGCGCAGTATCCATATCGCAGAAAAGAATGCCGAGCTTTTCGAGGTCTTCGCGATTGCGGTGAAACACAACTTCGCTTTCGTATTGCGCGGTGACACCGGCCAGATATTTACGCTCGGCTTCAGGAATGCCCAACTTCTCATATGTGTTGCGCATTTCTTCCGGAAGGTCTTCCCACTCGTCGACCTGTGCAGTTGCTGGCTTCAAGTAGTAGTAGATGTCTTGAAAATCGATGTCGGGCATGTTGACTGCGAACCAGTCGAGCATCGGTTTGCGTTCAAAAGTTTGCAGCGAGCGCAGACGCATTTTGCGCATCCACTCGGGCTCGCCTTTCCACCACGAGATTTGCTCGACGACGCCCGTGTTTAATCCCTTGACTGGTTCAAATGCGTACTCGACTTCGTCACTCCAACCGAGTTGATATTTCGAAAGATCGAGGTCAAATGAGGTCACTGTTTGTGCTCCTTGGGGGTGGATTACTAACTGCAAAAACGCTTGCTAACTAGCGAACTAATTAGCACTATCTGCATAGTAACAATTAATCGAGGCGAATGCTCATTCGTGACTGGTTGTTCGGCACAGCCCGAGGCGCAACACAGATAGCGTGACGGTCTTCATGGAACGCTTTGGTCTCGTCGGTCTGCCCAATGCGGGTAAGTCATCTTTATATAACGCACTGACCGGGTCGAATGCGCTTGCGGCGCCTTATCCGTTTGCGACCAAAGATCCGAATATCGGCATGGCCAAGGTGCTTGACCCACGTCTCGATGCACTTGCCGAGATGTCGAAGACGCAAAAAATTGTCTATGCAACGGTCGAAGTTGTCGACATCGGCGGTTTGGTCGAAGGCGCAAGCAAAGGTGAAGGTCTCGGCAACAAGTTTCTTGCCAACATTCGCGAAGTGGATGCAATTGTGTTTGTACTGCGGGCGTTCGCAGACGACGATATTCCGGGGCCGAGTGACCCGCTCGAGCATTTGCGTGTACTCGAGATTGAACTCGCTCTCGCCGACCTCGAATCTGTCGAAACAAAAATCAATCGGATGCAAAAAGCGGCGCGAATGGATAAGTCGCTCGAAGAAGAACTTGGGGCACTGACTCGTGCGCAAGAAAATTTGGCTGAGGGTCGACCGCTCTATCGTGCGACATTGTCGAAAGACGACTTAGCGCTTTTAGCACCACACTTTTTGCTCACAACGCGCCGGGTGTTGGCTGTTGTCAACGTCGCCGAAAACGATTTGGCGCGAATTCCAGAATTCGAAGAGCTCGTGCGTAAAGAACTTGCCCCGCCAGGTTCTGCGAGTGCCAGTCAAGTTGAAGTGCTTGGCATGAGCGTGCAACTTGAAGCCGAGGCTGCACAACTTGACGCCAAAGATCGCAAAGAAATGCTCGAAGCACTTGGTCTCGGCGAAGGTGCATTGCCGCGAATGGTGCGCTCGGCTTATCACCTGCTCGGTTTGCGTACGTTTTTTACAACTGGCGAAAAAGAAACTCGTGCCTGGACATTTCACGCAGGCTCAAAGGCCCCTGAATGCGCTGGCAAGATTCACAGCGATCTGCAACGTGGCTTCATTCGCGCCGACGTCATTGCATGGGACGAGCTTTTGCGCATTGGCTCATGGAACAAAGCGAAAGATCTCGGCAAAATTCGTGTCGAAGGCAAAGACTACGAAGTTGTCGATGGCGACACTCTAGAAATTCGCCACAATACATAAGGTCCGCAACTTTTAAAGCGCATACTCTATAAATATGAGCAGAGCCATTGAATTCAAATCCGGCTGGCTTGTTTGTCAGGCGCAAGTGCTCTCAAGTTTGAACATTGCCGAAACGGCGGCGTCACGTCGTCGCGGTCTAATCGGTCAAACAGAAATTGACACACCGCTGTTGATCGACTCTTGCAAGTGGATTCACACTTTTGGCGTAAAGTGCCCTCTCGACGTCGCTTATCTCGATGCCAAGATGCAGGTAATCAAAATTTCGAAAATAAAGCCGTTGCGTTTGGCGATGCCAGTGCTCAAGGCCAAACATGTTCTTGAAGCTGGTGCTGGCACGTTCGAAAACTGGGGGCTTGCCGTAGGCCACACACTTGAAGCGCGTCGCATATGACGAGCGACTCTTCGCACAACTCGCGAAATGCAACTAATAGTGGTGCGCTCGTGCTCGTTGCTACACCAATTGGCAACTTGGGTGACATGTCGCAACGCGCGATTGACGCGCTGAAAGAATCTGAGATCATTTGCTGCGAAGATACGCGTCACTCAGGCAAACTTCTGAGTCACTTCGGTGTCTCAGGCAAAAAACTAATCGTGATCAACGAGCACACCGAATATGACGCCCGCGAAGAGATCGTCGGTTTGATCGCATCGGGCAAATCAGTCGCGCTAATCACAGATGCAGGCACACCGGGCATCAGCGACCCAGGCGAACGACTAGTTGTTGCAGTTGTCAACGCCGGCTTAATGGTTTCTGCAATACCTGGGCCGTCGGCGTTAACAATGGCGCTCGTGACTAGCGGTCTGCCAACTTCACGATTTGTTTTCGAAGGTTTTTTGCCGCGCAGTGGTGCTGAGCGAACCGAGCGATTGGCAATGGCAACAACCGAATCTCGAACAACTGTTTATTACGAAGCGCCTCATCGACTGATTAAAACTTTGAGCGATCTAACAACAGCATGTGGTGCAGTTCGCCGAGTTGTAATCGCGCGTGAGCTCACAAAACTGCACGAAGAAATCTGGCGCGGCACACTTCAAGATGCGAACATGCACTTTTCTGAAACTGAACCGCGCGGCGAATTTGTAATCATCCTTGAACCTGCAAAGCCGCCAGCGCCGCCAACAAACGAAGAGCTTCTCGAAGCAATTCGTGCTGAAATCGCCAAAGGTGTCAGCCGCAAAGATTCTGCGGCTCGAGTTTCGGCGCGATTCGGTGTCGCCAAACGCACCGTCTACGAACTCGCACTGCAACTTCGCGATGACTCTGAATCAAGCACTTAACAGTCAGTCGCGAACCGAAAACTCTAAGATATAACAGTGAAAAAGTTCGCGGCGACGACACCTATTTACTATGTCAACGCCAAACCCCACCTTGGGCACGCCTATACAACGATCGTTGCTGATGCAGTATGTCGCTGGCACAAATTATGCGGCGACGATGTACACCTACTTACTGGCACCGACGAACACGGTCTGAAGATTCAGCAATTTGCCGACGCTGAAGGTGTTTCACCAAAGCAGTTTGTCGACAAAATCGCGCCGTTATTTGCCGATGCGTGGCAACGCTTGAACATCGATGTCAGCGACTTCATTCGCACCACAGAAGAGCGTCACAAAATTGGTGTACAAAAACTTCTGCAGGCTTGCTACGACGCTGGCGACATCGAAGTCGACATCTATCGAGGCCACTACTGCGTGGCATGTGAGGCCTATTACACGTCCGAAGAACTCGACAACGACAAGTGCAAAATCCACAATACGAAAGCCGAATACGTCGAAGAAGAAAACTATTTCTTTCGGCTTTCTCGCTACGAAGAAAAACTTCTCAAGTGGTACGCCGATCACCCTGACGCGATCAAACCCGACCACCGAGTCAACGAAGTAACGGGTTTCATCAAGCAAGGTTTGCGAGATTTCTCCGTCAGCCGAAAAACTCTGACCTGGGGCATCGAATTGCCGTGGGATAAATCGCATGTCGCGTATGTGTGGTTCGATGCACTCGCCAATTACATCACTGCTCATGGTTATGGCACCGACGAAAAACGTTTCGCTGCGCATTGGCCAGTCGACTATCACTTCATCGGCAAAGACATCATTCGTTTTCACTGCGTTTATTGGCCGGCGATGTTGATGTCAGCTGGTTTAGAACCGCCAAAGGGTTGGGCCGTTGGTGGTTGGTTGTTGGTCGGCGGCGAAAAAATGTCGAAGACGACAGGCAACGTCGTCAACCCACTCGACTTGATCGACGAAATCGGCGTCGACGGCTTTCGCTATTACGTTTTGTCTGACACAAATTACGGCAACGACGGTGATTTTTCTTACGAAGGATTACTCTCGCGCTACAACTCAGATCTCGCGAACAACTTCGGCAATCTCGCCGCGCGCGTCGCAACTGTTGTCGAAAAAAAGTGTGGTGGCGTTGGTCCAGTGCCGTCTGAGTCGAGCCCGCTAGCGACAATTGCTGCGCACAGTGTCAGCGAAACAACACACGAATGGCAAAATGTGCAACCAAGCCGAGCGCTTGATGCCACGTGGTCGTTGATCCGTGCGACGAATGCGTTTCTCGAAACCAACGAACCATGGAAGATGGAGCCAGGCAAAGAACTCGACATCGTGATGGGCGACGCACTCGAGGCGTTGCGCATCGTGACGATCTTGGCGAGCCCCGCGATGCCGAAAACTTGTCAAGATGTCTGGCAACGCCTCGGCATGGTCGGCAATGTTGCTGACCAACGCATCGGCATCGACACACAATGGGGTCGCTACCCCGGCGGCACAACCGTGACGAAGGGCGACCCGCTGTTTCCGCGCAAAAAGATCTAACTGTGAGCGCAATGCAAACTGCAACACCTGAATGGGTCGACACCCATTGTCATGTGACATACGAAGACATTCCGGGTGGTGCTGACGCGGCATTGATCGCAGCACGCGAAGCGGGTGTGAAGCGCATGATTACGATCGGCACAGATTTGAAGACATCTAAAGCGGCAATCGAACTCGCAAGTGCAAACAAAGATGTTTGGGCCACGGTCGGTTTGCATCCGCACGACGCAAAGAACGGCCTCGATGGTTTGCACGAGTTAATAACTCACGACCGTGTCGTCGCGATCGGCGAATGTGGGCTCGACTACTACTACGACCACTCTGATCGCGCCGTGCAACGCGACATTTTTGCTGCGCAGATTGCGCTCGCCCATCAACACAAACTTTCACTAGTCATTCATACCCGCGAAGCATGGGATGAGACGTTTGAGATTCTCAACTCGTGTGGTGTACCCGAGCGAACTATTTTTCACTGCTTTACAGGTTCGCCAGTCGAAGCGAAAAAGTGTCTCGACATCGGCGCATACCTTTCGTTTTCTGGCATCGTCACGTTCAAGAAGGCTCAAGAAATTCGTGACGCTGCAAAAGTTTGTAGCGCCGACAAAATGCTCGTAGAAACCGATAGCCCGTTTCTTGCACCCGTGCCACATCGCGGCAAATCAAATCAGCCTGCATTCTTGGTTGAAGTTGGTGCGTGTCTTGCCGAGGTGCGAAATGTTTCGGTAGAAGAGATCGCACGACAAACGACACAAAATGCAACGATTGCATTCCCTGGTATCGCTGCGTAACCTGAACATATTGTTACTTTCAACTTTTGAACGACGACGAATCGCTGTAGCGGCGATTCTTACGCTTCTTGTTTTGCCTTTATTAATGATTAATAACGGCGACGAAACTCAAAATGCTGAAGTTGTCGTCACGACAACCACCCAGGTTGGTTCAGGTCTTAACGAGTCGTCCGAAGACGGGTCACTCGAGCCAATCATCCTTGGCGGACCATCACCAATTGTGCAAGACGGTTCAGCGCAAATCGCTTATCCGGCAAGCAGTTTGACTGGCACGCAAGCTATTGCCTCGTTCAGCAATTTTGATAACGCCCCAGACATCGTTTGCTATTTTCCAGAAGCACCGCTCGGAATAAAAATCTCTGTTCAAAATCTCAACAACGGACGCACGACGACCTGCACAAATGTTTTTCGCACTTCTCTACCGTCGGGCGCAACGATGCTTTTGCATACAAAAGTTTTTGAGTCTCTGGCAAATCTTGTTGACGCGCCGATACCAGTGACTGTTTCTTGGTAACTAGTTTCTCGTGACGTTTTCTCGCACTGAAATTGTCGCCATGCTCGACAAGCACGGGCTCGCACCGCGCCGCGCATTCGGGCAAAACTTTGTCGTCGACGCCAATACTGTTCACAAAATCGCTCGCCTCGCAGATGTTGGCAGTGGTGACTTCGTGCTCGAGATCGGTGCGGGTCTCGGCTCTCTTACATTGGCCCTTGCTGAGACCGGCGCCAATGTGGTTGCCGTCGAAATCGACAATGGTTTGGTTGATGTGCTGCGCGCAAACACGAAAGATCTTGCCAATGTTGAAGTGATTCATGCAGATGCAATGGAACTCGACTGGCAACCATTGCTTGCCAAGTCAAAACATTGGCACGTCATTGCCAATTTGCCATACAACGTGGCGACGATCATTGTTGCCGACCTGCTTGATGGCATCGCCGAAGTGAAACACATGTTGGTGATGGTGCAAAGCGAGGTCGCCGATCGACTAGTTGCTCGCGCTGGCACCGATGCCTACGGTGCAGTCAGTGTGAAGGTTGATTATTGGGCAAGTTCTAAAATCGTCGGACAAGTGCCACCATCAGTTTTCTTTCCGCAACCCCGTGTTGATTCGGCACTAGTTGATATTCGTCGTCGCGACAAACCTGGCGTTGAAGGTGTTGTCGCTAAAGAACTCTTTTCGCTTGTGCGTTCTGGTTTTGCCAAGCGTCGCAAAATGTTGCGCCGTGCGCTCGACACGATTGCAACACCCGAAGACTTTGTTAAAGCAGAAGTCAACCCAGAGTCACGCGCCGAACAACTTGATTTGGCGGCATGGGGTCGTTTGCGTCGCGCAATCGACACCCGCCTCTCGCAGGCCACCACTACCATCCGCGATTCAGCTGCCCCATCTGCACTTGGCATATCTACCGATCACAACACCCCGAGCGATTAACTATGCGCGACCAAATCGTTTCACTCATCGCGCCGGCAAAACTCACACTTTCACTTCGCGTCACCGGCATTCGGCCCGATGGCTTTCACCTGATCGACGCCGAAATGGTGACGCTTGAACTTGCCGACGAGTTAACTGTCGACACATCACGAACTGGTCTCGCAATCACTGGCAAGTTTGCCGACGACCTCGAAAACTCAAGCGACAATCTCGTCGTGCGCGCACTTCGACTCGCCAACCGTCAAGCCCATGTCGCGATCACTAAGAATATTCCGTCCGGTGGTGGGCTCGGTGGCGGGTCAGCCGACGCAGCAGCAATTTTGCGCTGGGCTGGGTTCACTAATCTCGCGAGTGCAGCAAAACTTGGCGCTGACATTGCGTTTTGCATGGTAGGTGGCAGAGCGCGAGTGTCGGGTATCGGCGAAGTTGTTAATCCACTAAAAAAAGTTGCTCGCGAAATCACGCTCGTCGTGCCACCATTTCGAGTTTCAACGCCCGCGGTTTATCGCGCGTTCGATGAACTCACTGATTTTTGTAAAACGCCACTAAAGCACGCAGGTGTCAACGATCTCGAACCCGCCGCAATCAAAGTTGAGCCACGTCTCGCAATCTGGAAAGAAAAAATCTCGCAAGCGTGCGGCGTTACACCAACTCTTGCTGGCAGCGGTTCAACTTGGTGGCTTGACGGCAACTTCGCCAACCTCGCCTCGCAACTTCCCGATGCCACAGTCATCACCACCCACACCAACTAAAGATTCAACGCGAAGTGCTTGCGGGTGGCTAGTTATTTGTTGTGCGGGTGACGCGAAAAGACGACGCGAAGCAGACTATTTGTTGCGTTGGTGACGGGTACGGCGAAGCATCTTCTTGTGCTTCTTTTTGCGCATTCGCTTGCGGCGGCGCTTGACCAGTGATCCCATGACTCGCAATACGATATCTGACACAGATGGGAAACGACACATAAAATTCGCTACCGTAGAGGCGTCAGTCCAAACCCATTCCGGGGTCGTTCAATGGCAGGACAACGGGTTTTGGTCCCGTTTATAGGGGTTCGAGTCCTCTCCCCGGAACTTTAATCGTGTATAAATATTGCGTGTCGGTATACGCAATTGTCCTCGCTGCGGGCGAAGGCACTCGAATGCAGTCAACTCGACCAAAGCCACTGCACAACATTTGCGGCCAAGAAATGGTCATCCATGTCATCGGTGCCCTGCGCGAGCTTCAACTCAAAAAAACCGTCATCGTCGTCGGCCACGCCGCCAAACAAGTAACTGAAGTCGTAACCAAACAAGCGCCTAAGTGGGCCCACGTTTCTTTTGCCGAACAAAAAACTCAGCGCGGCACGGGCGACGCAACAATTGTTGGATTAACCAGCGTCGACGCCGCAGCCGGCGCCACTAGCGAAGTGTCTGACACATCAACAATCATCGTCATGCCGGGCGATACACCGCTATTGAAAGCCAGCACGATTTCAACTTTGATCAACGAGCACCAAAACTCGAACAACGCAGCGACAGTGTTAACCGCCTTCGTCGATACCCCAACTGGTTATGGTCGAATTGTTCGCGCAAAAGACGACCGCATTTTGAAAATTGTCGAAGAACGCGACGCATCACCAGAAATCAAATCAATCCACGAAATCAACACCGGCATCTACGCCTTTCGTCGTGATCTTCTCGGCCCCGCACTGCGCCGAATTTCGAACAAAAACTCGCAATCCGAGTATTACCTAACTGATGTCATCGAAGTTTTGGCCAGCATGGGTCACCACATCGGTTCGCATACGGCGCCTGCCAACGAAGTAAGTGGTGTTAACGACCGCTGGCAATTAGCGATGGCCGAACGCGAACTGCGCAGTCGCACCAACACGGCTTGGTTGATGTCGGGCGTAACGATGTTCGACCCACAACAAACTTTCATCGACGTCACCGTGAAAATCGGCAAAGAAGTAACCCTTTTGCCGGGCACGATTTTGCAGGGCAACACCGAAATTGGCGACAACTGCGAGATCGGGCCGAACACTCGTCTCGTCAACACTTACGTCGGCGCTGGCTCGCGCATTGAAATGTCGAATGCCCGAAACGCGAAAATCGGCAAGAACTCAAAAGTTGGCCCGTTTGCCAACCTTGAACCTGGCACGGTCGTGCCCGACACCGAATAACACAAATCGCAACGACCCCACTTGGGCTGGCGGGCCCCCAACCAGTTCGTTCTAAGATGGCTCACAGTGAATAAAACCATCGACAAAGTCACCACAAAAAGAATGGCCATCTATTCGGGCCGCACACACCCCGCACTCGCCCAAGAAGTCGCACAACATTTAAATGTTCAACTCGGCGACGCAAATATTGTCGAATTCGCAAACGGAGAATTGCGTCCACGATTTGGTGAAAGCATTCGCGGTGGCGACGTGTTCATCATGCAAACACATTGCAGCCACGACGGTCGCAGCATCAACGACTCGATTATGGAGCAACTAATCATGATCGACACTGCGTATCGCGCATCGGCAAAACGCGTCACCGCAGTTTGTCCTTTTTATGGATACGCACGACAAGACCGCAAAGCCGAAGGACGCGAACCAATTACCGCCCGCCTGATTGCAGACATGTTCAAAGCAGCCGGCTCGAAGCGAATGGTTTCGATCGATCTGCACAGCGGACAAATTCAAGGCTTCTTCGAAGGCCCGGTTGATCACCTCACTGCGATACCAGTTCTCGAACAATATGTTCGCGACAATGCTCGCGAAGGTCTTGTAATTGTTTCGCCAGACGCAGGCCGTGTGAAAGTTGCTGAACGGTTTGCTCAACATCTCACCGACATGAGCGCCGATGTTGCGTTCATCAACAAACGACGTCCAAAAAACACGACTAACGTCGCCGAAGCCAAAGAAGTTATCGGTGATGTCGAAGGGCGACTGTGCATTCTTGCCGACGACATGATCGACACTGGCGGCACAATTTGCAGCGCAGCCGAGTTGCTTTATGCACGCGGCGCCAAAGAAGTGTGGGCAATGGCAACTCACGGCGTGCTGTCCGGCCCTGCAGTCGACCGACTGAACAACTCTCGAATCTCGCGAGTCGTGTTGACCAACACATTGCCACTCGCCCCCGAAAAGCGCATCGCCAAATTCGAAATTCTCTCGGTTGCCAAGATCTTGGCTGACGCTCTTTCGGCAGTGTTCGAAGACACCAGCGTCAGCGATCTCTTCGGCGGCGAAAACCAGTCGTAAACGACGCAAAACTGCATAGATTTCGGCGATATCGCCGTTGTTTTTTGTGGCAACTATCGGCTTTCACCCTTAGAATAAAAAGCCGTCATTTGGTTGACGACTTTCACGATTTCCGGAGCAATCATGCCAACAGCACTCAAAACAAAAATTGGTCGCACAATCGGTAGCGCAGAATCGCGTCGCCTTGTCTTGGCCGACCAAATTCCTGGCGTTGTTTACGGCCACGGCATGACACCAGTCAAAGTCACAGTTGACCGTCGCGATTTGCGACTTGCTCTTGCCGGCCCTGCAGGTGCGAACACAATTCTCGAACTTGAGGTTGGCGACACAAAATATCCAGCAATCGTCAAAGAGTTGCAACGCGACCCAGTGAAGCGCGTCGTTCGCCACGTCGACTTCATGCAAATTTCGCTCACCGAATTGATCACGATGGACATTCCAGTTCACCTCAAGGGCACTGCCAAGGCAGTTCTTGCCGATGGTGGTTTGGTCGACGCAACCGTCAACACAATTCAAGTTCGTGCAACTGCAGCAAATATTCCGAACGAAATTTTGATTGACGTCACCAACATGGGCATGGAAGACGTAATCCATCTTTCAGAAATCGAATTGCCAGCAGGTTGCACAGCAGTTGGCGACCCAGACTTGGTTGTTGTCACCGTACTCACAACCAAGATTGAAGAAGTCGCACCTGTTGCTGCTGATGCAGCCGAAGGTGAAGCAGGCGCTGCTCCTGCTGATGGTGCAACACCTGCTGCAGGTGCTGCACCTGCGGGCGACGCCAAACCTACGGCGTAAAACTAAATGGCGCTGTTCGGTCGCGCGAAGCGACCTGAGCGACGCGGTAGCGAGTTTGATTTTCTAATCGTCGGATTAGGCAACCCCGGCACTAAATATTCGCGCACGCGACACAACGTCGGCTTCGAAGCAATCGAACTTCTTGCAACTCGACTCAACGCGACACTCAAAGCGGGGCGCGATCGCGCACTCTTCGCCGAAGTTAATACAACGGCGAATTCGCAGACCAAACATTTGCTCTTAGCGATGCCAACGACTTTCATGAACGAGTCAGGAAACGCAGTTGGCCCACTCGCCCGCCGTTATGCGATTACTGATCCACTAAAAATAATCGTCGTCCACGATGAACTCGATTTAGAACCAGGTGTCGTAAAAATAAAATCGGGCGGCGGTCTTGCGGGTCACAACGGTCTTGCATCAATTACTCAACACTTAAAAACTCAAGACTTTTTGCGTGTGCGAATCGGTGTTGGCAAGCCACCATCAAAAGAACAAGGTGGCGATCACGTCCTTTCGAAGATTCCGGTACGCGAGCGCGAATTGCTCGATATTTCAGTGCGAGTTGCTGCCGATGCCGTGCAACTCATCGTCGCCGAAGGTCTCGATGCTGCAATGCGCAACATCAATGCCCGCTAGGCGCAACTAGACATGACATCAATCGGCGCCCTTCACGAACTCGCGCCAACTCTCAGTTTCGAGCCAGCACTAAGCGCGGCACTCGGCGAACAGAGCGCTTCGATCATTTGCGCCGATCACGCTTGGGCGTTGTTGCTGGCGGGTCTAGCTCAACGAACCGAAGACGAGATAGTCGTCGTCGCCACACCGACAGGCATGATGGCTGGTCAGTTGCGCGATGATCTTCTCGCATTTCTGCCTGAACGAGATGTCGCACTGTTTCCAGCATGGGAGACGTTGCCGTTCGAACGGGTCAGTCCGAACTGCGAAACGATGGGCAAACGCCTTGAAGTCTTGTGGCGAATCAAGAACGACCGACCAAAAGTAATTGTCACTGGTGTACGTGCGCTCTTGCAACACTTGAGTAACACAGTTGTCGAACCGCTCGAGATCGCCCCAAAATCACAGCTCGACACCGAAGAACTCGTAACGACGCTTGCAAAGTTCGGTTACCGACGAGAAGAAATCGTCGAACATCGCGGCGAGTTCGCACGGCGCGGCTCAATCATCGACGTGTTTCCGTCTACGGCTGACACGCCAATTCGCATCGATCTTTGGGGCGACGAAGTTGATCGCCTAACAACTTTTAACGTCAACGACCAGCGCAGCACCGATGATCTGACATCTGTGAGAATTTTTCCCGCGCGAGAAGTGATCATCAATGAAGCCGTCGCCAAAAAAGCGCAAGGGTTGATCGCCAAAGAGCCGTGGGGGCAAGAAAACTGGGACCGCATCTCGCAGTCGATGACCTTTGACGGCATGGAAAGTTGGTTGCCGTGGGTTGCAACTGATGACGAAGTACTCACCGATGTCTGCAGCCAAAGTTCGCCGATGCACATCGTGTTGATCGAGCCACGCCGCATGCGCGACCGAGCACGAGACCTAATCGCCGAAGAAGACGATTTAGCACGCGCCTTGGCCTCAACTTGGTCACGCGATCCCGAACAAACTTACCCACGTCTGCATTCAGAGATTGACGCATTTCTCGAAAACACTTCAGCCAAGTCAATAATTTCGCTCAGCCCGGTTGCCGACTCGCCTACGTCATCAACGATCGTTTCGTCGACTTGGGGTCAAGCAACTGGTGACACCGAAGCGCTCGCGAGTCGTATCTTGCGACTCGTCACGAAAAAGTTTCGTGTTGTCATTGCCGCCGATACACCAAGTTCTGCCCAGAGGTTCAATGAAGTTCTCACTCTTGAAGGCATCACAGTTCGATCGCCACAACAAGATTCAAGTTCGGTTGCTAACCCTGGCGTTTCGATTGTCGTCTCTCCTCTTCACAGTGGTTGCATTCTCAATGATCACGAGTTGGCGATTATCACCGAGAGCGATCTCACTGGTCGGCGGCGAACGCATCGCCACGTAAAACCGCCGAAACGAAGTTCGTCAAGCATTTTCGAAGACTTGAAGCCCGGTGACTATGTCGTGCATCAAGTTCACGGTGTTGGCAAGTATCTCGGCATGGCCAAACAATCAATGGGTGGTGTCGAGCGTGATTACCTACATCTGCAATACAACAACGGCAACCTCTACGTGCCCACAGATCACATTGACGCAATTCGTCAATACATCGGTGGCGATAAACCGACTCTCAATCGCATGGGCGGTTCAGACTTCGCGCGCGCAAAATCGCGAGTGCGCAGTGCTGTTCGCGAAATTGCCCAAGAACTCGTCGTGCTCTATCAGCGTCGCGTTTCTGCCGTGGGTCACGCGTTTTCATCAGACACCGCGTGGCAAGACGAAATGGAGGCGGCGTTTCCTTTTGTTGAAACCCCCGACCAACGCATCGCGATCACCGACACCAAAGCCGACATGGAGCGCGAAGTACCAATGGATCGTCTCGTCTGCGGCGACGTCGGTTTCGGCAAAACAGAGGTCGCAGTTCGCGCTGCGTTTAAATGCATTCAAGACGGCAAACAAGTCGCCGTTCTTGTGCCGACAACACTTCTTGCATCGCAACATGGTGCAACGTTTGCAGCACGGTTTGCCGGTTACCCGATTCGCGTCGAAGTCTTGTCTCGTTTCTTAACGGCTGCTCGCGCCAAGAAAGTCGTTCAACAACTTGCCACTGGCGAAATTGATTGTGTCATCGGCACTCACCGACTGTTGCAAGAAGGCGTCAAGTTCAAAGACTTAGGTTTATTAGTTGTCGATGAAGAACAACGATTCGGCGTGCAACACAAAGAGCAAATGAAGCAACTTAAAACCAACGTCGACGTGCTTACGTTGACCGCCACGCCGATTCCGCGCACACTCGAAATGAGTCTCGTCGGCATTCGTGACTTGTCATTGCTTCACACACCACCAGCCGACCGTCAGCCAATTCTTACTTTCGTTGGCGAAGAAGACGACAGAGTCGCAACCGAAGCAATACGACGCGAACTTTTGCGTGATGGCCAGGTTTTCTGGGTTCACAATCGCGTCAAGACAATCGAAGATCGCGCACGAACACTTCGCCAACTCGTGCCCGAAGCACGCATTGCCGTTGCGCACGGACAAATGGACGAAGCAGTTCTCGAACGAACCGTTCAAGATTTCTGGGAAGGCAAATTTGACGTCTTGGTTTGCACAACAATTATCGAGAGCGGCATCGACATGCCCACCGTGAATACGCTCGTTGTCGAACGCGCCGATTTGCTCGGCCTTGGTCAGTTGCACCAACTTCGTGGGCGAGTCGGTCGCAGCGGACAACGTGCATATGCATATCTTTTTCATCCACGCGATCGCGCACTCTCAGAAGACGCATACGAACGACTACGCACAATTGGTGAAGCAACCGAACTCGGCAGCGGTTTCAAAATCGCAATGCGCGACCTCGAAATTCGCGGTGCTGGCAATTTGCTCGGCGAGGCACAAAGCGGCCACATCGCCGCAGTTGGCTATGACCTTTATTGTCAACTTGTCACCGAAGCAGTCGCTGAGATGAAAGGCGAAGTTCCGCAAGTTGTAGTTGAACTAAAAATTGACGTTCCGATCACTGCGTTTTTGCCCAACGATTATGTTTCAAAAGAAGAAATGCGCCTCGACGCATATCGACGACTAGTCGCCGTTAAGTCACATGCCGACGTCGAGGATATCCGTAATGAATGGCAAGATCGCTACGGCGAACTACCAGATCAAGCCAAAGCGCTACTCGTAGTTGGCTCGCTACGCGCAGAATGCCATCGACTCGGTTTGCGCGAAATTGTCGTCGCCGACAATCGAGCCAAGCTCGCACCAATCAATCTCAAAGCCAGCGAATCAATGCGTCTTGTGCGATTGTCGCCAACTGCCACATATCGAGAGCAAACTGGCGAACTCAACATCGCGATTCCACGCGGACAAGACGCGGCAACATATTTGGTCGGCTTCATGCAAGAGCTTGTTGAACCGTAAGAACTAGTGTGAATGCGATGAAAAACAATTCTTTGGTCGTTAAATCTGCTTTGCTCGCAACCTTGGCAATTTTCGCAGCGGGGTGCGGATCAACTTCGAACGCAGCAGCAGAGATCAACGGTCGAAAAATTTCACGCGCCGAACTTGAAAAAACGGTGACCGAATTAAGTGCAGCCGGTCAAACACCAGTCGTTGATGGCGAAGTCGATGGAGAAACAGTACGCAGCATTCTTTCGGCACTCGTGCAAGGTGCAGCCACCGACCAATTGCTAAAAGAATATGGTGAAGAAATCACACAAGACGATCGCGAATCGGTCGAAACCAGAATCGCTCAAAACACTGATACCTCTACATACACACAACATCTAAAAGATTTGATCGTCGAGCTCAATGCCGGCACACTCGCGCTTGCTCGAGTTAAAGCACCAGACGCCGAAAAGGCTTCCGAGATGTATGACAAAGCACCGGGCTCTCTTGGGGTTCTTTGTGTACGACATCTCGTTGTTGAGACCGAGGCGACTGCCAAAGAAGCCTTGGCTAAGTTCGATGCTGGCGCCGAATTTGCCGCACTCGCCGGCGAGTTTTCAACCGAACCAAATGCCAAAGAATCGGGTGGCGCACTCGGCGGCGCCGACAATGCCTGCATTACTTTGGCCGAATATCAAAGTGGCTTTGACGCCGACTTCACTGCGGGTGCGCTGCTTGCAAAACCAGGCGTCGCATACGGCCCGGTTAAGTCAAGTTTTGGCTATCACGTTATTTACGTGCGTCCGTTCACTGAAGTTTCAGAAGACGTTTCGAAACTCTTGGCGACAAACGCCGGCGTGAATTTATTGACTGGTTTCATTGCGACTTCAAAAATCAAGGTTGACTCTGCATACGGCGTCTGGAACGCAGCCCGCGGTGGCATCGTCACTAGTTAAGCGATCATCGTTGATTAGCGCATGACAGCGCTCATAAAAATAGTTGGCCTCGGCCCAGGTTCAGACGATGCAATAACTACTCAAACGCTGCGCGAAATTGAAAATTCGAAGCATCGCTTTATACGCACCACAAGACACCCAAGTGCGCACCTCGTAAAAAACGCAACAAGTTTTGACGACGAATACGAAAAGCACGACAAGTTTGAAGATGTCTACCAAGCGATTGCCGACAAATTGATTGCTGCTGCAACACAGCATCAAGAGATCTTGTATGTCGTGCCAGGCTCACCACTCGTGCTCGAACACACAGTGCAACTATTGCTGCAAAACAAGTCAGTGACCATAACGATTTTGCCAGCCATGAGTTTTCTTGACGTGGTTTGGAGCACGCTTCAGATTGACCCAGTAGATGCTGGTGTGCGAATGATCGACGGGCATCGATTCGCCGAACTTGCGGCCGGGCAAACAGGTCCACTACTTGTTGCTCAATGTCACGCCAATTGGGTGATGTCAAACATCAAGTTGGCACATGAGTCTGCGAGCGGTGACGAACCGGTGGTCATTTTGCATCACCTCGGTCTTGATGACCAGAAGATTGTTTATACAACTTGGCAAAACCTAGACCGAGAAATCGAACCCGATCATCTGACATCTA
>JAUREG010000002.1:0-115293 GCA_030827545.1 Acidimicrobiales bacterium
AAACTCTTAGTCGTAGATACAACCAATCCGTGGAGTTTAGAAATTATGTAACGATCTAAGACGTTGTCGCTTGAAGCATCTACCGAGCCAGAAACCGATTCGGCATTCGCATATAACGACAAGAAATACCAACTATTCCAGAGCGGAAGAATCACTTGACGAACTGTGTCGCGCATACCTTCGTCGGTGACTGCGAAGTCCGAACCACGCAAAATTGACGACGAAAGCAGATACCAACGCATCGCATCTGCGCCATGGCTGTCAAACACCTTCATTGGGTCTGGATAATTTCGCAGACTCTTCGACATTTTTGCGCCGTCTTCTCCGAGAACGATGCCATGGCTTACGCAATTCGAAAACGCAGGGCGATCAAATAGTGCCGTCGCTAAAACATGCAAGGTGTAAAACCAACCGCGAGTTTGGCCGATGTATTCGACAATGAAGTCGCCCGGATAGTGATTTTCAAACCACTTTTGATTTTCAAATGGATAGTGCACCTGGGCAAAAGGCATCGAGCCGCTCTCGAACCAGCAGTCCAAAACTTCGGGCACGCGACGCATCATCGACTTGCCAGTTGGGTCATCTGGGTTCGCACGAACCAAATTATCGATTGTCGGGCGATGCAATTCTTGAATGTCAACACCAAAATCGCGGCGAAGCTCTGCGAGACTTCCGTATACATCAATACGTGGATAATTCGGATCGTCACTTCGCCAGACCGGTATCGGCGAACCCCAAAATCGATTGCGACTAATGGTCCAGTCACGTGCGTTCTCAAGCCACTTGCCAAAACTTCCGTGTTGAAGGTGATCAGGAACCCATTGAACTTGCTCGTTCAACTCGACCATGCGATCACGAATTGCCGTGACCTTGACAAACCACGAACCGACCGCCTTATAGATCAGCGGCTTGCCAGTGCGCCAACAATGCGGATAAGCGTGATCGTAAGTCTCATGGCGAACAACGACGCCGCGTTCTTTCAGCACTCGAATAATCGCGGGGTTGGCATCAAAAACAAGTTGGCCTTCGAAATCGGCAACTTCGCTGGTGAAGCGTCCGCGTGAGTCGACTGGTACGACGAGCTCAATACCTGCTTCTTGACAAACACGCTGGTCATCTTCGCCAAAGCCTGGAGCCAAGTGCACAACACCAGTGCCGTCTTCGGTTGTAACGAAATCTCCGGCGATTACTCGAAATGAATTTGCATGGTCAGCAAAATAATTGAACAACGGTTTATATGTGCGACCAACTAATTGAGAGCCCTTTATGGTTTCAAGAACTTTTGGCTCAGGGAATTCGCGCTCGTATGCCGACAATCTTTCGGCGGCGATAATAAATTTTCGCCCCGCATGTTCGATGACTACATATTCAACGTCAGGCGCAACAGCCAAGGCCAAGTTCGATGGAAGTGTCCATGGAGTGGTTGTCCATGCCAACAACAGTTCGCCCGATGAAAGTTCAAAGCCGACAGTTAGTGCCGGGTCTTGAACTTGTTTGTAGGCGTCGTCCATTCGAGTTTCAGTATTCGAAAGCGGAGTTTCGAGTGCCCACGAATAGGGCAAGACACGAAAGCCTTCATAAATCAAACCTTTATCCCAAAGCGTCTTGAATGCCCACATGACGCTCTCCATGTAAGGAGTGTCAAGAGTTTTGTAATCGTTTTCAAAATCAACCCATCTAGCCTGGCGAGTTACATATCGCTCCCAGTCGCTGGTGTATTGCAAAACTGAAGTTCGGCAATATTCGTTGAACTTGTCGATGCCAAAATCGGTGATTGCTTGACGTCCAGAGATACCTAGTTGGCGCTCGGCTTCGGCTTCAGCAGGCAGACCGTGACAGTCCCAACCGAAGCGACGCTCAACTCGTTGACCCCGCATAGTGCGATAGCGCGGTACAGCATCTTTGACAAAACCAGTAAGCAAGTGACCGTAATGCGGTAAACCGTTGGCAAAAGGTGGACCATCGTAGAAGACAAACTCATTTTCGCCGTCTTTTCCGGCGTCGCGCATTTCTATTGAAGCGGCGAAAGTCTCGTCTGTCTTCCAATATTCAAGAACTTGGCTCTCAAGTGACGGAAAGTTCGGCTGTGGTTCTACCTGCGGGTAAGACACAAATTAATTAACAACCCAGAATCATGCGCTGCACAACGATTTGCAAAAACAGCAACACGACTAAAGGCGAAAGATCGAGTGCGCCTGTTCGAGGCATGACTCGCCGCGTCCAGTCAAGAACTGGTTCAGTAAAGCGACCAACAAAGTATGAGATCTGCGCGATTACGCCACCACTTGTTGACGGAAACCAAGACAAGACGACTCGAACGATAATCATGTAGATGAAAATTTGCACGAGACTGCAAAGTATTCCGGTCATTGAATTAAAACCCAATCTGCGCTAACCGCGCGTGATGCGTGCGCCAAATGGCTTCATCATAAACACACCATTGCTCATTTTCTCCATGGTGCCGCTATTGGCGTAGCAAACGCCGCTTGCAAAATCAATAATTCTGCGCATCGTCTTTGGGTCTGTTGACTGCACGTTGATAATTACTGGGTTGCCTTCTTTGAAACGATCGGCAATTTCTTTTGCGTCTTCGTAACTTGTCGGACGAATCGTGACGGGATCACTCGCCGGCATAACTGGACGCGCAACTGCCTCGGTGCGACGACCAGCAACTGGTCTAACAGTTACTCCTGAATCATGTTGAGCCTGTTGTGCGCGCATACCAGTGGATCGTGGATCACTCATCGCACGATCGTCGTATTCGTCGAAGCCAGGTTCGGTTTCATCAAATCGCTCTACGCGCGTACGACCTCGACTCGGCATGCGTCGATCGCGCTCAACTGCAACTGATTCGTCATAATCGTCGTACGCCTCATCTGGCCCTAAACCTAAGTAATCCATTGCTCGGCGAAACATTGACATACGGCAAGGATAGTTCAGATTTTGGCGTTAAATACGGACTATATCTATCGGCGATCTATCGGCGATCTATCGGCGATCTATCGGCGCGGCCCGAACAAGGCCGAGCCGACTCTGATCATTGTCGACCCTTCGGCGATTGCAATCTCAAGGTCACCAGTCATACCCATGCTGCATTGCTTGAGCCCCAAGTCATCAACGAGCTTTCGCACCAAACGAAAAGAGCGTTGCGTTGATTGAGCCTCGTTACTTGTTGGTCCAACGGTCATCAAACCTAAGACCTCTAACCCCTTGGCGTTGGCAGTTTCGATGAGATCGCTCACCTCATGCGGTTTACACCCACCCTTGTCGGGCTCGTCAGTGGCATTGACCTGCAACATTATTTGTGGTCGGTCACCCGCACCTGGCTTGACGCAGCGCTTGGCAATCTCATTAATCAGCTCTACTCGATCGACGCTTTGCCAAACATCGACTATCTCGGCCATCAACTTAATTTTGTTACTTTGTAAACGTCCAATGAAATGCACCGGCAAGCGTTTTGCAATTGGCAGTTCGTTTGACTTTGTAATCAGCTCTTGTGCGTAATTTTCGCCGACACCGTCACACCCCGCATCAAACGCAGCGACCATCGCCCCAACATCAAATGTCTTTGTAACTGCAATCAGTTTGACGTCTTTACCACCCGCCGCGTTTATGCGCTGGCGAATTTCTGACGCGCGCAAAGCAACCTGCGACGCATCAATTGAAGTCATGTCGTTACCGACATGCGATTTTTATTTTAGAAACGATGGAAGATCGTCGTCGTCATCTGCGCCACTCAATGGATCAGACGCGCCGCCGAACAAATCTTTCAATCGTCCGCCTTTGGCATCTGGGCGAACTGTGCCAGATGTGGCCGTATTACGACCATCACCGCGAGTGGCGGTGCGTTGCACTGCGCTATCCCATCGTTCGAAACCAGCGGCAACGACAGTGACCCGTACTTCGTCATTTACGTCGTCATCAATTACTAAGCCGTGAATAATGTTGGCATCTTGATGCGCAACGCCACGCACGATCTCCATGGCGTTAGTAACTTCAAACAAACCAACATCTGAAGGACCAGTGATGTTGACCACAATGCCACGTGCACCTTCAAGCGAAGCTTCAAGCAACGGCGAATTGATCGCAGCATTTGCCGCCAACACCGCACGATTGTCGCCACTTGCGGCACCCGTACCCATCAGTGCAGTACCCGCATTTGAAAGCACGGTCTTGACATCGGCGAAGTCGGTGTTGATCAAACCTGGGGTCGTGATCAAACCTGTAATACCGGCGACACCCTGAACCAAAACCTCGTCAGCTTTTTTGAAAGCATCGAGCATTGTTGTCTTGTCGGTCGAAATCGTCAACAATCGCTCGTTTGGAATGACGACAAGTGTGTCAACTTTTTCTTTCAGCGCTGCGATGCCCGCATCTGCCTGAACAGAACGACGTCGACCTTCAAATGCAAACGGTCTCGTGACGATTGCAACTGTCAACGCACCTTCGGCTTTTGCAATTTCTGCAATAACCGGCGCCGCGCCAGTGCCAGTGCCACCACCTTCGCCAGCGGTTATGAAAACCATGTCGGCACCCGCGACAACTTCTTGAATCTCGTCGCGGTGTTGCTCGGCTGCTTCACGACCTACTTCTGGGTCAGCACCTGCGCCAAGTCCACGAGTTAACTCTCGACCAATATCAATTTTGACGCTCGCATCACTCAACAACAGTGCTTGTGCGTCGGTATTGATCGCCACGAACTCGACGCCACGCATGCCTGACTCCATCATGCGATTAATTGCGTTCACGCCACCGCCACCAACACCGATGACTTTGATTACTGCCAAATAATTTTGTGGTTGACCGACCATTTAGGATTAACCCCCGCTACTCGCGCTTGTTGTGCTCACTGTTTGTGAGTGCAGTTATTCTGCCACATCAGCCAACAAGCACCAAACATCAGCGAAACGTTCAGGAAGGTTGAGAGAAAGTCTCTACTTCGACTTTACAGTTGGTGTTCGCGGATCTGTCAGGTCAATCGAGAGAATCTGCTTTGCATCTTGTCTGCGCAATAAGACAAGCAACGAAATTAACTTGTTCTGCAAGTCGACTGGTGGGCCGAAATTAATCAATGTGCCGGTACGCAGTGTCATGATCAACTGATTTGGTCCGCCCACACCGACATTCAAAACTCGTTCACTCAACTCATCTGGCAAGCCAGCGGCGAGCTGTGCAGCCGCTTTGTAAACAGTGCCGGCACTCGCCCCAGGTGCAAGGTTCGGGCCCACGCCTGTGATCTGCAGATATTGAGTGGGCTGGCCTGTCTCAACAGCCAAAACACGCCCTTGCGAATCGACAACTCGCGAACGATTGTCGACACCAATATAAAAGGCCACGGGCTTGCGCTCGACGATCTCGATCACCAATCGTGACGGGAAAAACGATCTAATTCGCACTGACTCAACCCACGGATCACCCTCAAGTCTTCGCTCAGCCGCACGCGTATCGATCGTCAAGATCGACTTTCCGTCAAGCGACTTTTCAACCGCGATCAGCAAGTCGGCACTGACATATCGGGCGCCTTCGATCTCGATTTTGCGAACACCAATAATTGGCGACGCGAGCACAATCAAAACAAGTGCAACGACACCAATAACAGAGCCCGCAGCGGTTAACAGTCGTCGACGATTAGACGCAAGTTTTTCAATTACATTTTTGCGTCGATCGTCGATGCGCGAATCACGAATGATGTTGCTCGGGTCAGATGTAGGCGCGATGTTTACCGAACTAGTCATTTCATCTATCGGATGATCAGAGTCAACAGGCAGTCGAAGATCTTCGTCAACAATGACTATGCGACCATTGTTGGTCTTCAGAGTTAGCGACGTGTTGGTCGTCGACGATTTATCGCGCGTTTGATCACGTGAAGTTTGCTCAGATTTGTCTGGATCATCTGGCAGCACAACTCGCAAATTTGCACTTGGTGTTGCGTCGCCATCAAATGCATCTTTGAGTTCTGCCAACACCTCGTCAGAAAGTTGCTCTGAAAACGATGGCACCGGAATCGACAAATCAGTGTTGTTCGCCGAACCAAAAGCCGACTCGAGTTGTGTATTTCGGAAAACTTCACCTTGTTCAATTGCGCCTGCTTCTTGCGAGATCGCTGCCGAAAAACCAACCAAACGAATTTCACTTCGAAGTTCAATGCCATGCGCCTCAGCTACGCGTTGACGAACGAAGGTCATAAGTTCGACCACATCATCTGCATTGCCATCTTCATCGGCTTGTATGAAATTGGCGTGCTTTTCAGAAATCTCTGCCGTGCCAATTCGATAACCACGCAGCCCGAGACCATCAATCAAAGCGCCTGCCGAAGAAGCACCCGATACAGGATTGACGAAGACAGAACCTGCGTTTTGCCCGCCGGGTTGATTCTCGCGACGCCACTTGACAATTTCGGCTAATCGTGACTCGCCTTCAGCTTTGTCGCCACGCGCCAGACGCAATGTCGCCGAAAGAACAATGTGCTGATCATTTAAATCTGAGCCACGAAACCTCAACCCGAGGTTTGCAGCTGAAACATTGGCTTCAATGCCCCGCTCGATGTGAAAAAGTCGCACACTCAACAAGGACGCGATCATGTCTGAACCGTGCCCACCAGCATTCATTCGAACCGCGCCACCAATCGAACCAGGCACGCCGACCGCCCATTCGAAACCGCGCAGACCTGCAGCAACACTTTGTCGAGCAACAACTGGTAGCGAGGTCATGGCACCAACGACAACTATTGGATCTTGATCTGGACTCGGCATTGCTATCTGCTCTGCAAACGGCCCCAAAGCAATAGCTAAACCGCGAAAGCCACTATTGCTGATCAACATGTTGCTTCCACGGCCGAGCATCAAGACCGGAATCTTCACTTTCGCTAGCGCGCGCGACGCGGCGTGCAAATCGTCAACATTCATTGCTCGCATAAACAATGACGCAGCCCCGCCAACTCGATAAGTCGTATACGGACCGATCGGCTCATCTTTCGTTACGCGATCGCCAAGCAACGCTGCGAATCGGCTCAAATCTTTGTCGCTAGGCCGACCAAATTCTGTGATCAATTTGACTTACCTCGGCGCCGGGCGATCACTTCGTTCGGCAAAGAAGAAATATCTCCGCAGCCCATTGAGATGCACAAGTCACCATCTTTGATTTCATCTGCCAAGAACTCTACGAGATTCTCACGACTGGGTTGATAAATGACATGACTTTGTGGTTGCGATTCGAGAATGGCATCAACAACTAGCTGACCAGTCACACCCGCTATAGGTTCGGTACCAGAAGAATAAATGTCGGTGATCACAATTAGGTCGGCAGCAACAAACGAATCACCATAGAGATGCGAAATCATCGACATGCGATTAAATCGATTCGGCTGAAAAACTGCGACGACACGTGACCAATTGTCTGACTCATCTCTCACGCCTGACAGCACAGCCGAAATCTCGTTTGGCAAATGGGCATAGTCATCAACGAATGTTGCACCATCGTCTACACCCCTAACATCAAACCGACGCGCCACCCCACCAAAACCACTCAAAGCTTGCGCAGCCTGCCCAAACTCAACTCCAAACTGCATCGCCATCGCGATTGCTGCGAGAGCATTGCTCACATTATGAAAACCTCGCAACGGAAGATCGACTCGACCTAATTCAATTTTTTTGCTGTCGTGATTCTGAGCGACGACAAATGAAGACTTACCGTCTTTGAACTTGATCGATGAAGCCACGTAGTCTGCAGAAGACTTTTCGTCGACAGAATATGTAGTCGCGCTGTGTGTCTTAGAAATTGACGCACAAACTGGGTCGTCAAGACACAGAATTCGTGGGCCAGCGATACCACCGACATAATCGAAGAAACTTCGCTCAATAGCCGACTGCGTTTTGAAGTGATCTAAGTGATCGATGTCAATATTGGTCACGATTGTCGCAGCGAGTGGAAGCTGAGAATGAGTGCCATCGCTTTCATCGGCCTCAACAACAAACAGTTCACTATTTGACCATGACGCACCACGATTCAATGCGATTACATCGCCGCCAATCAGATAACTAGGGTTTTTGTTGGCGCTTAACAAAATTGTTGTGAGCATCGACGATGTCGTCGTCTTGCCGTGCGTACCTGCGACACCAATACTTGTGGCGCATTTGCAAATGCTTGCAAGTGTCTCGGCTCGAGAGAGAACCCGAATATCTGACTCGCGAGCTCTTTGATACTCGATGTTTGATTCAGCAATCGCCGGCGAACCTGTAACGAAATCACAACCAAAAACAACTTCAGGATCGTGACCGATATTGACTTTGATCCCCAGAGCTTCAAGTCGAGTGATTACATCGGAGCGACGAATATCGCTGCCCGAAACTTGATGACCCATTTCAGCCAACACGGTTGCAATCGCAGACATACCAGGGCCGCCTACCCCGACGACATGAATACGTGTTGGTTTGCGAAGGTCTATTAGCTGTCGTTCTTTTTGACCAGCAACATTAAGAATCAATTTGGCGAGGGTTGTTTCGCGGTGTTGCTGACCTGCCGAGCGCGCAGCACTGGCGAGAGATTGAAGTTTGACTCGATCATCAATCAAGGCAATGACCTGATCAGCCAATTGATCGTTGGTAACTGATTTTTCATCTATGACTTGCGCCCCGCCGAGATCACCGAGCCAACTTGCATTTGCGGTTTGGTGATTTTCTGCTGACCCACTCCACGGAACCAAAACACTGGCAATGCCAATCGTTGATACTTCAGCCACAGTGCTTGCACCCGCGCGCGCAACGACAAGGTCAGATGCGCTGTATACATCTTGCATCGACACGGTCGATTCAAGCCGCATGTACACAATTTTTGCATCACTTTTCAGAATTGGAAGATCGTCACCGATATATCTTTGGCCGGTCAAATGAATAACACAAATGTCACTTCGAGTTTGATTTTTCTCGACAAGTGTTCGCGCCACAGAATTTAGTTTCGCCGAACCTAGCGACCCACCAGTAATACAAATAACTTTTCGATCGATCGGAATCGATAGTCGCCTGCGAGCATCGGCTCTAGTTGATGAAAGATCAAGAGTTCGCAACACTCGGCGAACTGGCGCACCAGTAAGAGATGCATTTTTAAATTTTGATGGCAGGTATGCGACTGCAACAGCAGCAGCGCTTCGCGCCTGCAATCGAGTTGCCAAACCAGGTTGGCGATCGTATGAAACTGTCACCACCGGAATGTTCAACTTCTTTGCGGCGCGTGTTGCCGGCACGCTCGCATATCCGCCAACCGACACGACTACAGCCGGTCGCAAACTCGACAAGATTCGTTCAGCATTTCGCGTGGCGTTTCGCAAAATCTTTATGGTGCGAATGTTTCGCTTTAAAGCCTGAAAAGACAACACACGACCAAAGCCCTGCACGGTTAACAATGACATTGAGATACCAGAAGGTGGCACGAGAGTCGTCTCGATGCCAGTTGATGATCCAACAAAATGCAATTGATCTTTTGAAATACCCTCGTCTTGCAATAGTTCGGCTATCGCCATCGCAGGTATTACATGACCGCTAGTTCCCCCACCAGTTATTACGGCAAAGACGGTGTGGCTGGAGGCGGTCAAGAGGTTCTACTTGTGAAGATTGCTCACTTCATATTACGCGCGACGTTCATCAACAGCCCGGCTGCCGACATACATACCAATAGCGAACTTCCGCCGTATGAGATAAGTGGCAGTGTTAAACCGGTCACGGGCATCGATCCGGTTACCCCACCGATGTTGATGATCGCCTGAATTGCAAACCACATCGTTACCCCGCCGGCGAGAAGTGCGCCGAATCTTTCTTCTGCATGCAGGGCCGCGCGCAAACCGAACACGACGAGAGTTAAGAAGCCACCGATTACGACTGCAGCGCCGATCAGACCCATCTCTTCGGCAATCGTCGAGAAGATGAAATCGCTGTGCGCTAGTGGTACATAGCCCCACTTGCCCGTGCCAGCACCAACACCGACACCAGAGACACCACCGTTCGAAATTGAAAGTATCGATTGCCAAACCTGATAACCAAATGAACCTTTGGTTTCATCCAAGTTCAAAAATGCCGTCCATCGATTTCGGCGCGACGAAGTCATAAGCGTAAAAAACAATGCTGCGATAACACCCGAGCCGGCGATTGCGTTGACAATTCGCATCGGAATGCCAGCCATGCACATGACTGCCAAGACGATGCAGGTCATCACAATTGCGCCACCGAGGTCGCGCTGAACAAGACAGAGTGCGACTGACGCAACCAATGCAACGATGACGGGTCGTGAAGTGCGATTGAAGTTAGTTACTTCTTTCTGACGACGACCAAGAAGGTTTGCGCAATAGACCAATAGAGCCAACTTCAAAAATTCTGAAGGTTGAAAGCCAACTGGACCCATAGCAACCCACGCGCGAGCCCCGTTGATGCTGACACCGATGCTTGGTGCAAAAGGCAAAAACATTAAGCCGAACGCAAAGATCAAAGCCGGAAACACAAATTTACGCAACAGAGAATATGGGAAGCGAAAGAAGAATGCCATTCCCAAACCACCCACCGAAGCCCACATCAATTGCTTGAAGAACATCGTCCAAGGCGAAAAGCCGCGGTTCAATGCAACTATCGAAGATGACGACATAACCATCACCAAACCAAACGTTACGAGTGTCAACACCGTGAGAAAAATCATGAAGAAGGTTGTGTTGGCAGGCTTCTGCGCAACCCGACGAGATGAGAGCAAACCACCGCGATCAAGAACCGCGCGACGACGTTGAGCAAGTGTCAATGTTCGATTTGGCCCTGATGTTGATGCTGCTGTGCTCATGTTTCCTCGATTTGTTAGTTTTTGATTTGCTTATTCTTAATTAGTGCCGACACTTCGTTTTTGAAGTCAGCACCCCGCTCGCCATAGTTTTTGTACCAGTCGTAACTGGCACAACCAGGCGAAAGCAGAACTACATCGCCAGCTGTGGCAAGTTTGCTGGCAAAATTCACCGCATCGCGCATCGAGCCAGCGATTTGAACTTCGCACGCACCCGAAAATGCAGCCGCGATTTCTTTGGCCGAACTTCCGATGGCGACAACTGACTTGACTTTTTTTGAATCTTTGGCCATTTGTGCCAGATCAAGACCTTTGTTTTTGCCACCGGCGATCAACACAATCGAATCAAACGAATTCAAAGCGACGCTAGATGCATGTGGGCTTGTTGCTTTCGAATCGTTAAACCAACGAACCCCTTCACTTTCGGCGACAAATTCAATTCGATGTGGTGCATTGACAAAATTTCGCAGAGCCTGCGCGACCTGTGTTGTGTTCGCAAGACCTGCTTCAATTGTGATCGCCGCTGCAGCCAATGCGTTGGTCACATCGTGCGGCAGACTTCGCGCCATTTCACTGCGATGCAAAATCTCGCCAGACGGACAAGTGAGCACGCCGTTTAAAACGTGATAGTCACCCGAGTCTGCACCAAAACTGACGACTCGTGCACCAGACGACTTTGCGACCTTCGTTATCGCCTGATCGTGTACCGGCACAACTGCCACATCTGAAGACATCAAGTGAGACCAGATTTTGGCCTTGGCTTCGTGATACGAGTTGAGAGAAGAATGCCAATCTAAATGGTCAGGAGCAAAGTTCAACCACACTGATGCTTTAGCACGAAAAGTTTGAGTTAATGCCAAACGAAAACTTGAACACTCAACCGAGAACGCCTGTGCGTCAGAGCGCAATGCTGCGATCAACGGTGTTTCAGTATTACCAACCGCTAGAGACCTCTTTCCGGCTGAGTTCAAAATCGCAGCCGCCATCAATGTGGTCGTCGTTTTGCCGTCGGTACCAGTCACTGCAACCATCGGTCGGGGCGACGATGACTTTTGTTCAATTTGATAAGCGAGTTCAATTTCTGACATCACTGGCTTTTGCATTTGCCGAGATACTTCAAACAATTCATGAGTCTCAGGAACTCCGGGTGCAGGCACGACTCGATCAGATTGTTGCAGTAGCTCAGCGAGTTCGGCAGATGTTGGTCGAATTCGAATCTCACTATTTAAGCTGCGAGCAAATTCTGAGTGGCTTGAAGAATCGAGATCGTCGACAAGAATCACTTTTTCTCCACGAGACACAAGTTCGCTAGCCACTGCTCGCCCAGCAATAGCAAGACCGTAAACAAGTGTTGTTGTCATCTCAGCGCCTAAACCCAGTGAGGCTCTGAATGTTTGTGAAGTCAGCGATAAAAGCCGCCACGGCAGTTGCGACACAGATCGCAGAGATAATCCAAAAGCGAATAATCACGGTTGTCTCAGGCCAGCCGCTTTGCTCGAAGTGGTGATGAATCGGCGAATTCTTGAATAGGCGCTTCTTGCGACCCGAGGCTTTGAAGACCCCCATTTGAATCGCTACAGATCCGGCTTCGATCACATTGATGCCGCAAATCAATGGCAACAAAAGATGTGTATTGGTTGTAACCGCAAGCAGACCAAGTGCGGTACCAAGACCAAGTGCACCGACATCGCCCATGAAAATTCTTGCTGGTGCGGCATTCCACCAAAGAAAGCCACCGCATGCGCCGGCCAAAGAGGCTGCAAGTACCGCGAGGTCAAGCGGGTTTACAACATCAGCGTAAATTTGCGGATTTCTAAAAGCCCAATATGCAATAACAGTGAACGCAATAAAACCAAACGATGCAGAGCCAGCGGCCAAACCATCAAGCCCATCTGTCACATTTACTGCATTTGATGTTCCCCAAACCATTAAGGCAGTCCAGATCACAAAAAGTGGCCAAGTGAACGTGATGCCAGGCAGGTCCGCTCGCGTAAACGAAAGCGTTTCGCTGACACCAGTTGCTGCAATCAGCCACCAAGTCAAGCCGATGCAAATAGCAAATGTGATGTAGCCCTTTTTCTTCCAAAAGAGTCCACGATTGTGTTGACGCTGCACTTTGAGAAAGTCGTCAAGAAAACCTACAAATCCGAGAACAAACACGGCAGCCCAGATGATCATCGCCTGATCTGAAAATGGCAGCCCATCTCTAAAGTGGGCAACGAACCAACCGAGTGCTGCTGAAAACAAAATTGCAATTCCGCCCATTGTGGGTGTGCCTTGCTTTTTCATGTGCTGCACGGGACCACGGTCTTCGGCGCCGAGAATTGGTTGACCTTTGCCTATTTTTTTAAACACCGAGATCAAAACTCTTGTGCCGACGAGCGATGCGATCATCGCAACGGCCGCCGCGGTGAGAATTGCAATCATGAAGCCACTTTCAGCAACTCGCGCGAAACTTCTACATCGCTGAACGGCGTTTCATCTGCGCCAATTGTCTGTGTTGCCTCGTGGCCCTTGCCAGCGATGATCACGATGTCACCAGCTTTTGCAGACTCGAAGGCAGCAGACATTGCGAGTCGACGATCTAACTCGATAGTCACTTTGCTCGAAACACTTGAAACATTCGATACCCCTTGTAGAACTTCTTGGGCAATTGTGCGGGCATCTTCATGCCGGGGATTATCTGACGTGATGTAGACAAGATCTGCGAACTTTGTCGCAATATCGCCCATCTTAGGTCGCTTCAATTGATCTCGCCCACCGCCACATCCAAAGACGAGTATGACTTGTGCATTAGAACCGACGATTTTTCGCCCGGCGAGCAAGACATTTTGTAACGCCTCAGGTGTGTGGGCGTAATCAACCACAACAGAAAAGGGTTGCCCTGCGTTCACCGATTCAAATCTGCCAGGCACAGCGCTTGCAGCAGCCAAACCTTTAGCGATGTCACTAACAGTGACACCAAGTTTGGCTGCTGCAGTCGCGGCAGCTAGCGCGTTCATTACATTGAAATAACCGCCCATCAATGTTTCGATCTTCTGGTTTTGCCAGTCAAACGAAATCTTGGATGCATCTGCGTGAATTTCTTTTGCATCTGATAATCCGAATGATTCACACCGAACTTCTTTATCTTTCGAAATCGTGTCAATCAGCAGAGATCCGTGAACATCATCGCGATTTATGATGCACAGACTTGTGAACTGCTTTGTGAAGAGTCGGGCTTTAGCAAAAAAATAATCTTCCATTGACTTATGGAAGTCAAGATGATCTTGACCGAGATTTGTGAACACCGCGGCCTTGAATAAAGTTCCTTCGACACGGCCAAGAGCAAGTGCGTGAGAAGAAACCTCCATTACGACTGCTTTACTGCCTCGATTTAGTTCTTCAGCCAAGATGCGCTGCAAATCTGTTGACTCTGGTGTCGTCCGCGCACCAGTGAGCGTGCCTATAACCGATGTCGACCAGCCGTGCTGTCGCAGAATCGACGCCAACATGTGTGCGGTTGTGGTCTTGCCATTCGTTCCAGTGACGCCTATTACATTCAACTTTTCGCTCGGACGATTGAATAATTCGGCAGCAAGATACCCCATCGCTGAGCGCACATCGCTGACGACAATTTGTGTTACATCCACGTCAACGCGTCGCTCAACAAGAATCGCCACAGCACCATTTGCCACCGCAACTTTCGCAAAGTTGTGGCCGTCAACGTTTTCGCCCACGATGCAGCAAAATATGACGCCATCTGTAGCTTTCGAAGAGTCGTGCGTAATATCTGAAACTTTTACTTTTGCGTTACCGATAATTTGATTTACAGCAATTTCAGATGTACTTGCCAGTAGTTCGTCTAACTGGCGTTCCAATCTGCTTGACATCTCAGTGGCTCGGTCCGAGTTCTGCAGGGCGTGAACCGACACACCCCAAGTCATCACCCTCGGGGCGAATGTTCAATTCGTTTACCAATACTTGACCGATGCGTGCGAACACTGGTGCTGCCGCAGTGCCACCAAATCGATCATTTGAGTACGGATCGGGTTCGTCGATTGAAACCAAAACGGTCATACGCGGGTTGTTTGCTGGAAGGAAGCCAACAAAAGATGCGAAGTACGTTCTGGCACCTTCATCGTTCGTGTATGTGCCGTTTTCTTGCAATTTGTAAGCCGTACCAGTTTTGCCTGCGACACTTAACCCAGGCATTTTTGCCAACTTGCCGGTGCCGTAACAAACAACATCGGTCATAAGCGATGTCATGATTTGTGCAGTCGATGCTGAAAGAACCTGGCGAGTCTCTGAAGCCGGAGTAGCAGTTTCAACACCATCTTTGTCTGTTGTCTTGAGCACCATTTTGGGTGCGACATAGACACCTTTGTTGGCGACAGCATTTACCGCGGCGGCAAGTTGCAACGCAGTCGATGTATAGCCGTAACCATAAGAGAACGAAAACTTTTCGGTGCCTTGCCACTTAGAAACTGGTCGCAATGAACCACGAGATTCGCCCGGATACTCAACGGCCGTCTTGGTACCGAACCCGAACAGTTTCAGATATTCGTGATTCTTTTTTGTATCGAGAGTTCTTGAAATTTGAATCGTGCCGATATTCGACGAGTCAACAAAGATTTTGCGTACCGACATATCTTCGAGCCCGTGTGGATATGCGTCTGTCACTCGGTACTCCCATTGAGTGCCTTTGTCGAACACTTGATAACCAGGGACACTGAAACTTGAAGAAGTGTTTACGGCACCCTCATTGATCGCAGCAGCAATGCTGAAAACTTTGGCCACCGATCCTGGCTCATTTGCCTCGACTGATGAAAAGTTTCCTGACTCACTTGAATAGCTACCGTCTTTATTTATGCGAATGTTCGACATTGCATAAATTTCACCAGTCTTTGTATCCATAACAATTGCCATGCCACCACGAGCACCGAGACGCTCAACTTGTTGCTTGACGATGCCGTCAACTTGAAACTGAATCGATCGATCAATCGTTGTTGTTAACTGACCACCAGATTTTGGTTCGAGAACTTCGCCTGAACCTGCAGCAATAGATTTGCCACTGCTATTTACTTCTCTAACGATTCGACCGTCAATTCCGGTCAACAAGTCGTGGTATTTAAGTTCAAGTCCCGAAATACCCACGCCGTCAATATCGGTGCGACCAACTACCGCCTGCAAACTCGCGCTCGAAAGAGCACGCCCTGACTCGCGATACGAAGAAACACCCTTAAGACCGAGAGCCAAAATCGCGTCAGCAACTTCTTTGTCTGCTTGACGGGCAATGTACACGAAGCTCGATTTCTTGTTCTGCAACTTCGCTGCAAGTTCACTTTCTGCTTGCGGGTCAAGTTGCAACACACCTGCGACGACGCTGGCGACACCGACCGGGTCAACTACCGACCGCGGGTCGGCGAATACTGTTCTGGTCGGAATGGGAAGTGCCAGCTCCCGACCATTGCGATCCAAAATTGAGCCGCGCTCTGCGCGCATGACCTGCACTCGAGTTCTTTGCGAAACACTCGCCTCGCGATAATCACTAGCCCAAAGAGTTTGCAAAAGCGCCACACGGACACCGAGAAGTGACAGCAAAATCGCCACGACGGTGAACATCGAGACGATGCGCCTGTGCATGTTTCCGCCCCGTAAATCTTTTGTAAAAAAGTCTTTCGCTTTAGTAGTTGCCGTCGCGGCTCGATATGAAATCTCAGAACTGCGCACACGGTTTGCATCAATTCGATTTGTAGAGCGACCACGAGAGCCGGCTCGACCACGACCTGCGACGGTGCTCATGGTGTAGCGCTCTTAGTGTTGCTAGAGACAAAGTCTTCGAGCATTGGTGGATTCAATATTTCTTTGTCCATGTCGCCAGTTGCAGCAATCACGCTTGCCACAACATCTGCAGGAACTTCTTCAAACTCGGCCGACACACCTTGCGACATACCAAGCATCATCGCTTTTTCGCGCAAATAGTCGGGGGCGCGAAGTTCGGCACGTTGCTGTCTCAATTCGTCATAGTGAATGCGTGCAAGTCGCACATCAGTCGTGATCTTGTCTAAACGCAATTGTTGCTCGGCGATGACTGTTTGAAAGACAACTATCGAAGTCAAAACGAATGCAATGACGATCAGTGCAGATGTCACCAACGAAAATCTCTTGACTGGAATTGACTCAACTAACCGCAGGTCTGGACGCTCAGTCGGTTGTGACGACGATTTTGATTTACTGCGCGGCTGGCGAACTGGTTGCACTACTGAGCCTGCTGGTCGACGCATTCGCACTGGCGCCGGACGCGATGCAAGAGCGGTTGCCATTTAGTTACCAACCCCGACGAGCGTTTTTTCAAGTACGCGTAGTCGCGCAGACTTTGCCCGACGATTCAGTGTTTGCTCTTTGCTCGACGGATGCTTTGGCGCGCGCACGCGACGTGTGCGTCGCTCGCCTGATTGTGATTCGTGCATAAATGGTGACGCTGTGGTTTGAACATTGGCGTCACGCTCTGACTCAGAAAATACGCGCTTGACAATGCGATTTTCGCCCGAGTGATAAGTCAATACGGCTACTCGCCCACCCGACTTAGTTGCATCAATTGCAATTTGAAGTGCGCGCTCAAGAATCTCAAGCTCTTTGTTAACTTCGATTCGAATTGCTTGAAATGTTCGTTTAGCCGGGTGTCCGCCCGTGCGGCGTGCCGGTGCGGGAATCGCTGCTACTACAACTTCGGCAAGCTGTGAAGTTGTTGTTATCGGTCGAGCAGCGACAATCGCCTTGGCTATTCGACGCGCAAACTTTTCATCAGCGTTGTCAGCAATGAGCCGAGAGAGATCTGATTCTTCGTAACTGTTGACAACCTCAGCCGCGCTCAAAAGACTTCGTTGATCCATCCGCATATCTAGCGGACCGTCATGGCGATATGAAAACCCGCGCTCTGCAACGTCTAACTGTGGTGAAGAAACACCCAAGTCAAATAACGCGCCAGAAATTTGACCAATCGAAAGTTCGGCAAGAACTTCGTCAAGCGAATCAAACCGCACACGGCGCACTGTCAATCGACCCTTAAGAGATGCATCCTCAGCGATCATTCTTTCGGCATTCGCAATCGCGAAGGCATCTTGGTCAAGACCAAGAATTTGTAAATTCGGGTAAGCATTAAGTATCGCCACTGCATGTCCACCGAGACCGAATGTCGCGTCGACGATTACGCCCTCAGGTACAGAAGAAAAGCATTCAACAATTTCGTCAACCATGACAGGAAGATGCGAAGCAACTTGTGGATTTTGAGTCGTCATAACTGTTGCGCAACTTGCAACTTGTCACTGCTTGTTGATGTCCCACTTATCTCGCTTATCAGCAGCCCCCCGGCTAACGGTGCCTCCGGGATTTCTCCCCGGATAGCGAAATGGAAAGCGGGCGGAGTTGGGGGCTATCCATTTTGTTAACCGGGAGACTGCTGATAAGCGAAACTCGTGCAACTTGTGACAGTTGCGAAAAGTTTGTTGCTTGCCCCCCTTTCGCTCTACTCGTTGCCGGCTAGTTCTTGTGTGCCAGAGTCGCTGATGCGCTGATGGCGCTCCGGGTCCCAAATTTCGACTCGGTCAAATGAGCCGCTGACAATTACGCGAGAGTTAAGTTCAAGACCTGCATATTGACGAAGCTTCTCGTCGACATTGATACGACCCTGCGCATCAACTGAAACTTCAACCATGTTCGACGACAACGCTCGTTGCTCTTTGCGATCCATTTCTCCACGACGAACTTTTTCCATCACGTCGTTGGCCACAGCCAAAAAAGTCTCGGTCGTTAAGACATCCACGCACTTGTCGCGACCAAGGGCCAAATAGCACTTTGGCTCGAACTTTGGTCGAAAAGCGGCCGGCAAGGCGATGCGACCCTTTGGGTCCAACTGTCGCTCATGCGCACCTACAAACACTGTTCCTCCGCCTTGTCCCAAAACCCCATTAATTACTGGGCTTTAGAGCTCCCCCTAAATCCCTGCAGAGACTATATCCCCACTATCCCCCACTGTCAAACATATTTCACCACTTTTCCCCACTTTTTTTGGATATTTTTGGGCGGCCTAAAACAGGGGCTAAATGACTGGTTCAGCACCGGGCCCGTTGGCGGGCAGGCCGTGATCTTGCTTAGGGTTTCTTAAATTTTGGCGGCGAGTTCGACAATTGTCTCTGCGATTTGACTCAACCCAGCGACCTCAGCGACTGCGATTCGTGAAATCTCAGTTTCAAGCGAAGCATCTTTATCGCCCGCCTGCAGTTTTATTTTGTCAGTCATTAAATATCGTCGATAAAGATCTGGCGACCAGCGCTGATGAACAACACACTGAAAGCGAGCCATCTCGCGAGTGCGACGCTGTGAAATGCCGACGACTTTTTGTCCGTACAACGTCACTTCACCTGGCCCAAGACCGCCGAAGCAAACTAAATCAGAAAGTGATGAACGCTCAAGACCACCTCGGTGCACACGGAGTTGATCTCTATCGGCAACTTCACATACGGCTAGAGCATCTGCCCAAAGTTCTCCTACCCACCACATAGATTCACTAACGTCATCTCGCCAAAGTTCGTCGTCGCGTGGCACCACGAAGTCAATCCATAAGTGCGCATCAGCTTGTAAGACGACTACACCACCGCCGCTTCTGCGATGAACGACTGATATGCCATCTTGCTGACACGACTGCTGGTTGACGATCTCTAAGTTTTGTTTCGAGCCAAGAACCACTGCTGACTCACTTATCGAGGCTTGCCAAATCGCTCGCTCGGCAGGCAGTTCACGACCGTGGACCGCTTCGGCAGAATCGCGTAAGTGATTGAAACGCCACGAGCTCATAAGTGCATCACCAACTTTTGAGCGAAAATCAATGACTCGTTTTTTATGAGGCGAACGCTAAGTATTGCTTCCACTCTTCTGGAACTCGACCTACAGAAACAGCCACCCACGCAAGTTCGCGCGGAGTGTGTGGCTGATTTGCCAGGGCCATACCTGCCTCTTGAGGAGTTCGATCGCGCTTCTTTAAGTTGCAGCCACGACACGCGGCAGTCACGTTTTCCCAAACGTGCATTCCTCCGCGAGATCTCGGCATGACGTGATCGATGCTGTCAGCATGAGCGCCGCAATATTGACAGCGATGATTATCGCGAGCAAAAATCGCCCGTCGAGACATTGCAGTTCGACGGTGATATGGCACCTTGACGACATATCTCAACCTGATAACCAATGGTCCAGGCATAACGAATGTCTCGGCCCTAATTTGCGTGCCGTCTTCTTCGATAATTTCGGCTTTGTCTGAGAGCACCAGACAAATTGCCCTACGAGCAGGAACAATCGAAAGTGGCTCGAAGGTTGCATTTAGGACAAGCGCACTTCTCATCGCAAATCTCTCAACCAGTTTAAGTAACTCAAGACATCTCGAATTTCAATCGGATGGTTATTGCCACCATATTGTGTTTGCTTACGAAACCGTATATATGACTGGCTCGGGATCGGCAAAAATGGCGATCGCCGCCACCAATTTCGCGGGACAAGGCGAAACAACTGGGTCACGGCAATAGACCACAGTCTCGGTCTAACGACAACTGCCAAAACAATCGAAGCACCTGATTTCATGCTCGAAACAATCGCCATATGTCAGTTAGGTTTTGGCTCTTTGGGCAGGCCGAGCACCATCTCACCAATGATGTTGCGTTGAACTTGGGAAGAACCAGCATAAATAGTGCCCGCGCGAGCATTTAAAAATGTCATCGCCCAACTCATTGAACTATTTTTTGCGCCAGCCTCATCTGTTTGAAAAGTTGTCATCGGTTTGCGACCTACTGGCACTAAGCCATCAGCGCCGAGAATATCCATGGCCAACTCAGTGACCGTCTTGTGATATTCACTCCAATAAAGCTTTGAGATTGCGCCGTCTGGCCCAGGGTGGTGACCCGCGACAAACTTTGTCAGTGTGCGCATACCTAGATATCTCATGATCTGAACTTTGACGTAGCAGTCGCTCAAACGCTGGCGAATTCGTGGGTCGTTGGCAACACCGCGTTGTTGAGCCAAGGCGATCAACCGATCAATTTCAGCTTGATATCTGATTGAAAGAGTCGCTGCGGCTTCACCGCGCTCATAACCGAGCAACGACATCGCTACTGCCCAACCATTGTTTATGCCGCCGACAATGTTTTCTTTTGGACAAGTTACATCTGTATAAAAAACTTCATTGAATTCGCTCTCTCCAGAAAGCATCTTGATTGGTCTGACTTCAATGCCTGGTTGACGCATGTCGACCAGCATGAAAGAAATACCTTTATGTTTTGGCGCGTCAGGGTTGGTTCGTGCGAGCGTGAATATGTGAGTTGCATACTGCCCTGCCGATGTCCAAATTTTTTGTCCGTTCAAAACAAATTGATCACCGTCGAGGGTTGCCTTCAAGCCAACATTGCCGAGGTCTGAACCCGCGTTTGGCTCGCTGTAGCCCTGACACCAAACATCTTGTCCTGAGATAATTCTTGGTAAGTAGTAGCGCTTCTGTTCTTCTGTACCCCAGATCAACAAGGTGTTGCCGAGCATTTGAATACCGAATGTGTCGTTGAATGAACCAGTCGGCACACCAGCACGAGCAAACTCTTCGGCGACAATCACTTGTTCGAGTGCCGACAGTCCACCACCGCCGTATTCGACTGGCCAACCAGGGGCAAGATACGGACTCGACGCCAATATGTTTCGCCACTCGGCGACAAATTCTTCGACTGCCTTACCCTCCATCGAACCGATGCCTTGCCAATTAGATGGAAGTTTCTCAGCTAAGAATGCTTGAACTTTCTCGCGATATTCTTCGGCTTGCAGTTCGTAGACAGGTCTCATGTTTCACAGCCTAGATTGCGAGCCACCGCTGCTGCCCCAACGAGCGGCGAAAGTGGGCCAAGCCCCGCAGGACAAACCGAAAAACCCTGGACAAAGCCAATCTTTGCCGACCTATCTAATTCACTTTGTACAGATTCGAAAAAAGGTTTACCGAAGCCAAGTGCGACCGAGCCAGCAATAACGGCACTGCGTAAATCGACAGCAGCACCGACACTTACCAAGGCGCGGGCGACGAGTCGACCTGTTTCGGCGATCACCTGCGCACTTGCTTGCGCCGCGGGCTTGCCTGTTATCGCCTCGATCGACCGACCCGATGCGTGGGCTTCGAGGCAGCCATGCGAACCACAGGCACAAAGCCTGCCGTCAGGAACGACGATCACGTGACCAATATGTCCAGCATTACCGCTGCGACCATCAAGAACTTTGCCTTGCGAAATTATTCCGCCGCCGACACCTGTAGAGACGACCATGCCGATTACATCGGTTTGACCAGCAACTGCCCCGCACCAAACTTCACCTTGCACGAGCGCTTTGGCGTCGCCGTCTATATATACGGGTAACTGAACTAATTCTTGCAACTTGGCCCGCAACGGAAAATCACGCCACTCAGGAATGTGAAGTGTTGAAACGTATTCACCTTGAGGCGCCATAGGTCCGCCACAACCGACACCACAAGCAATGAGATCAACACTCGAATTAGTGACTTGATCTGTTATCAGCTCTTGCAGCGCCTGCCAGACACTCACTTGGGGCGTCAGCGCTCGCCCGTGCGACAAAACTTCGCCTGTAGTCGAAACTACGCCAACCGAAAGTTTGGTTCCACCAATATCAACTGCAAGATAGCCGCGCTGACTCACGCGAAATCTTTACCGTTCGCGCGTGAATTTTTCGCGCATGCGCTGCGCGTTGGCACGTTGAGCCCGCAGAGACTCTGCGACATCACGAATGCCGACTTTTGACATTGCGCGCAACTGACGCTCGACGATCAGCGCACAACCCAACATCGCTAAGAAACCACCGAACGCAAAAAGAAAATGAAACTGCAAACCAACGATCGTCAGCCCGAGAGACGCAACGATGCCGACCCCAGCCCACCACGCGGTGCGAGCCGAATGGCGATACAAGCCCTTTGATGAAACTGCTTGCGCAAACTTTTCGTCAGTCTTGAGATCTTGCTCAATCTGTCGAAGAATTTGTTGCTCGTTATCTGATAATGGCAAGGCGCCTCCGATTAGCGAACTTCTATATATATCTTCTCACGAGTGTACGGATTACGCAAGACAAAATTATTTCTGGTCCAAATCGCTCGGCCCCCACTTGGAGGCGCCAGGTTTGCGCTTGTTATTTAATGAACTTGCAGGTTTGATCGAGGCATCACCAAATTTGTGCCGGATGTCATCAACCGCTGATGTGGTCGAGCTCCACGCTTCATCGAGTTCATTGGCCGTTGATGACTCGATTGACTCGCCGAACAGACTCAGTTGCATTTCAGGGGCCACCAGATTTCGTGCGCTGATACCCAAGAGCCGAACACCTGCAGAAATATCTACGTCTCTCAGAAGTGGCTCAATCAGTCGCATCATCGCCTGCGACGTCGTAACCGGAAACTCAACACTTGCGGCGCGAGTGATAACTCGAAAATCAGAAAACTTTAGTTTCAAAGAAATTGTTCGTGCACCGACACCAGCGCTGCGACATCGAGCCGATACGGCGTCTGCAAGTCGAAGCAACTGATCGTGCGCAACATCAAAGTCTTTGATATCGGTCGAAAAAGTTTCTTCGTGACCAATTGATTTTGCATCGCGATCTGGCTCAACAACTCTCTCGTCAATACCCTGCGAAAGGTCAAACAGATGTTGACCCAGAGACTCGCCAAGAACATTCATCAAAATCTTGCGATCAAATTTTGCGAGATCACCGACAGTCTTTATAGACAGTGCAGAAAGCTTCTCGAGCGTGACTGGGCCAACACCCCACAGTGACTCGACTGCCAACGGATGCAAAAACTCAAGCTCCTTACCTGCCAGAACCTCAAAGACCCCGTAACCCGGCTTCACCCCTTCGCGAGAAGCACGAGGCTTGGCCACGACTGAAGCCAACTTTGCCAAAAATTTGTTCGGCGCGACACCGACACTGCATGTCAGTTCGGTTTTTTCTTTGACGCGAGTTCGAATTTCTTCACCGATCTTTACACCGTCGCCCAATAATCGTCGCGCACCAGTGACATCTAGAAATGCCTCGTCAAGAGAGAGGCCTTCGACGAGCGGTGTGACCGTATGAAAAATCTCGAATACTTCTGCACTTACGTCTGAATAAAGCTCATGGTCGCCGGGCAAGAAGATTGCTTGAGGGCAGAGTCGTTTTGCCTGCGCTGAAGACATCGCCGAAAAGACACCGAACCTGCGGGCCTCGTATGACGCAGCTGCGACAACACCACGAGCACCATCCCCACCAACGACCACTGGCAAGCCTCGAAGTTTCGGATTTCTGCGCAATTCGACAGCCACATAAAACATGTCCATATCGACATGCAGAATCGTTTTACCCGTTTTTGATTGCCGAGTCTCCACGAATCAAACGCTAGTCATAAACTCTTTACCATGAGCCAACAAGATCGCCGTCTTTCGGCGCTGCCATCAGTATTCGCGCGCGTAGCTGCTTTCGTTTCGATTGTTGTTGCAGGTGTCGCTGGCGCGCTGATTGGTTTTACTCTGGTCGATCTTCAATGCGAAGGCGCCTGCGATGTACCAAATTCAATTGGATTAATTCTTGGCGCAGTAACCGGAGCATTCGGCATGGGTGTTGTTGCAGTTTTGGTTTTACGTGCAACTGGTGAATGGAAAGAACTCGAGGACCGAAAGTGACCAAAACTCAAGGTGATCAACTATCTCAAGAGTTGCTCAAATTGTGCAAGACATTGGCCGATACGGGCGGCAGAAAAGCTTTGGCGGGTCGGCTCGCAGGTCTTAGTCAAGTCGAGACAAAGTCAACTAGCACCGACATGGTCACCGAATTCGATCGTGCAACTGAAAAATATATTGTCGACGAGATACGCCGTCTGCGTCCAACAGACTCAATTATCGGCGAAGAAGGCGCGTCTGTTGTCGGCACGAGTGGTGTCACTTGGTGCATTGACCCAATTGATGGAACAACGAATTTTCTCTACGCGCTACCAGGTTGGAGCGTCTCAATCGGTGTGAGCGACGAAAAAGGACCGCTTGTCGGTGTCGTCTACATACCCGCACTTGATGAGATGTTTCATGCAATACGAAACCAAGGTGCGTATTTAAACAACAAACAAATTTTCTGCAATAACACCAGCGATCTTTCAAAAGCACTCGTTTGCACTGGCTTCAGCTATTTGCCAGAAAATCGAACAATTCAGTCACGACGAGTAGCTAAATTTATTCACCAAGTGCGCGATATTCGACGCTTCGGTGCAGCCAGCATCGACATTTGTTTTGTCGCGTGTGGCAGGCTCGACGCCTATTTTGAAGAAAATCTTTACCAATGGGACATTGCGGCCGCCGAATTGATCGCAATTGAATCAGGTGCAAGGTCGGGAAACTTTTCAGGAGGTAGCTCTACTCCAAAAGAATTTATGGTCACGTGCCCCGCCATGTTCGACAAGCTCAGCAATCTAGTTATCGCCAGTTCTTCGAAAGACTAAGACTTCGTCATGGGCGCAGTGATTGCAATCGATGCCGGCACAACTGGTGTCAGATCTCGAGTTTTGCGCGCGACGGGTTTGTCTGAAATAAGTTCATATCGCGAATTCACGCAGCACTTTCCGCAACCTGGTTGGGTTGAGCACAATGCCGAAGAAATATGGCAGGCAGTTTTGGCCACATTGCAAGAGGCGGTCAGTCAGTTGAATGAACCAGTTGCTGCGATTGGCATAACCAACCAGCGCGAGACTGTCGTCGCGTGGAGTCGAAAAACTGGCAAACCGTATAGCTCAGCGATCGTCTGGCAAGATCGACGCACCGCTGATCGCTGCGCACAACTCGCAGAGCATTTACCAATTGTTAGGCAACAAACAGGCCTGGTTCTTGACCCATATTTCTCGGGCACAAAATTTGAGTGGTTGATCAAAAATCGAGGGATAAAAGTTGACCAAGATTTATGTCTTGGCACAATCGACTCGTGGCTGATTTTCAAATTGACCGGCCAAAAAGATTTTGTCACTGATGTGACAAACGCAAGCCGCACAATGTTGTTCGACATCAAAAAAATGTGCTGGAGTGAAGAACTTTGTGGCCTGCTTAACGTGCCAATCAAAAATTTGCCAACCGTCTTGCCGTCGAGTGGAAGATTTGGTGTAACCACCGAACACGGTGCACTTCGCGCGGGCATTGCAATATCTGGGGTCGCTGGAGATCAGCAAGCCGCACTTTTCGGACAAGCATGCTTCGATACCGGCGCGACTAAAAATACATACGGCACCGGCAGTTTCGTTTTGATGAATGTTGGCGAGCAATGCCCAGAACCTCAGACCGGCATTTTGACCACTGTCGCTTGGCAACTTGAAAAGCAGAAACCCGTTTACGCACTTGAAGGAGCAATTTTTGTGACCGGTGCAGCGATTCAGTGGTTGCGCGACGGCCTAAACATTATTGACCATGCCAGCGAGATCGGCCCACTTGCCCAATCGGTCGAAGACTCGGGTGGCGTTGTCTTGGTGCCTGCATTCGCCGGTCTAGGCAGCCCATGGTGGGACCCCTACGCGCGTGGCTCAATTTTCGGAATAACGCGCGGCACAACTCGTGCCCACATTGCCCGAGCAACAATTGAATCAATAGTTTTTCAAACTCGTGACGTAGTCGAGTCGATGAGCACAGCGTCTGGTGTAAAAGTCAAAGACTTGCGCGTCGACGGTGGCGCTGCAGTTATCGATTTCATGCTGCAACTTCAAGCAGACCACTTGGGTGTTGCCGTGTTGCGACCTAAGCAACTTGAAACAACTGCTATGGGTGCAGGTTTTTTGGCGGGCCTTGGCGAAAAGGTTTGGAGTTCAACTAGTGAAATTTCACAGGCGTGGCAACTTGACCAAAAGTTTGAGCCAAAATCTGTCGCCGTAGGTTACGACGCTTGGAAGAATGCGGTTAATCGTTCAATGAATTGGATTAACTAAACGCCGGCGCCCAAAAGCGCCGCGCCAATCGCGCCCGCATGTTCACCGAGTTGCGCAACACGCAAGTCAGGGTGAGCACGATTATCAGGGGCATAAAGCAATTCTTTAAACCACTTCTTGATATACGGCATTACCGAATCTGCTGCTTCAGCCATGCCTCCACCGATAACTATGACATTCGGGTCAGTGATGTTGGTCAGATTGACCAAACCAATTGCAACCCATCGACCGAACGTATCTAAATAGCCGAGCGCTTGTTTATCGCCAGCAACCGCACGCGCGATAACTTCTTCGCCACGTTCACCTCCGGCAATAGTTGCAAGGCCAGAACCAGATGCGTATCGCTCCCAGCATCCGCGTTGTCCACATTTGCAAAGAATGCCTTGAGATTCGACAACCATATGACCGATCTCTCCAGCAAAGCCGTGACTTCCTCTTTGCAGTTTCGAACCCGAAACGAAACCTCCGCCGATACCCGTACCCAAAGTAACCATCCACATATCGGTTGCGCCGCGACCGGCACCAAACTGCCACTCAGCATGCGCGGCGCATGTTGCGTCATTTTCAACATCAACTACGTGACCCAATTCTTTTTCGAGTTGCGAGCGAAGGTCGAGTTCAATTGCGCCAGTCAAATTTGGCGATTCACGCACCACTCCTTCAGGTGTGATCATGCCCGGAACACCGACACCCAAAGTTTTGTACGCACCAAGTTCGCGAGCGATTTCTGCCAGCGTTGCAACTAGATCATCTGCGTGCGGCGTCGGACGACGCACAGAAGAAATAATTTGCCCGCCCTCGAACAGAACTCCGAGACATTTTGTTCCGCCGACATCGATGCCGGCAACAGCCGTCACGATTCGCAGCGAGCCTTTAGTTCTTTCAGGGTATGCAGAATTCGGCCTTCGGCCCTGCGCTTGATGAAACCCGGAAGTGGAACTATCAACTCAACCGACAACGAATATGTAACTTTTGTATTCGAGTCGGATTGCTCGAATTTGTATGACCCATCAATTGACCGCATTATGTCGCCTTGTGCGAGATGCCATGAAATCTGTTTTGGTGCGTTTGCGTAGTCGTATTTCAGTGTGTAGTGAGTGCTTCGACCCAATGCCGAAGCTCGATATTCAACCAACACTGGCCGATTCTGAGAGTCTCGCTCGCGCACAAGCGCCTCTTTGACATCAGGAGCCCACTCTGGGTATCTCTCGACGTCAATTGCTACGTCAAAACACTTTTCGGCAGATGCAGCAATTAGTTCTGTTTCAGATGCTGAATCAACCACACATATATTTAAGCACGATTGCGTGTCTGTTGAGACACTGCCAGGTGACGACTATTCGACACTCAAAATCTGCCCTAGTTTTAGGGCAAGTTTGTCGTAATCAAACAGGCTTTCGGCTCGCAACCGTGATGCTTGCCCCATCGTTGTGCGATGTGACTTGTCGACTAATAATCGACGCAAACTAGACACAACGTCGTCGACTCGCGATGGCTCTTCAACGATTAGTCCGGTTTTTTCGTGCTCAACAGCATCTGATGCACCGCCACTGCGACCTGCGACCTGCGGCACGCCGCATGCTGCTGCTTCGGCAAAAACGATACCGAAACCTTCTTGTTCTAGACCCATCCACCGGGATCGACACAACATCGCGTTGATGTCGGCGCATCCGTAAAGTTTTGGCAAATCATCATCTGAAACTCGACCGAGAAAAGTCGTCGGTGACATCAATTCGCGCGCGATTCTTTCGAGGCGTCCGCGGTCGCGACCATCTCCGCCAATGACTAAGCGCAATTTTGGAAATTCAATCGCTAAACGCGAAACTGCCCGAATCAAAACATCGAAACCTTTGCGTGGCACTAAACGGCTGAGACCAACGATCAATTCAGCATCTTCGGCTATACCAAATTGTTTGCGAGCTTCTGCTCTTTGTTCAGATGAAAGAACTTTGAATCTTTGAATGTCGACACCAGGGGTAATGACTTCTATTCGTTTTGACGATCGAAAAATTCGAGATGCTTCTGCGGCCGGATAACTTCCGGAAGCAACAATAAACGCGGCATTGTTAAAAACGCGAGAGAGCAAACGCGACACAACTGGCAGCCGACCCGGCACTGTTATCTCGGCGCCATGCAAAACCACTGCGTATGGCAAGTTCAGGTGCGGACCAACGAGACCGAGCGGCAACGCTGGGTCTAAGACGACAAGTTCGGCGCCAACTTGTTTCGCCATCTTGTTGATTGTTCGAATCATCAACGGATGAGGCAACAAAACTGGCTCGCGAGTGCGACGAATTTCAAAATTCTGAGCCGCATCGAATTGCTTGCTTCCCGAATATGGGCTTGTCAGAACCGCAAAACTCTCAGGTGGTAATCGCCGCCACCATTCGAACAATAGGTTTTGAATGCCGCCAATTTTTGGCGGAAAATCATTTGTGACTAGAAGATGTTTCACTGCCACTTACTTTACGCTTGGCAGAGACCGCAGTTCAGCCTGAACTAATTGATCGTCGTCAGTTTTGTCAATCAAATGGTTTAGACCCAAGCGCGCAGCAGCCCAAACTGCGTGGGCGCGAAGCACAGGATCTGCATGGTGCAAATATTTGTCTAACAATTCAACAACAGTGCTATCGCTCGCGTCGCCAATATTGCCGAGAATTATTAGAGCATTGCGCCGCAGCCACTTTGGATTGCGATCAGCGATGTACCATGCACCAAACTCGCTAAGTAACGACTCATCATCATTGATTAATATCGCGGCAACTGAAGCCCACGGTTTTGCAGGCGTGCGCACAATTGTCGGCGTTGAACTCTCAGTTTTTCTATCGAATCGAACAGTCGGCGGACAAACCTCTTGGCAATCGTCGCAGCCATAGATTCGGTCACCAAGCGCGACTCGGTAGTTTTGATCGAAGACCCCGGGTTTTTGCAACAACCAAGCCAGACACTTATTTGCATCAACTACGCCGGGTGCGACTATCGCCTCAGTCGGACAGTTATCTAAACAACGTCGGCATGACCCACAACCATCTTCGACTGGTTTGTCGGCCAAAGTTAGTTCAGCGCTCGTAATCACGCACCCCAAAACGAAATAGCTGCCAGCACCAGAAATCAACAAATTTGAGTTTTTACCGAACCAACCTATGCCCGCTTGGTATGCGACTTCACGATCAACAATTGCATTGTCGTCGACAAGCACGACTGCGCGATGACCATCATGAACTAGTTGTCGCGCAATTTCACCAAGCGACTGACGTAATTGCGCGTAATAATCGGACCACACGTATCTGGCAATACGCGCCGAAAGTTTGTTTTCTTTTTCAGGGGTTTGCGCAAAAGTATTGACAGCAGAACTCGAATAAGACAGTGCGCCAACGATGACCGAACTCGCAGAGGGCAATGTCTTGGTTGGGTCGGTGCTTCGCTCGGGGTTGCGAAATGTGAACTGCATTTGATTATGCAGACCTTGCTCTATGCGCTGGTAGATCGCTTCACGTGCACGATGCAAAACTGCGGCGCTAGTGACACCGACTTGATCGAGGCCCGCACTTCGACCGAGGTTAAGAAGTTGGTCTGTATATCGCGATTTGCTGTTTGAACCTGGCTCGTCAGCTAACTGCACGATGCCGAAGCGTAGGCACTAAACCAGCATTTGCAAGCATTCTTAAGGTTCTTTGCTCTTCAAGGTCTAAAACAACGGCTTTAGCACCCAAATCTTCGCAGAAAAACGAAACTACACAGTCGTCGCAAGCAGCACTCGCCCGCATTACACAGTCGTCACAACTGATGGAAAGCACATCGCCAGGTGTTTCTAAATTGTCGGATGCTGGGTTGGTAGTTGCAGTGATCGAGGGGAAATTTTGCACGAACTTTGCTCCTTTTTTTATGTGGCTGTGTTACGGATGATGTTTTACATCTTCCACACTGCCCGAAGCCTGTTGCACAGTTAGATCGCGAAGAGTTCGGCCCCGCTTTGCGCAATACTCAAAACCATCTTTGCCCCGTTAGTCGGTAGCGCATCGGCAATTCGTTGCGACGAATCGCGATCAACCATTGCTGCGATTGTTGGGCCCGATCCTGATAGCCACGCACACCATGCGCCGGCGTCAACTGCGGCGTTCAGCGCCAACTTCGAATCAGGGGCTTTGGTGAACCGCAGATCTTGATGCAGCCGATCACTAGTCGCAATCGAAAGTGCTCGCACATCACCAGCAGCCAGTGCCGCAACCAATAACGCTGTGCGTCCGACATTGAACACTGCGTCTTGAAACTTGATTTCTGATGGCAGTTTTGCACGCGACTCTTTAGTAGAAGTCTGTTGCTGTGGAACCCAAACAATTATCGCTGGGTCAAGTGGTGTGGGTATTCGAACCGCAAAACCATCGACGCTTGCAACAAAACCGCCAAACATCGAAGCGGCTGCGTTGTCGGGATGTCCTTCGAGTTCGCTCGCTGTGCGCAAGATTTCAAGTTTTGCGTCGTCGAATGCTTTCTTCTCAGCGCCATGTTTTTCAGCGTGTGCCAAAACACATCCAGCAACTCTTGCCGCGCCACTGAAACCCAAACCTTTGCCCATTGGCATTTGTGAACGCACCCACAGGTCTTGTTTGCCACCACAGTGACGAAACGCAACAGTTAAGGGATGATTTTCGTCGGCTTCATTTGCCTCAGCAGGAGCATTGCCGAACCCCGCTTCGAGATGCAAGTTGAGAGCCAAACCTAAAACATCAAAACCAGGGCCGAGATTTGCCGTGCTCGCAGGCACGCGAACAGCAACTGGTCTTCGCCCTGAATTCATGACTTTATTGTGCCATCTGTTTTGCGGCGTCAACACTGACGCGAATCAATTCATCGAGAACATCACGCGCTGCACCCGAGTCAATTGATTCGAATGCAATCTCGAGCCCTTGAGACATGTCATCGGCTATGCCTGCAACGACAATGCCAGCAGCAGCATTCAGAGCAACAATGTTGCGAACTGGGCCTTTTTCTCCATCAAGCAGGTCTCGAAAAATTTTGGCATTATCTTTTGGCGAACCGCCACGCACCGCAGCAACATCTGCATGCGCAAGACCGAGCGAGGTTGCATTAATTTCAAATTCGCGCGTTTTTCCGAGATTGACTTCGACCACGGGGCATGGCCCACTGAGTGAAAGTTCATCCATTGAGCCGTGACCATGCACGACCCATGCACGTTTCACACCACGAGTCGTGATTGCTTTTGCCATGACGCTGGCTGCAACTGGGTCGCCGACGCCGACAACCATGTACGAGATTTGTGCCGGGTTAGCCATTGGCCCGAGCAAATTGAAAACCGTTGGCACACCGATTTCGCGTCGTGACGGACCGGTAAATCTAAAAGCCGGGTGAAATCTCTGTGCGAAACAAAAACCAAAACCAGTCTCTTCAACACACTTGGCAACGCCGACACCGTCGAGTTCGATTGCAACACCCAACGCCTCGAGCACATCGGCGGCGCCGCTCTTTGACGACGACGCTCGACTGCCGTGTTTACAAACCGGAATTTTCGCCCCAGCGACGACCAGACCCGCCATTGTCGAAACATTTACCGAGTGACTGTGATCGCCACCAGTACCCACGATGTCGAGTGCGCGTTGCGATATTTCGTCAGTTAAAAAAACTCGCTCGGCAGCGCGGCGAACTTCAGCCAACATGCCTTCGAGTTCAAGCTCAGTTTCGCCTTTGGCGCGAAGCGCAACAATAAATGCGGTTATCTGTGAAGGTGTCGCTTCGCCTGAAAGCACCGACCGCATTGCCGCACCAGCATGACTGGCACTGAGATCTTTGCCAGCCAAGAGTTGTGAAATAACCTGCGACCAAGAGCCCGCAGCGTCGATCTCGCTCATGCGAAATCGCTCTTAGGCGCTGCGACGGGTACGCAGCATTTTGCGACGCTCGCGGGCAGATGTGCCGCCCCAAACGCCTTGCTTCTCACGACTATCGAGTGCATAGGTCAAACACGCTATGCGCACTTTGCACTCGCTACAGACTGATTTTGCCTGACTGCAGTTTTCTTCATTATCTGGATAGAAAATCTGGGGGTCAAGACCCTGGCATGCACCGCTACTGCGCCAAGTCAAATCAAATTCAGGCACGCGAACCCCCTTGTTCTCGTCGGGCAAAGACTAGAACTTGGGTGCTGCACATTGCCAATCGGCAACACGAGTCCACAATCTCACGAGCCAACAAAAATTCGTGTGCTCGTTTAGGCTAAAACAATGCCAGTTGTCAATGTTCAAGCCGAGCGTCGTGAATCTTTAGACCACGCCAAGAAAGAACAATTCGATGTACTTGTAATTGGCGGCGGTGTTACGGGCCTTGGCGTCGCGGTTGACGCCGTTACGCGCGGCTTAAAGGTTGCACTCGTCGAGCGCGATGATTTCGCTTCGGGTACATCGTCCAAAAGCAGCAAGTTGATTCACGGCGGCGTGAGATATCTACAACAAGGAGAAGTTGCGCTCGTTTATGAAGCGCTACATGAACGGCATCGCCTCAAACGCAATGCACCACACTTAGTACAAACCTTGCCTTTTATGATTCCGATTCTGAAGCGCGATGGTGTTGTATCGCGCAAAATTGCTCGCGCGCTCGGCAGCGCTTTATGGATGTACGACCTGACTGGAGGTTGGCGAATCGGCAAATTTCACCGTCGACTAAAAGCCGACAAAGCCTTTACTCACCTACCGACGATGGAACGCAAACGACTTGGTTCGGCATACCTGTATTTCGACGCAATGGCCGACGACGCAAGAATCTGTGTCGCGCTTGCACGCACTGCTGCAAGCCATGGCGCATCGGTTTTGAATTACACCAGGGTCGACAAGATTCTGCATGATTCGCATGGCCGTGCCTGCGGTGCGATTGTCAAACCACATGATGGCGAGGCATTCGAGATAAAAGCACGAGTCGTTGTGAACGCCGCCGGTGTTTGGTCTGACGAGGTTATGACCACAGACGAGGGTAAGAATCCAGAATCAATTCGCCCCGCAAAGGGCGTTCACTTAACTGTGCCCTGGAGTCTTGTGCAAAATGACATCGCCGTGGTTATTCCGGTGCCCGGTGACAAACGAAGTCTGTTTTTAATTCCGTGGATTTCAAATTACGACGGAACTTACCAATACACATATGTAGGTACAACAGATACCGACTACCAGGGTTCGATCGACGACCCTCATTGCACACGCATCGATATTGACTACGTGCTCAAGGCGCTGAATGCCGCCGTAACGACGAAAGTAACGGCCGATGATGTGACTGCAGTTTGGTCTGGTTTGCGACCACTCGTGAAAAGTGTGAGTGGTGAAAAAATCAGTTCTCGAACAGCCGACTTGTCGCGACGCCACAAAGTTTCGAAATCGAAATCTGGCGTGATCACTATTGCTGGTGGCAAGTTGACGACTTATCGAAAGATGGCTCAAGACACGGTTGACGAAGTTTTAGCGTCAATTAATCAATCTGTGCGATGCAAGACCAAGAACTTAAAAGTTATTGGCGCTGAATCAAATGCTAGAAAAACATCTGATTCAAAGTTGATGCATCTTCATTCGCGATTCGGTAGTGAATCAGAAAAAATCATCTCAATGATCAAACAAGACCCAAGTTTGGGCGAGCCGTTAGTCGCCGGTCTTCCCTATTTAAGGGCCGAGGCAGTCTTTGCAGTGCAATTTGAGATGGCGCGATCGCTTGACGACATTTTGTCGCGCCGAACACGAGCACGAATCATTAATCGCCGCGCAAGTGTCAATAGTGCCCGAAGCGTTGCAGAGTTGATTGCCCCGCTGTTGGGTTGGAGCGACCAAGAAATCAACAATCAAGTTCTGCATTACTGTAATTCTTGTGCAGACGAAGATCATGCGGCGCTTCAACTGCAATAATTCATGACGACTAGACCTTCATCACCGATCGAGTTCTCAGACTCAATTGACAACGTCACCGACAGAATAGGCACGGCCGCCACACCCTTGCCTTCTAATTTTTTGAGTTCGCTCGAAAGAATCTGCCCGAGCTCAACTTCGACAACTGATTTAGTCGAACACTCACGCGATTGGTGGCCACTTGCAATGCATTGGGCACTAAATGCCATGACGACTCGACGCCCTGGGGTTGTTTGCCGTCCGACGTCGACGATTCAAGTCAGCGAAGTCGTCAAACTCTGCGCGAAAAGTTCGGTGCCCGTAACAGTCTCAGGCGGACGCTCAGGTGTTTGTGGTGCGGCCGTACCACTTTTTGCTGGTGTTGTAATCGACACGACTGACTTGCACGGCGTTGTCAGCGTCGACCAACTTTCGGGCTTGATCGAAGTTTTACCCGGCACTTTTGGTCCAGACCTAGAAAACGAGATCAACGGCAAATACCAATTATCCGTTGGTCACTTTCCGCAGTCATTTGACATTTCAACTGTCGGCGGCTGGATTGGCTCGCGCGGTGCAGGCCAATTTTCGACTCGCTACGGAAAAATCGACGACATGGTTGCCGGTCTCGAAGTCGTTCTCGCCGATGGCTCAATTATTTTGACAGGCACCGAACCAGCGGGGGCTGCCGGACCAGACCTCACATCTCTGTTTATCGGCAGCGAAGGAACGCTCGGCATCATCACCAAGGTTTGGTTGCGTGCACATCCGTTGCCAAGTTGCACGAAAAAAGCGGCATTTCGGTTCAAGACTTTTACTGCCGCAGTTGAAACGATGCGTTCTGCCGTGCGTCACGGTGCAACACCCGCAGTTTTGCGGCTTTACGACGAACGCGAGAGCAAGCGCAGCCACGGCGGCGACGGCACGACCTGCACACTTTTGATTCTCGACGAAGGCGTTGAGTCATTGGTTAATGCGACATTAGAAATAGTCGCCGAGTCGGCACACGCAAATGGCGGCGAAAAGGCCGAAGCGCAGCTTGTCGACAACTGGCTAAGTCATCGCAACGACACAAGCGGCTTGCAAATACTTTCGAAAAAAGGTTTCGTTATCGACACCATGGAAGTTGCAGTCGCATGGTCGCGAGTGAATCAAGTCGCTGAGTCTGTAAAGAGTTCGATAATGCAGGTCACTGGTGCACGCAGCGCCTCTTGCCATATCTCGCACAGTTACATCGACGGCGCGTGCATTTACTTCACCTTCGTTGCCGAACCGAGCGACAAAAATCTTCAATCAGTCGAACTCGCCTACTCTCAAATTTGGGATGCTGCTCAGAATGCCGCGCTGCAATCTGGTGCAAATCTCACACATCACCACGGCGTAGGCATCAACCGCGCAAAATATATAAAACGAGCGCTCGGCCCTGCGCACGACGTTTTGACATCCATAAAGGGCGCACTTGACCCGAAAGATATTTTGAACCCAGGCAAATTCGGAATCACCTCAAAGCGTGGCGAATACAAAATTTAAGAAACGAAACAGCGAGAGGCTATAAATTGGGCGTTCTAGTCATTGACATTGGCACAAGCGGTTTGCGCGCCGGACTAGTTCGTCATGATGGCACGTTGCACTTTTTGAATTACGAGGCATGCCGACCAGACACTCCGACTCCGGGGCTTGTTGAATTTGGCGCCCAAAAGTTGGCTGAAGCCGCATTGCGGGTTTGCAATCTGACAATTGAACAATCGCGAAAGACCGACAAGATCGTCGCAGTCGGAATCACGAATCAACGTGCATCAACTGTGATTTGGAGCAAGTCAACAGGCAAGCCATTTGGGCCCGCACTGGGTTGGCAAGATCTTCGCACAGTCGGTGAGTGCATAACTGCACACGCTGAGCACGGCATCAAGCTCGCCCCGAATCAAACAGCAACCAAGGCGGCGTGGATGCTGAAGCACTACATCGATGCAAACAAGATCGATCATCGAGATGTTTGTATCGGCACAGTCGACTCATTTATTGCTGCAACGCTTTCAAACAATCAATTACACGTCACCGACTCGAGCAATGCGGCGGTAACGGGGCTCTGCGAACTTGATGCACAGTCTTGGTCACCACGCCTGTGCGAAAATCTTCGCGTTGATATCTCGACGCTTCCAAAAATTGTCACGTCTTTGGGCGTACTTGGCGACGCAACAGCTCTGCCGGGAGCGCCACCGATTGCTTCGCTAATCGGCGATCAACAATCATCACTAATAGGTCAAGCGTGCATAACTAGCGGCGCAACGAAAATCACTTTCGGCACGGGCGGCATGCTGAACACATTCACCGGCCAGAACGGCCCAACGAAATTTGCGCGCAACGAACACGGCACTTATCCGATCGTTGCTTACCGTGACAATGAGAAAACTTCTTGGGCGTCTGAAGCGATAATGCTTGCGGCTGGCACGAACATCGACTGGCTTCGCGAAGATCTCAAACTCATCGACTCACCTGAAGACAGCCACAAAATTGCTGCTCAAGTTCCTAACAGTGCTGGCGTCATGTTCGTGCCTGCGCTGTTTGGTCTCGGCACACCACATTGGGATTACGGCGCTCGCGGCACACTACTTGGCATCACGCGCGGCACTTCACGCAGTCATGTTGTTCGGGCCGTTCTTGAAGGTATCGCCCACCGTGGGGCCGACATGGTTGACGCAGTTGTGGCCGCAACCCAACTCGAAGTCAAATCGATTCGCATCGACGGCGGTATGAGCCGTAATCCAACTTTCGTGCAGGCGCTCGCCAATGCAACTAGACGCAACGTCGAAGTTTCGCCCGTTACCGAGGCCACAACGCTTGGCGCCGCATTTTTAGCCGGAGTCGCAGTTTCGTTTTGGCCGTCAATAAACGAAGCCACCAACACATGGAAGCCCTCGCAAATCGTGAGCCCAGATAAAGAGCTCGATCGCGCACAATGGCACGAGGCGATTTCTCGCGCACGTAATTGGATCCCCGCTCTGTCAAGCCTTGACTTCTAAATTCGTCTAGATTTATCAAATGCTTTCTGAAGACGACATCAGCCTTCTCGCAGCAGCCCAAGCTCTTGAGCTGGCAGCACGAGATATCTACGCCAGCGCAGTTTCGAGAAAATCCAAATCTGAAGAAGAACAGGGCCTACTCGAACTAATGCACAGCCACCACACTGCCTACGAGCAAACACTCAACGGCGTGCTGAGCAAGCGTGCAGCAACTGAACGCAACGCTGAGGCCTACACCAAGTTTTTCGCGCTTCTTTCTGACGCAAGCAAGTTGTGGGCAACACTGCTCGAACTCGAAAACACCGCGATTGCCACTCATACGGCAATAATCGAACGACTTACTTCAGCCAAGCATGCCGCGTTGCTCGCTTCGATTACCACTGTCGAAGCGCGTCATGCAGCCATGCTCGCCTCATTAACGTCAACAAATTTAGATCTTGCTCTCGAAAACACAGCCCAATCGTTGGTGACACAATGAACCAGTTAAGTCGTCGCGAATTATTGCGCCTCAGCGGTTTGTCTTTGGCATCGGGTTTGGTCTTGGCAGCATGCGGTAAGCAAACCGGCGTAGTTGATGATGGCGCAATTGCCCGTCTTGGCGAATCGCCGTCGACCACTGCATTGGCAGAAGCCAAAGTCACCGACGAGGTTTTGTTGCGCACAGCAGCATCCCTCGAATACAACGCGATCGATACTTATACGGCCGCACTTGGTCTTGGTGTATTTACCGGAGATCTCGCCGCTGCGACAGATGTGGCCAAGCGATTCCGCGAAGATCATCAAGAACACGCTGATGCAGTAAACAGTTTGATTCGGGCTGTCGGCGGCAAAGAGCACCGTTGCGCCAATGTTCGCATCAACGATTTGTATTTATCGCCAGCGCTTGCACTAATCACCGACGACAAGAACGAAAATGTTGGTGTCGATGTCATCGCTCTTGCACACGCGCTCGAAAATCTTGCCGCGCAGACTTACCAAGGTGTCGTTGAGTTAATTTCAGATCCAAAATTGCGCGCCGACGCGATTCGCATCGGTCAGCAAGAATCACGACACGCAGCACTTCTGGCTCAGGTGTTGAACCCAGGTATTGCGTCGATGGGTCCGACAAATAACCCCACAACCGGCAAGCCAAACATCGCGGCAATTCCGGCCGCATACGGCTCGCAGGCCAACATTCAATTGACAATTGGGGCGCCAAAAGCAGACGGCTCAAGAACAACTTTGCTTCTCGAAACACCGAGTTTGAACTCGCTTGTTTACGACAGCGTCTCTTGCTGAGCGAATAAATTCGCTAATACACTTAAAGCAACGGTGAGTCGGTCGGTCGACCGCAGTGTTGTGGTGCTCGCATTGCAACATTGAGGAAAGTCGGGACTTCACAGGACAAAGTGCTGGCGAAAGCCAGGTCGGGGAAACCTGACATTACGTGCAACAGAAAACAAACCGCCGATGGAAGTTTCGCAAGACGCTTCACAGGTAAGGATGAAACGGTGCGGTAAGAGCGCACCAGCGTGGTTGGCAACAACCGCGGCTCGGTACGTCACTTGAAGCAAGGCCGCGCAGAGGGTATGAACTGTCCGTTCGCTTTCGAGCAACCCTCGGGTAGGCCGCATAGATGGATGGTCGTCGGTATCAGCAGGAAACTGCTGGTGCTACAAAATCCCGCTTATAGACCGACTCACTGTTTTCACTCGCTTAACTCGACTAGTTACGTGTCAGCGAGCCCGTCTTTATAAAACTCATCCGGCGAGATTTGTCAGCAAGCGCAAAATAACGCCAGGCAAAAACACAACCAATAAATCCGACGATTTCGAGTGGCAAGTTCAACAGTCCACGATCGACAGAGGGCAATGGCTCGTCGCTCAAATTTGCACCCATGAACGGCCACCAAAAGGTCTCGGCATTCGAAAATGCTCCATCGAAAATCAAATGGATAAACATGCCAATCGGTATGGCAAGCAGGCGCTGGCGACTTGGTTTTCGCCCCGCCGTTGCAAGCATGATCGCAAACAACACAGCGATACTCGTAACGACGCTGTGTAGCGGGCCAACCGAACCGCGCAACCCGTCAATCAAATCAGGAATAAGTGCAGCAATTGCTACCAGGCGATAATCAAATTTTGGGTCGCGAAAAACGAACCAGACCGACCAAATAGCCGTGGCGACAAACCAAAACAACATTGCGTTTACAAAACCAAATAGCAGTCGCAGTTCGGACACTCAGCGAGTTCATCAGCGCCAAGCTTTTTTAGTGCCGAGAGTTCAACCACCGATAAGTCAAGATGACATGATTGACACTTCGAGCCGTGCACATCAGCAACTGCCGGAGTCGTGCGTTTAGTTCGTTTGACATCATAAAGTTTGATCAATTTGCTATCAATAGCGCTTGCAACACCATGACGTTTCTCGTCGAGTGATTTCTTTTCGCCCTCACAAATTTTTAGTGCCTCGTCTAAAGCCGCAGTTGCCGTGGCTACTGCTGATAATTGAGCGCTAATTTCGTCGGCAAGTTGCTGCAGTTTCAGTTCTAACTTGTCACTTGCTTCGAGCAATAGCAGTTCTTTGTCGTCGTTTGCGCTGCGCTCGGCACGCACGGTCTCAATTTCGTGTTGCAATGCTTCGGCCTCGCGGGGTGCAATCACAGTCTTCAATTGTTGCGCATACTTAACGATTTGTGCTTCACACTTTTTGTTTGCGGTTTCAAGATTCGTTATTTCTGTCTTTGCTGAAACTAACTCGTTGTTTGTTTTCGCATTTTCACCCTGACATGCAATCAATGCAGCCTTCGCTGCGGCCAACACTTTTCTCTCGTCAAGGTTTGCCTGTCGATGCACAAGTTGCGACAAAGCAGTATCTATTTTTTGTAACTCGAGCAAAAATTGAAGTGCGACCACTAGGGCGCGCCAGTTGTGGTTTGAACATAATTCGGTAACGGCTTTGCACATTCGTAGAAATAGAGACCTGGATCTGTGGTCGGCACAGGCGAGAACGGGTTCAGATCTGTCGGCGAAATTGTCGTATCAGGGCTAAGCACGCTGACCACCACAGTATTGGCAATGGTCGTTTCAGCACCCACGACGGTCGTCGTCGTCTTGGCATCTTGCTTTGGTGCAGGAATCGTGCCTGAAACAACTTTTGCTGGGCACTCAACGCCAGGCAGGTAAAGCCGCAGTGGCGAACGAACTGGCGCCGGAGGCGCTGCAAAATCGAGAACTTCTAATCCGCGATGAACTTCATCCATATATGACTTCCAGATCGCCGCCGGAAACATCGCGCCCTGCACTCCTCCGCGGTTGCCGATCACGCTTGCAAACTCTGGCACGTTGCGTTTTGTCATTTTTGTGTAGCCCTTCGGGTCGCCGACCCAAACTGCCGTCACATATTGCGGAGTAAAACCAACAAACCATGCATTCGTGTTGTTGTCTTGCGTTCCGGTTTTTCCGGCTGCAGGGCGATCATCTTCAAGTGGTGTTCGTCGCGCAGTACCACTCTCAATTACACCGCGCATAACATCGGTGACGTTGATCGCAACTTCTGTTGGCAAAGTTTGTTCGATGCCCGCACTTTGATATTGATACAACACCGTTCCGCGAGCGTCTTCAATTCGCTCGATCATGTATGGCTCACGATGCACGCCCGTGTTCGCCAACGTTTGCGCGCCTGAGGCCATATCCATCGGACTCAACTCATTTGCACCAGTTGCAAGACTCGCATACGGCTGAATCGTAAATGTCTCTTTGCTCAACCACGGTGACGACGACATGCGATACATCGTTTCGACAACGCGCTCGAGACCTACGATCTGCGACAACTTCGCATATGCACAGTTGATCGACAACCATGTCATCACCCGCAACGACGCTGTCGACTGACTGACACCTTTGGTGATCTCAAATGGTTCGTCAAGATTGCCCGGGTTGGGCAACGTGCATGGCAAAGTGCCGTCGATCAAATCGTCGGGCTGCACACCGGCTTGCAATGCTGCAGCAAGGATAAAAAACTTCGCGCTTGAACCCGTTTGCCGACGACGCAGCGCCAAATTCACTTCGCTCTGCCCCGCCACGAAACCCGGCCCGCCGACCATTGCTCGAACAGCGCCAGTCTTTACATCAAGCGAGACCATCGCTGCAGTAATGCCTGCTTTGTTGGCCGGCAGCTGATCACGCACTGCTTGTTCGGCGGCAAGTTGTGCCGACGAATCTAATGTCGTAAATATTTTTACTCCGCCCCTGAATAGGGCGTTATAGCGCTGCTGATAATTCGTGCCCAAAATGTCAGAGCCATTCAACAAAAAATCTTTGACCTCTTCTGTGAAGTATGACCGCGAAACATCGCGCTGTGCTGTTTTATTGATTACCTCCGGAATCGCCGGCTTATCACCGATCTCATCACGCTGCTGTTGAGTAAGCAAACCAGTATCAACGAGTCGATCAAGTACTTGCAGATATCTTCGACGCGAACTGTCTGGATATTGAATCGGGTCATAATTTGACGGTGCTTGAATCAGCCCAGCCAAAAACGCACCATCGAGCATCGTCAATTCGCGAACATCTTTGCCAAAATAAACTTCAGCGGCAGCTTGCAAGCCGTACGTGTTGTTGCCAAGATAAATCGTGTTGAGGTAGCGCTCAAGTATCAACTTTTTTGGCACTTCTTTTTCGAGCATCGTTGCATAGCGTGCCTGCAAAACTTTGTATCGCCCATCGCGTTCGAGCCCGGCCAAAAACTCGTTCTTGACGACTTGCATCGTGATCGTGCTCGCGCCCTGTTTTGAACCGCCCCGCGAATTCGACAACACAGCCCGTGTGAACGCCCGCAAATTGACACCTTTATGGTTTTCAAATTCGCTGTCTTCAAGTGCCAAGATTGCTGCCACAACATCGGCTGGCACAGTGTCAATGCTCATCAACTGGCTGTTCTCAAGTTGGTAAGAACCGATTTGCTTTCCGGTCGAATCAAACACGGTGCTGCGCTGGGCGAGTCCCGAAAAATTAGTCAAACTTGGTGGCACCTGCGTGTGTGCATTCAGCAGACCCCACACCCGAGGTGCCATCGCCGTAATCGTGCCAGCAATAAACAAAGCTCCAGCGATAATTATCACCAAAATTCGGGCCAAAGTTTGCCGACGGGCCTGCAATTTGGCCGCGATTTCGCGAAGAAGTTTGCTCACCTTGTTATTAATTCTACAAGTATCAATACACGCGGGCTCTGCGTAATGAGCGTGACTAGTGCAACCGATACTGTTTATATATGGCTTCTAAACACGCAGATATCCGTCCATTTCGATTTGGTATTCAAGCCAGCAAAGCATCGTCACAAAAAGAGTGGACTGAACTCGCCAAAACTGCCGAGTCTCACGGATTCAACTCGCTGACGATGCCCGATCACTTCACCGATCAACTTGCACCAGTGCCAGCACTTATGGCTGCGGCCAACGCAACCAAAAACCTGCGCATCGGTGCACTCGTTTGGGACAACGACTATAAGCATCCAGTTGTTTTAGCAAAAGAACTCGCCACTCTTGACTTGCTCTCAGATGGCCGCCTTGAGATCGGCATCGGCGCGGGCTGGATGGCGACTGATTATGTTCAATCAGGCATGCAATATGACAAGCCCGGTGTGCGCATCGACAGGTTTCTCGAAGGATTAGAAATAATCAAGCGTGCAATGACCGGCGAGAAGTTTTCGTTTTCGGGCAAGCACTACACCATCACCGACTACACCGCGACACCAATGCCAGTGCAACGACCATGTCCGCCAATTTTGATTGGCGGCGGCGGACCACGAGTATTGAAACTCGCTGCTCAACTTGCCGACATCGTCGGTATTAATCCGTCACTCAAAGACGGTGTAGTCAATGCCGACACGATCTCAGAGATGAGCGCTGAAGCCGTAACCGAAAAAGTTGATCTAGTAAAACAAACTGCAGGTTCTCGCATGTCAAACATCGAATTAAACATTCGAACTTTTTTGGTCAACATTCGTGACAGCGCCGAAGAAGCAATCAACGGCACTGCAAACATGTTTAAAGTCGCTCCTGACATGGTTGCCAACTCGCCGTTTGCATTAATGGGCCCACCAGCAAAAATCGCCGAAGATCTTTTAGCCCGTCGCGAGCGTTGGGGTTTTTCTTATGTCATCGTTGGCGGAGAAGACGTAAACAGTTTTGCGCCAGTTATCAAAATTCTCGCTGGCAAATAATCGTCACCAGAAGAAAATTAAGCGCCAGGTACTACTGCGCGTTTGACGGGTCGATCCCAACCTGGTTGTCCAGTCGGCCTCGGACTTGGCCACAAACCCGGACCCATCTCCATGATGCCGTGGTGAGTGTTGTACTCGCCAAGCAAATTTAAAAACGGTACAGCGTCGAATGCATCTGGGCCACGCACACCAGTGCCCTTCCAACTTCCGTTTGCCAACAATTCGAGTGCGACAACCGGACACATCGCCGTCTGCCACAGAACCGCCTGCGAGCCCCAATCACGCATCGTTGTTTCGTTGTCTGCCACGTGATACAGATAAACCTCTCGAGGCTTGCCGTCATACATGCCTTTTACCCACGTACCTGCACAAGTGCGACCATGCATTAAGTGGCCCAACTTGGCCGGATTCGGCAACACTGCAGCCAACACATCTCGTGGCGATACCGCGACGTCACCGACACGAATTTTCTCGGTGCTATCTAGACCGAGATAGGCAAAAGTCTTCAACCAGTCGATGAACTCAGCGCCAAGGCTGTATTTAAAGGTCACACGATTGCAATCGATCTCGCGCGGAATCATGAGCACTTCTTCGTGCTCTACGTTCACGCATTCGTATGCACCGATACCTGCTGGAAAATGAAAAATCTCTGGCTCACTGAAACAATCAGTCGTATAAAGACCGCGATTCTTTTCCCAAACGATTGGTGGGTTCAAAGTTTCTTCGATGGTCGTCCAAATTGAGAATGTCGGCGCAAAATCGAGGCCGTCAATCGACAAGTTCGAGCCGTCGCGCACACCTATTTCGTCAATCGTGTCAAAGAGATGGTCTGATGCATAACGGGCAAACACATTGCTCAAGCCAGGCTCGACGCCCATACCAACCAAAGCAAGTAAGCCCTTTTCTTTCCAGCGTTCGTCAGCAGAGATCTGATCTTTACCGAGCGGCTCGCCCACTTCTTCATAAGGATTCGTCGGGTGCGGCTTGCTCAAGTTCATCGCCATGTCTAGATATGTGCAACCCGCTTCAAAAGCCGCCTCAAAGATTGGCTCGTTGAGCCTCGGATCGCACGCATTGACGATCACATCAGCTTTAACACGCTGGGCTAATGCAACAATTTCTGACTTGCTTCGGGCGTCAACTTGCGCCGACGAAAAACGACCTGGCTGTTCAAGCTTGGCGATGATCTCGTCACCGCGACCAGAATTTATGTCAGCCAGTACGAAAGAATCGAAGAAACTTCGAGTCTCGGCAATCGAGGCCATACCGCCACCGACCCCACCAGCACCAACGATGAGAATGTTTGCCACAAAAACCTAATTGCTTTTCTTGTTATTGCTCGGGTGCAACAACACATTCATTCTACCGTCGTGTTATCAAGCAAAAAGCCTTGAAATTAAAGCGATTGACGCAAAAAATTTAATGCACTAATCACTGAAAACTGTCTCATCTGTTCGCGCCCATAAGGCAAATTAAATGTTGTTGAACGCACGTCACCATTCGGCAACGCAAGACCCACACAAAGAGTGCCAACTTTCACTCCGTCTTGTTCGGACGGTCCGGCGACACCAGTCAGTGCCAACCCAATGTCGCTACCGAGTGTTTTACGAACACCGATAGCCATTTCTTTTGCCGCAGCTTCGCTCACCACCGGTCCGCGCGTCACACTCAAAAGTTCGAACTTGACTTCGCTGTCGTAACTTACGATCGCCCCACGAAACACGTCGCTTGCACCCGCAATCGCAGTAAGCCGACCCGAAACGAGGCCTCCTGTTACTGATTCAGCAACACCCAGAGTCAGCTTTTTGTCTCGCAGATTTTGCAGAACAACGGTCTCCATGTTCTGCTCATCGACGCCAAACACGAGGTCTTTAACTTGCTCTCGCACTTTTGCGTCCCAAGTATCGAGCAACTCGATTGCTTGACCTTCGGTGTTTGCCTTGGCCGTAAGTCTGACTTTGATTCCTTCCCAGCCGCTGGCCAGAAACGCCAGCGTCGGGTTGCCAACCTTTTCAAGTTCGTTAATTACACCAACTAGTCGTTCGTTAAGACCGCTTTCGCTATCGCCCCAAGTTCGCAGAACGCGACTCTTGATAACAGAAGCCTCACCACTTCTCGCCAGCAAATCAGGCAAAATCGCTCGCTCGAACATTTCGTACAGCTCGAATGGCACGCCAGGCACGGCATACATCACCTTTTCACCAACAGGACAAATCAAACCAGGTGCCGTACCACGACGTTGTTCGATAATTTTTGCACCTTTAGGCACCATCGCTTGGCGCAAATTGTTTTGTGGCATTCGGCGACCACGTGAAGTAAACAACTGCTCGATCACGAGGGCGACCTCGTCGTTCATTTCAAGTTCGACGCCCATAATCTCGGCAATCGCTTCGCGAGTTATATCGTCATGGGTTGGCCCCAGACCACCACAAATTATTATCGCGTCGGCTTGCTCTAACGTTGAACGCAACGTGGCAACAATGCGAGCCAAGTTGTCGCCAACTTTTACTTGAAATAAAGAATCAATTCCGGCGGCCGCCAGTTGCTCACCAAGCCACGATGAATTCGTGTCGACAATTTGTCCCAGCAAAAGTTCAGTGCCGACTGCAACAACACTGCAGCGCATTACTTGGCTGCCCGACGCAAATTAAATGCTGGTCGCAACGCACGCACCGCGTATTGCAATCCGCTGATGATTGTCAACCCAACTGCGAGCCAAAGAGTCGTGAGCCATGCATAAGTCATATCGACAGCGCTGAATGGGGCCAGGGCAAAACCAATTGACACTTGCTGGCTGAGTGTTTTGATTTTTGCCAAACGACTTGCAGGCACAGTTACGCCCCGCGCACCAACGACAACGCGATAAATACTTACGACAACTTCGCGCACAGCGATGATTACTACTGGCCAAATTCCGAACATGTCGCGACTGACGAGTGTAAACATTGCACCGAGAACCAAAACTTTGTCTGCAAGCGGGTCGAGAAATGCGCCACTCTTGGTTGTGCCGTGACGACGCGCTAAATACCCATCGAGAACATCGCTGACACACAAACCAAACCACAACCATGCCGCCAACCACGAACCTGCGTTGTCATCGGGCACGACTGTAAACAGCAACGGCGAAACCAAAATGCGCGACACCGTTACGGCGTTTGCCCAAGTTGCCAGTGCGTTCGGATTAACGGGCATCGTCAACCAACTCGTTCGCATCGTGATTTGCGTCGCGATTTGCATCGCGATTTGCGTCGTGATTTGCTCCGGTGGCAACCAAGTCGGGGCCAAGTGCATCTGCGATTTCTACTTCTACAAATGTCGCCACAGATAAAGTTTCGCTGACGTGCACAACGCCGTCAATTTCTGGGGCCTCTCGATGGCTGCGTGCAACGCCAATTTCATCAACTAAAACGGTCATCTTCTCGCCGATCAAGTCGTCACGACGACGCGCGGTAATCGAATCTTGCAATTCACGAAGCTCAGCCAACCGCTCGTTCATGAGACCTGCTGGCACACGATCGGGCAGAGAAATAGCGTGAGTACCTTCTTCTGGGCTGAACGCAAAAAACCCGCACCAGTCAAGTTGCGCTTCGTTGACAAAATTCAACAACTGATCGTGATCTTCTTCGGTTTCTCCCGGATAGCCGACGATGAAGTTGCTTCGCATCGCCGCATCAGGCTCGCGCTTGCGGATATCGGTGATTCGATTCAAAAAACGCTCGCCGTCACCCCATCGTCGCATTCTTCGCAAGTGGGCCTTCGAGACGTGTTGCAATGACAAGTCGAAATATGGCACACCCGTGTCACAAATTGCGTCGATCAAAGCATCACTCAAGTCGCTTGGGTATAGATAGAGCAATCTGGTTCGTGCAACTTTGCTCGCAACCTGTCTCACTAAGCCGACAATCGAACCAGCACCAAGTTCAGTTGGTCGGTCTTTGCCGTAACTTGCCAAATCTTGAGCCACCAAAACAATTTCTTTAGCTTCAAGTTGCTCAACTTCGGCCAAGATCGACGCGACATCACGACTGCGTTGCGGCCCACGAAAACTTGGTATCGCACAAAACCCACAATTGCGATCACAGCCTTCGGCGATTTTCACATAAGCCCATGGCGCTCGCGACTTTGGCCGCGGCAAATTCAACAAATCAAAAGCTGGCACGCTCTGACTAGTTACGGAGACTGACTTTTTCGTGAGCATGATCGGCACACCAAAACCCGCAATGTGATCGGCCTCTGGCAACGACTCGGCCAATTCAGAGCCATATCGCTCGGCCATACAACCAGTTACGACAACTCGGGCACCAGACTTTTTCTGATTCGAAAGTTCGAGAACCGTGTCGATTGACTCGCGACGCGCATCTTCAATGAACGCGCAAGTATTAACGACGACCAAGTCGGCTTGGCTGGCATCGTCGGTTTGCACCAAACCATCAGCCAACAGCGTGCCAATTATCTTGTCCGAATCGACATCATTTTTCGGACACCCCAGCGATTCGAGATAGAAGCGCTGTGTCACAACTTTTAATGCTATCTATTCGATGTCAATCGACGATTCAAAGACCGGTGAATTAACTCGCCTTTTGAATGATTTCAAGTTCTTCAACGGTCATCAACACTTCACGAGGGCGCGAGCCTTCGCTTGGCGCAACAACACCGCGTTGTTCAAGCATGTCCATTAGTCGACCAGCACGTGCAAAGCCGACCTTAAGTTTTCGTTGCAACATTGAGGTGCTGCCTTGTTGCGTGCGAACTACAAGATCCATTGCTTGGCGCATCAATTCATCGTCATCTTCATCGCCACTGCTGCCGCCGAACACTTCTCCGCCACTGGACGACTTATTGGCATCACCTTCAATACCCGAAACATAAGTAACTTCTGGTGCCTGACGTCGCCAATGCCCGACAACTTTACGCACCTCGTTTTCACTAACCCATGCCGACTGCAGACGCTGCGAAACAGAAGTATTGCCCGGCAACATAAGCATGTCGCCCATGCCGACCAACTTTTCTGCACCAGGTTGATCAAGAATTACTCGACTATCGGTCAAACTTGAAACAGCGAACGCCATTCGGGCCGGAATATTCGCTTTGATAACACCCGTGATTACGTTCACGCTCGGACGCTGAGTTGCCACAACCAAGTGGATGCCAACCGCACGCGCTTTTTGCGCTATTCGCGTGATGCAGTCTTCGACGTCTCGCGCCGCCACCATCATCAAGTCGTTCAACTCATCAACGACAATCAAAATGTAAGGAATACGCGAAAACTGTTTGTCTGTTTCTTGACCATCTTGCGGCGACATTTCGCCACGGTCGTAAGCCGCGTTGTAGCCAGCGACATCTCTAAAGCCCGCTTCGACAAGCACGTCGTATCGACGCTCCATTTCTTTTACTGCCCAACCAAGTGCGTTCGCAGCTTTCTTCGGGTTCGTAACTGGCGCCGTCAACAAGTGGGGCAAACGAGAATATTGCGCCATTTCAACTTGCTTCGGGTCAACAAGTATCAACTTCACCTGATCGGGTGTCGCACGCATCAACACCGACGTGATGATGCAGTTGATAACGCTCGACTTACCTGCGCCAGTTGCGCCGGCGATCAACAAGTGCGGTGTTGTCGAAATGTTCAAAAAGACTGGTCGACCAGAAATATCTTTACCAACCGCAACATCGAGCGGATGGCTCGCAGTGCGGGCTTCTTGTGAAACCAACAAGTCGCCAATCGAAACGAGTTCGCGTTGTTCGTTTGGCACTTCAATACCGATTGCCGAACGACCTGGTATCGGTGCCAAAATTCGAACATCAGTTGCAGCCATCGTGTACGCAATATCGCGCGAAAGAGTCGTTACTTTTGCAACCTTTACTCCGTCTCCGAGCGACAACTCATATCGAGTTACAGTCGGTCCGCGTGTGTAGCCAACCAATTCGGTGTCCACTCCGTGCGATGCAAGTGCAGCGACAAGCTGATCGCCGCGCTCACGTATTGCCTCTTCGTTGGCCTTTTTATTGCTTGTCAGCGACAAAAATTCGAGTTCTGGCAGCATCCAATTACTGGGCTGTCCACTCGGACCAAGCGGAATTTGTTGGGCCTCGCCTTTAACTGGCGCAAGTTTCGCTGCTGGTTTTGCGGCAGGCTTCGACCCAGTATTTGATTCAGATTTTTCGCGCCGTTTGCGCTCACGACGTGGCTGTTTTTCGTCGTCTTGAAAATCATCATCAAGGCCATCTTGTGCATAGTCGTAAAGTTCTGGGCGCTGCTCATCTTGCGGCGCAAAACCACCGGGCATACCAGAACTTTCACTGTCAAAAATTCGATTTTCATCAAGCGAACCCGACAGATTTTCGGTTGCTGACGAAACTTTGCCACTTATCTTTTGCCAAGTATTTCGCAAAACCTCAAGCAACTCTGGCGCTGATTTGCCAGATACGAGCATTATCGAACCGATGAGCAGTGCGACCAACAACACTGTCGCACCAATGTCAGACAACGAGTTTTGCGTTGGCTCACCCACCAAGTATCCAAACCATCCACCGGTGCGATTTTCGGTATCGCTAAAAAACACGTGGGTCAAACCGAGCAGCACACCAGTTAGAGATGTCCAGCCGATCGATGTTCGAACTCGATTTTGCCAACTCTTGCGTCGTGCAAGCGCAACACCCAAACCAATACACAAAATTGGCAAGAAGAACCGACCGACACCGATCGTGGCCGAGGCAAAAGTGTCTAGCGCCCGACCCAATGGGCCGGCCAATTTGAGATAGACCGACAAAACAAGCAACGCGCCGAAGGCGATTAAACCTAAACCGCTGAATTCATGTGCTCGGCCCTCAAACAATCCACCAAAAATTGGGCCGTGCTGCGAAACAACTCGATACCGAGTTGGCTCGTCTTCAATGTCATGTTCACGAAATGCCCGAATTGGTCGAACATTGTCGCCCCGATGAGACTCGCCACGACCCGAAGTTCTTGCCTCGCCCCTGCCAGCAACACTGCGTGAACCTCTATTCGGGCGCGCAGATTTAGATTTGGGCACTTTTGCCATAAATCAACAGTACCAATGGGGTCTGTTTGCAAGTGGGATTACTCGCCCACCCGAGTCTCGGCAACAACTTAGAGCGACTAGTGCTTTTTGGGTTTCTTAGTTGGTTTGTCTTTCGATTTTTTGCCCGCACGTCGCGATTTTTGTGGCACAACAAATTCGGCAGGAATGCGACCAGAAAAATCAATACCGCCGTCGCTAATTTCGATCAAGTCACCGTCTTCACACAACAAAACGTTTCGCGGTGCGACACCCATGATTCTTGCCAATTCGGCGTTGGCAACCATATGGCGGTATTCGCCATGAATCGGCACAAACCATTGCGGCTCGGTGACGTTTAAATATGTCTTCAAGTCTTCGGCTTGAGCATGACCCGTTGCATGCACATCGGCAATGCCCGAGTGCACGACAGTCGCCCCTCGGCGCAAAAGAGCATCAATCACTTTGTTGACATTGTGTTCATTGCCGGGGATGGCATGACTCGAGAAAATAACCACATCACTGTCGCCAACTTTCACATAGCGGCTGTCGCCTTTGGCGAGATTTGTCAACGCCGACATCGCTTCACCTTGTGAACCAGTTGAGATGATGCAAATTTCTTCATCGTCGTATTTGCCTAGCGAATCTGCGCTGACCAAACTCTTTTCAGGAATCGTCAGAACTTTAAGATCGCGAGCAAGTCGAATGTTGTTGATCATCGACCTGCCGAGAGGCACGACGACTCGACCCGAATCGATAGCTGCGTCTGCAATTTGCTGAACGCGATGTATGTGGCTGGCAAAACTCGCGGTAATTATTCGCTTGCCTCGATGTTCGTTGAAGATTGCTCGCAACACAGCGCCTACATCAGACTCGCTCGGCGCGTGACCACGCTCGCCCGCATTTGTTGAATCGAGCATCAACAAACGAATGCCCTCGTTTGAAGAAAGCGAACCAAGCCGAGCCAGATCGGTGCGACGATGATCCACGGGCGTGAGATCAATCTTGAAGTCACCGGAATGAACGATCACACCCTGGGTGGTATGCAGCGCAATTGCGTGAGCATGCGGCACTGAATGTGTAACCGGAATGAACTCGACGTCAAACGGCCCAATTTTGATGCGATCGTTGTCGCTGACTTCAATGAATTTCGTCTTGTCGGTAAGTCGCGCCTCGGCAATTCGGTTGCGCGCGAGGCCAAGAGTGAGCGCCGAGCCGTATAACGGAAACGAAGCGTCTTGAAGCAAATATTGCAAAGCCCCGACGTGGTCTTCGTGGCCGTGAGTTGCAACACAACCAACTATGCGATCTTTTCTTTCAAGTAGCCAAGTGAAATCAGGAATAATCACGTCGATGTCATCGCCATGTTCGGCTTTCGGAAACATCAAACCGCAATCGATCAGCAAAATCTTCTTGTCTTGCTCGACGGCCATGCAATTTCGGCCGATTTCGCCGAGACCACCAAGAAACGCGATGCGAACTGGTTTAGACATCAGAAAGTGACCTTTGATTTATGTGCAAAGAATTTTTGTGACACTATTTCGTTGCCGCAGCGCGCGCTGCTTGCAAATTGCTGAACACTTTTTCAGCACGTTCAGCCAATCCACTCGGTGGTGGGCCCATTGGCAGTCTCGCCTCGCCAACGTCAAGGCCGAGATGATTCATCATCACTTTGCTCGGCAGTGGGTTCGGATTGTCGTCACCGGTTTCGTAGGCAAAACTCTCGAGCATTCGCGAATTCACTGCGCGAGCGCCAGCGATATCGCCTAAGTTCCATTTTTTAAACATTTCTTGATGATCAACACCTGTCCAGTGCGTCGCGACGCCAATTACGCCGGTTGCACCTATCGACATCAGCGGCAAAGTCAATCCGTCGTCACCACTAAGCAGTTCAAAACTCTTTGGCACTTGGGTCATCAACATCGCGGTTTCGGCCGGGTTACCGCTTGCATCTTTTAAAGCCGCAACGTTTTTTACTTCGTTGGCCAACTTTGCCAACGATGCAGTTGAAATTTTGCGACCAGTTCGTACCGGAATGTCATAGACGACAACTGGCAAAGTCGTCGCAGCACAAACTGCTTTCATGTGAGCAAGAATGCCCGCCTGTGACGGCCTGTTGTAATAAGGACCAACAGCCAAGATGCCAGCGATGCCAAGTTTTGACGCTTCTTTGGTCAGATGAATCGAATGCTTCGTGTCATTGGTTACCGTGCCGGCAATAACCGGAATCGTCACTGCTTCTACGGTTGCGGCAAACAACGCAAGTTTCTCATCGTCTGTCAGCGTCGATGCTTCACCTGTTGTGCCACCAACGACCAGACCGTCATTTCCGTTGTCTTGCAGCCACTTGGCCAAACGACGCACACCGTCGAGGTTTAACTCGCCGTTCTTGTCGAACGGCGTGACCATTGCAGTTAGAACTTGACCGAATCTTGGCATGGCTAGATAGTAGTCAGTTGGTCTTGCCCACGACTAACGAGTTTTTTGCTCGTTAGTCGCGACGCTCTAGAGAAGATTCGACTACTAGTGACGAATTTCGACGTCTTTGCCGATTTCGAACTTGAGATATTCGTCGTCTGTGTTTTCCCAGTCTTCGAATTGAATGACACCCATCTCTTCGAAACGATGACGCAACCATTTGTCGTTACGGTCAAGCAAGCCGAGCTTCTTGCAGTTCGGCACAATCTTGGCGAACAACATTTGCTGGAAGACTTTTCGTGTTGGGTCGTTGACCAGCAACGGAATCAAAGTCTTCGGGTCAACGCCCATGTGGTGCCAAACCTCTTGTTGCAAGAAACGATCTCGCATACGAATGCTTGCCTCGTAAGCGAACTCTTGGCGATCCATAATTTCTTTGTCGCTCATGCCGTCATAGACCTCTTTGAGGCTGAGAACGCCGAAGGCTACGTGGCGCGCTTCATCGCTCATGACATAGCGCAACAGTTTCTTCAACAGCGGTTCGCTGGTCAGCTGGTGCAGATAGCCGAAAGCGGCAAGTGCCAAGCCTTCAACCATGATCTGCATGCCGAGATAGGTGAAGTCCCAACGTGAGTCTTTGACGATGTCATCGAGCAATAAACCAAGGTGAGGATTGATCGGGTAACCGCCGTCAAGTTTTTCGTCAAGATAACGAGCGAACACTTCTACGTGGCGAGCCTCGTCAACAACTTGAGTGCTGGCGTACAACTTTGCGTCGTACCATGGCACCGTCTCGACAATTTTGCTGGTGCAAATCAGTGCGCCCTGCTCGCCATGCAAAAACTGCGAGAGGCTCCACTTGCGACTGTGCACGCCGAATTCGAGCCACTCTTTGTCGCCCCATTTGGCGAGTTTTGTATCTGCGTACCACTCGGTGTTGACACCGGTACCGATTGCAGCCTGGTCGATTGCAACTGTCTTTTCGACATCGACTTCTGTATTCCAATCTAAGTCGTATGTGCCATTCCATTGGCTCGTCTTGGCCTTTTCATAAAGTTTGCGCAATGGCTCGCGAGTAAGTGAGTAGTCCCAGGTGAAAACCGAGTCGGCGTTGTTTTTGACAACGTGTTCGATTTCGTTTGCTGGTGTAAGCGGAATGCTCAAAATCGCCTCAATGTTATTGATTTGATCACGACCAATAATTTCTTCGTTTTGCTTTTCTGTGATTGACATGTCTATCCCCTTTTTATTTTTTAATTTTGTTTTGTTAATTCGTGAATATTGATATGAGTACTTAAAAACTTGGCGACGCTAGCTTCGCTTGTGAAGTCATAGCGATCTGATGGCGTCAAGAAATAAGAAATTACAAGTCGCGACAAAACTTCGACCAACGCGTCGGCTTCACGCTTCGGCAAGAAATCAGAGACAAGTGGCGCCAAATACGAAGCCGCGACTCGCACGATTCGCGACAAGCCATCAATTGTGAACTGCATCAACGTTGCGCCTGGTTCGGTCGCCAACATCATCGCCAAGTGCTCGTCGTCGCGCAACTCGGTAGTTGCCGAAACGATGCAACGTACGAGAAGGTCTTCAAGTGACTTCGCGCCTTGTGCACGATTTAGAAGTGTGGTGAAAAACTCATCGAGCGAACGCACATGAAGTGCTTCAAGCAAGATTTCTTTGCCACCCGGAAACATTCGATAGACAGTTGCGCGCGAAACGCCCGAAAGATCGCAGACATCGGCGACCGTAAATCGCGAGACGCCCCACTTTTCAATAGCCAACTTTGTGGCGTCAAGCACGCGCGATTCAACTTCGGTGAACGTCGACGTACTTACTGTTTCAACTTCCGCCATAGTGAGACAATAAGACTCTAACTGTCTCACTGTCAAGTAATGCTAGTTTTGGCTCTAATTAACAGACGTTCTCTAGAAAGGAACCTCATAATGACCACCAAATCACGCTTTACGCGCTTGGCGATAATTCTTGGCAGCACAGCCGCTCTCGGCCTTGCCAGTTGCGGAAACGATGACTCAAGTTCGGCTTGCCCGACCATTGAGTCTGGCAAGTTGACGATTGCAACCGGCACCCCTGCATTTGAACCGTGGGTTGTAGGCGACGCACCAGAGTCTGGCGAAGGTTTTGAAGCTGCAGTTGCTTATGCAGTCGCAGGCGAGCTCGGCTTCACTAATGAAAATATCGTCTGGGTTCGAACTGGCTTCGACGAAGCAATTCAACCTGGCGCAAAAAACTTCGACTTCAATTTGCAACAATATTCGATCACTGAAGAACGCAAAGCAACTGTCAGTTTCAGCGACCCGTACTACTCAACTAATCAAGCCGTAGTCGGTTTTGCTGACTCACCGGTTGCTAGTGCGACAAAAGTTTCAGAACTCAAAGAACTTAAGTTTGGCGCGCAGTCAGGCACAACGAGTCTTGACTTCATCAACAATGTAATTAAGCCAACCAATGAGCCGTTCGTCTATGACGACAACGCTGGCGCGAAGGCTGCCCTCGAGGCGAAACAAATCGATGCAATTGTTGTCGACTTGCCAACCGCGTTCTACATCAGCGCTGTAGAAATCGAGGGCTCAAAAGTTATTGGACAATTCCCTCTGAGTGATGCAGTTGCCGCTGACAACTTCGGTCTTTTGTTCGACAAAGACAACAAACTTGTTGACTGTGTCAACACCGCTCTCGGTGCTCTGAAAGAGTCTGGCAAGTTGGCAGAAATCGAAAAGACTTGGTTGGCCGACAAGACAAACGCGCCGGTCATTTCTCTCGACTAAAAACTTTCAATAGCTACGGAAACAAAAACTCAACGCCAGCAATTCGAACGACGACAGCGCCAGCGCAGCAGCATTATTGCTGCGCTGAGCACTGTCGTTGTCGTTGGTGCACTTTTTTTAACGATCCCAAAACTTCCACGGTGGGATCGAGTCAAAGAGTCGTTTTTTAATAGCGAACGGCTAATCGATTCGTTTCCACGATTGCTCGACGCATTCGTGCTCGACATAAAGATCTTTGCTTGGTCGACGCCTGCGATTATTGCCTTAGCGCTCTTGCTCGCCATTGCACGAAGTTCGCGTAACCCGGCATTGTTTCCCGTTCGCATCTTTGTGATCGCCTACATCGACATCATGCGTGGTGTCCCCGTAATTTTGTGGATCTATCTAATTGGTTTTGGTGTACCTGGCGTCGGTCTCGAGCGGCCTTTTAACTCGCCGCTTCTTTGGGGTTCAGTAGCTCTCGTACTTACATATGGCGCCTATATTGCCGAAGTTTTTCGTGCAGGCATCGACAGCGTGCACGAATCACAGCGAGCAGCTTCACGAAGTTTGGGGCTCTCGAACACGCAGACGATGCGCTTCGTGATTTTGCCCCAGGCCATTCGGCGAGTGGTGCCACCACTGATGAACGATTTAGTCAGTCTGCAAAAAGACGTTGCGCTCGTCAGTTTGATCGGGCCGATAGAAATTTTGCGTCAAGCCGGTATCGACAAGGCCAAGTTTGCAAACTTCACACCATATGTTGCGGCGGCGATCATCTTCTTGCTGATCACGATTCCGCTTACACGCACGACTGATTATTTATTGGCCCGCGAACGCCGGCGAACATCCGCTACGAGGGTTCGATGAAACTCGAACTGCGACAAGTCACAAAATCGTTTGGCTCACGCAATGTGCTGTCAGGTCTCGACTTGCAGGTAAGTGCTGGAGAAGTCGTTTCATTCATCGGCTCAAGCGGTTCTGGCAAGACCACGTTGTTGCGGTGCGTCAATCTGCTTGAACCGATCGACGACGGCGCAGTTCTTTTGGATGGTGATGAGATTTCAAAAATCGGTCGTGACCCAAATCCGATTCGTCGCCGAATCGGCATCGTTTTTCAGAGTTTCAACTTGTTTCCACATATGAGTGTTCAACGCAACATCACTCTCGCACTGACTCAAGTACTGGGCAAACCCGCAGACGAGGCAAACGAAATTGCAAAATCGTTGCTCGATCGATTTGGCCTAGTCGAAAAAATCGACTCGTATCCAGATCAACTTTCGGGAGGACAACAACAGCGGGTCGCAATTGTCCGCGCGTTGGCAATGAACCCAGAGGTTTTGCTACTTGACGAGATCACATCGGCACTCGACCCCGAACTCGTCGGCGAAGTACTCGATGTCGTGCGCGAACTAAAAGGAAGTGGCATAACGATGTTGATCGCCACGCACGAAATGAACTTCGCCCAAGAAATCAGCGACCGAGTTTGTTTTCTAGATGGCGGTCGTGTCGCCGAACAAGGGCACCCCAAGCAATTGTTCTCGAGCCCGAGCGACGAACGCACGCGGCAGTTTTTGCGTCGCGTTAATTTCTAGATGGTCGGCAAGACATAATCTGCGAATTTGTCGCGCAATGTCTTTTTAGAAAACTTACCAACGCTGGTTTTTGGTACTTCATCAATAAAGACGACGTCGTCTGGCACTTGCCATTTGGCAAGTCTCGGCCGAATATAGTCGAGTACCTCTTCTTTGCTCAGGGTTTCGCCGGGGTTCATAACGACGCAGGCCAACGGTCGCTCTGACCATTTCGGGTGTGGCACGCCAACGACTGCAGCCTCTTTAATTTTCGGATGCGACATCAGTTCGTTTTCGATTTCAACTGACGAAATCCATTCACCGCCGGTCTTGATCAGATCTTTGGTTCGATCAACTAATCGAATGCGACCTGAAGAATCCATTGTTGCCACATCACCGGTGCGCAGCCAACCATCTTCAGTGAAACTTTCTGCAGCGCGAGGGTCGTTGTAATAAGTCGACGCGATCCATGAACCTGCGCATTGCAACTCGCCACTTGTTTCGCCATCCCATGGCACAGGTGTGGTCGAACCGGGCAACACAACACGACAATCGACGCCGAAATTAATTGTGCCAACTGTCGTGCGCAACTCAGCTTGTTCTTCGATTGATTTCTTCTGATCAGCAAGCGACAAATTGCAAGTCGCGGCAATCGGGCTCGTCTCGGTCATGCCCCAGGCTTGCAAAATCGGTAGACCGATTGCTTCGCGATAACCCTCGCTCAATGCTTTTGGTACTGCACTGCCGCCAACAGGGATAACTCGCAATGACGAAGTATCGCGGCCCTTCAGTTCTGGCAGGACACCCATCCAAATTGTCGGCACACCTGCAGCAACAGTAACTTTTTCTTCGACGATCAAATTTGCGATCGCCTTGCCAGAAAGATCTGGGCCCGGCATAACAAGACTTGCTCCACACGCAACCGCAGCGTGCGCCAACCCCCATGCGTTGGCATGAAACATCGGCACGACTGGCAAAATCACATCACTTTCGCGAGCACCAAGCGAATCGACCATCATCGCGCCCATCGTGTGAAGGTAAGTCGATCGATGACTATAGACGACACCTTTCGGATTACCCGTTGTGCCACTTGTGTAACACATGCTGGCCGCCAAATTTTCATCGGTGATTTTGAATTCGACACCAGACACACCCTTGATTAATTCTTCGTACTTGTGCATCTGCATGCCAGGCACCGAGTCGGGCACATCACCTTTGCCGTCATCCATGATTACGAGATGTTTGACAGTCTTAAACGTCGGCAAAAGTGGTGCGAGCAAAGCGAATAACGAGCGGTCAACGAAAATAACTTCGTCTTCGGCGTGATTTGCAATATAGGTAAGTTGCTCAGGAAACAAGCGAATATTCAATGTGTGCAAGACGCGCCCTGTGCACGGCGCGGCAAAATAAAGTTCGAGATGTCGGGCGGTATTCCAAGCGAAAGTTGCAACACGACCATCGCTTGAAATTTTCAACTTGTCGAGCGCGCCACCAAGTTGACGTGTTCGAGCAGCCCACTCGCCATAAGTTGTGCGATCTTTGCCGATCGCAGTTGCTGTCGTAATCGTCTTGTCGGCATGATAATTTTCGGCTCGCTCAAAAAGATGCACCATCGTCAATGGCGTGTTCTGCATCAGACCCTTCATTGCTCCCCCAAAAGAACTTGTAGTTGATGTCAAATATCGTGACTATCTCTTAATTACCGTAGCAAGTCGGCTACCGTGCTACGAATGCGCAAAGCAGTGCTGACGCTTACAACCTTGTTATTTGTAATCGGCACGATCGGCAGCAACATTGGCCCTGCGCTCGTTGACGAGCGGCCACGACTTGTATTGATGCTCAGTAGTCGCAACCGCAATTTGTTCGGCTCTGTGCCCTACATCGATCTTTTGAGTTATTCAATAATTGGTTTTACCCGCGTGCTGATCGCTGGCATTGCGCTGTATTTTGTTGGTCGCTGGTACGGCACAAAAGCCCTCGGCTGGGTTGAGGGCAACATGGGCGAACTACCTGCCATATATAAATGGACAGAGCAACTTGTCGACAAAGCAGGACCCGCAATTCTTGTGCTTATGCCGGGCAGCAACATCGTTTGCTTGCTGCTCGGCCACCGACGAATGCTGCCAAAAAAGTTCGTACCACTCTTGATGGTGGGTGTCATCCTGAAATTGATTGTTTTGTGGCGTGGTGGCAAATTGTTCGAAGAGCAAATCCGTGACTTTTTGAGTTATATAGAGCGCTATCAATGGTGGGTTGTTGGCGCGCTTTTTATAGCATCAACGCTGCAATCAGCTCGCAAGGGCCGACCAAAAACTACGTGACCAGGAGAAAACATGGCATCAAAAAAGAAGAGCACCAAGAAAGCGAAAAAGAAATCTGTTAAAAAAGCAGTTAAAAAATCTGGCAAGAAGAAAGCCTCTAAAAAGTCTTCAAAAAAGTCAGGCTCGACGGTTACTTTGGGTGGAAATCCAGTTTCAGTGAGCGGAAAACTACCTCAGACTGGCAAATCTCTGCCGAAGTTTTCGTTAACCACCGGCGCACTCAAAGACATCAGCAATAAAGACATCGCCGGAAAGCGAGTCATCTTCAATATCTTCCCGAGCATTGACACACCGACTTGTGCGACAAGCACTCGCAAGTTCAATGAAATTGCCGCAAGTTTGCAGAACACCGAGGTTTATTGCGTGTCTGCAGATCTTCCATTTGCACAAGGTCGATTCTGCGGTAGCGAAGGTCTCGGCAACGTCAAAACTGCTTCGTCGTTCAGATCAAATTTTGGTTCTGTGTTCGGGGTCAACCTGACAAACGGCGTACTTAAAGGTGTCTTGGCGCGAGCGATCGTCGTCGCCGACGAAAAAGGCAAAGTGTTGCACACCGAGTTGGTTAGCGAGATCGCCAGCGAACCGAATTACGACGCTGCAGTCAATTCGCTGCGCTGATTGGTTCAGCGCTAAAAACTTGCGCTTAGATTCCTAAAAACTTGTCGAGCCCGAGGGTAAAACCCTTGTGCTCGGCAATTTTTTTGCATGCCAAAACGACACCCGGCATGAAACTTGCTCGGTCGATGGTGTCGTGCCGAATGGTCAGTGTCTGACCTTGAGTGCCAAGCACAACTTCTTGATTGGCTACGACGCCACGCATTCGAACTGCGTGAATCGGAATATCGCCCGGACCTTTGGCGCCTCGCGCCCCAACAATCGCCTCATGCTTGGTTGGATCTTGAGCCCACGAGTTGCTTGCACTCGCCATGCGCTTTGCCGTTGAGATCGCCGTGCCCGAAGGTGAATCGGCTTTGCCGTCGTGATGAATCTCGATTATTTCGGCAGTTTCAAAAAATGGTGCGGCGATCTCCGCAAAGCGCATCATCAAAACGGCGCCGATAGCAAAGTTCGGCGCAACAATGCAGTTACTTGACGAAAACATTTTTTTGAAATCTTCGATGTCTTGATCTGTGAACCCGGTGGTACCGACTACGGCGTGAATATTGTGCATCGCCAACCAAGGCAGATTGATGCGTGAAGCGGCCGCGACCGTGAAGTCGACAGCGACGTCAACCTTGGCGTCGGCAAGAGCACGAAGTTCTGAAGAAACCGCAATGCCATGAACAACAGAACCGGCCGACGCGGTATCAACCGCGGCTACAAGTTCTAAGTTTTTATCGGCAACGACTGCAGAACAGACCGTCGCACCCATCCGACCGGCAGCGCCAATGACACCGACGCGAATCGTCATCTCAGCCGAGATCTCCAAGATCGTTGCGCAAGTCGCGGTCAAATTCTTCTTCGAAACTTACGCTGACTGCATCTGACGGAGCATTACGGCCATCTCGATCATTCGACCGCGGACGATCGTTTGAACGTGGACGATCGTTGCGACCACCGCGATCATTTCGTGGACCACGATCATTGCGATCGCCACGGCCACCGCGGTCATTTGAACGAGGACGTGGACCGCGATCTCCGCGATCGGTTTGTGCGCCCGCAGAACCGCCACCTGAGCCCTTGATGACTTCGCCATCTGGGCCAATCAAACTGAGGCTCACCTTGCCACGATCGTCGATGTCGTCTACGCGAACTTGAACTTCGTCACCGATGTTAAGCACGTCTTCGACGCGCGCAACTCGTTGACCATTGCCAAGTTTCGAAATATGTACCAAGCCATCGCGACCAGGCAAAATATTCACGAATGCTCCAAAGGCCGCAGTGTTAACAACGCGACCTGTGTAGACAGCACCGAGTTCTGCAGTTGGTGGATCAACAATCGCCAAGATGCGAGATTTTGCATCTTCAACTTTTGAGTTGTCTGGTGAACCAATTGTGATGATGCCAGTTGCGCCGTCGTCAGACACGTTGATTTCAGCACCAGTTTCTTGCTGAATCGTGTTGATAACTTTGCCCTTTGGTCCGATTACTTCGCCGACTTTGTCAAGCGGAATCGTGAAGGTGACAATCTTCGGCGCGCTCTCGTTGACAGTTGCACGCGGTGCACTGATCGCAGAGTTCATCACGTCGAGAATCTTCAAACGAGCGTCTTTGGCTTGTTGCAAAGCTTTCGCCAAAACATCACTCGGAATGCCCTCAATTTTGGTATCGAGCTGCAATGCCGTCACTGCGTCTGCAGTGCCGGCGACTTTGAAGTCCATATCGCCGAATGCATCTTCGGCACCAAGAATGTCTGTCAATGCGGTGTACTTGCCTTGATCAAAGATGAGACCCATGGCGATACCTGCGACTGGCGCAACGATCGGCACACCTGCATCCATCAACGAAAGACTTGATGCACAAACTGAAGCCATCGATGTCGAACCGTTCGACGACAACACTTCGCTTACCAAGCGCAATGTATAGGCAAACTCTTCTTGGCTTGGCACAACCGGAAACAACGCACGCTCAGCGAGAGCGCCGTGTCCGATTTCGCGACGCTTGGGCGTACCGACGCGACCAGTTTCACCGTTCGCCCATGGCGCCATGTTGTAGTCGTGCATGTAACGCTTCGAAGTTTCAGGTGTGATCGAGTCGATCATCTGATTCATCTTTGGCATCGCCATTGTCAACACGTTGAGAACTTGAGTCTCACCGCGCTGGAACAAACCTGTGCCGTGTGCAGTCGGTATCAAACCAACTTCGGCTGAAATCGGACGCAAATCGGCAGGACCACGGCCATCGATGCGGATGCCTTCGTCGACAACTCGCTTGCGAACAAGCTTCTTGGTCAACGAGCGAACGGCTTCTTTGATCTGCTTTTCTTGACCCGCAAACTTGCCAGGCGCATCTGCTGTGCCCGCGAGCTCCGCAACAGTTTGTGCTGTTGCATCGTCGATTGCTGCATTGCGATCGCTCTTGAGAGCGATGCGAATTGCAGGCTGAAGTTTTGTCGTTGCCGACGCTTCAACTGCGGCGAACAATTCTTCGCTGTAGTCGAGCACGGGTGTGTACTTGAGTGGCTCAATTGGTCCACGAGTTGCGATGACGCTGGCAACAAGTTGACGCTGAAGTTTGATCGACTCTTTGATGAACTGCTTTGAGGCTTCAAGGCCGCTGGCAATAACTTCTTCTGTAACTTTTGGTGCGCCGTCGGCGTAGAAAGTGAAACTCTTTTCTGTGCCACCTGCTTCAACCATCATCACGGCAACATCTCCATTGTCGAGTTCTCGACCTGCGACCACCAATTCGAAAGTTGATTGCTCGCCTTCTTCGAATGTCGGATGCGCAATCCATGAACCGTCTTGGCTGAAAGCCAAACGCACGGCACCGACTGGTCCTTCAAACGGAATACCCGAGATCATGAACGACGCAGATGCTGCGTTGATTGCCAAGACATCGTGCGGGTTGGTTTGGTCTGCACCAATAACGGTGATTACAACTTGAGTCTCATTGCGGTAGCCATCTGGGAAAGCCGGTCGTAGTGGACGATCGGTCAATCGACAAGTGAGAATCGCTTGTTGACTTGGTCGACCTTCACGACGGAAGAACGAACCCGGAATTTTGCCGGCTGCATATGCACGCTCTTCAACATCAACCGTCAACGGAAAAAAGTCGATGCCATCACGCACGCTCTTTGCTGCGTTTGCTGTTGCAAGAACTGTTGTCTTGCCGATTTTTGCTACAACTGCACCTTGCGACTGCAAAGCGAATTTGCCCGTCTCAAATGACAGGGTTTTGTCGGTGCCTGAAATTGCACCGCTTACTGAAATGGCCTCGGCCATGGTTATTCCTTTCGTGTCTGTGCCGTTTATTTACGGAGCCACAGACTTTTGTGAACACAAGGTCGGTTCCCAGTTGGAAACCTCGCAAACTTTTTAATCGCCCGCGAGATATTCAACTGACAACCAACTTCATTATGTTCGTTGGTTATTTTTCTATTTATTAATTCGAGATTAGAAACTGATTAACGACGCAAATCAAGCGACTCGAGAAGTTTTCGATACTTTTCGATGTCGTTCTTGCGAACGTAGTCAAGCATTCGGCGACGACGACCAACCATCATCAAAAGGCCACGACGTGAGTGGTGGTCTTTAACATGGCTCTTCAAGTGCTCGGTGAGACTGTTGATTCGTTCAGTGAGAAGTGCAATTTGCACTTCTGGTGAACCGGAGTCTTTTGCGTGCTGTCCGTGTTTGCTGATGACGTCTTTTTTTGGACTAATCGCCATTTCTTTTCTGCCTTTCGAATTCTCTCAAATTGGCACTGCACTCGCAGCCCTTGAGAGATCTGGTCGCCTCAACCTTTTGGTTGTTGGCATCGCACCCGAGGTATTAGCCCAAGTAGACCCCTTCAATCTACGGCGCTGCCCCACTGAAACCACCCACCGTGCAGGCGTCTATATAAGTAGTCTCAAATGGCGTGTTCACTGGCATCGTTGAAGAACTTGGCAAAGTCGCTGAACTGAATGGTTCGCGTCTGCGCATCTCGGCGCAAACCGTGCTCGAGGGATCAAAAATTGGTTCATCGATTGCAGTTAACGGTTGCTGCCTGACCGTTGTCGATCTCGACTCAAATTCGTGGATAACAGACGTAAGCGACGAAACATTCTCGCGCACAAATCTCGGCTCACTGAAAGTCGGAGATGTCGTCAATCTTGAACGCCCGATGGCACTTGGCGATCGACTCGGCGGTCATTTGGTTTTGGGTCATGTCGATAGTGTCGGCGAGATTGTCGCCCCCGCACCAAACCTTGTCGTACGCATCTCGCGTGACTTGATGCACTTGATAGTTGAAAAAGGTTCAGTCACAGTTGACGGCATAAGTCTGACTGCGTTCAATCTGACGGATGACACGTTTACTGTTGCCGTTATTCCGCACACTCAGCAAGTCACGACGCTCGGCGTGCGCAAGGTCGGCGACAAAGTGAATATCGAAATGGACATGTTGGCAAAACACATCGAACGGATGAACCCGCCATCTACAAAAGTAGTCCGTGCTAAAAAGTGGTGGCGACGATGAGCGAAGCAACAAACTCAAAAAGTTTGAACGAGTTGCGCAAGAGCATCGACGACATTGACGCGGCGATCGTCAACTTGCTCGCTGAACGCATGGCGGTTTGCAAACAAGTTGCCGCGGTAAAAGCCGAGACTGCCACAGCGGTGATGCAGCCCCAGCGAGTGCGAGAAGTTTTGAATTTGCGCCGACAATGGGCAATTGACAAGCACGTTGATCCAGATTTCACAGAGCAGTTGTTTCGAATTTTGCTAGCCGAAACCCATCGCATCGAAATCGCCGAAGTTCGTACCGAACCCGCACCGAACAAAACGGCTGATGCACTTCGAAGCGCTCTCGACACTGTCGCCTGCCGCATTGATCATGTTGTTGTTGCCGTAACTAACCTGCCGGCTGCAATTCAGTTTTTAACTTCGCTTGGCTTCAAGACGACGCCGACACAAGATGCCGCAATCGTTACTGCAGATGCCGGTGGCGTCACGGTTGTTTTGGTCGGGCCTGGCGACCCCGGGGTCGATGCGCATCTCGCAACCCACGGCTCAGGTGTTCAGCACATTGCGATCGAGGTGCTCAATGCAGGTTTTGTGCAACAAGCGTTGAAGGCTGCAAATGTGCCACTACTTACAGATGTGATTGTCGACGCAGACGGCCACGAGCAGGTCTTTACGGTGCTCGACCCATCGACCGGGGTTCAACTGGGTTTTATCTCTCGCACTGGTCATCGCGTGCCGATTTCGGGCGACAACGTTCGCGCACTCTTTCGCGCACTATCAAAACCAGCCTCCTAACAAGCCCTCGCTTGCGCATCGGTGACCGCGGCGCTACGGTTAAAGGCGCACGGCAAATACAAGTGTCTTCGCCTCTCTAACACGGCGAAGCGTCTTGGTCGAGCGCTCTCAAAATTGTTACGTCAATACCCATCGGAGGGTCAAGTTGTCTGAGAGTCGTCGCGCGTCGTCACACTCCTCATTAGTCACGCAGTCAACTGCTGACCTAATGGCCATTGCGCGGAAAATTCGCGATCAAGCATTCGGCAGTCGAATTACGTTTTCGCCAAAAGTCTTTATTCCGCTCACGATGCTGTGCCGCGACAAGTGCGGATACTGCACTTTTGCTCAGCCACCTGCACGTCTCGAAAATCCATATCTCTCGCCAGAACAAGTTCTTGAAATTGCCAAGCAAGGTGCAAAATTTGGGTGCCACGAAGCATTGTTCACTCTCGGCGAGCGCCCAGAGTTGCGCTACGAAGTCGCCAAAGACTGGCTGAAGCAAAACAACTACGACAGCACTGTGCACTATTTGCACGACATGGCAGAACTCGTATTGCGCGAAACAGGTCTACTGCCCCATGCAAACGCGGGTGCGCTCTACCGAGACGAACTTGCAATGTTGCGTCGTGTCTCGCCGTCACAAGGCATGATGCTCGAATCACTTCGTGACGACTTAGATTGTCACCGCGGTGCGCCCGACAAAGAGCCGCAACGCCGACTCGACACACTCAACTTCGCTGGCCAATTGAATATCGCATTCACAACCGGCATCTTGGTTGGTATCGGCGAAACTCGCCAAGACCGAATTGTCGCGCTTGAAGCAATTGCCGAATCACATGCCAAGCACGGTCACATTCAAGAAGTGATCGTGCAAAACTTCTTGCCAAAACCGTTGACGATAATGCAACGCGAAAAGCCGTGCCCACAAGACGAATATTTGTGGTCTATCGCCGCTGCTCGCATCATCTTGCCGCCAGAAATTCATTTGCAAGCCCCGCCAAATTTGAGCGACGACTTCGGCGTGCTGCTTGATGCAGGCATCGACGACTGGGGTGGCGTTTCGCCAGTTACAGCAGATCATGTGAACCCCGAGCGGCCATGGCCTTCGCTCGAAAAACTTCGTGACGCAACAGAAAAACGCGAAAAGGCTCTTGCGCCTCGTCTGACGATTTATCCAGAGTTCGCCAATTCGCCAACGAAATGGCTTGACGACTCGTTGCACTTCAAAGTTCTCGACCGCAGCGACGCCGAAGGTCTCGGTCGAGACGACCCGGGCCAAGTTTGGCCAGAAAAAGTGACAGCGGCCGATGTTGTGCACGATGGCGCCGAAGTTGTCTTGATTGGCCACCGCTCTACCCAGTGGTATTCGGGTGCAAATAATCCCCCGCCAGTTTTGATTAGCGCGCAAATTGAAAACAAAAAGATTTCTGGTCCGATCGCTGAAGTTTTGCGAGGCGTCGAACTGCAACAAGAAGTTGGCCAGAACGAAATCGTCACGCTGTTTGGCGCACGTGGCGCCGAAGTAAACGCCGTCGCGCAACTTGCCGACAGTTTGCGGGCACAGGCAGTCGGTGATGTCGTTACTTGGGTTCACAACCGCAACATCAACTACACCAATGTCTGCACGTTTAAATGCAAGTTCTGCGGATTTTCAAAAGGCCCACTTAGTTTGAACCTCCGCGGTACGCCATATCTCTTGACTCTTGATGACATCGCCGCTCGTGCAAGCGAAGCCTGGCAACTCGGTGCAACAGAAGTAACGCTGCAAGGCGGCATTCATCCAGATTTTGACGGCGACTATTACATAGATGTTGCACGTGCTGTCAAAACCGCCGTACCTGAGATGCATATTCACGGTTTTACCGCGCTTGAAGTCACCGAGGGCGCGAAGAGACTTGGCGAGCCGTTGCACGATTACATAATTCGATTAAAAGAAGCGGGCCTCGCCTCTTTACCCGGGACTGCCGCCGAAATTTTAGATGACGATGTGCGGGCGATTATCTGCTCAGACAAAATCAACACTGAAGAGTGGCTTGAATGTCACCGTGTTGCCCACAAAGCAGGATTGCGCTCGAATATCACGATCATGTTTGGCTCGGTCGAACATCCACAAAGTTGGGCAAAACACATTGTGCGAACTCGCGATCTGCAAAAAGAAACCGGTGGATTCACCGAATTCGTCGGCCTTCCGTTCGTGCACATGGCATCACCGATTTATCTGCAACATAAATCGCGTCGTGGCCCAACTTTCAGAGAAACTGTATTAATGCACGCCATCGCCCGCATCGCATATCGCGGCCATATCGACAATATTCAAGTCTCATGGACAAAAATCGGTCACGCTGGCGCAACTCAACTTTTGCAGGCTGGGTGCAACGATCTGGGTGGCACGCTCATGAACGAAAACATTTCTCGCGCAGCCGGCGCAAGCCACGGTCAAGAAATGAACGAAGAGTCTTTCAGAGCAATAACTTCGCCTCTTGGCCGCACATTGCGTCAGCGATCAACACTTTATGAAATGAGCACGGTCTAAAGACCAGATACGGCTCGAGTTTGCTCGATGTCGTGTTTGAGTTGCATTTTCAATGCATCAATGTTTTCGAATTTGCGCTCACCGCGCAAGAAATGCGAGAACGAAACGCGAACTGACTCGCTATACAGGTCGCCGTCGAAGTCGAGCAGATGAGCTTCTAACAGCGAATGATCGGCGTGCTCATAAAAAGTAGGTCGTCGACCCAGATTGATCGCGCAAACATGCGTATCACCGTTCGCTCGCGTTAAAACACCGGCATAAACACCGTCAGCAGGAATGCAAATTGCTTTTGGTACTTCGATGTTTGCAGTTGGAAAACCAATCGTTCGACCTCGTTGGTCACCGTGCACAACTTTGCCACGAACCTCGAAGTGATGCCCTAGTAACTGTGTGGCGAGTTCGACTTGACCGCCAGCCAAGGCGCGGCGAATCGCAGTGCTGCTTACTGGTTCATCCACACCGTCGCCACGACTGATCAGTTCAATCGGCATCACATCGAAATCAAACTTCGGCCCGAGTTCGCGAAGTAATGCAACATTGCCGCCGCGCTTATGACCAAAGTGAAAGTCTTCGCCGATTATCACACGCTTGGCAGATAATCCAGCCACAAGAACGCGCTTCACAAAATCAGTTGGCGTTTCACGACTCGAAGCCTCGTCAAACTTGACGATACATGTCGCGTCAAGGCCAGTGTTTGCCAATAATTCAATTTTCTGATCAAGATCAGTCAATAAAAGAGGCGCCGATGCGGGTCGAACAACACTTGCCGGGTGACGATCAAACGTCACTACAACGCTTCGCGCATCCAGAATTTCTGCTTGCTGACGTACCTGATCAATGACTGCCTGATGGCCACGATGCACGCCGTCGTAAGCACCGATTGTGACGACACTGCGCTTGCGGGGCGCGCTTTGACCAAAGTCAAAAGTCGTGTCGTTGATAATGATCATCAAAATTACGCTACTGCGTTGGCCATTACGACGCTCGGCTTAGCGCGACCCGATGGGCTCAGTTCATAAACAGCCAACACCGCATTTTGCTCATCGACCAGAACCCACGGCGCTGGCGAGTCGAATTTTTTGAGTTCGCGACCGTGTTTGATCATCGTCTGCATTTGTTCATCAGCAACAACACGGCTCATCGTTCTCACAGCGGTTATTGGTGGATGAACTGTTACATCATCAAGATTCGAACACTCGCTCTGCAAAAACCCACCGACACTTATACGGCGAAGGTTTCGCAAATGCGCCGAGCCACCAAGTGCTCGACCTAAGTCATCGGCAAGAGACCTTATATATGTACCCGAACTGCAATGAATCTCGACATCAACAACACCAGGCTCAGACATTCCAAAAACTTTAAAACTATGAATTGTCAACTCGCGTGCAGCACGCTCGATTTCAATGCCTTGTCGTGCAAGTTCGTGCAGGCGAACACCGTCGACTTTCAAAGCCGACACCATCGGCGGAACCTGCAAAATTTTGCCAACAAAAATTTCTTTGACGACACGTTGCACATCTTCGATACTGATGTTCGACATATCGTGAGTCGCAGTCACAGCGCCCGATGAGTCAAGAGTTGATGTCGCCGAACCCAAAACAATTTGCCCCGTATAAGTTTTGTCGAGACCAGAAAGAAATGTCAGCAGCCGAGTTACATATCCGACGCCGACCAACAACACGCCAGTCGCGTCTGGGTCGAGCGTGCCGGCATGACCAATGCGACGTTCACCAAGTTGCTTGCGCAAAACACTGACTACATCGTGACTCGTCATTCCTGACGGTTTGTCAACGATCACCAAACCATGGCGCGTTGGTGGCTTACGCCTCGCCACGTGAATTAACTCTCAGACTTCTTGTCACCAAAAAGTTCTTTGCGGCGAATTTCATCTTGGCGCAGAACTTCATCAATGCGTTGCGCGGCCCGAATCGCATCGTCAGGGCGAAACTGCAATACCGGTGTGCGTCTAGCACGCACTTGGTCGGCAATCACACTTTGCAGGCGCTTGCGATGATCATTGAGCGCCTCAAGAATCTGTTCGTCGCCTTCTGCACCCTGCATCGAATCATAAAAAACAATGCCGCGGTTCATTTCAGAATCAACGTCAACCGATGTGATCGTCACGAAACCCAACCGATCATCATCAATTTTGGCGAGTTCATCGGCAATAACCTCACGCAAGGTTTCGCTCAACCGAGCGGTTCGTGCGACGCGTCGCCGAGTGTCGGTACGCGCTGATTTTGAGCGTCGTCGCTGATTAGCCATACGCCGTTTAGGATACGGAGGTCATGGGCGCAACTGCAGACACTCCATCAACTGGCCGCGGAGGGTCAATACCCGCCTATCGATATAGCGCTTCGCTGGCTGCCGGTATCGAGCAAAAATGGCAAGACCATTGGGAGAAAAACCACACTTTTGAAGCGCCCAACACGGCCGGGCCGCTTGCTGACATCGCAGGTGTGGCCGGTCGCGAGAAACTTTTTATTCTTGACATGTTTCCTTATCCATCGGGGGCAGGTCTGCATGTCGGTCACCCACTTGGATACATCGCAACCGATGTCTTCGGTCGTTTCAAGCGAATGACGGGCAAAAATGTTTTGCACTCGATTGGCTACGACTCGTTCGGTCTGCCCGCAGAACAACATGCAATCGTCACCGGCATTCATCCGCGAATCAACACTGAGTCGAACATTGCAAATATGCGCCGACAACTTCGCCGACTTGGCTTGGCCCACGACCAACGACGAAGTGTCAGCACGACTGACGAAAGTTACTATCGCTGGACACAGTGGATATTTCTTCAAATTTTCAATTCTTGGTACGACGAGAAACTTAAAAAAGCACGTCACATCAGCGAGCTCGAAAACGAGTTTGCCACTTCAAAACGAAAACTGACTGCATCTCAGTCGACAAAAGAATGGAACCAACTTTCAAAAGTTGAGCAACGCAAAATTCTCGACGAGTATCGCTTGGTTTATCTCGCTAACGCACCAGTGAACTGGTGCCCAGGTCTTGGCACAATTTTGGCCAACGAAGAAGTTACCGCCGAAGGTCGAAGCGACATCGGTAATTATCCCGTCTTCAAACGCAACATGCGCCAATGGACAATGCGCATCACCGCATATGCCGATCGCTTGTTAGACGACTTAGATCGACTCGATTGGCCAGAGTCGATCAAACTCATGCAACGCAATTGGATTGGGCGAAGCACTGGCGCGCGCGTGAGGTTTTCGTCTTCGGCTGGCGAAATCGAAGTCTTCACTACCCGACCCGACACGCTTTTCGGTGCGACTTTCATGGTTCTGTCACCTGAACATCCGCTTGTTGATGCGCTGACTACAAAATCGCAGCGCTCAGCGGTTGAAAAATATCGTGAGTCAGCGCGCAAGCTCAACGACAATGAACGCCAAAATGACGACCGCAAAAAAACTGGCGTCGACACGGGCGCAACTGCGACCAACCCAGTTACTGGCGAGCAAATTCCGATTTGGATTGCCGATTATGTATTGATGGGCTACGGCACTGGCGCAATCATGGCTGTGCCATCGGGCGACGAACGTGACTTCGAATTCGCACGCGCCTACAACTTGCCAATCGTCGCGATTCAAATGCCGCCAGATGAGTGGTTTTCAAGTAATAACATTGCGCCAACCACCGATTGCAAACTTTGGCCCACAGCGTTTGTCGGCGAAGGCACTTACATCAATTCGTCAAACCAAAATCTTTCACTCGACGGAAAGCGCTCAATGAGCGATGCGATTTCGCAAGTTAACTCATGGCTCGAAAACAATAAGTGTGGTGAGTCGGCAATAACCTACAAACTTCGCAACTGGCTGTTTTCGCGCCAGCGTTATTGGGGTGAGCCCTTTCCGATTGTTTACGACGAAAATGACATGCCGTATTCAGTGCCAGACGAGTTACTGCCCGTCAAGCTTCCTGAACTCACCGATTTCAAGCCACAGGCACTTGACCCCAATGACGAAACAACTGACCCGATGCCGCCACTCGCGCGAGTTATCGATTGGCTGAAAGTTGAACTAGATCTAGGCGACGGCAAAAAAACATATCGACGCGAAGTCAACGTGATGCCGCAATGGGCTGGCTCGTGTTGGTATGAGTTGCGATATCTCGACCCAACGAACAGCGAGCGATTCGTCGACGCCGAAGTCGAGCGCTACTGGATGGGCCCGAAGTCTGCTGGTCACACTGGTGGTGTTGACCTATATGTTGGTGGCGTTGAGCACGCAGTTTTGCACTTGCTTTATTCACGCTTCTGGCACAAAGTTTTGTTTGATCTCGGTCACGTCTCAAGCGAAGAACCATTCCACAAACTTTTCAACCAGGGATACATTCAGGCATACGCATATCGCGACTCGCGCGGACAAACTGTGCCTGCCAACGAAGTCGTCGAGCAAAATGGCAATTACCTATTCGAGGGCGAAACTGTTGTTCGCGAATACGGCAAGATGGGCAAAAGTTTAAAGAACATCGTCACGCCTGACGAGATGTATGACGAATTTGGTGCTGACACTTTCAGACTTTACGAAATGAGCACCGGCCCACTTGATGCAAGCCGCCCGTGGAACACCCGTGATGTCGTCGGCATGCAACGCTTCTTACAACGTACTTGGCGCAACATGGTGGATGAAGAAACTAACGAGCTGCATGTTTCTGACGAGCCAGCACCTATTGAGTTGCGTCGTGCACTGCACCGCTGCATCGACGGCGTACGCCAAGATATGGAGAACTTGCGATTCAATACGGCAATTTCAAAACTGATAGAACTCAATAATGCATTGACCGTGCATGTCAATGCTGCTGGTTCGACGCCACGCGAAATTGCGGTGCCGTTAACTCAGATGCTTTCACCACTTTGCCCACATATCGCTGAAGAACTGTGGCAGAAGCTCGGCATCCAAACGCCAATTACTTATGCGGCGTTTCCAGTTGCTGATCCAAAACTATTACTCAGCGAGACAATCGAAATACCGGTTCAGATCAACGGCAAACTGCGCACCCGTTTGGCTGCACCCGCCGACATTTCAGACGACGAATTGCGAGCACTCGCACTCGCTGACTCGAAAGTAATTGCAGCACTTGCCGGCGCCACCCCAGCCAAAATCGTCATCGTCCCCAAACGCCTAATCAACTTCGTTCTTTAAATCGCTAGTTTAAGAATTTTGCGGCGCGGTTGAGTGCGGCGAAATCGACTGACTTGAACATCAGCAAAATTACGCGATCAACACCCCAACTTCGCCAAATATCCAGGCGAGGGTCGTCGCCACGTAATAGCGCCTCGTCGTAATGCTCCCAAACTGAAACCGTAAACGGTTTTTTGAGACCCGAACTGTCGTGAGCAAGTTTTGCTGCAGCCAAAATTTCACTGGCTCGCTCGTGTGTCGCACGTATGTTTATGCCATTCGTGCGCTCGCCCGCAATTTTTGCCAGCGCAACGCTATTAGCCCCGATGATCACATTTGGTTTCGGGTTCGCAATTGGAAACGCTGCAAGTTCGGCACGCCGTGTCGCCGACCACATTTCATTCATCACATCGAGAGCATTTTTTAACGCCGCATGACGGTCGGCAAGTTTCGCTGGGGGCAATAAACCGATCGCTCTGCGCTCAGCAGCGAACGGACTATCTGGTGATGAACCTGCACCCAAACCCAACACAAACCGTCCTCCTGAAATCTGTTGCATAGTCGCCACACTGTTGGCGAGAATCGCTGGGTGGCGATTGCCAACATTTACAACTAACGGCCCAAGTTCAATTTTTGAAGTTACACCGGCCAGTGCGCCAAGCAAAGTAAAACATTCAGGCATATCAGGTGCGTGCATGACATCGCCCGCAAGATGATCAACCGTCCACAACGTTTTGAAACCTGCAGCCTCTGCTGCTTGTGCAGCATCACGTGCGATTGGCCAAATTGAATTGCCTGGGTTGATTTGCAAATCAAAACGCATGCCAGAAGGCTAATTGGTAGAATATGTGTATGAATAAGCAGAATACGACGACCAAACCAAGCCTCACGGTTGTCGATGGCAAGACTGCGCCACTAAGTGAAATCCTTGAAATTCTTGACCGCGATGGCGGCGTGATTGTGCACAACATGCTCAGTCCTGAAGTGGTTGCACGAATGCTCGAAGAACTTAAATCAACTACAAGCACGACTCAAGTCGGGCCAAAGACTAGTCACGAACTTGTTAATTATTTTTGGGGACAGCAAACCAAGCGATTCACCCGCCTAGCCCATCGATCCCGAACTTTTGCTGACGAAGTTCTCGTACACCCGATTTTGCTTGCCATCGCCGATGCCGTTCTCAAGCCGCACTGTGCCAGCTATTGGATGAACACTGGTCAGATGATGATCGTCATGCCTGGTGGAAGCCCGCAATATATGCATCGAGACTCTGATGACTGGCCAACGATGAATACGCCGACAACTCCGATCTGTCAAATTAGTTGCATGCTCGCACTCTCTGACTTCACCGCTGAAAATGGTGCCACGCGTGTTGCTCCCGGAAGCCACAGATGGACTGACTACAAACGCGAAGCCACCGAAGATGAAATCACACAAGCAGTGATGCCACTGGGTAGCGGAATGATCTACACCGGAAAAGTTCTGCATAGCGCGGGCGCAAACAAAACCAATAATGAACCGCGCTTCGGTCTGCACATGTCGTATATATACGGTTGGCTTACACCCGAAGAAGCAGGTTGCCTGGGTATCACCGAAGATCAAGCAAAGACATTCACACCCTTGCAACAGCGCCTTCTTGGCTATCGCTGCTATGACGGCTCAGATCTGAACGGCGGTCGGCTATGGACAGTTGACTACGAAGATATTCCAACTGGTTTGGGATGGAATGCATGACCAAAAAAGAAATCGCTGGACTCAGCGAGAGTTTTTCACGCGATGAGTACATCTCGCCGGAGACATTCAAACGTGAGATGCAAAATATCTACGGAACAAATTGGTGTTTCGCTGGCATCAGCGAAGAGCTCAACAAAGTAGGCGATCGTTTAGTAGTCGATATCGGAAACGAGAGCATCCTGATTTTGCGTAATCGCGAAAATCAACTTCGGGCTTTTTACAACGTATGTCAACACCGCGGTTCACAACTTTGTGATTCAAGCGGTTCTGGTTTTGGCGCCGCGATTACATGCCCGTATCACGCCTGGAGCTATTCGGTCGAAGGCGCATTGATCGCCACCCCGCTGCACGAAAAAGATTCGATAGACCGCTCAACACTTGGTCTAAGGCCAGTCAAAGTTGATGAGTGGCAAGGAGCAATTTTTGTCTCGCTCGACCCAAATTCCCCATCTTTGACGACATGGCTTAACGACCACTACTCGCGTCCACTCGAACTTGAAAAGTTTGGTCTCTCAACACTCAAAAATGCTCGAACGACAATTGACGAAGTTGAAGCCAACTGGAAGGTGCTCGCCGAGAATTACAGCGAATGTTTGCATTGTGCCGTGGTGCACCCCGAACTAGTAGATCTGGTGCCGGTTTATAAAACTGGAAAAACAATTCAAGAAGATCGCTCCGATTGGGGCGCCAGTCTCACACCAGGTGCAACGTCGTTGTCATTTAAGAAAGACGAAAACCTACCGTTACTACCAGCAATGAGCGAACTTGACGATTATGCGGTATTCGGTGCATTTGTCTACCCAAATATGTTGATTGATATCTCTCCAACTGTTGCTGTGCTGTCTCGCTATGTGCCCCGCTCGCCAACCCATACCACCATTTACACGTATTACTTATTTCCGAAAAATGCTGTAAATAATCCTGAGTTTGATCTTGAGCCCACAATCAGTTTCAGCGACCTGGTCAACCAGCAAGATATTTCAGTATGCGTTCGTGTCCAGCGTGGCGTTACGTCGAAGTCGTTCACCAACGCCTACCACACAAAAATGGAAAAATACTGCAAGCAATTTGTACGGCGCTATCGCACAGAAATTAGTTGAAACTTCCCGCTGCGAAGACTTCTGAGTTTCGAACACTCATTGACTCGATATCTTTTCCGAGTTTTTCAAGATTATGCAGAAATACATCACCATGTTCTCGCGTATGGGCAACTGAAAGTGTTAGCGACTCGCTCTTACCCCACGGCGCCAAAAATACTCCACCGTTAAATTGTTTTAAATAATTTAAGTGCATCGCGCCAGTACTGACTTCAAGAAAGTCACGATAATTTTTTGCCGGCTCGGCACAGAACACAACCGAAACTTTGAAACCAAACTGATATCCGTGTGCGCCTTGCCCGTGGCGTTGTAAAGTCGACACGGCGTGCTTCAAAATATAAGCACCAACATCATTCGCTTGCGCATAAGCGTCGTCGGTCAAAACTTCGGTTAGCACCGCTTTCGTCGCAGCCATCGTTAGTGGGTTGCCATTGAATGTTCCGACTTGGCTATAACTTCCATTTGAAATCGCCGACATGACCTCAGTCGTGCCACCTATCGCACCACAGGGCAATCCACCTCCGAGTGCTTTTGCGAGACAAATTATGTCGGGGGTGACGCCGTACATTGCCGTCGCTCCACCTTGATGAATTACTAAGCCAGTTTTAACTTCGTCAAATGTCAAGAGTGCACCGTTTTGATGCACAAGTTTCTTGACCGCCTCTAGATATCCAGGCTGTGGCACGATGATGCCCGCACCCATCAAGATCGGTTCGAAAATCATTCCGGCGATTTGACCCTCGTACTCAGCAAACACTCGCTTCAGCGCGTCAATGTCATTAAAAGGCACGATTCGAACGCAGTCGGCAATCGCCTGCGGAATTCCAGCTCCCGGTGTTAGCCATGGTCGGTCTGCAGGGCCAAGTTCGCGAGCCGAGCGAAAGATTGAAATCGCAACCGAATCGTGATGCCCGTTATATGAACCTTCAACTTTCACAATCAAGTCACGTCCGGTTATTGAGCGCATCAGATGAACGGCGTCCATAGTTGCTTCTGTCCCCGAGTTACAAAATCTCCATTGCGGCAAACCAAATCTGCGCGATAGCTCCTCGGCAACAACTATCGAATCGGGTGTGGGTTGGGCAAAATGCGTGCCTTGAGTTACACGTTTTTGCACGGCAGCGACCACACTCGGATTGGCGTGGCCGACAATGTTTGCGCCGTAGCCGGCGTGAAAGTCAATGTAGCGGTTGTCGTCGACATCCCAGACATATGCGCCCTCACCATGACTGACCCATACTGGGGTCGGTCGCGAACTCGCCCAGCTTGAAGGCACACCACCCGGAATTGACAACGAGGCTCGCTCGTGAAGCGCAACTGACTTTGGTACCCGACGAAGAAAAGTCTGCTCTTCGGCCTCAATTATTTGGTCGAGCGAATTCACATTGCTAAGTTTAGACCATGACTAACCAACAATTCAGACCGATGGGGCGTCGCGATTTCTTGCGAAACCTTGCTATCACTTCGGGTGCAATCACATTTGGGGGCTCGTTGCTTGCCGCCTGCGGTGGTTCAACAGAAACCGAGTCGGGCGGTTTATCCATCGGCACACCACAGAGCCCAATCAAGTTGCCTGTAACTACTGATGCGATCGGCGACGGGCTACCCAACGAATCGGGCACACTCGAGATTCTCAACTGGGCTGACTATCAGAACCCAGAGTCGATAGCAATTTTTGAAGAAAAATTTGGATGCAAAGTTGTGACAAGTATTTACGACACTGAGGAAGCCGCTATCGCCAAATTACGCAACGGCACATTTAAACCAGACCTGATTCTCGGCATGACTGATACGGGTTTGGCAAAACTCATTGCCGCCGATCTGCTTCAACCACTTAACAAGTCATACATCCCAAATTTCGGAAATGTGATAAGCGGACTGCAAAATCCGTACTACGACCTTGGATCTCAATACACGGTGCCATATTTCATTTATGGCAACGGCATCGGATATCGCACAGACCGCATAGACAAAAATGCATTCGAAGGAAACGGATATGACATTCTCTGGGATTCGCAGTTCAACGGCAAAGTTGGGGTCCTTGATTCATATCGCGACACGTTGGCGATGGCGATGTTTCGAGCAGGAAATTTCGACGGCAACACGGTAGATGCGGCGATCATTCAAAAGGCCGGCGACGACTTAATTGCAATGCGTGAAGCGACAAATCCAAAAGTCGATATTTTGGCATACACAGAAATTCCGTCCGGCAACCGCGATATCAACTTCACTTGGTCGGGCGATTTGTTCACCGCTCTGCAATACCTTCCAGAGGGTGTGGCGCCTGATGTCTTGGGCTTTTGGTATCCAGAAAAGACAGTGACCAAAAACGACTTTATGTGCATTGCAAAGAGCGCGAAGGCGCCGGTGCTTGCGCATCAGTTGATCAACTTTTTGAGTGACACAGATAATGCGTTGCTAAACCGCGAATATGTCGGCTATCAGCCAGCCCTCGAATCAATCACGGTTGATCTTTTGATCTCAAGTGGCACAATTCCTGAGTCACTAACTGACGCATTGGTAACGCCAGAGAAATACAAAGCGGGTCTCGCCCAAGTTTCACTTGAGCCTGCGGTTGATGCACTGTGGCTCGAACAATGGACGCGCTTCACCGCGGGCTGACGCAAACTAAATTGAAAAACTCGCCTCGCCTTTGGGCAGGATTCGCAATTCCGGGCACAGTTTGGCTGATCGCGCTATTTGTAATTCCGTTTTATGCAGTCGCGTGCATCGCATTCGGATCAATCGACCCGATCTTTCGTGATGCGGTTCCACAATGGAATCCTCTGTCTTGGGATTTCTTGCAAGCAAGGCAAATCATTTCTAGCCTTGCAAATGGCCCGCTACGCGGCGTCGCAATACGCACTCTTGTGTACGTTTTCTCGGCGATGACACTGTGCTTTCTAATCGGATTTCCAATTGCTTATTTTTTGGCGCGACATGCTGGTCGATACAAACTGCTCCTACTTGTGCTGATAATTGTTCCCTTTTGGGTCAACTATCTAATGCGCATGTTGGCTTGGGTCAACCTACTCAGTGTCGATGGTTTATTCACGCGTTTAATGCGCATTTTCGGTATGAACTACAACTGGCTTGATGGCTCACCCATCACGGTGACTCTCGGCTTAGTTTACGGATACATACCATTTTTAATTTTGCCTCTTTATGCGACTCTTGAGCGACTCGACTGGCGATTAGTTGACGCGGCTAGAGATCTCGGCGCGAACTCGCGGCAAGCATTTCGACTTGTTACTTTGCCAATGTCTAAAGCTGGTTTAGTCGCTGCAGGAGTTTTAATTGCGCTACCAATGTTCGGCGATTACTACACAAACGATCTTCTTTCACGGTCACCAAGCACAGAGATGATTGGCAATCAAATCGATTTCTTTTTAAATGCCAGCTCTCAACCGCAGAACGGAGCACTTCTCGTTCTTGCGCTTTCGCTCTTCTTGCTGTTGTTTATGTCTTTTTACCTACGAAGCACACGACAACAATCCAGACAAATTACGAGATAACTAATGTTGCCCATCAACAAAAAACACCAATCACCACTTAGGTTTCTAATTTGGGGATACATCGTTTGGAGTCTCGTTCCAGTTGTCATCGCAGTAATTTTCTCATTCAACGATGGACGAAGCCGAACTGTTTGGCAAGGTTTTTCACTTAGATGGTGGTGGCAAGACCCCAACCTGTCGGTCTTTCAAAGCGCTGAAATGCGAAATGCAATTGTTAACTCACTGGTGCTCGCGGTCTCGACTTTATTGATTGTCACTCCTCTTGGCATTGCTTTGGCGATCGGCTCACAGCGAATTCGTGGTCGCAACGCAAAATTCGTCCAGAGTCTGACTTCAACACCACTGATAACACCAGAAATTGTCGTTGGTGCAGCACTCTTGTTGACATTCACTCGTTTGTTTACTGCAATTCCGTTGGGGTTCGCTGCCCAGTTGTTGGGCAACGTCACATTTTCGTTGGCGAGCGTCGTAGTCATTGTTCGCGCAAGACTCGTTTCGATTGGTGCCTCTTTCGAAGAAGCAGCAAGAGACCTCGGCGCCACCAGATTGCAGGCATTGCGCTTCGTGCTCTTACCGATGCTTTGGCCGTCGGTCATGGCCAGTCTCGTGGTCGTATTCGCAACAGTGATCGACGACTTCGTAATTACAAGTTTTCTCTCCGCTGGTGTCAGTTCTGAGACGGTGCCATTACGCATCTATTCATCAGTGCGTGGCGGTGCAACACCGGCCCTCAACGCTTTGGCGACACTTCTCGTACTGACTTCATTTGCTGTTTTGATTATCGGACTTTTTGGTTTGTCCGCATGGCGCAAACGACACGGCGAACGTGGCGGATTAAGAGCCGCTCTTGCAGACGTCACTCAGTTGAACAACTAAACCGAAAGCGGTAACACCCGCACAGCATCGGGCAGCACATCAATCGTCGTAATTTGACCTGCACTTAAACTCGACGAAGTCTCATCGTTCGCTACTTCTGCGTTGATGGTTTCGGTTCCCACTTTAAGGGCAACACGCAGGCTCGAACCAGCAAAAGTTACTCGTTGAATTAGTGCCGTATGTGACCCCGAGCCAATGCGAATGCGCTCGGGCCGAATCATCATCATTCCTTTGCCCAATGGCGCAGATTCAGGGCAAACAAATTTCTCGCCGGCGAGTTCGACAACTCCACGCGAAGTCACCTCGCCCAAAATTAAATTTGCCGCACCTACGAACTGAGCGACTTCAACGGAGTTAGGTGACTCATAAAGTTCGCGTGGGGCACCCACCTGCATTAATCGACCAGCGCGCATTACGCCGATGCGGTCACTCATTGTGAATGCCTCATGCTGGTCATGAGTGACATAAATGAAGGTGATCCCGATTTGGCGTTGCAGTGTTGCTAATTCAATCTGCAATCTCGAACGCAATTGGGCGTCGAGTGCGCCGAGAGGCTCGTCAAGCAACAAGACACTGGGCTCAAGTATCAGCGCGCGAGCCAGCGCAACACGCTGTTGCTCGCCACCTGAGAGTTGGTGCACTCGACGTTCGCCGAAGCTTCCAAGTTGAACAAGTTCAAGCGCTTCACCAACTCGTTGTTCTTCTGGCTTCGAACTCTTTGTAAATTTATTTTCGAACCGCAAACCAAACTTGACATTTTCTTTGACGTTGAGATGTGGAAACAGCGAATAATTCTGAAAAACAGTATTCAATGGTCGTTCTTCTGGCTCATCTTTGGTTACATCGCGTTTATCGATAAATACGCTGCCACTGTCAGGCTGTTCAAAGCCACCGATCATCCGCAACGTTGTTGTTTTGCCACAACCTGATGGTCCAAGCATCGAGAAAAACTCGCCTGCTTTAATTTCTAATGAGACGTCATCGACTACAACTCGGTCGCCATACGACTTAAATAAATTCTTGAGAGTTACCGCGCCGTCTAATTCAATCGCTGACATATTTGATCCTCGAAAGATATTAGGCGCGCATGGTTTCGATATTGCCATCGACGGGCAAAACCTGACCAGTAATGAACCTGGAAGCAGGCGAACTTAGAAAAACAGCCGCTGCTGCAATATCTGTCGCATCGATAAAAGTTTTCATTGAAACTTGATTCTCGTATCCGGTGCGAATGCTCTGTGGGCTAACGCCAGTTGCAGCGGCTTCGCGTTCGATCACGCCATCCATTCGCGGACCGCTAACCGAACCTGGGCAAATTGCGTTGCATCGAACTCCGTCAGCGCCGAGTTCCATCGCCCACGACTTTGTCAGGCCGATAATTCCCCACTTTGCTGCGACATATGGCGAGCGCAACGGATAACCGAAGATACCGGCGCTTGTCGAAATGTTGATGATTGAACCGCGAGTTTTTAGCAACATCGGCACGGCGGCTTTAGTGCAGCGAAATGTGCCGCCCAGATTTATTCGCACGCACTCGTCGTATGCGTCAGCATCCATTTCGTCGACGCGAGCCGTTGGTCCTGGTACGCCGACATTGTTGACCAATACGTCTAGACCGCCAAGATCTCGCTGAATTGCGTCAAACATCGCATCGACGTCTCTCGAGTTCGAAACATCGCAAACATAATTTGGCTTAGTCGTGTTGTTGACATCACAAACAACAACACGTGCACCGGCTTTCGTCATCGCATCGGCGATTGCTTTGCCAATGCCCGAACCGCCACCCGTCACCAACACCCGCAAACCATTTAACGAAAAATCTTGCGAATTTGCGGTCGTTGCCATTCTGTAAAACATAGTCTTATCGAGAAATTACGCCGAATTTAAAAGTGGAGCTAAGGGGATTCGAACCCCTGGCCTCTTCCATGCCATGGAAGCGCTCTACCAACTGAGCTATAGCCCCAAACGACTTCTTTACGCTACCCGATCAGCCAATTAACTGACGAGGCGCCAGCTGACAAGAGGCACGTCGCGATAGAGCCGCTCGATTTCGTAAAACCTGCGGGTGTCGTCGTCAAAGACGTGCACGACCACACTGCCGTAATCGATGAGAATCCATTGTTGTTGCGACATACCTTCGCTCGATAACGGCGACCGACCGGTTTGCGTGCGAACTGCGTCGGTGATCGCGTCACAAATTGTGCGCACTTGTCGCTTGTTGCCGGCGCTTGCGACAACAAAAAGATCGGTGATCGCAAGAACTTCGCCAACATTCAAAACCGTGATGTCGGTTGCCTGCTTATCATCGGCGGCTTGTGCGGCGATCTTTGCTATCTGCAATGCCTCAGGTTGAATTTGAAAGTCTGTCATTCGTCGCCGTTACTCAGGGTAGTAGTCGGAATCTCTGGATTGCTCTCAAGAAACTGAGCGAAAGTTGCGCCGATGACAATTTGCAGGTCGATGCCCTGCGCCCGCTCATTGGTGCGACCCGCAGAAACTTCACCAATAAAGCTGGCCAGATCTTCAACACCCGACAAAACATTGCTGTCGACATAAAGCACCCGCGTCACTTCTTGCGGCGGTCCGGGAACCTCGCGCACCAGGGCGATGTTTAGACCTTTAGCCATCAACCGCCGAACAATCTCGCGACTGACAACAGCATTGTTGAATGGACTATCGATCTGCACCGACAACTGCCCCGTGAGATCTGACCCGGTCTTCGATGTTGGCGCAACGCTGGCCATAATCATCGTCACCTCAGCAGTGTCGAGTTGATACATATCTATTGAATTGGGATTCAAATCGCCCGCAGGCACGGCGCTCGCCGCAAATTGCCAAACTTGAATTGGTCCCGAAATGAGTCGCTGAAAAACTGACTTGAAATCAGTTGGCGACTCGGCGGTGCTTACTGCAGGCTCAAGTTTCAAACCAAGACCAACAGTATTTGCAATCGCGGTCAACACAGACTTTTGGTGATTGAAGCGATCGGCTTCAACTTGGTCAGTTTGGCGCGCCAGCAAAACGTCAACAAGTGTTGCAGTCTCAACTGTTGCTCGACCGATCTTTGCAACCGTGCGCTGCGCACCGTCAGGTTCGGTGTTGCGAACATCAGAATCTAGAAGAATCTCGGCAGGACCGATCGGATCAAACAGTTCAATCAGATCTGCTCGCTTCAAGATGCCGACAGTTGAAATCGAGACGTCAAGTAAACCTTCGACATCGGCAACAAAAGCCGAAGCGTCACCACCCGTATACGAGTCTGATACTCGGCGCGCATCTTCGTCTTCGGCTACTTCTGCCATCGACTTGGCAGGAAGTGAAATTATCGTGCCACCCAAACTGTTGCCAGAAAGCGCAATCACATTTATCGAAGTCACTTCGTTTGACGAGTTGACAGTTGCCAACAGTGCCACTGGCGTGCTCGGAATAGTCAGAGTCTTTACATTGTTTACATTTGTTCCGTTGCCAGAGTTAAGAACTGAGTTGTAGCCAACGACGAGTCCGGCCGGCAACATCAATGCTGCGGCAACACCACAACAAAGCGCAACGATCGCGCGCTGTTTTTGTCGATGCGGAATCGCCGTCACTTGTTCGAACCGTACAATCCGCGCTCAGCAATAACTTGCATCACTGCATCAGAAACTAGATATTCGAGTGGACGACCGTCGATAAATCGCGCGCGAAGATCGCTCGAGCTCACTTCGAGACGCGGCACTTCGACACGATGCCAATCAAATTCGCTTGGTGGCAACAACGGCGAGCCGGGTCGGTCAACAACAACCAGTGTCGACTGCTTTGCGATTTCATCAGCCCTCTGCCATGAACCAAATTTGGCGGCCGCATCATCACCAACAATTGTAAAAATCTCGGCATCGCGGTATCGCTCGTGCAAAACGGCCAGCGTGTCGGCGGTATAACTCGGACCGCCACGAGTAATTTCGTCATCGCCCGCAAGTAATCCATCAACACCATCAATTGCGGCTTGCACCATCGCCAAGCGATCAGAGGCGCTAGCGACCTCACGAGTGCCATGCTTTTGCCACGGATCGTTAGCCACCATCAAGATGACAAAATCGAGTTTGAGCACATGTCGGACATTTACGGCCGTAACTAGGTGGCCCAAGTGGGGCGGATCAAATGTTCCCCCGAACAGTCCGACACGCATTGGCACTATCAAAGTGTATGAGTCAAACGCCCGCCTACCCATAATCAACCCGACAAAAGGCTTATAAAACCTGGCTTAAAAAATTATGAAAGTTTTCACTAACCTCTTGACCTCTTTGTGCCGATGCCCTAATGTAACAAGTCCCCCGAATACCCCCCATATAGAAAGAATCAAAACCCCCCATGTCTGACTCAATTGGCATCTACCTGAACGAAATCGGCAAAGTTGCTTTGCTCAATGCCGAAGATGAACGCGATCTCTCGAAAGCGATCGAAGCTGGTCGTGAGGCAAAGAAGCGTCACGAAAAAGGTGAACGCAGTGCTCAAATTCGCGCCGACATGCGCAATGCGGCCCGCGCCAAAGATCGTTTCATTCGTTCAAACCTTCGATTAGTTGTTTCGATTGCGCGTCGCTATCCGTTGCCACAGGGCATGGATCTTCTCGACTTGATTCAAGAAGGCAATCTGGGTCTCGAGCACGCAGTCGACAAGTTCGACTGGCGTCGTGGTTTCAAATTTTCGACCTACGCAACATTCTGGATTCGTCAAGCAATTGGTCGTGCGCTTGACCAAAAAGCAAGTCTCATTCGAATTCCTGGTGATCGCTCGGCAACATTGCGTGCAGCATTGCGTCAAGGTTCGGGCGATGCCGAAGGTTTGAGTGCGATGAACGCAGAATTGCATCGCTTAACGACACCAGTTTCGCTCGACAAGACAATTGGCGAAGATGGCGATGCAACTTTGGGTGACCTCGTACCAAACGAAGACATCAGCCCAGAAGATGCCGTCATGGGCATGGTTGACACGAACTTGCTCGACCGCTTGCTTGGCACACTCGACGAGCGTGCTCGCTATGCAGTTGAGGCACGTTTTGGTTTGCATGATGGCGAGCGAAAGAGCTTCCGTCAAGTTGGCGAAGAACTCGGCGTAACCGCTGAAGCAGCACGTCGCCTCGTAAGCCGCGCTGTAGATACGCTTCGCGACGACGCCGGCGAAATTCTCACCGTCTGAGGCTTGCCCTGGCAATAGGGTTATAAATATGAGTACCCGTTGGACCCCGTCTTCATGGCAGAACAACGTCGCTGCTCAACAGCCAAAATGGCCCGACCAGAATGATCTCGAGCAGGCGCTAAAGCAGATCAGTTCGTATCCCCCGCTTGTTTTTGCGGGTGAAGCGCGATCGTTGCTCGCATCACTTGGCCAAGTTGCAAGTGGCAATGCATTTTTGTTGCAGGCCGGCGATTGTGCGGAGAGTTTCGAAGAGTTCACAGCGGTAAATATTCGCGAGAAACTGCGTGTGATTCTGCAGATGGCCCTCGTGCTTACATATTCAATGGGCGTGCCTGTCGTAAAAGTTGGCCGCATCGCCGGACAATTCGCAAAGCCCCGCTCGAGTGACACCGAAAAAATTGGAGGCGTCGAACTGCCGTCGTTCCGCGGCCACATGGTCAACGACCCAGCGCCGCACGGCGAATCACGCGTGCCAGACCCGCAACGACTTGTTCAGGCCTACCACCAATCAGCAAGCACGCTTAACTTGTTGCGCGCGTTCACCAAGGGAGGCTTTGCCGACCTGAATCGCGTGCATGCATGGAACCAAGAATTTGTCACGACGAGCGCCGAAGGTCAGCGTTACGAGCAAGTTGCGGGCGAAGTTGAGCGGGCACTCGCATTTATGCGCGCATGCGGCGTCGACACCGAAAGCCACAGTGCACTGCATGAAGTTGATTTCTACACAAGCCACGAGGCTTTGTTGCTTGGATATGAAGAGTCGCTCACACGTCAAGACTCGCTCACGGGCAACTGGTATGACTGCTCGGCACATATGTTGTGGATTGGTGAGCGCACTCGCCAACTCGACGGCGCACACATCGAGTTTTTGCGTGGTGTTGGCAACCCAGTCGGTTGCAAAATTGGTCCAGATACGACGACTGATTTTGTGCTTTCGTTGTGCGAGGTATTGAACCCGTCGCGCATACCTGGTCGCCTGACATTGATCACTCGAATGGGCGCCGACAAGATCGAATCTGGTTTGCGACCACTGTTGCGCGCAGTTCGCGATGCTGGTCACCCTGTTGTTTGGGCATGTGACCCGATGCATGCAAATACATTTTCTGCGACAAACGGTCGCAAGACTCGCCACTTTGATGACATCATTCGTGAAATCACTGGTTTCGTCTTGGCGCACCGCGCCGAAAACACTTGGCCAGGTGGCATTCATATCGAGTTGACAGGCGAAAACGTCACCGAGTGTTTGGGTGGTGCTGAGACGGTAAGTCAGGAAGATCTTGACACGCGTTATGAGACCGTTTGCGACCCGCGACTAAACGCTCGCCAGTCACTCGACTTGGCATTTCGCGTTGCCGAATTAATTCGCGCAGCAAAATAGCCCGATGCGGGCGTTCGATCTCGTTCGCGAATGGCCAGCGAGCAATACTTCAATTTGCATCATTGATCGCCGTGGCGTTGCACATACTTTTGGTGATACAACTCGACCCTCGCGAATCGCTTCAGTTTCGAAATTTATAACTGCCTGGGCGACGTTGATCGCCGTTGAAGACGGATCAACAAGTCTCGATGCACAAGTCGGTCAACAAGATTGCACGCTCGCCCACTTGTTGTCACATGCCGGTGGCTACAGTTTCGACGGCGCGGTGCCGATAGTTACGCCCGGTCGTAAAAGAATTTATTCAAATACTGGCTACGAATTGATTGCTGACCATGTCGAACAAGTAAGCGAAATTCGCTTTACTGATTTTTTGCGTGAAGCAATTTTTGAGCCGCTCGGTATGAACAAAAGTTTTTTGAACGGTTCAGCGGCACATGACGTAGTCTCATGTGTTGACGACTTAGTTGAGTTTGCTCTTGAGCTGCGCGACCCTCAGCTGATTTCAACTAGTACAGCAAGCGCTGCAACATCAACGCAATTTGCCGAACTCGAAGGTGTCGTACCAGGCGTTGGCAGATTTGATCCGTGCAATTGGGGTTTCGGACCGGAAGTACACGGCACAAAACACCCACACTGGATGGGATCGCGAAATAGTGCGTCGACGTTCGGCCACTTTGGCGGTACTGGTTCTTTCTTGTGGCACGATCCGACCAGCAATATCTCGTGCGTTGGTTTATGCGAAGTAGAGTTTGACGCTTGGGCAATGCATCATTGGCCTATATTTTTTGATTCTGTGATCAACGAACTTTCTAGATAAATCTCTTATGACCTCAAAAGAAAACCAACGCGCTGATTTGCTTCTGTTGCTGTTCAGCGTTTTTGCGACAGCATCAGCCAACAGCGTGGTTTTCGCCTCAATGTCAGAGCTGCAAGAACAATATAAATATGCCGATTCGGCATTAGGGCTGATCGCAGGCACTGGCTTTGCGATGGGGCTACTTGTTCAATTATTTGTTGCCCCGTTGGCTGATCGCGGACATGGCAAAAAACTTATTCAGTTCGGTCTCGGATTGGCAGCACTGGGCTCGATAATTTTTGCACTAGGCGACTCGCTACTGATCTTCATTATCGGTCGTGGCATAGTTGGCGCATCAATTGGTTTGACATTTCCGGCAGTACGTGCTTTGGCGGCTCATCTAGACACGTCTCGCAGCGCCGAAAGACTTGGTGCAGTTGCTGGCATGGAAATTGGCGGTTTTGTTTCTGGCCCACTTATCGGCTCGCTAATCATCGGCCCATTTGGACTCGATACGACGTTTTTATTGTTTGGTGCGCTTGCAGTAATTGCGCTGTTCATAATTAGCCCGCGAAAGTTTCCAGAACTCGTTTCAACTACAGAATCGCAGCGCCTCAGTTTTGACTTAATGCGAATTCGCAGTGTGCGCGTTGCTTTGATTTTGACTCTCGCGGTCACGTTTCCGACTGGCATGTTTGACGCACTCTGGGATCGCTTTTTAGATGACTTAGGCGGCAACAACGCAATGACTGGTTTGACTTTTGCTGTTTATGGTTTGCCGTTCATTTTGTTTTCGGCCCGGGCCGGCAAATTGATCGACAAGCGTTCGCCTATTGCCGTGGTGCTGTGGCTGATCATTCCGATTAGTTTGTTGACAATTTCATACGGTGTCATCAAACAGCCGTGGGTAATTCTGGGCATTGGTCTTTTCGAGGGCATTTTGCAGGCAACGATGATGCCAGCAGCGCTTTCAGCAATCGCAAAAGCGGCGCCACTTGGTCGGGCTTCAGCCGCACAAGGTCTTTCAGGTGCGGTCAACGTGTTCGGTCAAATGGTGGCTGCATTTATTGCGCCAACAATTTATGGCGCATACGGGGCGTTCGTTACATTCTTTGCAGTTGCGCTCGGCATTGCGGCAATCGCCGGAACTGCCGGCGTCATGCACTTGAGAAATTTGAACACAGCGCGTTAGCGCAAACTGTTTATTTCAAGCGCTCAATAATCATCGCCATGCCTTGGCCGCCGCCAACGCACATTGACTCGAGACCAAAACGCTTGTCAGTATGTTGCAAACCGTTAATCAGCGTTGCCATGATGCGTGCACCAGTCATGCCGAAAGGATGACCGAGCGCGATCGCCCCACCGTGCACGTTCAATTTCTCCATCGGAATACCCAAATGTTTTGCCGACGGAATAACTTGCGCAGCAAAAGCTTCGTTGATTTCGACCAAATCGATTTGATCGATAGTCATGCCAGCGCGCTTGAGTGCTTGACGACATGCCTCGATTGGTCCAAGACCCATGATTTCTGGATTCAAACCCGAAACACCTGACGAAACGATTCGTGCCAACGGCTTAATGCCAAGTTGTTTTGCTTTCGTGTCGCTCATCACCATGACTGCAGCGGCGCCGTCGTTCAGCGGACAAGCGTTGCCTGCGGTGATTTCGCCATCAGGGCGAAACACAGGCTTCAGACCTGCGAGCCCTTCAACGGTTGTGCCTGCGCGCGGACCATCGTCTTTGGCGACAACAGTGCCGTTTGGCAAAGTGAGTGGAGTAATTTCGCGTTCGAAGAAACCATTTTCTTGATTGGCAACCGCACGCTGTTGGCTGCGTGCGCCGAATTCATCCATTTCGCGACGGGTTACGCCTTCGAGTTCGCGAACATTTTCTGCAGTCTGACCCATCGCGATGTACATGTCTGGCAAACCCGATGCTGGCGCCCAAACACCTTGACCGCCGGCTGCGCGCGCTTTTGTGCGCTCGCCCGATGGTTTGAAAATTGCGTTTGGTGCCATGTCGCTTGCACCCGATGCATATCGACTAACTGTTTCGACACCAGCCGCGATAAAGCAGTCGCCTTCACCCGATTTAATCGCATGCGCCGCCATGCGAATTGTCTGCAAACTCGACGAGCAATAGCGGTTCACAGTGACACCAGGAACATTGTCGAGTCCGGCGAGCACGGCTACGACGCGAGCAATATTGAAACCGGCTTCACCTGCAGGTTGGCCACATCCCATCATCAAATCTTCAACATCGTCGGCTTTGAGTTGCGGCACTTTGGCCATCAACGCGCGCACGATCTGCGCCGACATGTCGTCGGGACGCAATTCAGTGAGCGAACCTTTATTCGCGCGACCAATCGGGCTTCGGGCTGTTGCGACAATGACTGCTTCTGGCATGACTCATGCTCCTTCAACTTTGCACTTTTAGCGTTGCAAAACCCTAGCCGTTAATGCAACACACCGTGAAGCCAGGGGTCTGATTCAGAGAATTGAGCGCCCAAGTTCTAATCTCTGGAGATGCAGTTATTCGATGTGCCCCTAGAAGACATCGATCTGTCTGCACCAGAGTTTTGGCGTGGTCCTCGTGATTTTCGCGAGTCGGCTTTTGCCAAACTGCGCAACGAAGACCCCTTCCGTTTTTTCGAAGAGATGGAATTAGCGATTGCACCAAAAGGCCCGGGCTACATCGCACTCACCCGCCACGACGACATCTGGCATGTGAGTCGTCACCCCGAGCTCTTCTGCAGCGGCAAAGGCTCGAACATCATCGATCTATCGCAAGAACTGAACGAGTTTTTCGGCTCGATGATCAACATGGACGACCCGAAACATTTTCGCTTGCGCTCGATTGTCTCGAAAGGTTTTACTCCGCGCGAGATTACGCGCATCGAAGAATACGTAAAAGTCAAGGCCCGAACAATTATCGACTCTGTTTTGGATGAATTTGCCGACAAAGAGTTCGACTTTGTTGACGCGGTCGCCGCCAAGTTTCCGTTGCAAATTATCTGCGAGATGATGGGCATTCCGGCAGAAGACGAGCGACAAATTTTTGAATGGACAAACACGATCTTGGGTGCAGGCGACCCTGACTTCGGTGGCAGTTTTGAAAAACTGATGGAAGCAGCAATCGGAATGTTTTCGTATGCGCAGGCGCTCGGCGAGGCACGGCTCGCCAAACCGACCGAAGACCTAACCAGTGTGATGATGCACGCCGTAGTTGATGGCGAACGGCTTACGAGCCAAGAGTTCGGCAGTTTCTTTATTTTGCTCGTTGTTGCTGGCAATGAAACAACGCGCAATGCGATAACCCACGGCATGTTTGCGCTGACCGAGAACCCTGATCAACGCAAAACTTGGTTTGACAGTTTTGAAACACACACCAAGACGGCTGTCGAAGAAATTGTTCGCTGGGCTACACCGGTTATTCACTTTCGCCGCACTGCAACTGCCGATACCGAGATCAACGGTTTCAAAGTGAATGCCGGACAAAAAGTCGTTTTGTTTTACAACTCAGGCAATCGCGATGAACGAGTCTTCAAGGACCCGTTCAAGTTTGATGTCACGCGCACTCCTCAGCCAGTTCAGATTGGCTTTGGTGCTGGCGGCCCACACTTCTGTCTTGGCGCCAACTTGGCCCGACGCGAAATCGCCGTGATGTTCGACGAGATTCGCCGCCGCGCGCCAAATCTGACAATCACAGGCGAACCTGCATATCTACAAAGCAGTTTCATTAACGGCATCAAGCGCGTCAATTGCCGCCTCAATTAAATTTCAAGAAATCGCGCAACTCGAAATTAGTCGAGGGTGACTGCGGTGTGGGCAAGGGTGAGCGGGCCGTGATTAATTTTTGGCAGAACATATTTGGCGAAAAGGTCGCACTCTTTGAGGTGTGGGTAGCCCGACAAAATAAAGGCTGAAACGCCAGCATCTATCAATTCGTTTATCTTCGCCAGAACTTGATCGGGGTCACCGACAATCGCGATGCCCGCCCCACTTCTGGCTCGCCCAACACCAGTCCATAGGTTTTGCTCGATGTAGCCCTCATCATCAGACGAGCTTCGCAGTTCGCTTTGGCGATTGACGCCTGTTGAAGTTGAGTCGAGTGATTTTGCTCGAATCGCATCACCAGTCACTGGGTCGAGCCGCGACAACAAGCGGCGCGCCGCTTCTCGAGCTTCACGTTCGGTTTCGCGCACAATGACATGACTACGCCAACCAAAACTCATCGGTCGGCCGTGTCGCTGAGCGCGCTGCGTCAGATCTAGAACAACTGACGCGATTTTTGCTGTTGTATCTGGCCACATCAAATAAACATCGGCGCTGGCTGCGGCGCAATCGCGCGCCGCTTCTGATAGTCCGCCAAAATAAATTGGCGGGCAACCCATGCCATGGCTCGCAATTCGCGGTGGATCAATCTTCAACTGCAAAAATTCGCCCTCTAAATTTACGGCGCGTCCCTCGAGTAGTTCACCGAGCGCAAACAAATATTCTGTGGTGCGTCGGTAACGAGATTCGCTTGAAAGTTGCTCGCCTGGCATTTCAGAAGAAATTGCATTAATCACCAACCGTGAATTTGCAATTTGTTGCAGTGTTGCGATTTGTCGAGCCAATTGCGGCACGACCAGTTCACCAAGGCGCACGGCGAGCAACAACTTAATCTCATTGGTAAGTGTTGCGATAGCCGCCGAGAATGCAGTCGCGTCGATACCGAGGCTGTAGCCAGATGGCAACAACACATTGTCGAATCTGTTTAGCTCAGCCCTGCGCACTATGTCGCTGCAATGCAGCCACGACGATTGCAGATCCTCGTCAGCAACGCCTAAAAATTCGTAGTCGTCGTCGCACAGCGCAGCGAACCAAGCAACCTCAACACTCGGACGCATCGTGCTCACGCGCTAAATCTAGCCAGAACCCGATAACTCGCCCCGAAAATGAGGGCGAACGCCAAGTTAATTACGAGCAATTGCTCGAATGTTTATGAGCAGCCGCTTGAAGAACCGCAGTCACCACAGACATAACAAGCGCCTGCGCGTTGCATGTTTGCTGAACCACACGACGAGCAGATCATGCCTGTGCCTGCTGCTTTTGTAGCACCGTGACTTGGTGGCGCCGAAAATGTACCGGCGTCAATTTGTGCCACGAGTTCGCTTGCCGACGGAATCGTCTTCGGGTCTGCGAAAACATCGGTGCCCTGGGTCGTCTGAGTGATCGACTCTTCAACACCAGGCAACGTTGGTTGCAAGCGCTCTTCGCGGGTGTAGATGCCCAACTCTGCACGTTCGTCAGCGGTTAGATATTCAACAGCCAAGCGACGGAACAAATAGTCGACGATGGAAGATGCCATGCGAATATCTGGGTCGTCGGTCATGCCGGCTGGTTCGAACCTCGTGTTGACGAAAGCCTCGATGAATGCACGCATTGGCACGCCGTATTGCAGACCATACGAGATGCTCTTGGCAAAAGCATCCATGATGCCAGCAAGAGTTGAGCCTTGCTTCGAAACAGTCAAGAACACTTCACCAGGGCGACCATCGGAGTATTCGCCGATGGTTGCAAAGCCTTTGCAATCGGCCACTCTGAATTCGAATGTTCGACCACGACGTGAACGCGGAAGTTTCTCGCGAACAGGTTGGTGAACAACTCGCTCGACGATGCGCTCGATGATTTGTGTCGCTGCACCTGATGCATCGCCACCCGTCGATGAACCTTGTTCGCCATCTTTCTTCATTGTCGACAGTGGCTGACCGACCTTGCAATTGTCGCGATAGACGGCAACTGCTTTGACGCCCAACTCCCATGACAACATGTGCAACTCTTCGATGTCTTCGATCGTTGCTTCTTCTGGCATGTTTACTGTCTTTGAGATCGCACCAGACAAGAAAGGCTGTGTTGCACCCATCATGCGCACGTGGCCTTCGTAGTGAATGGTGTTGTCACCCATCGAGCAAGCAAAAACCGGCAGATGCTCAGCCTTGAGATCTGGCGAACCGACGATGGATTTGTTTTCATCAATGTAAGCAACGATGCGATCGACGATTGGCGCTTCATAACCAAGTTGATTCAACGCGCGTGGCACTGTCTGGTTGACAATCGTCATGTTGCCACCACCAACAAGTTTTTTGAACTTGACCAAACCAAGGTCTGGTTCAATACCTGTCGTGTCACAATCCATCATCAGACCGATGGTGCCGGTTGGCGCCAACACTGATGCTTGACTGTTGCGAACACCGTATTCTTCGCCGTCACGCACTGCTGCGTCCCATGCTGCTGCGGCAGCATCAACCAAACTCGGTTGAACAACATCAATGTTGTCGATCTCGAGGTTGGCATCGCGATGCATGCGCAACACGTTGAGCATGTATCGCTCGTTAGCTGAGAAACCAGCGAACGGCCCCATACGGCTTGCGGTACGAGCACTTGTCGCATATGCATGACCAGTCATCAACGAAGTCAATGCTGCAGCCCATGCACGACCACCAGTTGAGTCGTAAGGCATGCCGAGTGCCATCAACAACGCACCCAAGTTTGCATAACCAAGACCAAGCTGACGGAACAAGCGGCTGTTCTCGGCAATTTTTTCTGTTGGATAGTCGGCATTACCAACAAGAATTTCTTGCGCGGTGAACATCACTTCAATCGTGTGCATGTATGACTCGACGTCGAATGTGTCGTCGTCGTTCAAGTACTTCAACAAGTTGATCGATGCCAAGTTGCACGCCGAGTTGTCGATGTGCATGTATTCGCTGCACGGGTTTGACCCGTTGATGCGACCGGCCGCATGAGCCGTGTGCCACTTGTTGATCGTCGTGTCAAATTGCAAGCCTGGGTCTGCGCACTCCCATGAAGCGGTGGCGATTTGACGCCACAGGTCTCGGGCGCGAATCGTGCGCACAACGCGGCCGTCTTTGACTGCGGTCAAATTCCAGTCGGCATCGTCTTTGACGGCCTGCATGAACTCGTCAGTTACACGCACCGAGTTGTTGGCGTTCTGATATTGCACCGAGAATGAATCTGCACCGTCGAGGTCCATATCGAAGCCTGCGTCGCGCAATGCACGCGCTTTTTTCTCTTCGCGCGATTTGCACCAGATGAATTCTTCAATGTCTGGGTGGCTTGCGTTGAGGATGACCATCTTTGCAGCACGGCGAGTTTTTCCGCCCGACTTGATTGTTCCCGCTGATGCATCTGCACCACGCATGAAACTGACAGGACCAGAAGCGGTGCCGCCGCCCTTGAGATGCTCGGCGCTGCTACGAATGTTCGACAAGTTAATGCCTGCACCCGAACCACCCTTGAAGATGGTGCCTTCTTCTTTGTACCAATTCAAGATCGCATCCATCGTGTCGTCAACAGCCAAGATGAAACATGCACTGGCTTGTTGCGGTACACCGTTGACGCCGATGTTGAACCACACAGGTGAGTTGAACGCGGCGCGTTGGGTGATCAAAATAAATTTAAGTTCGTTGCAGAATGACTCGGCCTCGTCTTGGTCGATGAAGTAGCCGCATTCGGTGCCCCATTTTGTGATCGTGTCAGCGACGCGATCGACGACTTGTCGCATTGAATTTTCGCGTTCTGGTGTGCCAGGCGTGCCGCGGAAATATTTTTGCGCAACGATGTTCGTCGCATTCAGCGACCACGACACCGGAAACTCAACACCGAGTTGTTCGAATGCAACGCTTCCGTCTTTCCAGTTTTTAATCTGCGCATCACGACGCTCCCAGACCACTTGGTCGTATGGATGAACGCCAGGCGCTGTGAAGTGACGACGGATTCCGATTGACAAACGCTCTGGTGCGAGTGACATATTCTTTTACCTTTTCTTTCTATTCGTTATGAGTCAACAATTGCTTGTGGCTGCTGCTGACTAGTTCGTTAAAATTTTCTTTGTTGACGTCGTGCTTTGAGGTGCGGTTGTCGCATCATCTAGGCCTCAAATGAGACCACAAGATGTTGTGTCTAACTGCCCCCCATTGCAGTTATGCCTACAACTGGTAGGTTCAGATTACAGCACTGTTATTTGGCTTTGTCAATCATTTAGAAGCCTTATTTTCTGCCCTTTCATAAGCACTCGAAACACCAGTCCGAAGCATACGGATAGCACCCTGTGGATTGGAAGTGGACAGCCATGTGAATTACGGGATTCTTCTGTGGATTGCATGTGTGCAACCGCGGGTTTATGAAATTCGTGTAACCGAAACGGGTATTCCGTTTAAAACGCTGTTTCCAGAGAGTGGATCAATTTCTTTTTCGTCGGTCAATATATTCGAGTTCACTCCAGCACGCGAAGTGGCAACACGAGTGTTGGTTCCGGGCATTGAGTGCCCCCAACCGTGAGGCAAACTGACCACACCAACTCGAACTGAATCTGTAATTTCTAGTGGCGCATCAACGCTGCCCACCCGACTAGTTACGCGAACTTTTGATTCGCCAACAATGCCAAGTCGCGACGCATCACTCGGGTGAATCTGCAACGTGCAACGATCTTTGCCCTTGACAAGAACTTCAATATTGTGCATCCAAGAATTATTCGAGCGCAAGTGTCGTCGACCAACGAGTGTCAGTTGCGAATCATCAACTTGCTCTGCAAGCAAGTGAGAAAGTCGCGACAGATCTTCGATCAATTGCGGTGGTGCAAGTTCGACTTTGCCTGAAGGTGTTCGCAAAACTTCGGGCAATCGTGGCTCGAGTGCACCAAAGTCAATGCCGTGCGGTGCTGCGATCAATTTGTCAAGCGTCAAACCATCGGGTGCAGCACCGAAGCCGTCACCAAACGGACCAGAACGCAAAAGAAAATCGAGTATTCGATCTGGCCCGCGTCGTCCAGATTGCGAGAGTTCGTCGACAAGTTGCTGCACGTCTCTGCCGTAGACATTTGATGACGAATCTTGAACCGCGCTTTGCACAACTCCCCTGATCGCAAGATCATCAATCACGCTGACATCAGTATCTGCACCAAGGCCTGAGACGATTGCCGAAAGTTTGGCCAAAATTTGCCACTCGTCGAAATCGTTTGGCCCAAGTGGCAAAACTTGTTCGCTGTAATTCGCGACATTGCGCACCGCAAAAGTTAAAAGTGCCAAGTCATAGTGACTGCGCTGCAATTGTGACGGCGGTGGCAAAATTACATCTGCAAATTTCGAGGTCTCATTTAAATACATGTCGACGCTGACCATAAAGTCAAGTTCGGCGAACGACTTCGCAAGTCTCTCGCTGTTAGGCGTCGACAAAATTGGGTTACCGCCAACAACAACCATTGCTCGAATCTGGCCTGCGCCTGGTGTCTCAATTTCTTCAGCCATCGCCGCAGCCGGATATTCACCGAGCGCCTCGGGGTGCTTGCTAACTCTTGAATAACCACGGCCGATACGAAAACCCTTGCCTTTGCCCGGTTCTCCGTGTGTATTGCCGCTTCCTGCCACCGGTAATGGAAACATCGCCCCGCCGACTCGGTCGAGGTTGCCAGTAAACACATTGACGACATCGACGAGCCATGAAGCCGTCGTACCGAAGGCTGTCGTGCAAGTGCCGATTCGGCCATAGACAGCAGCGCAACTCGCGTCGCGTAATTCTCGAGCAATACGTAAAATTGTTTGCTCGTCAATACCAGTTGGTGTCGCAACAGCAGTAGCACTAAACGGCGCGAGTGCCCCAACTAGTTGATCAAGACCATTTAGATAATTCCCGAGTCGCTGTTTTGCTAAATGCAAACCGTCATTTGCGAGCGTGTTGGCGATTGCTGCCAGCAACAGCGCATCGGTACCCGGTCGAATCGCCAACCATTCGTCGGCTTGCTCGGCTGTGCGACTTTTACGCGGGTCAACTACAACGAGTTTGCCGCCGCGCGCCTGCATCGCTTCGATGCGACCAGGAAAATCTGGAGCAGTGCAAAGGCTGCCGTTCGATTCGTATGGATTTGCACCGAGGATTAACAGATACTGCGTGCGATCTAGGTCTGGTACCGGCACCGAGCTTGGTGAGCCGAACATTAAACCTGACGAAACCTGTTTAGGAATTTGATCAACGGTCGATGCACTAAATCTTTGTCGTGAGCCAATTGCCTGCAACAAGACGCGATTGAAAGTCATCGACGACAAATTGTGTGCCCCGGGGTTTCCTAAATATGTGCCGATTGATTCGCGGCCAAATTTTTCAATCACGCGATTCAAACCCGCCTCGATAACTTGCCATGCTTCATCCCAAGTTGCTTTCACATGCACGCCATCACGCTTGATCATCGGCGACAACAACCGATCTGGGTCATAGTGAAGCTGTCTTAGCGTGCTGCCTTTTGGGCAAATAAAGCCTTTCGAAAAAACATCGTGCATATCGCCACGAATATGGGTGACTTGATCGTCTTTTACAGTTATTGCCAAACCACAACCGGCCTCGCAAAGAGGACAAGTGCGAAACGCAATTTTCTCAATAGCCACACCAATATCTTGCCTCAAACAAACGCACAATCAATTATCGTCGGCACTCGCCTCATAGGCTGACCGTCGTGCGCCAGTTACTGCCCACTGCGAACGACACAGTTGATGTGCGCCAGGTCTGCGGGGCGCCGCGGTCTCGACATTCAAGTGGCCGGCCATCTATCGGACTATGCATGGTCATGAGTATCGATGGCTCAACAGTGGTCGAAGGCAAGTCAACTCTGCTTTCGAACCCATCAGACCGAGATGTGCTTATTGCATTGAGATCTGCGGCCGAAACAATCGTCGTTGGCGCCGGCACGATCCGTGAAGAAATGTATGAAGTGCCGTCTAAAAAAGGCCTGCGCGTAGGCGTTGTCACCCGTACCGGAAAAATAGACCTAAATACGAACCTTTTTAAAAGCGGCGCCGGCTTTTTGATCATGCCAGAAGACTCGAAAACACCTGAGACAGAATTCGATCTTGACATTGTTCGCGCGGGTAAAGGCAGTGTTGATCTACAACTGGCAATGCAACAGCTACCTGGATCGTTTGTTCAACTTGAAGGCGGCGCGCTGCTTAACGCTTCGATGTTTGCGGCCAACTTAGTCGACGAGATTAATTTAACGATTAGCCCGATGGTCACTGGTGCTGACAGCCCCCGACTGGCAAACGGAGCACCACCATTGCATAGCGACTACGAAGTTGCGCACATTCTCGAAGACAACGGATACTTGTTCATTCGCTATTTGCGAAAAAATTAGTCTTTAAAAAGTCTTTATTTACGTAGTTCTTTTTCGAGCAACGCAAGTTCGCGCTTAAAGTCTGCAACGGCATCAAAGTTTTTGTAAACGCTCGCAAACCGCATATAAGTAACCTCATCGATGCTGCGCAACAAACTGAGCACAGCATGGCCTACCTGATTGCTGGTCACGTCATCGCCCGTAAGTCGCATGTCGTCTTCAACACGCTCGGCGATCTCGATTAAAACCGAGTCTTCAACTGGTCGACCCTTTGCTGCAGATTGCAAGCCCCGAATTATTTTTGCTCGGTCGAATAACTCTTTGTCACCCGTTCGCTTGATTACATAGAGAGGCACTTCTTCAAGTCGCTCGTAGGTCGTAAACCGATGACCACATTTCAAGCAAGAACGCCTCCGGCGAATTGAACTGCCCTCTTCTGATACGCGTGAGTCAATAACCTTGGTGTCTTCGCATTGACAACTAACGCATCGCATCAACACAAGATTACTCGCAATTTTTGAATCGAATTCGAAACCGTTTCGGGTTCGAATAACAGCTAAAAATTATGGGATGCGAACAAGTTGCCCAGTGGTTATTTGATCGCCATTCATTAGAACTAGCTGGTCAACCACTTCGGTGATGTTGCTATTTGGGGCAATGCGTTGTGCGATTGCCCAAAGTGTGTCACCCGACTCGGCGATAACGAATTTAGGTGTCGCTAGGTTTTCGGCTGTTGGACGATCGGCCGCAGCACTTGTGTCGAGCATTGCGAAGCTCACCGTGACAGCCAAAGCTGCCAAAGCCAGCGAGACCACTGCTCGGCGACGGCGGTAAACCGGTGCCATATTTCGACGACCAACTGCTGCAACAGGGAAGTTATTGATTGCTATTGCCATTTCGATGCCTCTTTCGGGTGCTACTTCAGGGGTATTTCCGCTTACTTCCACCATAGCGAACGGGTGTTCGCAGTACAACCCTTTTTACGAACATTTGTTCTCCGAACAGGTGTTTGACTTTAGGGGCGAACGGGCGTACGCTTTAGATATGAGCCCAAACACCGACCCAACCCCTATAAACGCCGCCCAGGCCAAAAACAGCACCCTTACCGAGCGCCAGCGAGGCATCCTCGATTTCATCGTCTCGAACATGCGCGAACGGGGCTACCCGCCATCAGTGCGCGAGATCGGTGAAGCTGTGGGTCTTAGTTCTTCGGCCACAGTTCATAACCACCTAGCCGCACTTCAAAAACTCGGATATCTGCGCCGTGACCCGACAAAACCTCGCGCGATCGAAGTGCGTTATGAGGCGTCAAGCGGCGTCGCTATGGAGCATCGCCCGACAAAGCATGTACCACTTGTTGGTGATGTTGCCGCAGGTGTCAATGTTTTGGCCCAAGAAAATGTCGAAGAACTTGTGCCACTGCCAATGGACTTCACCGGTGACGGCGAACTATTTATGTTGCGAGTGCGCGGTGACTCAATGATTGATGCTGGCATCTTGAACGGAGACTTTGTTGTTTGCAATTCACAATCGACAGCAAACAATGGCGACATCGTCATTGCGGGTATCCCAGGTGACGAAGCAACCATCAAGTCTTTTTCACGCAATGGCAGCCGCATCACGTTGACACCATCAAACGCTTCAATGCAACCAATGGTGTTCAACAGCGATGAAGTTGTTGTTTACGGCAAACTCGTAACTGTTTTGCGTCGCCTTTAGAAACCGATTTTACGGTTCGACGATCGCAAAGCCGGTCGAAAAATTATCTAAGTTGCCGAAAATTGCAAGCAAGGCGCCAGCATCACCATCAATCGTGATCGTGCCATTCTTCAGTTCGTCGACGAAAGTTGTCGTCTGGGCGATCACCTCTAAAAATAAATCGCGCGAAAGTTTGACAGTTGCCGACGCAGTCTCGCTGTGTCGACCATGGGTTGCATAAAGGGTGCGGTTTGAGACACCGAGAATCCATTTTTCATCGGGTGAACCAGTCATATCGGTGAACAACCAATTAATTGCCAAAGATACGCCGCCGAGATTTTCAGAAATTGCACGCACTCCGAGAACGTCAAAGACCTGATCGATTGTCATCGCTTTGATCAGACTGCGTGCGCGCACTCGCGCCGCGGTTCGCGGTGGTGGACCATTGCGAAGTTCTTGAGCGCCCATTAAATATGCATTACGAAATGTTGCTGACTCAGATTGATAGCCGAGTTGCTCGAGCGCATCGGCTTGAAGATCTCGTGCACGCTGATTTGTCGGCTCAGCGAAAACTGCGTGATTGACGAGTTCAACTACCCAGCGATATTCGCCGTCGTCAAACGACTTCTGCGCGCTGTCAAGCAAAGCGTCGATGCCTCCGGCGAGTTCGAGGTATTTCGCACCCGCCCGAGTCGGAGAAAGTTTGTTCAAGTTGGCGGGATTGCCGTCATACCAACTCAAATAGCGCTGATAAACCGCCTTGATGTTGTGCACCAGATCGCCGTAAAAACCTCGGGTGTGCTCATGGGCTAGAAACTCGTCTGGCAGCACCAACATTTCGGCTATTTCTAGGGCAGTCATTCCATGATTGGCATGTCGCATCGTTTGATCGTGAATCCAGCGATAAAGATCGCGCTGCAGAGTTAGAAAGTCGCGCACATCGTGACGACCCCAGCGAGGCCAATTATGCGAGGTGAACATCACGTCAGTTTTGTCGGCGAAAAGTTCAATGCTCTCGTTTATGTACTTAGACCAGTTCAACGCATTGCGCACGAGTGCACCACGTATCGGCACCAGATTGTGCATGGTGTGTGAGCAATTCTCTGCCATGCATAGCCATCCAAAATCTGGGAAGAAAAAGTTCATCTCGGCTGGAGCCTCAGTTTCAGGCGTGAGCTGAAACACAATTCGCACCCCGTCAACAACAAGTTCTTCACCTGTGTATGTGATGTCGCGAGTCGGAGCCAACAATGAAGGTGGTGCCGTTGGGGTTGAAGTGCCAAGCCCGCTATCAACATGACCTTGTGGCCCCGGTGGCAACAGCGGACCAAATTGATATGTCGCGCGGCGACTCATCGCCACACCAGCAATCACGTTTTCAGCGATTGCCTCGTGCAAGAAACCAACCGGCGCAATTATCTGACACTTGCCAGATTCAACATCGGCTTTTGTTGTAATGCCAAGAACGCCGCCAAAGTGATCAGCGTGTGAATGGGTATAAATCACAGCGCTCACCGGCCGTCGTTCAACATGTTGTGATAACAGTTCAAGACTTGCACGCGCGGTGCTATCTGACGTCAACGGATCAATCACCACCCAGCCATTTGCGCCTTTGATAAAAGTTATGTTTGAAATGTCATAGCCGCGCACTTGCCAGACATTTGGTGCTACTTCGAAGAGTCCGTGGTGCGCATTGAGCGTTGCATGCCGCCACAGATGTGGATTAACAGTGTCTGGACACTCTCGCCCATCGCGCAAAAATTCGTACGAGGCGGTGTCAATAACTTTGCGCCCTTTATCATCAGTAATTGTTGGCTCGATACGTGCGGCGATGAAACCGCGGCGCACACGTTCTAGATCTTGAGGGTCAAATTGGCGACCATTTGTTGAAGAGTTCTTCGCACGCGTGGTCGCCGATGCTTGTTTAGGTTTCACTTTTTCGAACTCATATCGCTATGCGCCATCGGGAGGAAAGTTCGTGCCTCGGGCAATAGGAAAATACTTGTGATGAAACTGACCCGTAATTTCGAAGATTGCGGTGCCCGTCGCACCGTCAGAAGTTTTTACTTGCATCTCACTTAACCCACCACCCAGAACGTTGTCTGCACGATTTGCGATTTGGCTATAGCGCTGCGCCCACCGACCAGTGGCTTCAACTGAAATCTTGCGACCACCCTGCAATGTAAACACAACCGTGCCGGCCAACCCGACGACGTCATCGCCGAACTTCTCATACGAAACTGGCTGACCCGAACTGTTCAGCCAATGAAGATCATGTTGAAAATCGATTACAGGTATCGGCTCGCTGCCATCGCTTGGTGCGAAACAACCATCGGTATAGACCCGCGCGCCATTCGGATATTCCCAATGCCAAACACTCAGCATTCCTTCTTCTAGTTGAATCGGCATCCACATCCACAACGGGCAGCGCGCATGGGCTCGAATACCCCACGAATGGTCACGCTGACCCCACCAATTGTTAATTTGAAATGTCTTTTCTTGAAACGTGTATGAACCGTTATAGATGCCGCTTTGAAACATGTGCGACTGGTCCCAAATGATTTCGTACTTTGCTTTCATGGTGCCACGCCGAAGTTGGTAAGGCGCGGTGCGTGCGGTGAACGTTAGATCGAAACTGACCGGAGTCTGCGCACTTGGTGCGGCAACCAAACGAATCTTTTTGAGCGGTTCAACAACATCGATCGTGATCGGTCCAACTTGAAAATTATCTTGATCGCCATCGACCTTGCGCATGTGTCGGGCCATAATCGGCGACTCACCCACCCGTCCGAGTTGCAGTGAATCCATTTCTTGACGGGACGGAAAGTGCGCAAGCGTCAAGATCAATACATCACCTGGCTTCTCACGCTCATGCATGATAAAAAACAGACTTTCACGCCAGTCTGGGTGAAAGTGCAAAACATTTGGGAAGGGCTCAGGTATTTGATGAGCGAATCGTTCATCTAGTGCGGTGAATTTAGCCATGGTCGGGTCTCATCTGTCTAGGCAAAAAGTTTTTCTGTTTCGAGGTCAAGCATTTGCTGTCCGTGGCGATTGGCCATAACCGCAAACATGGCGTCACCACGATCAGTTTGTTTAACAAGCATCGATGCGACGATAGCCATGATGTAGCCAGATGTGCCAAGCAGACGATATTGAGCCCAGATTTCATTATTCGAAACGTCAATTTTTTGGGCCGCCAACCGCTCGCAGTAACTCTGAACCAGCGTTTGTTCATAATCACGTCGGCCTTCAACGGTGAAACTTGCGCCAATGAAATAACCTAAATCGCTTGCGCCGGGCATCGCGCCCACAGTCTGCCAATCGACAACCTTGACGCCAATTTTGTTGCCTTGTGGTGTGAACAATAAATTGTCGAGTCGAAAATCACGGTGTGCGACTGTGAGCAAAGTTGGAAACGCCCCGTAATAGCGATCAATTTTTGAGACCAATCTTTCGCCAAGACTGATAATTTCACTGTTGACTTTGTCAGAAAAGCGTTCAGCAAAACCAGCGAACACCGAGCGCAATAACTGACTTGTACCTGTCGCAACATTGAGCGAGTGCTTTGGTAACCATTCAATTTGGTTCAGCTTTTCAGAGCCCCACATGGGCGCATGAAGGTTTACAAGTTGATTAATCGCCGCATCAGCTTGTTCGACCGTGGCTCCAGTGATTTGGTCGCCCTGGTTTGCATCTTTAATGTCTTCGAGCACGAGCACAAAGTCATCAGACGTTGCGTCGTACCAAACGTGAAAACACTTTGGCGTGTCAACTTTCAAGCTATTTCGAAGAGACGAATAAAAACTGGTTTCAAGTTCGTAGCAGCGAGTTGCACGAGAGGCACTGCGACTATTCACGTTTTGCGACGGCACCTTGACAACAACGCTTTCTATTTTCTCGCCAGACTCTTGCAAAAATTTGACCCGATAACTTTCGGCCATCTGCCCAGTGCCAATTGGCGAAATTGAACTGATCTTGAGTTTGGCGACACCAGAAATTGGCGCGAGGACCTTTGATAAATACTCACCGCTTATCCCTTTGTGAGAAGAGATGTCGCCCATCGCTAAAACCTTAGGATAAAGCGATGATTTCTTTCAAAGTTGTGGCGCTAGCTGAACACCCACACCACTGGCAGACTGCTGCCGAGTGGTCTTTTGCAGCGTGGCACCACGAGTTTCCGAGCGACACAGTGCAGACTTATCTCGATCAATACAAACTTGCTGCCAGCAAACCTGACACGCTGATTGAGATTTACGCTGCCGTTGACAATGACGACAAATTGCTCGGAGTCGCCACCCTTGTCGACGATGATGAGTTGCCTGATGCGCCTGAACCAGGGCCGTGGTTAGCGGCTGTATTTGTCACTCCTGACGCGCGCAAACACGGAGCCGGGTCGGCACTGGTTGAACACGTTACTTCTCGAGCGCGCGCGCTCGGGCATAAGAAATTGTTTTTGTATACAGAACACGCACAAGATTGGTATCTCAGAAAAGGCTGGCGCAAAGTGCGTGACACAGTATTTCTTGGTCTACACCACACCGTGATGCAGCTCGATCTGATTATTTAATTAGTGTCTTGTTTAGCTTCCGCTAACGAAAGCCCAGCGAGCTTCGACAGTTACAGAAACTTCTTGAGTGCCAAGATCTACGACGGTCTTGGAAGATTCACCAACCGCTAGATCGGCGCGCAACCACGGCTGAGGCGTAGCTCCAGAGGTCGCAAACTCGCGCACTGAAATGACATTGCCGAGATCTACGCCAAGTAGATCGGCGTAGTCTTCGGCTTTTTTCTTCGCAAGTTTGATTGCGCTTTCACGCGCCTGTTCGGCCGCATCTTTTGAATCGATCAAAATTGGCGAGAGAGTGTCGATCGACAAGTCTGTGCCGACACTCGCAACAACTGCATCAACTACTTCGCCGGCGCTAGTCGTGTCGCGCAAAGTAACCGCAAACGATTGTGTTGCACGAAAGCCAATTAAATTTTGTTTGCCATCTTGAGAATATGAATATTCGGGATAAATACTGACGCTCTGTGTGGCAATGTCGTCTTTGTCGATCTTTGCCTTTTCGAGAGCTTCTCGGGCTTGACTAGCCAAACCAGTTGCGCGCTCGAGCGCACTGCTCGATGTTGTGTCGATAGCGAAGACTGAAAAATTGAATTGCACCGCATCTGGAACGACTTTGACCGAGCCTGTGGCCTCTACCGTGACACCAGTTTCAATCGGCTGCGTTACATCCCAAGTGTTTTTTTCACCAAGGCTGAAACCACAACTTGCAATTAGCGAGCACGCCCCGATAAAGCCAATTGCTTTTTTTAAACTTGTCATTGCTTAATTTTACTTTTTTGCAAGACGTGTGACCACAAGTTCGATCTTCGCATCTGGCGCAACTACAGCAACGCGAACATTATTTGCGCCGCCCGCACCGTAGAAGTCCCCGGGGCTAACAAGTGCACCACCTTCTGTTGCGAGTTTTTCAGCAAATTCCCAGCCATCTTTGGCGTCGAACCAGAGATAAAAACCACCATTTGGTAAATCGATATTGAACCCCGACCACTTTGATAACACTGTTGCAAGCCGTTCGAGACGACGCAAATAAACGTCGCGCTGAACAGCGACATGCGCATCGTCGTTTAGCGCAACTACTGCGGCAGCCTGTGTCGGCCCAGGAACCAGCATGCCGACGTGTTTGCGAACCTCTTTCAGATAATTGACGATTTCTTTATCGCCCGCATAGAAACCAACTCGCACACCAGCCAAGTTTGAGCGCTTAGATAGCGAGTGCAAAGCAATGACGCCGTCGATGCCATGTTGCAAAATCGACTCGGGTTGGCGCGACCATGTGAACTCGACGTAACACTCGTCGCTAAAGACAGGAACATTATTTTTGCGACCCCACTCAGCTACAGATTTCAGGTCGTCGAGATCGCCAGTCGGATTGTTCGGTGAATTCGACCAAATCATTAGTGCTCGTTTGATGTCGCTTGCCGAGATCTTGGCGACATCAAGACCGCCCGACGGAGTCATTGGCACTGCAACTGGTCGACAACCCGCCAAAATTGCACCCATCTCATACGTTGGATAGGAAACAGCCGGAAACAAAACTGTGTCGCGATCAGGACTGCGTAGCTTCATGTACTGCGGCGTAGTAGCGACAAACTCTTTGCTGCCAATGCAAGCGGCGATCTGAGAAGTCGGAATAGAAAGTGCAAACTTACGTTGCATCCACGACTGCGCAGCGCTGCGCAACGCTTCGGTGCCGATGCTCGGCGGGTAGCCACGCTCGCTATTAGAAGCCGACAACGCTGCGACAACTGCAGGCGACGGCGCGTCACACGGCGTACCAATTGATAGGTCGACTAGCCCACCGTCGAACTTGTCGGCAAGTGGTTTGAACTTGTCAAGCCTGTCGTATGGATACGGCGGTGGGACGAAACCTTGTGTCATTTATTGACCACGAATTGGTTCAATCGCCCCGCACTTGCATCGGCGAGTCGCGCACGTACGCGCATGCCGCTTTCTTCGTTTGCTGTCGACACAACTTCACCCTCTCGATGCACGGTGGCGACGATATCGCCTCTGTCATACGGTATTAGCAATTCAATCACGGTTGTGAGAGCCCGCATTCGGTCGCCAATTGCAAGAAGTAAATCGTTTAATCCCTCACCAGTCATCGCCGAAAACGAAACGGCACCCTGATGCTCGTATACGAGTCGCTTTGCCTCATCTGGGTCGAGATCAGATTTGTTGATGACCAATAATTCGGGCACATTGGCGGCGCCAATTTCTGCGAGCACTTCACGCACTGCGGCGATTTGTCCGTTTGGGTCGACAGCAGACGCATCGACGACATGCAAAAGTAAGTCGCTGTTGACTGCAACTTCGAGAGTGCTCTTGAATGCCTCGATCAACCCGTGCGGCAATCGACGAACAAAACCAACCGTGTCAGAAAGCAAAACTGGCTCACCACCTGGCAATGCGAGTCGCCGAGTTGTCGGGTCGAGTGTGGCAAACAGCCGGTTTTCGACCAACACACCGGCACTTGTTAAGCGGTTAAGCAACGAAGACTTGCCAGCGTTTGTGTAGCCAACGATCGCGACCGAACCAAGACCGCTGCGCTCGCGACCCTTTCTCTGTTCTTGACGAGTCTTTTGCAAATTTTCGAGCTCGCGGTCGAGACGACTTATTCGCTCACCAATGCGCCGACGATCAACTTCAAGTTTCGTTTCGCCGGGGCCACGTGTGCCAATGCCACCAGCCTGCTGTGATAAACCCGCCTTTGCGCCACGGCGAATGCGCGGCAAGCGATAACGCAACAACGCCAACTCGACTTGTGCTTTACCTTCGAGTGTGTGTGCGTTTTGCGCGAATATATCCAAAATCACGGCAGTGCGATCGAGCGCCGTGCGTCCTAAGAGTTTTTCAAGATTGAATTGCTGCCCTGGTGAAAGTTCGTTATCGAACACAACAGTGTCAGAGTCAAGAGCCAAACAAAGTTCTTTGAGTTCTTCGGCTTTGCCTTTGCCGATGTAGTACGCGCTATCGGGTGCGTCTCGACGCTGAGTGATGCGAGCAACCTCATCAGCGCCAGCGGTATCGATCAGTTGTGCAAGTTCATCTAGAGACTCTTGAGTTTCATCATCGGTGCGATCTGGCAGAGTGACTGCAACCAAAATGATTCGCTCGCGAATGCCACGCGAGATAAGTGTTGATCCGAGCGCCTCCTGGTAAGGCGTGTTCACAGTTGGGTCACAGTGCTAACTCGAGATTGTGGCGCGAAGCAAAATGAGCGGGTCCGATGAGAGTGACGCGACCTGGCTGAGGATGATTCAGACGAACGCTCGCATCTCCCCCAGGCTGATGTACTAATACGTCTCGAACTGACCCAGGCACGAGCCCCCATTTGCTTGCGGCCCACGCGCTCGCGCACGCACCTGTGCCGCATGCTTGCGTTATGCCCGCACCACGCTCATGAACACGCATCGTTATCGCGTGACTCTCGGGGCCAGGCTCAATTATCTCGAGATTCACTTGCGGTATTTTTTGGCCGATCTCAAGCAAGTTAACGACACTCACATCTTCGACCCCAACAACAGTGTGCGGATTGCCCACGGATAAATGCATCACTGGTCGATTCGGGTCGCTGCCAATCTGCGACCAATTCTTCGGTGCTTCGATTGTTTCGATTGGACCCATGTCAACGCTCGCGCGAACTTCATCATGCGAGATGGGCTCAACATCTACAACGCGGTCACCAGCATCGGTTGCAACTGTGTAACTGACAGCAGAGTTATGACCGTCTGTATCGAAAGCCGCCTGGGCTAAGCAACGAATGCCATTACCGCTCATTTCTGCGCGCGAACCATCTTGATTGAAGAGTTGCATTTGCAGTTTGAATTCGTCGACTCTCGTCAAAAGCAAAAGACCGTCGGCGCCAACGCCACCTTGACGGTCGCACCAAAGTTTTGCGACGCCAGACCAATCGATAGTTGCGGGGTCGATCTGTTGTGAGTGCAACTGACCTAAGTCGAGCACCAAGAAGTCGTTTCCGAGACCGTGATGCTTCGTGACAACAACCTGCATGATGATTTCTGTCTAGCGTAAATGCTTGGCGACTATCGGGACAATTTCAGAAACAGGGTCTTGACTAATTGAAACCCATTTGATGCGCGGGTCTCGCCTAAACCAACGCTCTTGTCGCACTGCGAATTGACGAGTGTGCGTGATCGTGTCGGCAATGGCCTGGTCGAGACTTATTTTGCCATCCAGATGCAGCAACAATTCTTTATAACCCAGGGCCTGAGCAGCCGTGCGCGACAAACCTTGTTTTGAATTGCGAAGCGCGGCAACTTCTTCGACCAAACCATCGTCAATCATCGTGTGCACCCGATCGGCAACTCGCTGCGCGAGTCGCTCGCGACTCCAACGCAATCCAATTTGAACAATTCCGTTTTCTGGATAAGCACTTGTGCCAGGGCCGAAACTGCTGAAGGCTCGACCACTGCCAATGCAAACTTCAAGTGCCCGAATAATGCGACGGCGATTCGAACGCTCGATTTTTTCGACGGCTATTGGGTCAAGTTCTGCAAGCCGTGTGAAAAGCTTTGTCGTGTCTGGTTCTTCTTCAAGCGTTGCGCGAATGTCTAAAAACTCGCCTGGCAAAACTAATTCGTCAATTACTGCCGTCAGATAAAGACCAGTGCCTGCGACCAACAATGCACGACCATTGAGGCTGTCGATTTTCTCAAGTGAGTCTGTCGCACTCTTTTTAAATTCGGCAACCGTAAAGCGCTCGTGGCTATCGACTAGATCAATACAGTGATGCGGCACTAGAGCCTGATCTTGTCGGGTCGGCTTTGCCGTGCCGATATTCATGTCGCGATAAACCTGCATTGCATCAACTGCCACGATGTGCACGGGACTGCTAGCCGTTGTTTCAGCTTGAGCGACCGCCATCGCAACAGATGATTTGCCGCTTGCGGTTGGCCCGACGATGACGACTGGTTTGCGGACAGGCTTATTCATATTGGCGCGAATTAATTCGAAACTTAGCTTGAACTCGACACAGCGAGACGCAATTTGTGTTTTGGTGTGTCTCCGACTTCGACTAATCGGCCCGACAAATGAAAACGAGCCGCATCTGTGACTTCAACTTTTGCGTATGTGCCGACCCGCAGCAACTGCGGCGAGGTGAAGTGCAGAATCTTGTTCTGTCGCGTACGACCGGTTGTCAACTCTGGGTTCTTCTTGCTCATACCCTCGACGACAACTTCTTCGATTCGACCGATGCGCTCGCGGTGCTTGATGACCGCCGAGTGATCGAGCACCACTTTTAAGCGCTCATATCTTTCGACTGCAACAGCAGGGGCAATAAACATGTCAGTCAATTGTGCAGCTTGCGTGCCAGGTCGGGGTGAAAAGATGAACGAGAACGCAGAGTCAAAGCATGCTTCGGCGCAAACTTCAACAGTTCGCAAAAAGTCTTCTTCTGTTTCGCCCGGAAACCCAACTATGACATCAGTAGTGACTGCAAGATCATCGATCATCTCTCGAGCTTGCGCAAGTCGCGACAAGTAACGCTCGGCGGTGTACCCACGATGCATTAACCCCAACACAGTGTCAGACCCTGACTGCAATGGGTAGTGCAAATGCTCGACAACTGTTGGAGTCTCAGCCATTGCCAACAAGGTGTCTTCGCGCATGTCTTTCGGGTGCGGACTTACAAACCGCACACGCGAAATGCCTGGCACTGCGCCAACTTTGCGCAACAACTCTGCGAATTGCGGCTTGGGCTTCACTGTCATATCACCAGCCGCCCGAGCACTCAACGAGAGATCACGACCGTAACTATTGACATTTTGGCCGATCAAAGAAATTTGCGTTACGCCACTGCGCGCCAGTGATTCAACCTCGGTCAAAATCTCAGCGCCAGGGCGAGAAATTTCTTTGCCGCGCACAGCAGGCACGATGCAATAAGCACATGTGTTGTCGCAACCAATTTGAATCGTGACCCAGGCGTTATAAGAAACTTCGCGACGCATCGGTAATGCGCTCGGAAACATGGTGTGGTCATCGAGCACAGCTTCTTCAAGAATTTCAGTAACTGGGCGTCCGTAGCGAGTCTCTTCGAGCAATTCGGCGGCACGGTGCACGTTGTGTGTGCCGATGACGACATCGACATATGGCGCTTTCTGACGAATCAAGTCGCGATCTTTTTGCGCCAGACATCCGGCGACAAGAATTTGGCGATCTTCTTTTTCGGTCTTCCAGTTTTTTAACTGGCTGAGAGTGCCATAGAACTTGTCGTCAGCATTTTCACGAATGCAGCACGTGTTGATAACAACGACATCGGCTTCGCCAACATTGTCGACATTTGTCATGCCATCTGATTCGAGCAAACCAGACAAACGCTCAGAATCGTGTTCGTTCATTTGGCACCCAAAAGTGCGAACGAAATAGTTGCGGGTCACGACCGTTCTATTTTACAGGCGTGATTTGTGCCTGCTCTTGAAAACCACTGCTGGCAGGTCAATAATGACCTGCCAGCCGCAATGGCTTTAGCGATTTTTTAGAGTTCGATCGGCTCGTCGTCTTTGGCAGTGAAAGCTTTCTTTGATGCTTTCTCCGCTGCCGGCTTAGCAGCAGTTGCTTTTGCCGCTGCTGCAGCCACCGAGTCTGATGATGTTTCAGCTGGTGTGTCGACAACTGGCATCGACTGCTGACGAACACGATCGGCCATTTGAACCATGACTTCGGTATTTTCAGCCAAGAACTGCTTGGCATTTTCACGGCCTTGACCGAGTTGCTCGCCGTCATAAGTGAACCAAGCACCCGACTTTTTAGCGATGCCCATTTCGACGGCCATGTCAAGAACAGCGCCTTCACGGCTGATGCCCTTGCCATACATGATGTCGAATTCGGCCTGCTTAAACGGTGGCGACACTTTGTTTTTTACAACTTTTACGCGGGTGCGCGAACCAACAACCTCGACGCCATCTTTAATTGTTTCGATGCGACGAATGTCAAGACGAACAGACGAATAAAACTTGAGCGCACGACCACCAGGTGTTGTTTCTGGTGAACCGAACATGACGCCGATCTTTTCGCGCAACTGGTTAATGAAAATTGCCACAGTGTTTGACTTGTTCAAGTTTGCTGTGAGTTTGCGCATCGCTTGACTCATAAGTCGCGCTTGCAGACCCATGTGGCTGTCGCCCATTTCGCCTTCGATTTCAGCTCGCGGAGTAAGCGCGGCAACCGAGTCGATGACGACGACATCGAGCGCACCTGAGCGCACCAACATGTCGACGATTTCGAGTGCTTGCTCGCCTGTGTCTGGCTGCGAGATCAAAAGATTGTCGGTATCGACACCAATTGCTTTGGCATAGATTGGGTCCATTGCGTGTTCGGCATCGACATAGGCGCAGATGCCGCCGTTGCGTTGGGCTTCGGCCACAACATGCATCGCCAAAGTTGATTTACCTGACGACTCTGGGCCGAAGATTTCAACAATGCGACCTCGTGGAAGGCCGCCAATGCCAAGCGCAATGTCGAGTGGTAATGCACCAGTTGGGATGAAATCGATGCCCAGACTTTGCTTTTCGCCCATACGCATGATCGACCCTTTGCCGAACTGCTTATCAATGGCCCCCAGGGCTACTTCGAGTGCTTTATCTTTTTCTGTACTCATGGTTTTTGCCTTTCATTTGCTTGGGTTGAGAACTTGGCACCCTAGGTAGGGGGTGTTGCAGGCAACCCTACACACGAACAGATGTTCGGTCAAGCACTCTAGAAGCCATATGGCACAAGCCTTTTAAAGGGCCGTTTGGGGCTTATTGCTGTTTACTTGTGTTCGCCAGTTCAACGGCGTCAAGCGGACGCATGATCAGATCGATCGCCAACCATGTTGTGTAAGAAATCGGATATCCGGCAACGCCAACAATCAATGTCACGCTGATTGTCGAAATCAACAGCGAAATAATTGCAATATCTGGATAAGAAATTAACGCGCCAACAGCAAGCGTCAAGATTAAAGCACCACCAGTGAGAATGAAACTAATTGCCGATGCACCGAGCATGAAGCCTTCTAAGTTGCGTTGCCAAAAAAGATTACAGCCGCGACAATTTTTTTGTGTGCGAAACCACGAAACAAAAAATGCACCACGGGTGCCGCAATGTGGGCAACGTCGAGATAATCCACGAAGAAGCATTCGCAACGGAGATGGCGAATTTTGCGCCATAAATTTTTTAGACGAGAAGTTCGTCGATAAATTCTTGAAAGATGTTTGCGTAGTTGAGTGTCTCGGCTTCGCCGTGCATAATCGAGATCAACCACTGCTCATCAAGACCTGGCGGCAAGAGAGTGCCGCGATTGATGCCGTGAATCCATTGGGCGTATGCAAGATCGAAATCTGTGGCTTTATAGTCGCGATAATTTTGAATCGGCTCGCGTGACCAAGTGATGCAACCCTTGGCGCCGAACTGCACAACATTTGCATCGACCCCAGCACGATCAATAACTGCCGTGCACGCATCAACAAGTTTTGTGTTTAGATCTATCGCTGCCTGAGTTGCTTCGCGAGTACAAACTTCGCGCAAAACTGCTTTTGCAGCAGCCATGCAAAGTGGATTGCCGTTATATGTGCCGAGGTGAACGACTTGGCCGCTGGTGATCTTGTCCATATATTCGCGTTTGCCGCCGAATGCACCGAGAGGCAAACCGCCACCAATTGATTTGGCGAGCGCGACAAGATCAGGCGTGACCCCGAGTGCGCCTGTTGCACCACCCCAGCCTGCGGTGATGCCAGTTTTTACTTCGTCGAAAACTAAAAGCGTGCCGTAACGCTGAGTTATTTCGCGCACTGCTTGCAAATATCCGTCCAACGGTTTGCAAATGCCGATGTTTTGCATCACTGGCTCGACAATGAAGCAAGCAACATCGCCTGCACTCAAAACATCTTCAAGTGCCTCAGGGTCGTTGTATGGCACAACAAGAGTTGTCTTGACTGTGTCGGCAGTGATGCCAGCGCTTGACGGCACCGAAAACGGTTTTCGCGCGGGGCCAGCAACTGCAATTGGTGGCTTCATCGAGATCATTACTTCGTCGTGATGGCCGTGGTAGCCACCTTCGACTTTGACGATTTTGTCGCGACCAGTTGCGGCACGGGCAACGCGAATTGCGTCCATCGTGGCTTCGGTGCCCGAGTTGGTGAATCGCCATAGCGGTAAGCCGTAGCGCTCGGCAAGCATCTCGGCGACCTCGGCGTTGTCTTGGCAAGGCGACACGAAAAGCGTGCCGATGTCGAGCTGTTTATCGATCGCCCGGCGGACTAGCGGGTGCACATGGCCAGCAAACAGCGCGCCAAAACCCATGTCGAAATCTGTGTAGCGATTGTCGTCGACGTCTTTCATCCATGAACTGCCGGCCGAAGCAATGACGATCGGATACGGGTCGTAAGCCTGAAAACTCGACGGCACGCCCAGTGGCAAACTCTTGCGAGCCCGTTCGTTGGCGCGCTGAGAACCTTTTGTCCGCTCGGCATAAAGCGCGAGCTCTCGGGTTGTTATCTCCTTTGCACGTTGTGCAAGTGGCGAAAACAGCGTCGAATCCATCGCTGTCATGGTTATCAACTCCAGTATTTGGTTGCATTCAGTGTAGCCCTTGATTAGGTAGCAGAAATTGTTGAAACCTCATTGATTCATAGGGTTTGGCGCAATTTTATTTTTGCTAATCGTAAATTTGCGTTGGGTCGCTAGTAAATGTGTGGCACACTGAATTGTTCGTGGTGGGCGTAGCTCAGTTGGCTAGAGCGCCA
>JAUREG010000030.1:0-17373 GCA_030827545.1 Acidimicrobiales bacterium
AGCCATAACCACCAGTCATCAAGTTGCCACCAACTACTGCCGCAATGATGTACTCGAATTCTTGACCGTCACCTTGTTGCGCTTGCACTGAGTTCAGGCGCATCAAAATCATCGCTCCTACGAATGCACCCATCAATGAAGTCGCCATAAATAGGGCTGTCTTCACTTTGTCAGCAGGCACACCAGTTGCGCGAGCAGCATCTTTGTTGCCACCAACCGCGAAAATCCAGTTGCCATACTTTGTTTTCGTCAGGACAAACGCTCCGACTGCGGTGAAGAACATCCACCAGAAAACCGACATTCGAAACACACCATCAGAAAGCAATAATCTGACGCTCAAGGCAATTGCGCCGACAACCACGCCGAGCAACACCATTCGACGACCGAGTTGATCTGCCGCTTCGTCAGCTTTTGTGCGCGATCGATGCGAAGCCTCAACAAAAGTTGTTGCCAAGGCAAGTGCCGAAGCGAGCAACAAACTTGTGAAAATTCCGCCCCTGAATCTTGGCGCGCTCGAATCGGCTCGTAAGGCAAATGCGACAAACACAAACGCGGCTGACATCAATATGCCGATATTGATGAACCACTTAGTCGATGACTTTCCGGCGGCACGACGTGCTTGATAGAAGCAAGTCGCTGCACCTGTGCCAGCAAGGGTGATCAAAACGGCTCGAACTGCTTGAACAGTGGTCAACTGAAACAGCGAGACAATGCCGATCAACGAAACAAGACAAATAATCGGAAGACGAACAATCAAACCGGCAATAACTTTGCCGCGACGCTCTACATCGCCACGCATGAACGAGCGAATTGTTATTACGAGAGGCAGTGCACCTGCCGCGATCGCCACTGCGAACCTCATCCAAAGTGGCATCCACTGCAACATCACACGCTCTTCATTGCGATCGAAAAGTTGCCCTGAGAAACTTGCGACAAGAACACCCAGCAAACCAAGTGCTAGCAACTTCTTCGATTCGTCGGGCAAAGAACCGACAACTTTCTCGCGGCCATCAAATCTGGCTCTTGCATAAAACACGATCGCCACGACCGTGCCAATCAAACCGACAACGCCAGCCAGTACGTTGCCATTCACCGAATCGGTTCGATGCAGGGTAAGCACACCAAAAATTGCCGCGGCTACACCAACAATTGCAATTGCAAAATCAGAATTTGATCGTTGCGCTCTACGTACGAGCGCCTGCTCCATGAACCCAAGAATCATCAAAGCACCGAACAACAAACCGCCGACTATGAAAATCAAATCCCGATATTTCATATCTCCGAATTTGTTCTCACCGCCCAATACAGCCTTAAAGAAGCCGTAACCATGCGCTTTATCAACATCAGCAACGTTTACGAGCGAATTAATTCGCTTCGAAAAAACTAGGTTCGCGCCTTTGATAATAAAAAATGAACCCAATGTCACGATGAAACTAGGCAGCCCAGTTCTATTCACCAAAAATCCGTTCCACCAACCCACACAACCTGCCAGCAAAAATGCTGCGGGTATACAAACCCAAAGTGAAATACCGCCATCGGTGAAATACTTTGCCATCAACGCAATCGTCACACCGCTTGCACCAGTCATCACACCGGCAGACAAGTCGAATTCGCCACCGATCATCAATAACGCAACCGTTACTGCCATGATGCCGAGCGGCGCTGCGACGTCTAAAAAGTTGGCAGTGCTACCGGCCGTGCCGAACTTGTCGCCGTTACCCCAGAAGAACGCCCAAACAACAACCGCACCAATTAGTGCACCAATTTCAGGTGACACCAAGAGCCTCTTGATTGGGCCTCGATAGGTGATTCTCTCATCACCGGTTTTGGTTGGCGTCAGGCCATCAACTTCACTCACGCTCAAGATCCCCCGAAAACTAACTGACTAACAAATCAAAAAATTACAAAAACAAAAATCAAACCGGGTTGGTCCGCCCGCTCATTGACGAACGGACGGACCAACTTCCGATTAGAACAACTAACTAATTAGCGAGTTCCCTTGCCAACAAGTTCTTGAACTGCGACAACGTTTGACTTGTCAACAAATCCAGGACCTGTCATAACTGGCAATCCGCCACCAACTGTGTTCGAGTTCGTCACGTTGAGGTAGAGGAATACAACAGCAAGGTATCCCTGAAGATATTGCTGCTGGTCAATTGTGAAGGTCAACTTGTCTTCATTGATGTAATCAAGGATTTCTGTCGAGAGGTCGAAACCACCCATTGGCATTGTGCGACCGAGTTCAGCGGCTGCGTTTGCGCCGTCAACTGCGATTACTGGACCAGTACCAAGGAATGCGTTGATCGATGAATCTGCATCGAGTGCTGCCTTGATTTCACCCTGCTGAGCAACGCGGTCTGCGTCACCTGAAGTTGTGATCTGGATAACTTTGCCACCGAATGTCTCTGCTGCTGCGTTGCAACGAGTTTCAAGCGCAACGTTGCTCTGCTCTTGCTTTGCGCAAAGAAGCACAGTTCCGCCCGCAGCCTTCAAACGCTCACCAGCACCACGGCCAGCGATTGTCTCGTCCTGACCGACGTGAGTGATTGCACCAAGACCCTTGAACAAATCTGAACCTGAGTTAAGAGTGATCAATGGAATACCTGCATCAACAACTTTCTTGAGTGCACCTTCGAGAGCTTTTGGATCAGCAAGTGAAACGGCAATACCGTCTACACCGTCAGTCACTGCTTGCTCAATCATTTGTGCTTGATCTTGTGCGTTGTTGTTTGCACCCTGGTAATTCATTGTGATGCCAAGTGCTGCACCTGCAGCCTCTGCACCCTTCTGAGCTACCGACCAGAACACGCCGTCGTCACCGTGGGTGATAACTGCGATTGTGATGTCTTCGCCAGCTGTTACTTCAGCTGAATCTTCTGTCGCTGCTTCTTCAGTCTCGGTTGACGAGTCTGATGAACCGCCACAAGCGGCGAGCGCCAAGAGTGCTGATGCACCGAGGACGGCTCCCCATGTTTTGCGAATCTTCATTAATTTCTCCCCTTATTGTTGTTTTTAAACGCACAGGATTTTCCTGCCTGCTATAAGTTAGTGCCCAATCGAAATCGGGGCAAACCCGACCAAACTGGTCAGAAACCGCCTAAATTTGGGCTCGTTGCATCGCTGCCCTTGCCCTAAATCTTGACGACTAAAGCCCCGACAAATAGCTGATACTGCGACGTACACCCGCAGTCGAAATCTTTGCGTCACGCGGCTGGTCGCCCACAATTGCCATATCTTGTTCGAGCACGTACCAACCTTCGTAGCCGTTTGACTCCATTACTTCGATCGCCTCGGCAATTTTTACGTCACCATCACCAGCGGCACAAAACACACCATCTCGAGTTGCTTCCATCAAAGTGATTTCGCCAGCCAAGAACTTCGCCGCCACGCTCATCTTCACATCTTTGACGTGAAAGTGATCGATGCGAGAAAAATTCTCTCGTGCAAACTTAACTGGGTCGGTGCCACCGATTTGCAAATGACCTGTATCAAGCAGCCATCGCACATCGGAGCCAGCCAAAACTCGATTTACGTCGTCTTGAGTTTCAACGAGCGTGTTCACATGCGGATGAAGAACTTGTTTGATGCCGTAACCCGCGCAAATTTCATCGATTTCTTTGAAGCCATCAAACATCGCCTGCCACTGAGCATCTGAAAGTTTGAAACGCTTTCCCCATCCTTCGTCGACCACAACAGCGGTAATGAAAAAACCTTTTCCTGTTTCGCTCAAGAGACCTGCCGAGAAGTGGGCTGCTTTGCGCATTGTCTCGCGCTGGGCAAGATCGTGCATCACTAGCGGTACGAATGCGCCAACAATCGGCAAACCAAACTCATTTGCAACACTTGAAACTTCTTCTGGTGTGTTTCCGAGATATCCAACTGGTCCTTGCTCTGTTGCTTTCAAACCAACTGCTTTCATTTCACCTAACACTGTGCGCGCATCAAGCTGAAAACCCCAATCGGGCACTTCGCAAACACCCCACGAAATTGGGTTGCCAACAAGTCGATCAACTACTGAAACTTTGGTCCTAGACATTTGTTTTTCTTTCTTCTCGTGCTTTCAGTTTCAAACTAGTAGAGAACTGGCCGGTCAACTATTGTTTTCATAAATCAGAGCAAAAATTTATCTTTTCGCGACACTTTGCCTTATCGCTGCCGCGGTGTTCACATTTGCGCAATCAAGTGGCGACCGCGTTAAAGCTGATGCTGTGGTCCTGATCACGTCAACGGGTTGTCGAAGTGCCGAGACCCGAACAGTGGGCACAATCATTGATGGCGGTTTCATTTTGACCGTCGCCCATGGGGTGGCCGGTCAAGCCCTAAATCAGATAACAACTGCAAATGGCACCGTTTTCGAGGCCGCGATCGCAGCGATCGACATCGACTTAGATCTCGCACTACTGAGCGTCGAAGGTGTTACCGAGAGCCAACTTTCAGCACCACTTCGATTGGTCGCGGCCAAACCTGGCGAGCGAGTCTCATTCGTGGCATTTAACGATCAACAGCAATTCATCCGAGACGCCAAGATTAAGCGTCGTCTGAAGATAAACACTCAGGACATTTATTTGAAAAATAAGACATCTCGTCCAGGGCTTGAAGTTGAACTAGCTGTAAACGTCGGAAACTCGGGTGGCCCGTTAATCAACAAGTCAGGAGAAGTAGTTGGCATCGTTTGGTCAACGAGTCGTGTTGTCAAAAATCGGTCATGGGCAACTCGAAGTGAAGCTGTCACTGCACTTCTTGCTGAGGCTTCAACAAATGCTTCACCCGTCAACAGCAAAGCCCTAGCCTGCACAGGGTGAAATCAGCTTTGAGCGAACAGACGACAACACGTTCGCACCGTGCTTACTTCGGCGTATTTCTCGTAGTCGGTCTGTCGTTTGGGCTAGTCGGACCGTCAATCTCACTTCTAGCCGAACAAACAAACACAAGTCTGGCTTCGATTGGCATTGTCCTCGTCACTTATGGGTTTGGCTATGTACTTGGCACGCAAATATTTGCCCGCGGATACGACCGTGGCTACGGCAACCGCCTTATTGGTTGCGCCTTGCTTATCGCCGCATCTTCATTTGCGCTCGTGCCGTTTATTTCGATGCGAATTGTCTTGGCGATTGTCTTTCTTATGTTCGGCACGGCTGTTTCAACTTCGGATGTTGGCTGCAACACCCTGATTGTTTGGGAACTCAAAGACAGAGTTGGACCACGGCTCGCATTAATGCACACCATGTTCGGAGTCGGTGCAATATTAAGTCCGCTGATTGTTCGTGCTTCAGATGAAATTCGTGGTGATGCCGCAATTGCCTATTGGTTCGCAGGTGCTGCCATTGCCTCTGTCGCGACAGTTGTGCTGCTCCACCGAGCACCCCTCGACCCACATCTCGAAAAACGAGAGACCGAAGTCGACATTTCAAAAAAACAAATCGCGTTAATCGTGATGTTTTTCTTGGCGTATGTAGCCCTTGAGGTTGTTTTTGTTACTTGGATCTACACCTACGGCATCAAAACTGGACTCTCCAAAAATGAATCGGCGATCCTCACCTCTACTTATTGGATTGGTTTCATGCTTGGCCGATTCGCCACGGTCTTTCTCGCTCGAAAGAGCCATGGAATTTTATTTATTCAACTCGGAGCACTTCTCAACATCGTTGCCTGCCTTGTGCTTTACCTGCGAATCGACTCGTTGTTGTTGCCATGCGCAATCATCTATGGCATCGCTGCGGCACCGCAGTTTCCGTTGATGTTCGGCTTTATCGGCAACCGCACTTCGCTTTCAGGCAAAATGACTGCCCGAATTGTCGGCACTGCAGGCGTAAGTTCAACGACACTGCCATGGTTGGCGGGTCAGTTTCTTGAACGCGTTGGCTCTTGGACGTTTCCGGCTTTTCTCGCGTGCACCGCGGCCACCGTTTTTATCGCGACAAAACTAATCACCAACAGTTTTGGCGTGCCCAAACATATTTCAAAGACACACTAAAAACTAAAACATCCTTCAAACAGCATTTCGCATTGCATCGCGAATAACTCGCATTCCAATCGGTTTAATTTCTTTCTCCTCTAACCAATTCAAATAGTCGACTGAACGAAAAATCTGATATTCACGAGTGCGAACATGAAACTGTCTTGGCTCTATCACTTCAACTTCGCCTGGTGCATTTGGGTGCAACGCTGCAAAAGTAAGACCGCCTTGTCTTTGAGTAAACATCTTTTGGTAGGCATCGTCGTCAAGTTCAACTGACGACGGACGTGCAAAATTAGTCTCCAGCACACGCTCAAAAATTGGCAAATTTTTTGCTTTTGCTGATTCAACAAACGGATCAAAATCATCGTCGGTGACACCGACAATGTGATTGTTCGGTCCATAGTGCGAAAGTTTTCGGGTGATCAACACGGGTAGTTGATATTCAACGCCAAGATCAAGATAGATCTCACAAAACTCGGGTGCCAAAGTCGCCCCCATGTGTGCATCAAGGTGCGTCACATCAAAACCGCTGGCGATCGCCGTTTCGATCTGCGCACGCAACTCAATTTTCGCCGCATCTAGGTTGGCATTTTTGCGCACCGACGAAACATCACGCCACATAAACCCGTGCTCGTCAACAAGGCCAGTCGATTTTGACGGGTCACTAATCGGGCGCCAGCGGTAAAACTCTTTTTCTGCCGTAAGAGTCAAATGCACACCAAGATCTAGTTCTGGGTTCGTTGCCGCCATTGATGCAGCCTCAGCAAACCATGGACATGGCACCATCACCGAAGCACTAGTAATGGACCCCAGTTTCGAGAGTTCTAAAAACGCAACATTTGCGCCATGACACATGCCGACATCGTCTTGATGCAGAACAATGCTTTCAGCAAATTGGTCGTACATCTCAGACAACAACTTTCTCACCGCTCTTTGCTGCACGAATTGCAGCATGGCCAATATTCGTAGATCTCGCACTGTCGTAACCGTTCGGCACTGTGCTCGCGCTACCGACTTTGATCGCTTGCACGAATGCCTCTAATTGATTTTCAACGCCAGCAGAGGTCGCGTCTTGTGCTTGCGAACCAGATACTTCGACAACGCCATCTTTGGTTGCCAACCTCGTGCGCCCCGTTGGCAGAAGGTCAACAAAGATTGCGCCGTTACTGCCAAGAATTTCGGTGCGAACGTCGTCTCCGTATCGACAGTTGCGCGACAAATCGACAATTGCAGCTCGCGATTCGGCAAACTCAAGCACGGCGCACAAATTATCTACGTCACCAACTGCTTCGAGTGACTTTTCAACCAAAGGCAAATTCCAAGCGCGCACTGCTTGTGCCGGCTCACCGAAGAACCACTCAGCCAAGTCATACTCATGAACGCCACAATCAATCGCCAGCCCACCACTTACTTTCACATCACAAAAACTTGCCGGTGGCGAATTTGCATCCCACTGCGACAACCGAATCATCAACGGATCACCGATTGCGCCCTCGTCCAAAAGTCTTTTCGCAGCCACCCAAGGAGGCGAAAACCTACGCCAATGCCCAATCTGAAGCACTAACTTCTTTGACTCGGCTTCACTCGCTAATTTTTTTGCAACATCAACTTCGAGTGCGAGCGGCTTTTCGCACAATACGTGCAACTGTCTGTCTAGAGCGTGTTGAACCATCTCGGCATGCAGCGGCGTCGGCGATGCAATAAGACATGCTTCTACGCCAGCATGCTGCATTGCGTGCCGATATTCAGCAAACGTGGTCGCGTTTTGAAAAGTGTTTTCCGCAAACTCAATCGACTGTCTTGATGGGTCGGCTATCGCCACAACTTCAATCTCCGTAGATTTTGCCAACGCTTGTGCGTGCACGCGACCCATGCGACCTAAACCGATCAACGCAAGTTTCAGTCGACTCACGACCCCCGAACCTCTGAAACTTTGACCACACGCTTTTCGCGTGCGGAGATTTCACACGCAATCGCAATGCAAATTCCGCTTCTAGCCGAGCCGGGACTGCACGGATTTGGTCGATTGCCAGCGAGCCATTCGATGTACGCCTTTGTCTCTTGCCTGAATGCTTCTCTAAATCTGTCGACAAAACCTGAGTACGGCTTGTCACTCAGGGCGATGCCCGGGTCAAGCAAGTTCAAAGGTGTGCGCGGCGCCAAGCCTGCACTCACCGAGTCTTTTGATCCAAAAATTTCAAATCTGACGTCGTGACCACGGGGGTCGTGACGTGTGCCTGAAATGCTTATCTGCACGCCAGAGTTTGTCATCGCATGAATTAACGAAACATCACCGTCTTCGAACTCTGCATACTGCTGAAATTCGCGAACTCGGCGTGTCGCGTAAACCTCTGCGATTTGCTCTGAACACAACCACTCAGCCAAATCAAAATCGTGCACATGCAAATCGCGAAAAATACCACCACTGCCTGCAAGAAACTCTCGCGATGACGGCTCAATATCGTTCGACATAAATCTGAGGTGATACAACGTTCCGACGCTTCCGGCGTCGATCATTTGCTTTGCCTTGGCAATCGGCGGATCAAATCGTCGCTGAAAACCCACTTGCATTTCGGCACCCGATTCACTCAGTCGCTTCAAAACCTGATCTGTCTCAGCTAATTCAAGAGCAATTGGTTTTTCACAAAAAATCTTTCGATTTGGTCCGATCACTAAATCAAGTGCGGTCGCATGATGCGAAGTGCCGGTCGTAATCACGTACGAATCAAAATCTGCGGGCTTGAATCTTTCTTCTGGCAAAACTTTTACACCGAATCTTGCGCTCAGAGCCTCGGCTCGTTGCGGAGATCGGTTTATGACCGCAATCTCGGTGATCCGAGAGTCAAGAACCATGTCTTCAATTCGAATCTCAGCCATTCGACCGGCACCAAAAACCGCAATTCGCATGCACGCAAACTACTCGGTGAACCCAATCAATGGCAATAAAGTTGAGCGCCCTGCGTAAACTCATGCTGATGAATAACACGATCGTCGCAGTTGGTCGAGTCAGTGTCGATCTCTACGGTCTAGAGGCTGGCGCAGCATTTGCTAGCGAACAGACATTTTCTAAAAGTGTTGGTGGTAGCCCGAGCAATGTGGCTGTCGCCGCAGCGAAACTTGGCAATCATGCTGTCTTGCTTACAAAAGTTGGCGGTGACCCGCTCGGCCGATACATCGTCAACAAACTCGACAGTTGGGGCGTTGATACAAAATATGTTTTAACCGAATCAAACGGCTTGACACCAGTCGTGCTTGCCGCGCTCGATCCACCAGAAGATCCAAAACTCATTTTTCACCGACAACCGAATGCGCCAGACACAACAATAAATTCAGAATCAATTCCCAAAAATCTGATTGACGAATGTGGCGTTTTTTGGATGAGTGGCTGCGCACTTGCCAATGGTGAAACGGCAAAGTCTTCATTTAAATGGTTGGCACAACGCAACCGAAAACGACACACAATTATTGATCTCGACTATCGACCAAGTTTTTGGTCGTCAATTCAAGAGGCCGGTGTTGCTGCCCGTGCAGCCATTGCCAACTGCTCTGTTGTCGTTGGCAATCGCACCGAGTGCGAAATGGCTATCGGCCTTACCGACCCAGATGCAATCGCAGACAAACTTTTGACTGACGGCGTCGAACTAGCGATTGTCAAACTTGGCGCTGAAGGTGTGATGCTGGCAACTTCTACAGAGCGAATCCGAATCGCGCCGTGCAAAATCAAACTCGTCTGCGGCTTGGGTTCAGGCGACGCGTTCGGAGGCGCACTCGCCCACGGGTTGTTGCACGGTTGGTCGGTTCGCCAGATCGGTGAATTTGCCAACGCCGCTGGCGCCTATGTCGCCACCAAATTGACCTGCGCTGATGCCATGCCGACCGAGCCGATCTTGCGCGACTTCATTGCCGAGCAGCAAAAAATTTAGGCTTATATCCTCATGACTTTTGCGCTCACCGACAAGCAATACAACGAATTGATTCAGGCGCGACTTAAGAGCCCCGAATCGTTCAAAAAGGCTCTGGTCAGTCGCAAGCGTCGCAAAATGGTTGGCAAAGATGGTCGCTTACTGATCGTTGCAGCAGATCACACCGCCCGAGGCATCATTTCTGCCGGTTCAGAAAAATACATCATCGCAAATCGTCGCTTGTTGCTTGACCGTTTGGTGCGCAGTTTGAGTAACCCAAATGTTGACGGAGTATTAGCCAGCGCCGACATCGTCGAAGAATTGGCTTGGCTTGGCGCACTCGAATCAAAACTTGTATTCGGCACGATGAATCGCGGCGGCTACCTCGGCACGACATGGGGCCTCGACGACCCGATGACGGCCTATGACGCTGACAGTATTGCCGAACTCGGTCTTGATGCCGGAAAAGTGTTGGTGCGTTTCGAAGACACCGACATTGGCGTCGGCCGAACAATTGAATATGTCGTCGAAGCAATGCGACTTCTCGCCGAACGAGAAATCGTCTGTCTTGTCGAACCACTGCCGTATAAAAAAGACGCAAACGGCATGCCGATGCTCGACAAATCAACTGACCGACTCGACAAAATTGTCTCAATCACCGCAGGTTTTGGTTCATCGGCAAGTTACACCTGGCTCAAACTGCCGTCATGGACAAACCACATAACGTTGCGCGAGTCAACGACACTTCCAATTCTTCTGCTCGGTGGTGACCCAGGCGAAAATCTCGACACAACATTTGAAGAGTGGCGCAGTGCGTTGCAAATACCAAATGTGATCGGCTTAGTCGCAGGTCGGCCACTTTTGTATCCATTCGATAATGATGTCGAGCGATCAGTCGATCGGGCCGCAAAACTCGTTCACCTATCAGGCTCATAAATCATGTCTGCAACATCAAGTTGGTATTTTCCTAACGGATCACTAAGCGCACCTAATCAACCACTCGCGCTAGATGTCAAGCGCGCAGGTTGGACATACTGCGGTATAGATGTCTATTCGTTCTCGGCGAAAAATAAAGAGATCGAAATTGATCTTGGCAACCGCGAAGCAGTCGTTGTGCCACTGTCGAGCATGTCAGCCACAATTAAGCATCACGATAAGAAATACGAACTCGCGGGTCGACCTGGTGTTTTCGCCGCTGTTGCTGACTGGTTTTACGCGCCCGCCGGGTCGAAGTTTTCGCTCGCAGCAGAGTCGGGCGAAGTTGCGGTTTGCACAGCCATTGCAACCAAAGAATTTGCACCTCATCATGGGCTGGCGAGTTCAGTGCCAGTCGAACCGCGCGGCGCTGGGTTTGCCACTCGTCAAGTAAATAACATCGCCACACCCGACTCGTTCGCCGCTGCTGATCGAATCATCATTTGCGAAGTTCTCACACCAGGTGGCAACTGGTCATCATGGCCACCACATCGACATGACGGCATCGCTGGGTGCCCAAACATGAATGAAGAGATTTACTATTTCAGAATCGGCAAGCAAAACTCCGACCACGGTGACGCCGAAGGTCGCGGCTACTTTCACGCCTACACGGTTGATAAAAAAGTCGACGACACAATCACGCTGAGCGACGGTGATGTTTACATCTTGCCTGCGGGCTATCACGGGCCGTCAATCGCGGCACCTGAGTATCCGATGTACTTTCTCAATGTTTTGGCGGGCCCTGCCCAAGATCGCACAATGGCTTTTTGCGACGACCCAAGCCACCACTGGATTCGCGATGCTTGGAAAACCCAAAAGCAAGACCCGCGTGTACCGATGACATCAGCAAGCGGTCGCGTCAATCATTCATAATCACAATCAACGGAGAAACAAATGAAAAAACGAATCGGCATCGCAGTATTAGGTCTCGGGTGGATGGGGCAAGCGCATAGTCGCGCAGCCTTGCGCATCGCTTCGCTTTTTCCTGATGCAAAATTCAAACCTGAACTTGTTGTCTGCGCCGATGTCGAACAGAGTCGTCGCGATCGCGCAGTAAATGATTTTGGCTTTGCGCGTGCAGTGCCAGGCTTCGAAGAGGCAGTTTCAGCAAAAGATGTCGACGCCGTATGGGTGACTGCGCCCAACATGTTGCATGTTCCGATGATCACCGCTGCGGCAGCGGCTGGCAAAGCAATTTTCAGTGAGAAGCCAATCGGTGGCACACCAGCACAAACCGTCGAGGCATTCAAGATTGCAACCAAACATTCGACAGCAACTGGTGTGGGTTACAACTATTTGTGGTCACCGCTCGTTATTCACGCGCGCGAGTTGATTTCAAGTGGCGCGATCGGCAGAGTCACCCACTATCGCGGTCGCTTTTTATCGATGTATGGCAGCGACGAACTCGGTCTTCTCACATGGCGATTCAAATTTGCACAGGCAGGCTATGGCGTCACTAGCGACATTCTCAGCCACTCGGTTTCGCTCGCCCACTTTTTGGTTGGCGACATCGCCGAAGTTACCGGCATGAAAAACAACACGATCACACACCGGCCACTGCCGACTGGTGCCGCGAGCCATTACGGTCGCGGAAAGGCCACCGACCCGAAAGGCGAAGTTGAAAACGAAGACTTCGCGTCGATGCTTTGCACTTTCAAGAACGGCGCAACCGGCACATTTGAAACAAGTCGCTCAATGGTTGGCCCAGAAAGCCAAAATGCGTTCGAGGTCTACGGCACTGAGGGTGCTCTTTCATGGAACCTCGAAAAACTGAACGAATTGCAGTTCTACAAACGCGAAGATGGTGTCAACACCGGTTACAAAACAATTTACGGTGGCGATCGATTTCCGTTTCACGGCGCATTCGCCCCCGGCATGGCCAATGCAATCGGCTTCGAAGATCTCGTCGCAATTGAAGACCTCAACTTCATGAATTGCTTGACAACTGGCGAACGATATTCACCCGGCTTCAAAGAAGCCGTTGATGTCGTCAGCGTTCAGCAGGCACTAATCAACTCATGGACATCACGCAAGTGGGAGCCAGTCGTCGACCTGGCGAAATAGTTACTCTTCGTCTAAAAACGCACGCAAATTGTTGTTGCTGTGCGGGTGTCGCAATCTGGCAAGAGTTTTCTGCTCGATTTGCCTAACTCGCTCTCGCGTGACTTTCATTTTTTCGGCGACTTCTTCAAGCGTGTAAATACGATCAAACTGACCGATACCAAAACGCATCGCCACTATTTCTTGTTCACGCTCGGGCAGGTCTTTGAGTGTTCTCTCGACCGCTTCACGCAATTGCGATCTTTCAGTTGAACTAATCGGGTCATTTTCATCGGTATCGGCAATCGTGTCGCCTACTGTCAGGTCATCAGTGTTGTAGCCCACTGGCGCATCAAGACTCGTCGTCGGTATCGCCAACTGCATAATGTCAAGAAGTTTTTCGACCGTCAAACTGCTGCGCAGTGCAACCTCTTCGGGTGTGGGCATGCGCCCAAGTTCGGCTGTCAAATCTCGTTCGGCACGCTGAACACGGTTTACAACTTCCATCATGTGCCCCGGTATGCGAATGTTTCGCCCTTGATCTGCAAGTGCTCTCGTCATCGACTGACGAATCCACCAAGTTGCATAAGTCGAGAACTTAAAACCTTTTTCATAGTCGTATTTGTCGGCTGCATGCATCAAGCCGATGTTGCCTTCTTGAATTAAGTCGGCAAGTTGCAGTTCTTTTCTGTCATAACGTCTAGCGACCGAAACAACTAATCGAAGATTCGCTCGCACCATGTGGTCTTTGGCTTTTTCGCCATCTTTTGCCGTACGTTGCAATTTGCGACGTTCAGCAAAACTCAAATCGCCATCTGATGTATTCAGTTTCGCTTGTGCAACAAGACCGGCTTTGATCTTCTTACCCAAGTCTTTTTCTTCGTCAGCGGTAAGCAATGGCACTTGGCCGATTTCGCTCAAGTACAAGCGAACCGAGTCAGACCCGATTGAGTCTTTAGCCGTCGATGTTGTCACTCATGCTCCCCAACCCGAATGTTCAACCAACTGAGCAATTGCTCTGCTGCAGATTCTGCCATATTTTGCACATCTAACTGTTCAAGCAAAATTCGCGCGGCACGATCAATTTGAATTTGCTCTGGGTCGCTGACCGTCACTCGATGTGTCAACTCTCGGCGAACGGCAGCGGCAAGCAAATTCCAGGCTTCTCTGACTGGTTGCGACTCAACATCGGCAACCGCTGCGCGCTCTAAAACTTCACGCGCCTCAGGGTCGGCAAGTTCGAGCGCTTTTGCAACATCGCCCAGTGCCGAACCCGCAGCGATGTAGGCACGGCGATTTACGTCGTCTAAAAAGAGCGCTTCAGATAACCAGTCGGCAATTTCATCCCAATGCGAAAACATCAATGCCAGCACTACAAACTCGGCTGATTCGCTGAGTCGATTTGTCGGGGTCGTCGAAATTGTCACCGACGGGTTTCGCGTGCGTCGCTCGGCGAGTTTCACTAAGTCGACGACCGGTATGCCGACATGCGTCGCTACTTGGCCCGCATAAATTTTTCGCACGTTTGTATCGGGGTGTTCATTGATCACAGACATCGCCTGCTCAGCAGTGCGCGATCTCGCCTCGGGTGATGCGACCGAACCTGCATCAAGAACTCGTTGCAAACGAAAACCTAAAAACGGCTGCGCACTTGCGATTGCTTTCGCCAACGCACCAGGGTCTGAATTGGCTAAGTCACCCGGGTCTTTTCCTTGCGGAAAGTGCGCCACGCCAACTTCGACTTTGTAGCGCTGCTCCCACTCATAAAAACGCGCTGCTGCGCCCTGGCCAGCGCTATCGGCATCGAAAGCCAAGACAACTTTTTTCGCAAATCGCTTCAACAGCCGAACGTGGTCTTCGGTTAGTGCAGTGCCGCAAGTCGCAACCGCTCGTCGAACACCGCTTCGGTGAAAACCAATCACATCGGTGTAACCCTCGCAGACAATCACTTCGTCGGCTGTCACAATTTCGGCTTTCGCCCAATTCAAACCGTAAAGAGTTTTACTCTTGGCATAAATTGCCGTCTCGGGAGAATTTTTATATTTCGCGGGATCTTTGCTGCCGGGCAAGATTCGTCCACCAAAAGCAACAGGCTCACCCGAATCGCGAAAAATCGGAAACATCACGCGTGCCCTAAACGAATCTTGTGCTTTGCCACGTTTATTGATGAAACCCAAACCTGTTTCACGCAACAAGTCGATCGATACACCGAGGTCGCGTGACAGAGCATCCCAATCGTCTGGCGCCCAACCGAGTTTGAACTCGCGAGCAACATCGCCCGACAAACCGCGCTCGCGCAGATAATCGCGGGCGACGCGTGCATCAGGTGCGGTCAAGAGTCGATTGTGATACCACTCAACGGCCTGCGACATGATTTCGGTGAGTTTTTTCGAGCGTTGCCTGTCTTTGCTCTGGCCGCCTGATGTATATGTCAGTTGATAGCCGGCCTTGCCTGCGATGTGCTCGATCGCGCCAACAAAGTCGAGGTGTTCTATTTCTTGAATGAATTTGAAAACATCCCCCGATGCTCCACATCCGAAACACTTATAGCGGCGAGTTTCCTCGCGAACATTAAACGAACCTGATTTCTCGGCATGAAACGGACAGAGGCCGACCCAGTTTCGCCCGACGCGACGCAACTGCACATAGCCCTGAATCGTGTCAACTATCGACACCGATTCTCTTAATCGCTCAATGTCTGTATCCGCAATCGCCACGAGCGAAGGCTAGTTCATCGGTGTTATTTAAGCCTTTTTGCTTCGGTCTTTCGCAATTGAGGCCACGATGCCGACGGTTAGAACCGTGATGATTATGCCCAACGAAATTGGTACTGGGATGTGATACCAGATAGCTATCGACATCTTGATGCCAACATAAATCAACAGCAGCGAAATTGTGTGCGGCATATAGACGAACCGCTCGCGCATATCGGCGAGCAAGAAGTAAAGCGCACGCAAACCGAGAATTGCGAATGCGTTCGACGCAAACACAATGAACTGCTCGCGACTGACTGCCAAAACTGCAGGCACCGAGTCGACTGCGAAGATCACGTCTGAAACTTCGATGACTACCAAAACTGCCAGCAACGGCGTCGCCATGCGATGGCCGTTAACTCGGGTGAAAAGTTTTTGGCCGTCATAGTGATCAACCGAAGGCACGAATCGTCTGAAAAGCTTCATCGTGCGCATCTCTGATGGGTCACCTTCGTCTTCGCCAGAGGTAAAGATTTTTACTCCTGTATAGATGAGGAAAATACCGAACACAAGCAACAAGAATTGGAACCGTGTGATGACTGCGACGCCGACGATAATGAACACGAATCGCAAAACGAGCGCGCCGAAAATTCCCCAAAAGAGTGTGCGGTGTTGATATTCGCGCGGCACTTTGAAGTGGGCAAAAATCATCGCCCACACAAACACGTTGTCTACCGAGAGACTCTTTTCAATCAAATAACCCGAAAGATATTCGACAGCAGATGATGTGCCCTCGCCTTGGCCCGAGAACATCCAAGCGATGACGCCGGTGAAAGCAAGACCAAGTCCGATCCATACGGCACTTTCAATTGCTGCCTCACGAATTTCAATGACGTGGGCTTTGCGGTGGAAAATCAAGAGGTCGATCATCAACGCACCAGCGACAACGACCAGCAACATCGGCCAACCCCACGTCGGGATTACGACATCAACAAAATTTTCTTTTTCAGTGCTTGCGGCGAACAACATATTTAACATGTGTAACTTGCTGGACCTTTCGGGTGATGAACCGAAACTTTTGTTTCGGTTTTACTTCCCCCGATGATCGCTTACCAATCGGCAAGTCGGGCTATGCCTACATACTAAATCATCCACCACCCCGCCACCAACCACCCCAACACACATCGCAATCTTCAATGCCGCACTTGGTAACTCGATAGTGAGCAAGTGAAATGTGTCAGCTATTTGGTTTCGGTTTTGAGGCCGCCGATTATTGATTGGGCGGCAGCGAGGCGTGCAATCGGAATGCGATACGGCGAGCACGACACGTAGTCAAGCCCAGCGCGATAGAACAAAGCGATCGACTCAGGGTCGCCACCATGCTCACCGCAAACGCCGAGTTTCAACTTGCGCTTAGCCTTGCGACCACGCTTGGCAGCGATCTCAACAAGTTCGCCGACACCAGTCTGATCAATCGTCTCGAACGGGTTTCGCTTCAGCAAACCAGCCTCAAGATACGCAGGCATCATTCGGCTCTCGACATCGTCGCGCGAAAAACCAAAAGTCATCTGCGTCAGGTCGTTCGTACCAAAGCTAAAGAAATCAGCATGTTCAGCGAGCTCATCTGCACGAAGAGCCGCACGTGGCGTCTCAATCATTGTTCCGATCGTGACTTTTGGCCGCGTGATCTTCTTGCCACGCAGACCACGCTTACCAAGGCCAGCGCCCTTATCTTTTAATCGCGCCGAGTGCTCAACAAGAACACCTTCAACCCACGATCGCGCGAGAGCCAACTCTTCACGAG
>JAUREG010000031.1:0-15454 GCA_030827545.1 Acidimicrobiales bacterium
GCAATTCGCACTAGCCTGACTGCATGTTTGAGTACGTTGCATTTAATCCATATAACGCAAGCCCCGAAGCAATGGCAAGTGAACTGACAAAAAAGTCGAGCGAGGGCTGGGAAGTAGTTTCAATAGTTCCAACATTTGATGGTCGCTATTGTGCGTTTCTTCGACGACCTACGAACTCAAGTGCAACCACTACGCCAAACCAAACACAAACTGCCAACGAAACCATCTCTGTTGCGACATCAAGTGCGCCAAGCAACCCTGCTGTACCTGCCGCTTGGTACGCAGACCCATCTGGTCGCTTTGAATTGCGCTATTGGAACGGCAAAGAGTGGACTGAACATGTTGCTCGCTCGGGCCAACAATTCACTGATCCACCAGTCGCTTAAATAAACATGCGAGCCACCTCGCTTGGTCATGCCGGAATACTTATTGAGGCCGGCAGTTCAAGAATTTTGTGTGACCCGTGGTTTGTGCCGGCGTTTTTTGGCTCGTGGTTTGTTTTCCCTCGCAATGACCAGTTGCACGTCGAGCTTCTCGCAAAAATCGAATCTCCAACACACCTATATATATCGCATATTCATGGCGATCACTTAGATGAGGCTTTCTTGGCAAGTCAAGTTAGTCGAGATGCAATTGTTTTACTGCCCGACTTTCCGAGCCACGAACTTGAACGGCGACTTTCAAGTCTTGGCTTTACAAAATTCATCAAAACTGAAAATGGTAAAGAAATTGCAATTGATAACGAGACCAAGATTGCAATTCATGTTGAAACTTCGATCACCGATGGTCCAGGTGGTGACTCAGCATTAGTCGTCAGCGATAAGACGGCAAGACTTGTAAATCAGAACGACTGTCGAACTGGTGACCTCGATGCTTTGCGCAGTCATGGACCAATAGACCTGCACTGGTTGCAATACAGCGGAGCGATTTGGTATCCGATGGTTTACGAACAAGACGCGACGACGAAGCAAAATCTTGCGCGAGCGAAGGTCGAAAGTCAATTTGCTAGGGCTCTTAAGTACGTTGAGCGTCTTAATGCTCGAGCAGTTGTGCCTTCGGCTGGACCCCCATGTTTTTTGGATGAAGAATTGTTTCATCTAAACATGATCACGGGAAACGAAACTTCGATTTTTCCTGACCAAACAAAATTTCTAGAACGACTACGCAAACTTGGCCGCGAAAACGACATTTTGGCAATACCCGGAACTGAAATTGAAATTTCACCAGAAGAAATCTCTGTATCGTCACCAAAGAATGTGGATGTTTCAGAAATTTTCGCACACAAAGAAAAATACTTGCGTAAATATCAAGCTGACTGGTCGGAATGGCTGCAAGCCGAAAAGAATAAGTGGTTGACAACCTCATCAACTAACCAAACTGACTTGGTCGGTGAATTACAAGCCTGGTTCGAGCCATTACTGGCAATTTGCCCAGCACTTCGCTCGGGCATTGGCGCAAACTGTCTAATTAGAACTCGCGACACTGAAATTTTGATCAATTTCCAAGAAGCTAAAGTTGAAAATTTCATTGACCAGACATTTGGATTTAGATTCGACATCCCACGCGAACTTCTAGAAACAATCGTTCACCAAAAAGCAGTTGACTGGTCGAATTCATTTTTTCTTTCATGTCGATTTACCGCATGGCGATCAGGCGAATTTAATGAATATTTGTACAACTTCTTCAAGAGTCTTTCAGTTGAACGAATGACCCGTGCCGAGCACGAAGCAGCCGAAAGACTCAATTTCAGCAGAGATCTCAGTGAAGAAATCGAAATTGGTGACTACGTAATGCAACGAAAGTGTCCCCACCGCCAGGCTGATCTGTCGGTATTTGGTGAGATCGATGGCAATACCCTCACTTGTTCATTACACGGGTGGCGATTTGACTTAACCGATGGACACTGTCTCAATGCAGAAGACCGACCGCTTAAGGTGCGTAAGAAAACAAGTTAGTTTTCTGATCCTGTTGACTATTGCTGGCTAGTAATCGGCAGTTCAAACCAGACTGTTGCACTGTATTTAACTCCACCAGTTATAGGTGCGCTTAAGTGCGGATGTGTAACCAAACTGGGCCATGCAATCATCTCACCGATTTTCATTTCGCGGTTTGAAAAATTCTGTTGTGGAAACTGCAGTTCAGCACCTTGATAGTTTTCGTTTAACTTGATGCTCGCAGAAACCTGGGCGACATCGTGATGCATTCGCAATTCTTCTTGTTGTCCAACTTCGTATTTGATTACAAACACATCTTGGATGCCGTGATAATCAATTAATGGCCATTGCTTTTGTAATTGCGGCCAAATACGCAAGCCGAAATCAACCTCAACAGCATTAAACAATTTTGGGCTGATAACTGCCAGTGAAACTTCATGACCCGGTACCGGATCATGTGGATTGAGTTCGAATGCTCCAGTGAGTTCAGCCGCACGAATCAACGCACCACAAAAATCTGGGGTCCAGCAAGAAAGTGCATAAATCTCGTTCGCAACTTTTCTGATTTCAGACGACGAGTCAACTGCGTCTTGATATCCCAAAATTCGCTCAAGGTCGGTCGTCATTCATTCTCCATCAATTCATCAGGCTTTAATCTGACATCTAATAGTCTCATTCTGACAGCGCGCGAAACGATATCTGTCAAACCTCGCCACTGATAGCCTTAGAACGCGTGAACCCACTTGAGGCCCCAAGACGAATTTCGTTTGATTTAGACACTTTTACTGGTGTCGCCCGAAAAAAGTGGTGGGTTGTGCCGTTCACGATGTTGATCGGCTTGGGCCTGATGTTTTGGCAAGAGTCAGACCTGCAAACCGAAGCCCGCTATTTCAGTTTGACCCGAATGTATGAGCCAACCGACGAAGGCGCGCCACTTACTTTGGTGGGCGTTAATGCCGATCTAATCAGTCAATTTCCTAGCGAGACAAATCAATCAGAGATTCTTGAGAGCGAGGAAGTAAAACAGAAAGTTCAAGCGAAATTTGACCGCGAAATTAGTTTGCTAGTCAGACCCTTTGACAAGACTTTCGCATTGAATACCGAAACAGATGGCGCCGCAATTACCAAGTTTTCATTCAAACCTTCGCGCCGATTTTCATACGAAATGACTTGTGTTGAACGCGATGAATTGAACTGCTCTGCTGCACTCGATGCCTACGCTCAAGAACTACAAGGCATTCGACTATCGGCAACGAAGGCGGGCTTTGCAAATTCAATTAAATTGCTCGATGCGTTGCTGGCTTCAGACCTTCAACTTTCGACCGACGATACTTCGCGCTTGAAGCTACAGCGCGCCGCATTTGATGAAGCGATTGCGCTAGCTACCGGTGAAATAACTCAGATTTCTGAGAGCAAATACTTTGGCGGCGAGACAGTTGAAACCGTTGATCGCCGTTCTTACATATTTGGTCTTCTTGTTGGTCTGGTCTTTGGACTGCTCATCTTGATTCAATTAGTAGTCACCGACTCAAAGATCAGAAGTGCAAAGGGTCTAATCGCCGCAGTTGGCTACGAAAATTTCTTAGGCGAAGCCTCTAGTGGCGATAAATCAAATTCGCTACAACTCTTGGCCGCAGCATTGCGCGGAGCATCGATATCTACGATTAGTTCAATCAAAGTTTTGCCAATCGGAGCAAACGTGCTCGACACACAGTTAGCGACCTCGTTGGCCCAAACTCTCGGCTGCCAAGTGTCAATCACGAAGTCAGTTGACCAGTTAAGTGCTGAAGATTTGGCACCATCAAACAACGTTGTGTTTTTGATCGCTGTAGTCAAAGACCTAGCTGATTCGCGTACCGTCAAACAAACTTGGTCAGTAGTTGAGAAATCTGGAAATCGAATCTTAGGTTCAGCGCTAATAACGCAATAATGGCCGAAAAATTAAACTCTCGCACTCGTCTTGCGCTTTTCGCAGAGCGAGTCGGTCAAAGTAAAAGTTTTGTTTCAATAACTGGAGTTATTCAATTCGTTCTTGATGTGCTTGCGTGGTCAGCAGCGGCCGCATTAGCCCTTGTATTGCGGGCCTACTTGCAAGAAGAACGAGACATCAGCAATGCGGTACAAGGAATTCTTTATCGTGCGTTGCCGATTGTTGCGGTTGTACAAGCAATCACGGGGTACATCGTCGGCATCTATCGTCGACGGTGGCGATACGGAAGTTTTGACGAAGTTAAAGGTCTGATTCTTTCTGCATTCATAACAACAACGATCTTGTTGACAATTAGATTTACCGATCGATCAATCGATGCGTTTCCTCGAAGTGCAATCATCACTGGTGGCATTTTGGGTTTGTTTTTTACTGCAGCGAGTCGCTATACATGGCGTCTAGTTCGTGAACAACTTCGCCGACCATCTGAACTAACTGCCAAGAAAATTCTGATCTACGGCGCTGGTGAAGGTGGCATCCAAATTGTCAACACGATGTTACGCAACCCAAACTCGAGTTATCTGCCTGTTGGATTCTTGGATGACAACTCATCAACCCATCGCCTGAGCATCTCAGGTGTGCCGGTTTTGGGTGGACGCGAGTCAATACAAAAAGCAGCAAACCGCACGGGTGCAACCACGTTGTTGATTGCTATCCCTTCGGCAGAGTCTGGCGTAGTTAGTGAAATCGCCGAACTCGCTCGACTCGCCAAACTTGAAGTCAAGATTTTGCCGGCAGTTCAAAATCTTGACGAACGACCAGTAGACGCCAGCGATATTCGTGACTTAACAGACGAAGACCTCCTAGGGCGCCGAAGAGTAAAAATCAACCTAGATGAAATCTCTGAATATCTAGTAAATAGACGTGTGCTGGTCACGGGCGCCGGAGGCAGCATCGGTAGTGAGCTCTGTCGACAACTGGTCAGGTTTAATCCAGCAGAGATCATCATGCTTGATCGAGACGAAAGCGCACTGCATGAAGTACAACTTTCAATTTATGGTCGCGCACTTCTCGACACACCACAAACTGTTTTGGCAGACTTGCGAGACGAAACAGCAATCAATGCAATTTTTGAAAGTCGCAAGCCTCAAGTTGTCTTTCACGCGGCTGCACTAAAACACTTGCCGTTACTTGAGAGATATCCAAATGAGGCATACCAAACGAATGTGCTCGGCACACTAACAATGCTCAAAGCGGCACGTCGTGCTGGTGTCGAAGTCTTCATAAATATCTCAACTGACAAAGCTGCCAACCCAATCAGCGTTTTGGGCTACTCAAAACGAATTGCCGAACGTTTAACAGCCGATTTTGCATACGGACCTGGTGCAGGAAAATATATTTCTGTTCGCTTCGGCAACGTCTTGGGATCACGCGGAAGTGTATTGATGTCATTCCGCGATCAAATAGCCAAAGGTGGCCCGGTTACAGTTACACATCGTGGTGTAACGCGCTACTTCATGACAATTTCTGAAGCTGTACAACTGGTGATTCAAGCTGGAGCAATCGGCTCAACTGGTGAAATTTTGGTACTCGACATGGGTAAACCGGTGAATATCTACGAAGTTGCCGAACAACTTGTGCGAAACAGTTCAAAACAAATCAAAATTGAAGTTGTTGGCTTACGCGTCGGCGAAAAAGTTCACGAAGAACTGTTTGGCATTGGCGAAATTGATGAAAGACCTCGCCACCCGCTTATTTCGCATGTGCCAGCAAAATCAATTGACCAAAATAGCCTCGTCACTTCTACTAAAGATGCTCGTGAATACATGATTCGATTGCTTGACGAGCAGTAAAAGCTAACTAACTTTTACTTCCTCACGATTTTCATTTTTGCTTCCAGCCATTGAGGCAACGAGAAGCAACCACAAGAAGTGATTGCCGACAATAAAACTTTCTTGTGTTGATGCAGCAATTACAAACCATGTTGCGGCAAAAGCCCATTGACCAGCAGTCTGGGTAAATACACGCTCGAGTTGTCGAGCCCCACTCCATAAAATGGCCAAAACCAAAAGTGCCGCACCGATCACTCCGCCGCCAAGCAAGACGTCCATCACCCCGCTGTGTGACCATGTGTTGAATTCAGCAGGCAGAACATAGTCGCCTAAAATGTTAAAGAAGTTTGGGGTGTGCCATGCCGACATCCATCCCCAACCCAAAATAAATCGATCTTCAATCCCAGCACGACTAAAACGCCATAAAACTGATCGTCCGCTGAAGTCAATATTGCTTTTAAAGACCCGTGAAAGAATTTCTTGAAATCTAAAAGAGAACCAGGTCAACAAAATGAGGGTCAACAAAAACCCTGGGTATACAAATTGACGAAGTTGGTCGGCTGAGAAATCTCGACGAGATCTAACCCAACGAATCGCCGTCCAAAATACCCAAACAAAAATGAATACAGCGATCGCCCCAAGAGAGGTGGATGATTTGCTGCGAAACAAAAGTCCAAGATTCAACAAGATCACATCAAACAACACGAGCACGACTAGACCCCAATATTTTGGACGTCTAACAATCAAGATCCAAGTAAGTGCACCAGCGGCTAGAAGGCCTAATGCGGCTGGTGGTGCAAGCGAATTGCGGTTGAAATAAATACCAATCCAATAGTTTTCATCAAAATTGACAGCCGCTGTCCAATTATTTCGCACTGCATACCAAGACACAATCAGCCCAGGTTGCATTCCCACCAAGAACAAAGTGAGTTGTTCAAGCAAAGTGAAACTTCTCGCTAAATACAGACCTGCCAAACAGGTAACAGTCAAAGTGAAGGATTCAACGAGTGAATAGCTGCTGAAAGTTGACCAGAAAGTCGACAGAAACATCCAGCCACAAAAGGCGAGCAAAACACCAATGGGTCCTCTCAATAAACTCTGCGGAATGCCGCGATGAAACAGCAGTACGACTGCAGGAACCTGAACCAATAAATACGTCGCAAACTTGGTTGAACTGATGATTTCGCCATTTATTTGGCCACTTGCTTCCCAAATTTTCAGTACAGGACCTTGAGTCAGCAAACTAAGCAAAATCACTACATAGAAATATTCAAGCCATTTCAAAATCTGACTGGGCTTGGCAACGAGACTTTGCACTGCAGAATAATCTACCTGAGCCATTATCGGCATAATAGAAGGCTTCGCAGGCGGGGTTAACAACTTCGGTAGAATGCAAGTGTGACAACGACAAGCAATGAAGAGTATGACCTCTTAATCTCTGAGCTTTTTGCCGAAGCTCATGGCTTGCGAATGAAATATGAAGAATTCAGTCAATACACAGAAGCCAAAATTGCTGAATTTGTTCTTGAACGCAAGCCAATGGCAATGCAAGTCGAACAATTATCGCGCGATTTGGCGGTTACAAATGCCCAACGCGCTCAGATTCACGCAGATCTAGTTGAACTGACTGCACGAATCGACAAACTCACCGCCCAACGTGACGCGTCTCGCGCCAGAGTAAAGGCTCTCGAATCGTCTCGGTCATATCGACTTGCAAGAAAAGCTCGACGATTAATACCCAAATTTTTACAAGGCAAATAATTTAATGGCCGTTCGGCAATATCCGGTGATAATCACCGTGCGTGATCGTCTTTCATGTCTGCAACAGCTTTTAAAGTGGCTCGAGAACATGGGCCAAAACGAAATTTGGTTGTGTGATAACGACAGTACCTACCCACCACTTGTCCAGTTTTTAAAAAACACCAAGCACAATGTGGTTTACAACAAATTCAATTTGGGACATAGAGCACCGTGGTTAAGCGGGCTCGTACCACAGTTAGGAAATGAGAGATACTTCATAATTTCAGATCCTGATGTTGTTCCCGATGCGAATACACCGAGTGATGTGTTTGAAGTATTCGAACACATGTTGCATTCAAACCCGACAATTGACAAGGTCGGGTTCTCGCTTCGAATTGATGATCTGCCTGATCACTTCACCCATAAATCTGATGTCATCACCTGGGAAACCCAATTTTGGCAAAATGTCTATTGGCCAGGCTTTTACAAAGCACCGATCGACACGACTTTCGCAATGTATCGACCTGGCGGTGGGCACCAAAACGGCAACTCACTGCGAAGTGGTCCCCCGTACTCGGCAAGACATTTGCCGTGGTATCAAGATTTTGCCAATCTCTCAGAAGAAGATAGCTATTACATTCAGCACAGCGATCACCTGATTACAAACTGGAACTCTGACAAACTGCCAGCCACTGTGCAGGCACAACTTGCAAAGCTTCGTGCCCAACAAAGTGCCGCTAACTGAATCGCGCCATGACAAATAGTGCAATTTCAGTCAGTTCTCTGTCCAAGAATTTTCGGCTGTACCACGAACGCAACCGCTATATCAAGGCAGCGTTGCTACGTGGGCGACGCGCAAAGTATGAAGAGTTCTGGGCCTTAAAGGATGTCTCATTTGAAGTAGCCCATGGTGCAACTCTTGGGATAATCGGCTCGAACGGTTCAGGCAAAACGACGATGCTCAAATGCCTAACCGGAATCTACACACCAGAAAAAGGCGCGATAAAAGTCGACGGCAAGTTGGCCGCTTTGCTTGAACTCGGTGCGGGTTTTCACCCAGAACTCACCGGCGCTGAGAATATTTTTCTCAACGGTTCAATTCTCGGCATGTCTAAGCGAGATGTGCAGAATAAGTTTGCCAGCATTGTTGAGTTTGCCGGTCTCGAAAAATTTATCGATACACCAGTCAAGAATTTTTCTTCTGGCATGGTCGTCAGACTAGGTTTTTCAATTGCATCACACGTCGAACCTGAAATTTTATTGATCGACGAGATCTTGTCAGTTGGTGACCAAGATTTTCAACGCAAAAGTAGCGAAAAAATAGAAGAGTTCAGGCGTGAAGGCCGCACAATTGTTGTCGTAAGCCACAGCCTCGGGCTTGTTCAACAACTCTGCAAAGAAGTGATCTGGCTTGATAAAGGCCAAATTCGCCAATCGGGGCCTGCGGCAGAGGTGATTGCTGCTTACACCGGAGGCAGCTATCAACCACAGACCGAGCGTGATGAGTCATCGCGTAATCGTTGGGGCACGGGAGACGCTCGGATCAACTCGATTGAGTTGCTCAATCATGACGGAACGATCGCGCAGGTCGTTGAATCAAACGCGGGCGCGCAAATTAGGTTTCAGATTTCTGCACACACTCGAATTGAATCGCCAATCTTGCGTGTGCAGATAACGCGACTCAACGGAGACGTAGTTTGGGCAACCTCAACTCAGCGCGGCACAAATACGATGCGCGTTCTTGACGGCCCAGCAACTGCAACATTAAATATCGAGTCGACCAAACTGCTTGAAGGCACATACTTCGTTTCAGCCGCGATAACTGACTCAACTGGTACCACTGAATTTGACCATTGTGAAAACTGGCTGAGATTCAATGTGCACAAGACAAATGTCTTCGATGAAGGCATAGTCGCAATCAACTCAACTTGGAGTCTTGAGCGACACCACCGCTGAATTGGTTTAGAGCTCTTCGGCTAGACGTCGCTTCAGCTTGTTGAAAGTTGCAAGACCAATGATTAGTGAGATCACCGCAGCCACGATCAAGGCACCAACGTCTTGAAGTTTCGGAGCAGTGCCGTGATAAGTCGTTGCTCGAAAGGCCCGGATGAAAACTGCGGTCGGATTCCAATGCAAAATATTTTCAACCGCCAACGGAACTTTTCCCTCAATTATTTTGGGGTCATAAATAACTGGAGTTGCAAAGAACCAGAGTTGATTAATAATCGTCCACAAATATGGCAAATCACGAAAAAACACTGCACTAACGCTCAACACAAGCGCAATTCCGCCAGCAAAACAAGCCATTAGAACCATCAGCAACAAAGTCATTGGTAGCCAAGGGAGAATCGCACTGCCGGCGATCAATAAAACCAAACAGACCAAACTCATCTCTATCGAGAATTGAACGAAGCAAAATAAAACTTGTGATAAAACAAGACTTTCTCGGGCAAATGCAACTTTGCGCACCAAATTGGTATTGCTCAGGATTGATTGCAAACCAACACTGCAGATGAGAGCGAAAAATCCCCACGGAATAATCCCAGTAAGTAAGTACAGGCCATACGTAGTGATCCCAGAGGGATCACCGACCGGTGCTTTCGCGCCAAACAATAAGCCGAAAACAAATGTATAGATCGCCATCTGTGCCAAAGGATTGAGAAGCGACCATGACCAGCCGAGTACAGATCGGCGATATTTGCTTCGTAGTTCACGCAGAGTCAAGTTCCATAACAAGTTGCGTGAAGCAGCAATCTCTTTAATCTGTTGCATTGATCTCCAAGTTACCATTGCGCCATTGAGATAGACTTGAAATATCTCGCTTATGGATGGCAATTCTCCAGTCTCTCCAGAAACTTTGCAATCAGATCTGGCTCTAGAACTAGAACAACTGAAACACGATTTGCAAGTTGCTGAAGGCAAGATAATGCAACTTGAACTTGCGCTCTTGCAATCTCGAGATTTTGCAATCGGCGCCGCTGCCGAAGCTGGTGAAGCGCCTGCATATCGGGCTCGGTATGTCGAATCTGAGAGAAAACTTGGCGACGCAAATGAACACATCAAAAGCCATCTGGCACATATTGCTCGACTTGAACAAGCACTTGCTGACTTATTGAAATTTGAGAAAATCAACAAAGATTTACGCACTCAAATCGAAACTCTTCATAATTCTGCAACATGGCGTATCGGTAGAAAAGTCATGTTGCCAATACGAATTATCAAACGCATCGTGAAATAGCGCCGATGCGGCCGCAGTTCAGCATCATCACGCCAGTTTTTAATCCGCCGCATGAGGCATTTGAACAATGCATAAAGTCTGTCTACGCACAAAAAATTACCGATTGGCAATGGTGCCTAGTTGATGACAAATCAACAGACAGTTATGTTGCCAAGCGTCTAAAGGAGCTTCAAGTCTTAGATAGCCGAGTCATTGTCTTTTCTCGCTCAGAAAATGGCGGAATTGTCGATGCAAGCAATGATGCGCTTTCGCTGGCGACGGGTGAATTTGTTGTTCTGCTTGACAACGACGACGAACTTCACGCCGATGCGTTGGCCGAAGTCGCCTCACGAATTGAACTTGACCCAGAAATTGACTACATCTACACCGATGAAGACAAAATAACTGTGGATGGCAAACATTATGACGAGTTCAAAAAGCCTAAGTGGTCGCCTGAAAGACTGCTTGCCCATAACTACTGCTCTCATCTTTCAGTAATCCGTCGCGAATTAGTAAACGCGGTAGGCCGTTTTCGACGAGGGTTCGAGGGTTCGCAAGACTACGACTTGATTCTGCGCATCGTTGAAAAGACGTCGAGAATTGCTCATATTCCAAAGGTGCTCTACCACTGGCGATCAGTGCCAGGTTCAGTTTCAATCGCGGCAGATGAAAAACCATATGCATTCATTAGCGCTACAAAAGCAATTTCTGAGCATCTGTCGAGAAAAAATATCGATGCTGAGGTCGAAGAAGTAACGCCGTACGCATTATCAAGAGTAAAACGCCGACTCAAACAATCTCCAGAGATCGGCATCGTGATTCCGACGTGTGGAACCACGAAGTCTTTGTTCGGGGTCGATACGTGTTTAGTTCTCAATGCCGTTGAAAGCATCGAACGTAAAACCAACTACAAAAACTTCGAAATTATTGTCGTCGCAGATGCGCACACGCCAGCAAATGTGCTCACTGAACTTCAACGGATTAGCCCTACGAATTTGAAAATTGTTAACTATGAAAAAGAATTCAACTTTTCAGATAAATGCAATGTTGGAGTCGTCAACTCTGACGCACCGTTTATCGTTTTACTTAACGACGACACTGAAGTAATCAGCGAAGATTGGCTCGAAGTGATGCTGGGATATATGCAAGAACCCGATGTTGCTGCGGTCGGCCCGATGTTGCTGCTTGAAGACGGTCGAATTCAAAGTGCTGGTCATTCACACACGCCGTACCCGCACAACTTTTATAACGGTAGATCAATCAACGAACTCGGCGAACTTGGCATTCTTAAGGTGGCACGAGAATGCACTGGTGTTACTGGCGCATGCATGATGGTGCGTCGAAACGCTTACTTTGAAGTCGGAGGTCTCAGCAAAGTGTTTCCACTTTCATTTAATGACGTAGATTTATCATTCAAATTTTTAGATCGCGGGTATCGAATTATCTGGACGCCATTTGCTCGTCTCTTTCACTTTGAAACTGCGACTAGACCAAATGTTTCAACACCACAAGAAGTTGAACTGATTACGAATCGCTGGGGTAACAGAATTTATAACGACGAGTACTGTCGCATCGAATAAATCTTGTGGGCGAGGGGGGACTTGAACCCCCACGTCCTTGCGAACACTGGCACCTGAAGCCAGCGCGTCTGCCATTTCGCCACTCGCCCGAATGGACTACTGACGCTAACAGTTATGCATAGATGTGGGGCGTAGAATTGATGCATGTTTGCGCGTGCATACGGCTCTGCAATCAGGCCAATAAACCTCGGGCGCGAACTACTTGGGTTGATCGATTCGATGGATAAATCGGGCCCAATCAACCCAGATTTTGTTGTCAATTTAAACGCGACAGATTATGAGGCTTTTGCCGATATTGAAAAACATCTGACACGCGAACTTGCAGAAGCGGCGACGCAGTTCGCTGAAAAAAACGATTTGAAGCATTCAGCACCAATATCTGTGATTTTGAGAGTTGACGATGCGATCAAAGTCGGAGACTTTTCGATAATCAATGAGAGTCAACCCGAACGCACGAGTGATGAGCTCGCTACCCAAAAGAACTCGATTGCCGTGCAGCCTGTGGTGGCCACAGCACCTCTGATTGAGGCTGTGTTGGTCATGCAAAATGGTGAGCGAATCGTTCTGGAAACCGACTCGCTTAAAATCGGTCGCCAAGCCACTTGCCGAATCGTGTTTAACGACAGCAATGTCAGCCGCGAACACGCTCAAATGCGTCGAACCGCCGATGGTTGGAAGCTTTTGGACCTTGGCAGCACCAATGGCACAAAAATCAACGGGGTAAAAATCTCCGAGGAGCAATTGCTTGTAAACGGAGACGAACTCAGTTTCGGTACTTCAAGTGCGAAGTTTGAGATTTCGTGAGCATTAATCAAGATGAGAATCGGTTCGCTTGATGTTGGTTAAATGGGGTGCATCTAGCGACACTGGCACTTTGCGAGTGCAAAATGAAGATTCTTTTCTTGCCCAAGAGAAGATTTTCGTGGTCGCAGACGGCATGGGCGGGCATAATGCGGGCGAAGTCGCGAGCGCCATGGCTATCAAAATGTTGGCAGAAGCACAAACGAACGGAATTGCTGATGCAAGTCAGCTTGCAAAAGTAATCGAACAGATTAACCATTCAATTTTTCAGGCTGCAGCGAATCAAACTGATCAGCGTGGCATGGGCACAACACTCGCTGTATTGGCATTAACACCAAACCAAACAACGAATGAAGTTTCGGCTGCGGTTGCCAATATTGGTGACTCACGTACATATCTATTTCGCAATGACGAGTTTCGGCAAGTCAGTGTTGACCACTCGTATGTGCAGGACCTGGTCAGTGAAGGTTTGATAACGCGTGAAGAGGCGCGGACACATGCGCGACGCAACATCGTAACGAGGGCTCTAGGTATTGAACCAAGTGTTGCAGTCGACACTTGGACGCTTCCGCTTATTACCGGTGACAGATATGTCTTGTGCAGTGATGGTTTGGTTGATGAAGTTACCGATGAAGCAATAGAAAAATGCGTTAAGCAAAAAATTGAACCACAAAAAATCGCCGATCAACTTGTCGCAATTGCAAATGCCAACGGAGGTCGTGACAACATCACCGTCATAGTTGTCGATGTAATTGCAGATGGCGCCAACTCAGCAGCAGCGTCTTCTGTAGCCCCTGCAACAGCGCGTAAAAAGAAGCCGCTGGTTAAAAAACTTGTGCTCAGTGGCGCGATTGCGATTACAACCGTTGTCGCCATCGTGCTTTTAAGTTCTTACCTGCGCAGCGGATACTTTGTTGCCTACGAAAACTCAGATTCTGATGCTCGAGTACTGATTTATCGTGGCAAGAATTTCTTATGGGTGAACCCAACTATCGAAGCCGACAGCACGCTAACCCGTGAAGACTTAAGTCTCGGATTGGCACGCGAGATCATTGCGCGACCATCATTTTCATCAACTTCTGATGCTCGTGACTATGTCAACCAAATTCGCGACGTCGTAGAGCAAACGAAGCCATGAGTGATAACAGCCGAACCATAGTCAACGACCGATATGAAATCGGCAAACGTATCGGGCGTGGTGGCATGGCCGAGATTTTCCAGGCCAGAGATATTTTGCTCGACCGCCCCGTGGCAATGAAGGTATTGTTTCCGGAATTTGCAACTGACCCAGCATTCGTCGAACGCTTTAGGCGCGAGGCACAAGCAGCTGCGAACTTAAATCATCCAAATATCGTCGCTGTTTATGACTGGGGCAAATTAAACAATACGTATTACATCGCAATGGAATACGTTAATGGTCGAACGTTGGCAGATATTTTGAAACAGAGCGGCACTCTTACCCCGATGCAAGTTTGCGACGTCATGAGCGAAGTTGCATCAGCGCTGATTTCGGCTCATCAAAACGGCGTGATCCACCGTGATATCAAACCAGGAAACATCCTTGTGAGTACAACCGGTCGGGTAAAAGTTGCTGACTTTGGTATTGCGCGCGCGCTTGGTGCAGGAGTTGAACAAGGGCTCACACAGACCGGCGCTGTGATGGGCACAGCCACCTATTTCTCGCCCGAACAAGCGCAAGGTGCATCTACCGATCAGCGAAGCGACATTTATTCGCTCGGGGTCGTTATGTACGAAATGCTCAGTGGCGTTCCCCCATTCACCGGCGAAAACGCCGTCGCGATTGCGTACAAGCAGGTGCATGAACGCGCCATGCCACTAGATCAACGCCTGACATCTGCTCCGCCAGAAGTTGCTGCAATCGTCGCTAAGTGCATGGAAAAATCGCCCGACGATAGATATTCGAGTGCTGAAGAAGTGCGTGACGAATTGCGTCGATTCGTCGAAGGTATGCCTGTCTTGGCGGTGTCTGCAAAAAAAGAAGCGGAACGTGCAACACAGGTGGTGCCACAAACAGATGTCAATGCAACGACTGTGATTAGTACGCAAGACGCGGCGACTGAGTTACTACCAAAAATTTCGCCGACTGCAACTAAGCAAACTAACTATCCGCCATACGACGATAAGTCTCCGCAACGTACTGCAGTGTTTGTTTTTGGTGCATTGTTTGCCGCAATCGTCTTGCTCGCGGGCGGGCTTTTTCTTTACCAGGCCCTCACCCGCAATGCGGCAAACGCGTCGATCACAGTGCCCGATGTACGAAATTTGACAGTCAAACAAGCAAGTGAGCAGTTACTCGCATCTGGTTTCACGCCGATTCCTTATGCAGCGACCAAAGATGGTGTTGGAAACGACATCGTCTATGCGCAAGACCCGCCGCCAAGTGTGCTCGCACGCTCGGGTGA
>JAUREG010000032.1:0-15139 GCA_030827545.1 Acidimicrobiales bacterium
TTCAGTGACTTTTTGCCGGCGACGAAAGCGGCGAACTCGTCGGGATGGCAGAGAAATTGATTTGATTTAACAACTTGCACGCCGAGCGCGGCGACGAGTTGGCGCGCCGTGTAACTATTGGGCTCAGACACATATATATGTGTCGGTGCGAATTCGGCGATGTGCGCGTTGACGCCGGCGCGCATTGTGGCTGCGTGGCGATAGTCGACTTCGAAGCCCGCTTGTTGCAGTTCGATCGCGAACCGACGCATTGATGTGATTAGAAAGTGCGCGCGTTGAACATGCCACGGCCGTGATGCGATTTTGCCGGCTGATTCGACGATCAAGATGCGATGCGTTTCGGGTTTGGCCGTTGCAAGAGCGCCAATGTTGCGATTGAGTTGGTCGCCAAAGACCCAAATAGTTGCCAACGCTTTTTGCATCAGACCCTAAATGTCTCTTGGTGTCTGTCACTCAGCGAGGATGTATCCCACCAGAGTGTGACGAGAGTTCTCGGTGATCGGTCGCGGTTTTGCAGAAATTTACGGACTTCAGCATCGCGTGATTTGTCGAGGCACAGGCGCACACTGGCGTGCGACACATCGCGATCAGTCACGGCAGTCTTGTGGTCGGGGACTGTGAATGTCTCGACGTTTAAGTCGATGCCGAGTTCGCGGATGACTTCAGCTGCGTCAAGTGCTGTTGGACTACTTGGGCGCTGAAGATTCCAAAAGTGTTTCCACGCCGGAGTAAGACTTGAAAGGGGGTGAGACATCGGGATTTCGACAACTACTCGATGTCGCGCATGCCTTGAGAGTTGCAAAGTGAAATCAGCTAACTCGTGCACATTAAAAAGTACATGATGACAAACGACGACATCACAGATCGGCGCTTGTTGAGCGATGTCGAGCCATTTGCCAAAAATAGTGCTGACAGCGATCGAACGTGACGCAGCCTCACTGACAAAGAGATCGAGCATCGATTGTTGATGATCGACACCAGTAATGTGCGCCGCTGGCGGAACCAAACCGAGTGATGCGCGTCCGCCACCGCAACCGACGTCAAGCACAGTTGGTTTTTGGCCCGCATCCAAGAGAGCTTCGTTTGCGCGAATCCAACTTGGCGTGTTTGGGTTGAGGTCATTGTCGGGTTTGAAACTCTCAGGTGGATGGATCCATGGCGATTGTGGAGCCTGATCGAGGATCTCCTGGGGGATGCCCCAGCCTTTGAGAGATGCTTGCCATTGCTGAATTGGTGAATTGCTCATCTGCACGAATTAAAGGTATCCAGTCGCTTTACCCACCGCATATCTACGATTTGAGACTTGACGCCAGAAGTTGTACCGTTCTTTTGCGAGTTGAAATTTAGAGCAATGTAGATGGGGGTCTCATGGCTATTGAATCGGACGGGCATAGTAAGGGCAGTCCGCGCCTTTACGAATTAATTGAGAATTCGCCAAAGACTGGCAAGAGCCCGACCGTGTGGGCGTGGCCACAACTTATCGATCATTTGAAAGTTGCGGGACAACCCGTACAAGGGCCTTGGCCGCCGCACCAGGAACGACGTCCCGACCCAGATGCAGATTCGTCGCCAACTGCAGTGCGTGATCCGAATTCAAAAAAGTGAAATTGATCTATCAGTTAGTTAAAACGATCTAGAACAACGAGGAGTAACGCATGTATCCGTCTCGCTTTAAATACGAGTCACCGAAGTCAATCGATGAAGCGATTGCATTGTTGACGAAAGGAAATGGCGAAGCCAAAATACTTGCTGGTGGCATGAGTTTGATACCGATGATGAAACTGCGGTTTGCGTCACCTGAAACTTTGATTGACATCAGCAAAATTCCGAACCTTAATTATCATCGCGCGGACACAGACGGAACATTTCGAATCGGCGCACTCTGCACCCATGCAGATCTCGAGAAGTCAAGCATTCTTGCGCAGCATCAGCCGACTCTTGCAGCGACAGCGCCGTTGGTTGCTGATCCGATCGTGCGTACGCGCGGAACTTTTGTCGGCTCAGTGTGTCACGCTGACCCGCAAGGCGATTGGTCGTCGGCGATGATTGCACTTGATGGCTCGATTGTCGCACAAGGTCCGAAAGGACGACGCACGATCGCGGTGCGCGATTTTGTAACGGGGCCATTTCAAAATGCGTTGGCTAGCAATGAGATTGCGGTTGAAGCAGTTATTCCGCCAGCAAAAGGAACTCGTGCCGGCGGATATCTCAAACTCGAACGGCGGATCGGCGACTTTGCGACTGCTGGTGTTGCTGTCGCGCTTGAACTTTCGGGTGCAAGTGTGATTCGCGCCGGCATTGGATTAACCGGCGTGGGAAGTGCAACCATAAATGCGATTGATGCGGCGCAGTCGCTTGTAGGTTCGGCGCTGACGAGCCAAGCAATTGAACGAGCCGCAGATCTCGCTGCTCAGGCGGCGCAACCTCGCAGTGATCATCGCGGAAGCGCAAGTTATAAACGGCAAGTGGTGCGCACATTCGTTGTGCGAATTTTGACCGAAGTTAGTTCAAACCAAGCTAAGGCGGCATGAAATGACAAGTCTTTATGAAGAAGTAAGAGGCGATGATTCAGAAGAAGTTTCAACGTGTCTTGTGACGGTACGAGTAAACGGAGTGAACAGGTCGGCAAAGGTCGAGCCGAGGTTGTTGCTCGCGCACTTTATTCGACAGGGTCTTCGGCTGACTGGCACGCACGTTGGATGCGATTCTTCAAATTGCGGTGCTTGCACGGTTTTGCTCGACGGACAGCCAGTAAAGAGTTGCTCGATGTTTGCGGTGCAAGCAGACGGCCATGAAGTCATGACTGTTGAGGGGCTCTCTTCGGCCAGTGAACTTCACCCGATTCAAGAAGGGTTTAAAGATGAGCACGGTTTGCAATGTGGATACTGCACCCCAGGAATGATGCTCGCAGCTAAAGCGCTACTGGATGAAAATTTGAATCCGACCGAAGACGAAATTCGATGGGCGCTTTCGGGAAATCTTTGTCGATGCACGGGATATCAAAACATTGTTAAAGCTGTTCTCTGGGCAGCAGAAAAGATGAGAGCACAGGCCGGAAAATGAGGGGGAACAACCAATGAGTCTCGATGAAATCAAAATCGGCGGATTAGGCGCAAGCCGAAAACGAGTCGAAGATAATCGATTTATTCGTGGCAAAGGCAACTATGTCGACGATGTGGTTCTGCCAGGCATGCTGCACATGGAGATCTTGCGAAGCCCGTTGGCGCACGCTCGAATCAAATCAATTGATGTCAGTGCAGCGTGGCAAATTCCGGGAGTGCGTCTTGTTTTGACGGGCGAGATGATGGCGGCGCGAAATCTGGCCTGGATGCCAACTCTTTCGTACGACACACAAGCAGTTTTGGCAACCGACAAAGTTCGTTTTCAAGGACAAGAAGTTGCCTGCGTAATCGCAGATGACCCATATATTGCAAAAGACGGGTGTGAAGCAATCGTTGTCGAATATGAGCCATTGCCACCGATCGTAAACCCAACTCAGGCACTCGCACCAGGTGCACCATTGATTCGCGACGATAAAGAAAACCAGAAAGACAATGTCGTATTTGATTGGCAAGTAGGCGATAAAGCCGCGACCGATGCGGCATTTGCGAAAGCCGACAAGGTTTCAAAACTCGAATTACATTATCCGCGCTCTCATCCGTCACCGATTGAACCTTGTGGTTCGATTGCTGACTTTGACCGTTCGACTTCGAAGTTGACCGTATATATGACGACTCAAGCACCGCATATTATTCGTGCTGCTGTCGCGCTTGTCGCCGAGTTGCCAGAGCACATGATTCGTATCATTTCGCCAGACCTTGGCGGCGGCTTTGGTAATAAAGTGCCGGTTTATCCCGGATATGTCGTGTCAATTCTTGCGTCGATTTTGCTTGAACGACCTGTCAAATGGATCGAAGATAAAACTGGCAACCTAATTTCAACCGGTTTTGGTCGCGACGTGTATTTGAAAGGCGAGTTGGCTTTGCGCAAGGACGGCAAAATTCTTGGTGTTCGCATGCATACTGACTCTGATCACGGCGCATTTTTCTCAGATGCCCAACCAAGCAAATTCAAAATTGGTCTGATGCATTCGGCGTTTGCCTGTTATGACATTCCCGCTGCGCACTTGACGGCGCGTGGAATTTATACGAACAAGGCGCCTGGTGGCGTTGCGTACCGTTGCTCGTTCAGAGTCACTGAGGCGATGTATTTTCAAGAACGCATGGTTCAGGCGGCAGCAGACGATCTAGGAATGGATCAAGCAGAGTTTCGTCGCGTCAACCTTGTGCGCGACGATGACTTTCCGCATCGCACTGCTTTCGGTTTTTTGACCGACTCCGGTCAGTACGCGAAGTGTTTGGATATCGGTCTCGAAGCGATTGGCTACAAAGACTTTCAAAAGCAAAAAGAAGAGGCGAGAAAACGTGGTCGTCTGCTCGGAATTGGTATTTCAACGATGACCGAACCACTCGGTGCAGGAAACAGCCGAGAATACGACATCTTGGGAATCAAGATGTTTGATTCGGCCGAGTTGCGAGTGCATATGACGGGCAAAGCAATATTGCGAACCGGTGCTAAGACTCAGGGTCAAGGCCACGAGACAACTTGGGCGCAGATTGTTGCGCACGAACTGGGGTTGCCTGCCGATGACATTGTCGTTGAAGAGGGTGACACCGATACTGCGCCGTTCGGCATGGGTACATATGCTTCGCGATCGACGCCAGTTGCCGGTGCGGCAGTAGCGATGGTCTCGCGAAAAATTCGCGCGAAGGCACGCAAAATTGCTGCCCACTTGCTCGAAGTGTCTGAAGAAGATGTCGAGTGGGAGTTGGGACGCTTCTATGTGCGAAGTGCACCGACTCGCGGAGTGACGATTCAAGACTGTGCATATGCCGCTTACACGAACATGCCAGATGGCCTTGAGCCAGGTTTGGAAAATGTTTCGTACTATGACCCACCAAACTTGACTTGGCCGTTTGCGTGCTATATCGCAACCGTTGAAGTTGACCCACAGACCGGTGTTTGGGACGTGCTTAAAGTTGTCGCGGTCGACGATTGTGGCGTGAGAATTAATCCAATGATTGTCGAAGGACAAATCATGGGTGGGCTCACTGAGGCGTATGCGATGGCGAGCATGCAGTTCATAACATTTGATGTCGAAGGCAATTGTGTGGGTTCGAACTATATGGACTATCTGTTGCCAACTGCCTGGGAGACGCCGGGCTTTGAGTTGCATGAAGTTGTAACGCCTTGCCCGCATCATCCGATCGGAGCTAAGGGCATCGGTGAGTGTGCGACTGTTGGCGGTCCAGCCGCGTTCGTGAATGCAGTGATGGATGCCGTGAAAGATTCGGGTGTGCGCAACATCGACATGCCACTTTTGCCTGATCGTGTTTATCAAGCATTGACGTTGAAAAAAGACGTATCGGGTGCACCACCTGTGAAGACGGACGATTGATGAACGACCGCCACGTTGACGGATTCGGCATTCTTGAAGTTGCCGTTGAACTCGCCAAGAAAGGCGAGGAATTCGTGATGGCGACTGTCGTGTGGCGTGATGCACCTTCGTCGGGAAAGGAAGGTTCGCGGGCGTTGATCACTGCTGATGGCAAGGTTTTCGGTTTCATTGGTGGCGCCTGTGCAGAACCGGTGTTGCTGCGTGAGGCGAGTGAAGCACTTCGAAATCGCGAGCCGAGACTGTTGCTGCTCGGTACTGGTGATGAACCCAACCACGTGCCGGCTGGAATGACAGTCGTACCGATTTCGTGCCAAAGTGAAGGAGCACTTCAAATTTTCGTTGAGCCTGTGCTATCGGTGCCACATCTCGTAGTGATTGGTCGATCGCCGATGGCGAACACCCTCGTTCAACTTGCCCAGTCGCTGGATTGGCGTGTTGAAATAATCGATGGACCAGATTTCACAGTGGAGAGCGCTGATAGAAAGTCGATCGTGGTTGTTGCGACCCAAGGTCACGGCGACGAAGAAGTGCTTGAGACGGCTTTAGCGATCGACCCCGTATATGTAGGTGTTGTCGGTTCGCGAAAACGTGGTGAACATCTGATTGGTTATCTCAAGGATCGTGGAGCTTCTGAAGAAAAACTGAAGAAGGTGCGGGTACCGATCGGATTAGATCTGGGAAAGACATCGCATCGCGAGGTGGCAGTGTCGGTGCTTGCTGAACTCGTCAAGTTGCGCAGCGCCGGTGAACTCAACATTAGAGCAGCCGTGTCGACAACAAAAGTTGAAGCAACAGCAATTGATCCTGTGTGCAACATGACGGTTGTAGCGAATGAGAAAAGTCGACCTTTTGTTCACGATGGACAGACTTACTATTTTTGTTGCCCAGGCTGCAAGGCAACTTTTGAAAAAGATCCAGCGAAATACATTTCACAGGAGGCATCGTGTTAATAAAACAACAGTTTGACGTTTCGCAGCCGATTGAATCGGTTTGGAATTTTTTCGGCGATATTCCGCAAGTTGCCTCGTGTCTGCCTGGTGCAGACCTGACCGACGTGATCGGAGAGGATCACTATGGTGGAACAGTTTTGATTCGGCTCGGCCCAGTGAAACTTGAGTTCGGTGGCGAGGCGAAAATTTCGCAACGCAACGAAGCAACAAAGACGATAACGGTAGATGCTTCTGGTGCTGACAAAAAGGGTCGTGGACAAGCGGCGTTGGGTTTGAATGCTCGACTTACGCCAATTGTCAATGGCACGAAAGTTGATATCTCGATGGACTTGCAACTTTCTGGCGCCGCTGCACAATACGGCCGCGGTTTGATTGCTGATGTGACTGCCGTGTTGCTCGGTCAATTTGCTGATGCGATGCAGGTTCGGCTTGACGCAATCGCCAAAGGACTTGACCCGTCGAAAGTCGGTGGCCCACGTTCAGCAAGCGGGCTTTCAATAGGACTTCGCGCCGCGGGCATGGCACTGACTCGAGTATTTAAACGGTTTTTCGCTCCATATCAACCAACTAGCAACTAAGAGGAGATCAAATGTCACTTTGGGCAATCGGCAATTTATTGTTACTTGTTGCGGTAGTGCCAATACTTGTTGGACTACTCAACCGAGTGCTCGCCGCTCTTGAACGGATTCGTCAGGCATCGGCAGACATTTTGTCTGGTGGTGTGGCTTTGATTGGTGAACTTGATGATGTTCCTGAATTGTTAGCAACCACCGACACAGTGATCGATGAAGTTGCTGTCGGGGCTGTTCGCTACGCCGGTAGTGTCGGAAAACTTTTAGGCTAAGGGGAATCACACATGACAACTGATGCAATAATTACGTTGGTGCTGGCAACATTAATAATTGCCGCCGCCGCACTTGGACTCATTCGGGTCATTTTTCATTTAATTGCTGTAAAGAAAACGCTTGCCAGCGTAATCGGTGGCGTGCAGGTCGTAGCGGAGAAAACAAGTAGCGTGCCCGTCGTCCTTCCGTCCGTCAATGAGAACTTGCGACCAGTTCGTGAGTTCTGTGAAACAGTTTGATTAGGGGGATGACCAAATGACTGCAATTCTTCTCGGATCGAATGTTGGATGGACAATTGGGTGGGCAATTGGTCTTACTGTGGTTTTCGTGGTCGTCGCGCTAGTAGTGCCGATCCTTCGTTTGGCCCAACAGATTGGCGATGAGGCGACCGACATTAACGATTCGCTGACGCAATCGGTGCACCATACGGCAGGGCTTCGCGAGCTCATAATCACAAACGAGTCGGCCAGTGCCATAACCGCAGGTTTGGCCCGTGGTCGTAAACGGCTGGGAGGCTGACCATGCAAATACTTAGTTTGACATCAACGCAAGAAAGCCTTTGGTGGGTAACGCTTGGGCTCGCGTTGATCGTACTGATTGCCGTTGCGGCGTTCTTGACGTTGCTCGTCAGTCTTGTGCGCACGATTGAAAAACGGGTCGATACCATTCGTGCGACGCTCGATCAAGCGTCGGCGAATACTTCCGATACAGCACTGATTGCCAAGACAGGTGATTGCGTTGATGCAGTTTTGTCAGAGGGTCTGGAACACCACCTGTTCCTCGGACGTGTTCTCGACAAGGTACGATCATGACGCTCTTAGTTGTGTTGACGGTCGTTGCGATCGCATTGCTCATTGCCGAACTGGCTGTCTATTTGTACATAGTCGGATCACAGCTCACTCGCGTGGCAACGAAATTGGAGGGCTGTGCAGAAGTGGTCTGGGATATCAAGCGCAATGCTGAGCCAATCAAAAAGGGTGTCATCCGTATTAATAGCACTGGCAGGGTGATTGCTGGTGCTCTACCGCTCTTGTATGCAATGGCCGAGGGCATTGTTGTTGGTGCAACTTACAAACCAGCGCCAACGACTGAACCAGTTCCAACCCAACCCGCGATGAAAGTACGGCGGTCGCGGTTGCTTGACGCAGTGGGGTACAACCCAGGAGGACAATCATGAGCAGTCTCCCAGCGAAGTCGGCAACTCGTAATTCCAGTTCACTTGCATGGTTCGTAGTCGTCGTCGCTGGATTGGTGGTGCTTGCCATTGTCTGGGGGCTACAACTGTCTGCGCGTCTCGACGCGGGCCAGAATGTATTGGACGGCGCGCGACCAATATTTACTGAGGAGCGAATCGTCGGCGACCGAGTCGGAATCACAATGATTGGCAACGTGGCCGACACGATCGACCCGATTATCGATGCGCAAGGTGGCGCGGCGGGCGAGGTTGGTGCTTTGGTGGACCTAGTCGCAGGCGCCACTGGTCTTCCATCAGCCGACGTACTTGCTGCTCTCAAGGCCAATTTTCCTCATACATATAATTTGTTGTTGGCGCTGCCGCTAGATCAAGTGAGTGCCGAAATTCCTGACTTGTTGACCTTCGTTTCCAAGAACTCAAAGGTTGGCGACGAAAGTGCTGTGCTATCGGCAATCGCAGCGACGACGCCGCGCCTGGCCCAAGCCATTACCAACCTCTTGGTTGTCACCGAGAATTGGCGAGATGTGGCAGGCACTGATGGAGTCTTACGTTTCGACGGAGTAACCGAGGTGAACTCCGTTCCCGAAATTCGCGGTTTGTTCGAAGACGATGTTGTGACTGGCGTCGAAACAGTTGCATCAGATTTTCGTGGCTTGGACGAACCCGCGCCAAAGGTAGGTTGGATCGCGATGATCCTGACGGTCATCGGCGTTGTCGTGGTGCTTTTTGGCTTGGTGATGATGGCTTTGACCAGAACCAACGCTTACGGTTCGCAGGTGCACACTCTCGGCTGGTCGGTTGTCACGCTGGTTGGCATTTTGGTCGCCGGTGGTGTTTTGGTTCTTGGGTTGTTCCCTCGTCTTGACGGTGGCCAGCGGGTCGTTGATGGTTTGCGTCCGGCGTTTGTCGAACAGCGTGTCGCCGGCATGGAGGCGGGCGTCGCGATGGTTAGCAACATTGCTGCCATGGCTGACCCGATCGCTGATGTGCAGGGCGGTGCGGCGGGCGAGGTTGGTGCGTTGGTGGATTTAGTCGCAGGTGCCACTGGACTCGCTCCAGCGGATGTGCTTGCCGCAGTCGAGACTAATTTTCCACATGTGTACCATTTGTTACTCGCGTTACCTCTGGATGCAGTGAGCGCTGAGATTCCGGACTTGTTGAACTTCGTGGCCGACAACTCTAAAGTTGGCGACGCCGAAGATGTGCTCGCTGCAATCTCAGCGACTACACCGCGCCTGGCCCAATCGATCACGAACCTTTTGGTAGTCACTAGTGGTTTTCGAGAGATCCCAGAAATCGCACCGCTCACCCGGTTCGATGGCACGCCTGTTCGATCGATTCCAGAACTCACTGACTATTTTAAGGACGATGTCGTCGCCGGGGTACGAGCAGTCGCCACTGACTATCGAACGCTCGACACCACCGCTCCACCAGTCGACATGTTCCCGCCACTGCTACTTGTTGTTGGTATTTTGGTAATCATCTACGGGGGTGCAATGCTCACGCTCACGAGCGCGAACACTCCTCGTCGAATAAAACGTATCGGCGGTGCTTAATAACACGCTTGTTGCACCACGCGATTTTGGTTGATCGCAAATTTATTGGTTGGGGTCTCGATCTGTAGTTAGTGGGCCGGTTGTTGGTGCTTGGTATTCGCCAATCCATTCAGATCGCCATGCTTGGTCGTATTGCTCCGAATTGCAACTCGGCGAGTAGATGCTGATTAACTCGCGGGAGATTTGTTCGCGATGAGATTTGAGTCCACCAGGCACTTCATAGGTGCAAATGTATAAATTAAACTTCGAACCTGCGCGCTTGGACCAACATGGATAGGTGCGATGGCGAAATGGAAATGCTTCTTTTGAAAGATCTTCTGAGTGGTCGACATAGATGACTGCATAATCTTGTTTAGTTTCGCTCGGCTTGTACATCACCGCCCAAACTGCAGCAATTGCGGGTGGCGTCCATCCAGCAAGGGCACGTGGTCCTTCAAATGGGTAGCCGGCTAGCGAGCCAAGTCTGATCACTCGAAGTCACCGAAGTCTTCGTCTTCGGCGATTACTTCGACTTCGGTTATTGGCCAAACGGGTAAAGATGCTTTCTCGGCCGACTGTGTGAACAAGTCGACCGCAATTTGAACAGCCGAATTTGAGTCGCTTGACTCGACAATGATTTGTGCGCCGTATGACATTGAGTTGACGCCGCTTGCGATGCCGGAGTGTGTCGCGATCGCGTCGGCGAACTCGACGACTTCATTGAGTTCAATGACTCGGTCACCTTCGGCTCTAAGAGAAACGCTGTATCTCATAAGTTGTCTCTATCGTAACTGACGCAGGTTTTCGGCAAATTGTTCGAGGCTGGCGAGATTGTGCCCTGAATATATTTCATCAATGAAGGGGTCGGCAACCATCATGCCTAGTGAGTTGGGTTTGAAGTTTGTTTCATCGCCTTTGTGTGGATTCATCCAAACAATTCTGTGACAAAGTCTGGAAAGTTTTTCCATGGAGGATTCGAGAAGTGCTGGATCACCGCGGTCGAGACCGTCTGAACAGATGACGACTATCGAACCCCGACTCAGACCGCGACGGCCCCAGCGCTTTATGAATTGATTAAGCGACTCACCGATTCGGGTGCCGCCATCCCAGTCGAAAACTGTCGCAGCCGCCAAATTCAAAGCGTCGTCAGGTTTACGGCGGTCGAGTGATTTGGTTATGCGTGTGAGACGTGTGCCGAAGCAGAAGACTTCAACTTTGTCTGCCGCACGACGCGCGGAATATGCGAACTGCAGAAGATTGCGCGAGTAGTCGGACATCGACCCAGAAACATCGAGGATAAAAACTAGGGGACGAATTCTTAGGCGACGTTGTTGTTTGAAGAGTTTGATCGGGTCGCCGTGCGAGCGCATCGTTTCGAGAGCCATGCGTCGCGGATCGAATCGAGGACCATTTTTTGACGAAAGTGTGCGTCGGGTTCGGCGTCTAGGTGGCGTCAGGCGAATATCGGAAACGATTCGTCGGATAGTTGCGAGTTCTTGGTCGGTGCACGCGGCGAATGCCTTGTTGCGCCACACTTGCGCACCCGAAGCCATGTATCCGAGTTGGGCTTCTTCTTCTTTGCTTTCTTCTCCTTGACCAGGGTCAGGTGAAGGCACTTCTAGAGTCGCTGACAGCGCCGTTGTTGCACGCATCATTGATTTAAGTTCGCTATCTGCTGCGGCTTCAACATCTAGAAAGAATTTCTGAAAAATTCTGTTGTAGACGGGGATCTGGTCTTTGCGATTTACGAGTGTGCCACGACCTGCCCAGTAGACGTCAATAAGGTCTGCGGGATTAATCAGTGAAACAGCCTCAACATATGTCATCGTGTCGTTTGTGCCGACGACCACTCCTGCATTTCGCAGTTCATCGCCAAACTCGACTAGCACGTCGACAAAGTCTGTGCCGACTTTCATTTAGGGGACTTATTCGCTGACGAGTGAGGCAATGTTTTCACGAACGAGATCGAGGTCTTCGCGATCTTTGAGTACTGCACCGAGAGTGTCGTCAGCCACCTCGGTTGTAAAGTCATTTGCATCAATGATTGAAACCGATTGAACCCAGTCGATTGTTTCGGCAACGCCAGGCGGCTTTGTAAGTTCCATTTCGCGGAGTCTGTTGACTGCTTTAACCACTTTGTCTGCGATTTTTGCTGAGGCACCTGGAATTCGAGCGAGCACAATTTCGGTTTCGCGCTCTTGGGTCGGGTAGCCGATCCAATGATAAAGACAGCGACGTTTGAGAGCGTCATGCAACTCGCGCGTACGGTTTGAAGTAAGAATTACAATCGGTCGAGATGGCGCTTTGATAGTGCCGACTTCAGGAATCGAGATTTGGAAGTCAGACAAGAGTTCAAGCAAGAACGCTTCGAACTCGTCATCGGCTCGATCTATTTCGTCGATCAATAACACGCAAGAATCGCCCGCGCGAACGGCTTCGAGAAGCGGGCGCTCAAGGAGAAATTCGGAGCTAAAGAGATCTTTGACGGTGTTGGTGGCGGTGAGCTTGGCCTCGGACAGTGCGCGAATTTGTAACATCTGTCGCGCGTAGTCCCATTCGTATAGTGCCTGATTGGTGTCGATGCCTTCATAGCACTGGAGTCGAATTAGTCGTCGGTCGAGAAGTTGTGCAAGGACTTTTGCGAGTTCAGTTTTGCCGACGCCTACTTCGCCTTCGAGTAAAAGTGGTCGACCGAGTTGCAGTGAGAGGTGAAGCGCTGTTGATAAACCGCGATCGGCAAAATAATTTGCAGTGCGCAGTTGGTCGGTAAGTTCGCCAACAGAGTTTGGAAGATTCTTTGACATCTAGTCGGTCTTGCAGATTGAATTTGTTCTGGCTTCGTTATCCAGATACTTCAGCGCTCTCAGTTGCATCACCAAGAACAATGTCACGAATTGATTCGTTTGTCGATCGGAGTTTGCCTTCGCGAGCAAGTTTCTCGCGCCATGCGGTTCGTAGGTCACTGCCCGGAGGTGCGTAGCCGTCGAAAGTAACGTCTTTCATATTTTTGCAGGACTTCGTCGGTGAACAATCTTCGTCAACAGAGAATTCGGCAGGTGTGTCTGATGTCCAAAGCGACTTCAACACCGTTTTTGCCTCGTCAGATTCGCTGCTCATTTTGCTGCTCCAATGTGAAGGTTTGTTGTTTAACTATAACGAACTTAATGCGCTGGCGTCACTTGGTGATTTTTGAGACGCAGATCTGACATAGCTTCGGCGAGGATTGAAACTGCAATCTCGGCGGGCGTTTTTGCGCCAATTGAGAGTCCTGCTGGACCGTGAATTCTTGAATGATCTGTGTAACCCCGATATGCGAGCCAGTCGGCTCGCGCGTTTTGCATTTTGCTCGAGCCAACGGCACCGATGTAGCCGGCGCGACTATCGAGCGCACTCGCCAAAGCGCGCCCTGCATCTTCAACGCTGTGATGGATGATTACTGTCGCGTCGACTGGTGAGAGACCCATGATCATGCCGGTTGAGACATCAGGACTGTTGGCCATTGAAATATTCCAATCCAATAGTTGGGCCGCAGTGTTGAGTGCTTCAGCGATCGGACCGAGGCCGGCGATAACGAGACGAGTAATTGGAAACCACGCAGATACGACCATTTCGTCGGCTATTGCCGATGCAGTGTTGCCTTTTGCGAATAATTCTTGTGCTGACTGTGGTGCACTTGCGATTGTTGCTCTTGTGTAAAAAGCAAAGTCCGTGACTGAATTGTCAGAAATTTTTGCAGTTATGCAGAGTGGTTCGCGCTCAATCAGTAGCGTCCAAATCTCATTTGGAAGTTGGCTCGCTGGTACGCAAATACAAGTTGCCCGGCCACCCTCGGTAACGCCGTTGATCAGTGCATCGACACTGCTAATTTCAAGTTGCAACAACACGCCGTTTTTAAGTTGGCGGCGGGCGTGCTCAGCGATTTTTTCGTCCAGAGTGTTTGACAAAATTGAACCCATTTTTCCACCGCCTGGGGTGATCGCAATTGCGCCGTGTCTGCCCGAAACGTCGGGACCGTCGTAGCCGGCGACCCAAGCAACATCGGCGCGAGTATTTGCTCTGAGGCACGACTGAACTGTTAGCGCGATTTCAAACACTAATTACGATTCTAATGGTGATGATGTGTGAGGAGAGCCGAGGTGATTGTGTGCAGCACGCTTGGTTTAATCTGAAGTGATGGTTGTTTCTGTGGCGGGCGCGATGCATGATTCGAGCGAGACGAATGATACGAGTGCTGACGATGTCGCGAGCGTCGCGTTGCGCGATGTCGAGTTTTGTGTGCTCGACCTTGAGACGACTGGTGGGTCGAGTGAGTTCGAGGCGATTACCGAAATCGGCGCGGTTAAATATCGCGGGGGTGAAGAGATTGGTCGGTTCGCAACGCTGGTCAACCCGTTGCGCGCAATTCCTCCGTTTATAACTGTGCTGACGGGCATCACCGACACGATGGTGGCGAACGCGCCGACGATTGATGAGACTCTCGAGCCGTTGCTTGAGTTCATCGGCGATTCTGTTTTGGTTGCGCACAATGCGCGATTTGATGTCGGGTTTATAAATGCGGCGCTCGTGCGCACGGGCCGTGAGCGTTTGTCGAATCGCGTGCTTGACACTGTTGGGTTGGCGCGCCGACTTGTTGGCGCCGATGTTGATAATTGCAAACTTGCGACGCTTGCAGCGAGTTTGGGGTTGGCGCATCAGCCGAGTCACCGTGCGATTAATGATGTGTTAGCGACTGGCGATCTTTTGCATCACCTAATTGAGCGCGCGGCAGGGTTTGGTGTTTTCGATCTTGATGATTTCGCGGCGATGGCCAAGATTGGTCGACACCCGCAGGCGGCGAAGTTGAAGTTGACCGTTGATTTGCCGCGCGGGCCTGGTGTTTATTTGTTTGTCGACGCGCAAGGTGATGTGCTTTATGTCGGCAAGGCGACGAACATTCGCTCGCGAGTGCGAAGTTATTTTGGCACGGGCGACACGCGGCGCAAGATTGGGTCGTTGCTGAAGTTGATGGATGCAGTGCATTATGTTGCGACGCCTGATTTGTTGACAGCCGAGGTGCTCGAATTGCGAATGATTTCAAAATTGCGCCCGCGTTATAACCATGCAGGCACGCGGTCGGCGAAATATTGTTACGTGCGTTTAACGCTGAGCGAAGTTTG
>JAUREG010000033.1:0-13954 GCA_030827545.1 Acidimicrobiales bacterium
CTTGTCGCAGCACAGCAGGTTGCTGACGCCGTGGCACATGCGCAGAGCGTCGTGGAAAGCAACGACGCTGTACAGGATGCAGAGACCTGGGAAGAGCCAGACGCCGCTCCAGAGCCCTCTGAGCAGCCGCAGGAGCCCAAGCCTCGGATCAGGGTAGAGCTGGAAGAGGACATGACCAGCGAGCCTGTTCGCTGGCTCGTGGACAACTTGATCCCGGCTGGCGGGCTTGTGGGGCTCTTTGGGCGCCCAGGCAGCTACAAGAGCTTCGTCAGCCTCGCCATTGCCAGTGCCGTTGCTTCGCATACCGATTTCCTGGGGCGCGCTACAGAGCCCGGATCGTGCGTCTACATAGCGGCTGAAGGTGGCTCAGGTTTGAAGCGCCGCACAACTGCAATGCGGATGCGGCATGGCCTCGACTTTGAGGGGCGCTTGGGCTTCGTTAGAGCGCAGCTTGATCTCAGGTCCAGTGTCGACGACATGGAATTACTGATCGAGGCCATCGCAAAGACGGGCCTCAAGCCAAAGTTACTCGTGTTCGATACTCTGAACAGGCTCTATGGCGGCGGTGACGAAAACGATGCCGGTAATATGTCAGCGTTTCTCAGCATCATTGGTGGCCTGCAGCAGGCGTTCGATGGATGCACGGCAATCGTTGTTCACCACCAGGGTCACGCTGAAGCCAGAATGCGCGGCTCGTCCTCATTGCTCGGTGCAGTGGACACAGAATTACACGTCACGAAGGTTCTGGAGACAGAGACCAGTCGCCTGGGTCAGTTGACCGTCACCAAGCAAAAAGATGGCGAGAACAACGTGGTCGTGCCTTACGGCATGGACATCGTCAACATTGATCCCATAGACCCACACGAGACCAGCCTTGCGGTAGTCCTGGCCGACGACAACGATATACCTGCGCAGCGGTCAATGAGGCGCACGTCTGACGAAAAAGTGGCAATTGAGGCGCTGCATCATGCACTCATGCAATTCGGTAGACCTGCCACTTCATCCCTTATGCCAGCTGGCGTGAAAATCGTGGAAGAAAAACACTGGCGTGCGGAGTTCTATTCACGGCGTCCTGGCGATGGTCACGAGGACAAGAAAAAGGCTATCGAGGCGACGAGAAAGGCATTCGGGAGGGCTCGGTCGCGGCTCATTGGGGGCAATGAAATCGGACATCGGGACGGACAATACTGGCTCATTGACCACAGCTTTGTGCCTTTCGACGATCCTGGACACGAATTTTGAGCCGGACAAGAGCGGGACACAAAAGGACAATATGGGACAGAAACGGGACAGAAACGGGACATGCGGGACAATTGTAGCGGGACAGGACGGGACACACCCTATAGGGTGTCCCATTGTCCCGCTAAATCCTGTCCCATTTTCGTTGTCCGGGTAAATTTGGAAGAGGAGAAGAAATCAGGTGGACGGAATAGATGCGCTGTTACATCCGCACGGTGCGCCGATAGATGCGGCCCTGGCGACGGTCGACGAGGTGGCTCATGCCATGGAGCGGAAATGGGGTGTGGGTAGATTGGAGCGATTAGTGGAGCCCGACCTTGCGGCCAAGTTCGTCAGCGCCCAGGAGAAGCTGAACAAGGCCATCGGAACCAATGACGTGGCCGAGGTGGTCAAGCGAGCGGAAATCATGCGACGGGGATGGGTGGCACTAGATGCCGCTGCGGAGGCCGCTGGAGCGTCGTCTCTGCCGGAGGGTACTTGGACTACGGAATTTAAGGGACAGCACTACACAGTCGTCCTAGAGGGCATAGACGCCCTCTCAGTGGCCAGTCGAGCGCCAGATCCCTCAAAGGTGGTCACGATGCACGAATTGCTGGTGGCGTGGACTTCGTTTTCGGGGCTCGATATGCTAACGCAGGCTAAGTTACAGTTTCCCGGGGCAGAGATGACCGAGATACTGGATACTCGGGGCGCGAGCCTCAACGACGATGTGCCGTTTTAAAGGGGACGGATAGTGGAAAAGAATAAGGGCGGTCGCCCAGCCACAAAAACACCAGAGCTTATCGCTGAAATCTTGGCCCAGATGGCCGAGGGCAAGAGCCTCACTGCAATTTGCAAGCAACGCGAGATGCCGCATGTCGGGACCGTTTATCGCTGGTTATCGGAGGATGAAGGGTTTAGCGAGGGCTACGCCCGCGCGACCCAGGCCAGGGCTCGAAGCTACGCAGAACGCATGGAAGACGTTGTAAATCAAGCACTTAATGGCGAAATCCGCTCAGATGCAGCTCGCGTGGCTGTCGACGCCTATAAATTCATTACAACCAGGCTGATGCCGCAGCTTTATGGGGATCGCCAGCAGATAGATGTGAACGTTCAGCACACACATGCCTTGCACTTGGACGCCCTGAAGCGGCTCACAGATCGTGCCTCGGGTACAGATCGCGGGTACATTGATGCGGAGTACCAGGAAATCCCTAACGAAAACAAGGCATTGGAGGCAGGCGACACAATAGACGGTGTATTGTGTGACCCCGATCTAGATAGTAACCTAGACAATTGTTGCGTAGGCAACAATCCTGAAACAGGTCAGGGTCAGGGGGGTCGGAAATCGAAAAAGGCCGCTGAGACCCCCCGGGGGGTCGACCACCCGGAGGGGGCGGCGACGATGGCGACCCCCGCTCCCTCTACACAGCCCCCCGCACCCAAGCCCCCCACCCCCCGCACGGCGAAACGGCGTAAGGCGTCCACGAAATGAGCAAAGCAGCGGAAGAGTTAGCGCGTACCTTTGACGAGTTCCTGGCTGCGTATCGTGGGAAGCCGGTGGAGTTTGTGCGCGAGGTTCTAGGCCAGGAGCCCCTGGGGTGGCAGCAGGATTTCCTGAAGGCGGTGGCCTCGGGAAAGCGTCGCATTAGCGTGCGAGCCGGGCATGGTGTCGGCAAGTCAACGGCCTGCGCCTGGGCTACCGTGTGGTTTTTAACGACGCGCTTTCCCCAGAAGACCGTGATGACGGCCCCCACGGCGGGTCAGCTATTTGATGCGCTGTATAGCGAATTGAAGGCGCAGATTAACCGTTTGCCGCCGGTGCTGCGCGACAGCTTTGACGTGTTTGCTGACCGCGTGGTGTTTAAGGCGGCACCGGAAAGCAGCTTCTGCAGTGCGAGGACCAGCAGCAGCGAGCGCCCGGAGGCGTTGGCGGGTATCCATAGCGAGAACGTGCTGCTGATTTGCGATGAGGCGTCGGCTATTCCTGAGAGCGTGTATGAGGCGGCTGCGGGCAGCATGTCTGGCCACAGCGCCTGCACGATCCTGATTGGGAACCCGACGCGGAACAGCGGCCTGTTTTACAAGACCCACCATGAGCTGGCGAATGACTGGTATACGCTGCATGTTAGCTGCCTGCAGAACCCGCTGGTGAGCCAGGATTTCGTTAATCAGATCCGGGCAACGTATGGCGATGGCAGCAATGCGTGGCGTATTCGTGTTCTGGGTGAGTTTGCGATTGCCGATGACGATACGCTGATTGCTGCTGAGCTGGTGGATGCGGCGTTAGTGCGGGACGTGCAGCCAGCGCCTATGGACCCCCTGGTGTACGGGTTGGACGTAGCGCGGTTTGGCACTGACAGGACGGCATTGTGCAAGAGGAAGGGCAATGTAGTGCTGGACGTGAAGTCCTGGGGTGGCTTGGACACGATGCAGATTGTGGGTGCCGTTGCCCATGAGGCGAAAATCGATAACCCTGAGGAGATTTGCGTGGACACGATTGGCCTGGGCAGTGGGTGTGCTGACAGGTTGCGGGAATTGGGGTTCAATGTGCGCGATGTGAATGTGGCGGAAAGCAGTGCCATGAACCCGAATGCCAACAGGCTGCGTGATGAATTGTGGTTATCGGTTAAGGATTGGCTGACGACGCGGGCAGTGAAGCTGCCTGATGATAGTGGATTGCGGATGGAGCTTGTGGCCCCCCGGTACACGTTCACGAGCAGCGGCAAGATCCAGGTGGAAAGCAAGGACAGCTTGCGGAAGCGTGGGATGCGGTCCCCTGACTTGGCTGATAGTTTGTGTTTGACGTTTGCGAGCAATGCAGCGCTGGTCGGTGGACGGGCCTCGGCTTGGGTGAAGGGTAAGCCTTTAAAGCGGAATTTAGCTGTGGTATAGGGGTTTAGTTGGCAGGAGGTGCTTGATGGCTAAGTGGCGTGGTGAGACAGTGACGCTGAACAAGCCTCGACGCATACGGCAGGGCGAGCCTGGATATGGGCGTAAGAAGTCCGTGGTGTATGTGCAGGATGGCTCGAAGGTGACGAAGGTCATGTTTGGCGATCCCAATATGACGATCAAGAAAGACCAGCCAGCGCGACGCAGCAACTTCAGAGCGCGCCACAATTGCGATGATCCTGGTCCCAAGAACAAGGCTCGCTATTGGTCGTGCAAGGCTTGGTGACATGGCGGGATTGCTTGACCAGTATGACCTGACAGAGGAGCAAATGGCGGCGTTCAACGAGGCCATGATGTTCCCGTATTCGTCTGGTGCGGCAATGATCCCTGTTTCGTCAGAGGGAACGATTGCGCCTGACTACAATGTTGGGTTGCGTGAGCGTTTAACTGATTTACTTGGTTCGCAGCTTGGCGGCGGTAGATCCGCACAACGTAGCGCAAACAGGTTGATGCAAGCCGGTGAGATGGCTGTAGGCCCACTAGGTGCCGCAAACGACCTTTCCTCGGCGCAGTCTAACTTTGGCCGTGGTAACTACGTTGAGGGTGGCTTAGATGCGGTTATAGGTTTGCTTGGTGCTGCACCTCTTGTTGGGGGTGCTGTTCGTAAAATGTCTCGCAGTGCTAAAACCCCGCTGATGATGATCCATAACCAGGCGCAGTCTTCTTTTCCGGCCACTGCAACTTTAGGCGGTATTCCTGCACCTTCTGCTGCAATTACAACGCCAGATGTAGGGTTAGACAAATACGGCGACGTTTCTTTGATTTTTGATCCAGAAGTCGCAAAACGTATGAGCAGTGGCCCCGTGTATGCTCGTGATGCCTATACACCCCGAGCTGCGTACACATGGCCATCGTTTTCAAGAGATGCTAAAAAAGCCATTTACGATATTGTTGGCGAACAAGACACAAAATTTGCTGGTCTTTTAGCGGATGACAAAGAATTTGCTGATGATGTAGTTACAGCATTTACAAATAAAGCATCAAGTAAAAGCGAACAGGAAAGCCTTGCTGCTTTGTACGGAATAGATCCCGCTAAAGTAGACGACAAGTATGCTGAAAATTTACGGCAACAATTATTCCTCGATCTTGAAGAAAGAGGAGCGCCAATAAAGTACAAAATGAGACAAGAGACTAAGTACGACATAAAAGATGTTGACGCTACTACGTCTAAGCTTATGCGAGAAATGTTTAGAGAAGGTATAAAAGGAGCCGAAAACCAGTTTATGTCTTTTGGTAAAGCGTTGGCTCTTGTGACCCCTCAACTAAAAACACTGAAAGAAGTAAGAGATCAGGCTGGAAACATAAAGCGCCTTGATAGCGAAAAATACGCACAAGCTACAAAACAAGCAGAAGACTTGTACGATGATATTTTTAAAAGAGTTGGCGACAAGCTTGACGGTGGTTTTGAACTGTTAAGTTACGCAACCGATGACCTTTTCCGTTATGGGAAGGTACGAGACAAGTTTGTCCTTGATCGCACTGGCGGCGATGATTTGAGCGAATTTGCTGACGATATTGCGAAATTCAAATCGTTGGCAAATGAATTGCCAACAGAGTACCTTGAAAAGAAATTCACAAAAGCCGTGCCATATACAGCGTTCAAAGGTGCTGTTATCCCAGAAGACGCTGGGCCATTGGTCACAAAAACGCTTGAGGATGCTGGCATTACGAATATTGTGACGTATAAGAACCCAGAGGAACGTGCACAAGCGTTTAAGCGTTTCCCAGAATTGACGTTTTCCGTTGTTGGTGCGGGTGGTGTGTTCTTAGCTCGTGAGGGCGATGAAGAGAAAAAGCAACCGACCGGCGGTTTGTTGGCCGATAACACAATTTAGGAGCCCACTATGGCTGAATGCCCTATCGCCACGCGCGACATTACGCTGAACCTGCAGAACCGTGGAAAGGCGATAGATAAGGCTGACTATGGGCCTATGGACCCCCGCCAGCCCAATGACGAGTATTGGATGCGCATGGCGTCACGTTGGAACACAACGCCCGACGAAGCGCGAGAAATGCGGTGCGGGAATTGTGGAGCTTTTGATCAGAGCCCTGAGATGCTACAATGCATCGAGGATGGTCTGACAGAAGACCGCGAAGCAGATCGCATGGAGGATATGGTCGATGCGTCAGATCTGGGATACTGTGAAATATTCGACTTCAAGTGCGCTGCGTCGAGGACGTGCAGTGCTTGGATCGTTAGTGACGAGGATGAAGAGGATAGCGAAGAGGGTGAATATGGCCCTGGCTCCTCTTATGAGGAAGAGGTAGATGAAGAAGGCGACGAAGGTTAGCAAGGTTATGCGTGAGTACAGCGCTGGAAAGCTGCACTCTGGCTCCAAGAAGGGGCCAGTGGTAAAGTCACGCAAGCAAGCCGTCGCTATTGCCTTGTCCGAGGCGAAGAAAATGGGTGGCAAAGGAAAACGATATGGCTGACGCGATGATCCGCACACCCCCTGGGGCGTACATTCCTGACATCCTGCCTCCTGATACCGAGGATCTGTATAACGACGAGACGGGCGAGCTAATCCCGCTTGAAGACCAGCCGATGGACGAGGAGGAGTTCCGCTATCGCGTCTTCCGCGCCATAGAGGACACTGCCACCTACATCGATAGCTACATTGCACCTGAACGCGAGCGTGCAATGTCGTACTATTTGGGCGATAAATTTGGCAATGAAGAGGATGGCCGGTCGCAGGTCGTGATGACTGAAGTACGGGATACCGTACTGGCCATGTTGCCCAGCCTGCTGCGTATTTTCACGTCAGGCGAAAAGATTGTGGAGTTTGTGCCACGAGGTCCCGAGGATGTTGCTGCAGCGCAACAGATGACCGATCTCATTGACTACATTTTCATGCAAAAGAACCCCGGCTTCCGTATTTTGCATGACGCGATCAAAGATGCGCTGATTGTGAAAGACGGTGTGCTGACCTGGTACAAGTCAGACGACGAAAGCGTCGAGGAGCATTCCTACTCTGGCTTACTGCCAGAGGAAGCGCAGCTCATTATGTCCGACCCCGATGTCGAGGTGATCGACTACGTTGAGGAAGAGCGCGTAGTTGAGCAAGAGATGATGGGCCAAGGTCCAGTGATCAATGTTCTGCCACCCGAAATATCAATGCGTGTGCGCAGAGTGATCCGAACGCCGAAATATGTCGTAGAATGTATTCCACCAGAGCAATTCTTGATCGACAACGAGGCCACAAACCTCGATGACGCAATTATTGTGGGACGCCGCAAGCTGGCCACTGTCAGCGAATTGGTGTCGATGGGCTATCCACGCGAAATCATTGAAGAGAACGCTGGATCTAATGGCTTTGAAATGAACATGGAGACCCTGACCCGCAATCCAGCGGATCAGAGCTTCTTTGGCATTACAGACAATACGGACGACAGCACCGATAAGGTGTATTACGTTGAGGCGTATATCCGCATCGACAAAGACGGTGACGGTATCGCTGAATTGCACAAGGTTTGCTGTGTCGGTAACGGCAAGGTCGTCCTTCACGATGAAATCGTGCAGGATATTCCGTTTGCCGTCCTGTGTCCCGACCCAACGCCACACACTGTCTTTGGTAAGTCAATTGCTGACCAGACAATGGATCTGCAGCTCATTAAGTCGCAGATCGTGCGTAACACCCTCGATAGCTTGGCGCAGTCCATCCACCCCCGCACTGCGGTGGTAGAGACCCAGGTCAACATGGACGATGTGCTGAACAACGAAACAGGTGCCGTTATCCGTATGCGCCAGCCTGGTGCCGTACAGCCGTTCTCGACGCCGTTTGTGGGCCAGCCTGCCCTTGGGGTGCTTGCCTACCTGGACGAGATAAAGACGCAGCGTACAGGTATTTCCAGGGCGTCACAGGGGCTTGATGCCGACGTATTGCAGTCGACAACGAACGCTGCGGTCCAGGCGCAGCTCTCCTCCTCTCAAGAGCGCATCGAGATGATCGCACGGTTGTTTGCAGACGGCATCAAGCGCTGCTTCTCAGGATTGCTGAAGCTGGTAGTCCAGCACCAGGACAAGCCGATGATCATGCGCCTGCGTAATCAGTTTGTGCCTGTCGATCCTCGTGGCTGGGATGCCAACATGGACATGACGGTAAACATTGCCCTCGGTCGTGGATCTGATGAACAGCGTATGGCGTTCTTGCAGCAGATTGCTGCGAAGCAAGAGCAGCTGCTGAACCAATACGGTGCCTACAATCCCCTGGTGAGCGTTGAGCAGTATCGTTCGACATTAGCGCAAATTATCCAGCTTGCTGGCTTCCTTGATCCTTCGCAGTTTGTGCAAGAGGTCACACCAGAGAGCGTGCAGGCATTTGTGCAACAGCAACAAGCTAACCGTCAGCCTGACCCTGCTGAGATGCTGGCTCAAGTTGAAGCTGAAAAGATTAAAGCTGACATCCTTATCGCATCGCAGAAGCAGGAGCTTGAGACACGCAAGGCACAAGCCGACGCCGATTACGATAGAGATAAGCTGTTTGCTGATATTATGCTTCGCTCTGCCGAGATCCAGGCACGGTATGGTGCGCAGGTTGACGTAGCAGCGATCAAAGGTGAGGTAGACAGGCAGCGTGCAGAAATGCAGCAGATGTTCACGTTGCAGGCTGACCGTGAGCGCATGGCCGCAGAGATGCAGGCCCAGCTCCAGGCGCAAATGCAACCCATGCAGCCTGACTTCAGTCAGCCAATGCCACAGATGCCACAGATGCCAGGTCAGTTCTAATGGCGACCTGGGAGCAAGAGAACCTGTACCGTGCCGCTAAGGCGCTCCAGAATGACGATGCCTCAAGTGAGGTCTTCCGTCGCCTGGAGCAGCGCTATATAGAGGCATGGAAAACGTCGAGCTTGGATCAAGTCGACGTGCGAGAAGATGCGTATCGTATGATGCGTGCAATTTCTGAGCTGCGGGGCGAACTGTCTGCATTAGCAGCAGAGCCCAGTATCGCAGCTTTTAACCGGCGTTTACGCGCCTAACTTATGGAGTAGATCCTATGGACACTGAGCAATCGCCGGGCGGCGAAATCGGTGTAGAAGAAGCAGCCAACCGTTTTGCAGCGTTAATGGACGCGGAAGCCAACCCAAAGACGAGGCAACCTGAAGCTGCTGCTGAAGCCGAGGAGGCAGATGCAACCGAGTACGAGACCGATGAGACTGAGTTGGATGAGGAAGCCCCTGATGCCCTTGAGGTAGCAGCCGAAAACGACGAAGAGGTCGAGTATGAGGCCGACGACGATGGCGAAGTCGATGAGGCAGAATTAAACGAGGATCAGCTGGTAACCGTTAAGATTAACGGCAAAACTGAGCAGATCCCGCTTAAAGAAGCACTACAAGGCTACCAGCGACAGTCGGATTATTCGCGCAACATGAACATGCTACGAGACCAGCGCGTTGCGTTGGAGCAGGAGCAAGGTTCAGTAAGCCAGGAACGGGCTCAATATGCCGTTTTGCTTCAAGCGCTGCAGGAACAACTGCAGTCAATGGCTCCACAAGAGCCAGATTGGGCAAGGCTGCATGAGGAAGACCCGATCAATTTTCCTCTTGTTGAGAAACAATGGCGCGATCACAAAGAACGCATGGCGGCGACGCAGCTAGAGCGTGAACGTGTCGCAATGTTGCAACAGCAAGAGCAACAGCAAAACATGGCCAGGGTCGTTGACCAGGGTCGTGAATATCTGGCTAACCAAGTACCTGAATGGCGTGATCAAAAGAAGTGGCAAGAGGCAAGAGGTAAGCTAGTCGAGTATGGCCAGAAAGTTGGCTATAGCCCGGAAGAGCTTTCACAGGCCTACGATCCCCGAGCAATACTTGTCCTGGACAAGGCTCGGAAGTACGACGAGCTAATGGCGAACCGGCCAAAGCCTCAAAGGGCTAGAGGGCCGAAACCAATGCGGTCAGGATCTTCGTCCAGTTCACCACGTCAACAGACGAATGTAACACGCGCGAAACAGCGTCTCGCTCAAACTGGGTCGGTGGATGACGCCGCCCGTCTCTTTGGACTATTAGATCAATAGGAGGGCAAAATGGCCTCTGTAACTAAAGCAACTACTTACGATGCTGCTAACAGCATGCGTGAGGATCTGTCGAACATCATCTACGACATCTCCCCAACAACCACACCTCTGATGTCAAACATTGGTCGTGACACTGCAGACAATACCTACTTCGAGTGGCAGACAGACGTTCTTGCGGCTGCTTCCTCATCGAATGCAGTGGTCGAAGGTGCTGATGCAGGCAATGCCGACTTCGTAGAAACCGTTCGCTCTGCCAACTACGCTCAGATCTCTAACAAGATCGTCAGCGTCTCTGGCACTTCACAAGCAGTAAACATGGCAGGCATGCGTTCGCTTCTTGCTTATGAAACTGCCAAGAAGGCAAAAGAGCTAAAGCGTGACATGGAAGCCACCATCACTGCTAACCAAGCAGCGAATGCTGGTTCTACTTCTGTGGCTCGCGTCACTGCAGGTCTTCCTGCGTGGCTCCGCACCAACGTCGTAGCTAACGGCGCAACTGCACCAACTGTTTCTGGTTCTAGCGGAAACGGTTATCCTAACGCTGCATGGACAAACCTTGATCCAACAAATGCTGCGCAGGATCTCACAGAAACCATGCTCAAAACCGCGATCAAGGAAGCTTGGTCAGAAGGTTCTGAGGTTTCTGTATTCATGGTCGGGCCACACAACAAGACCGTGGCTTCGGGCTTTGCTGGCCTCGCCGAGCAGCGCGTAACCTACAACCAGGTTAAGCCTCTCAAAATCATCGCAGCTGCTGATGTATATCTCAGCGACTTTGGCGAAGTGGCCATCGTGGCAAACCGCTTCCAGCCTGAAAACTTTGCTTTCGTACTTGATCCAGAGTACGCCTCTGTCTCTTACCTGCGTCCATTCCAGACGCTCGACATTGGCAAAACTGGCGACAGCACGAAGAAAGAGCTGGTCGTTGAGTATGGCCTCCGCGTGAAAACCGAAAAGGCTCATGCGGTCATTGCCAACCTGACTGTTGCATAAGTTAGGTTATCGGTGGGGGCGACTTCGGTCGCCCTCACTACTTAGGAGAGAGATATGGCAGAAGAATACGCTCCAGGGGTTTTTAATCTGGATTATGACGCAGCAGACAAGACGCTGCAGCGCATGCACATTACCACTGACAATAAAATTGTCTTAGAGACAAAGACCGACATCACCGAGCTTGCAAAAGAAAATGAGCAGATCAGAAATGATGTTTCTCGCACTGGTCGTAATAACGACATGGTGCGCGTTGCAAGGCTTCCGATGAGCGTCTATCTAGATCTTTCCAATCGTGGTATTCTACGCGATAAGAACGCAATGAAACGGTGGCTGGCCTCTGATGAAGCTTTGCCGTTTCGCACCCACTGGATGAAAGGCTAGGGCATGGCCACCATCACTGATTACGCTTCGCTGCAGGCACAGATTGCAGACTATCTGAACAGAGCCGATCTGACTTCTCAGATCCCGATGTTCATTCAGTTTGTTGAGGGTGACCTGAACAACCAGCTGCGAGTGCGTGAACAGGTGGTACGTGCAGAGGCAACAAGCTCTGCGGAGTTTGTGCAGCTTCCATCAGATTGGCTGGAAGCTATTAGCCTTAAAATGGTTTCCGGTGTTAGCCCATTGCGTTACGTTACGCTTGATCAGGCTAACTTGATCAAGAAAGAGCAACTCTATACCCAGGTGACGTATTACTCAATCATGGACGACGCCATCGAGCTGGTTCCTGCACCTGGCGATGACGTAGAGATTGAGATGGTCTACTACAAAAAGATCCCAGCTCTCTCTGATAGCGTCACGACGAACTGGTTACTGCAAAAAGCGCCCGATGCGTATTTGTATGGGGCTCTAACACACGCTGCTCCGTTCCTCATGGACGACCAGCGGATACCAGTATTTGCTCAGTTTTACGGAACGCGAGTAGCAGCAATGCAAGCTGAAAGCGACACAGCTGCGCACAGCGGCGGTCCCCTTATCACTCGCACCAGGCAGACTTATTAGGAGGCGTTAATGGCTGGCTTTACCGACTACACTGAAGACCTTGTTCTTGATTGGCTGCTGACATCAGGCACGGCTACCCGTCCGACTGCTTGGTATGTGGCGCTTTACACTGTTGCTCCGACCGATACCGGCGGCGGCACAGAAGTGAGCGGAACCAGCTATGCCAGGACTGCGGTTACTTTCTCGGTTTCTGGCACTTCTCCAGCTACAGCGGCTAACTCAGCAGCAGTAGAGTTTCCAGAGGCCGGTGGCTCCTGGGGTACGGTTGTTGCTGCCGGTATTTTTGATGCTTCTAGCGCTGGCAACTTGCTGGCCTACGCCAACTTAACCACCAGCAAGGCAGTCGACACAGGCGACGTGCTGCGGTTTAACACCTCGGCGCTTACTGTAACGCTCGACTAATATGGCGCTGGGTCGCGCTTATGGCGTCTATGACTATGGTGACGGTGTCTATGGTGAGGATTTCATCATCGATGCCGTTGTCGCTATTGCGGCCACGTCAGGCGCTACAGCAACGCCCACGCACGTTGAGGCAGTATCAACAGAAATAGCTGCCTCTTCTGGGGCCACAGCCACCCCGACCCACGTTGAAGCAATAGAGGCAGAGGTTATCACTGCCTCGACCACTGCGGCGGCGGCAGCTGACACAGAGATAGCTGAAGCCACTATCGTTGCAACGTCAGGTGCCAGTGCCGCTGCAATCAGGATTAACGACGCCACAGTGGCTATGGAGGCCACAAGCGGCTCTACAGCAACAATAACGCATGTTGAGCCTGTGAGTGCCACTATAGCGGCTTCTAGCGGCTCTTCTGCCGACATTGTGCGCGTGAGGTTAGCTGATAGCTCTATCTCTGCTAGCAGTGGCGCTACGAGTGCTGCAGATCGCTTCCGAGGTGTCATTGCCGAAATAGAGGCAATATCTGGTGGTAGCGCGTATTCCGTTATGGCCATAGTTGGTGTATGTAATATAGAGGCGGAAAGCTCCTCAACAGCAACGCCTACGCGCAGATCGCCTGTTGATGCTAATATGGCAGCTGTTTCAGGCTTTGTGGCAAACGGAAGATACTTGTGGGAGCCAGAGGTAGTGATACCAGAGGATTGGTCGCCAGAAACGATTTCAGATGCAAGCTGGGCTGTTGATCCGCTTGCAGAAGAGACGTGGACCGATCAAAGTGTACCCGAGCAAATTTGGACAGTGAAAACAGATCCGTCCGAAACCTGGACGACAGTGTGAGGAATTAGAAATGGCCGATACCTATACCTCCAACCTTAACCTGACCAAACCAGAGGTAGGCGCGTCACGCGATACCTGGGGGACCAAGCTCAACAGCGACCTTGATACCCTCGATGCTCTGTTTACAGCCAATGGAACAGGAACCTCGGTCGGCCTGAATGTTGGAACAGGTAAAACATTGACGGTTGGTGGGACGCTGACTTCTACCGGCACTTCCACATTTAGCACAGTAGACATAAACGGCGGCACTATAGACGGCGCAACAATCGGTGGATCAAGCGCTGCTGCCATTACAGGCACAACCATCACAGGCACGTCTTTTGTGTCGTCGGGCGATATGTCCTTCGGCGACAATAACAAAGCCACGTTTGGAGATGCTGTTGGCGGTGATCTACAGATTTATCACGATGGTTCGAATAGTTATATTAAGGATGTAGGGACGGGTAATCTTTTTGTTGATGCCCAAGACTTGCGTATGCGTGGCTCAAATGGAGATGTTTACGCTACCTTTATTGAAAACGGAGCCTCCACTCTTTACTAC
>JAUREG010000034.1:0-13918 GCA_030827545.1 Acidimicrobiales bacterium
GCTGTCGGGTATCTTTTCCCGTGTATGCCGCGCACGCAGCGCGGCATAGGCTGGAAAAGCGTGCTATTCTGCGCATTCTTCGTATGTGATGAATAGAATAGTATTTGCGCGGAACGGCCTAAACGTTATTTCGTCACCATTACGTTCAATCGCGCCACGAACGCCAGTCAGCCCTACAGCAGCTTTTGCCTTGCGCATTAGTTCGCGCTCAAAAACCTTATCAGCTTTACTGTAGTTTGTGCTGCCGTCATATCCGTAATGCGTTAATTCTGGCATTGTGACTGTTTGGCGATTTACCCAGTTATAATTGGCTTCGCCGCAAAAGGTATCTGTGTATTCTATATTGAATGTGTGCATTGTCTTGGCCCCTTTTGATTGCCGCTTGATTGCGGTATGGGTATACAATAGGACAATGCGCCCTGTCAGTCAACAGGGTTTTCAGATTTATTTTTTGGTGTTATGTTATAATGTAACAATGGCTTGCGATATTGGGGCAAATTATGGTTTTTGTTAAGGGGCAATCGGGCAACCCAAGAGGTCAAACGCGCGGATATGCGCAAATGGCAAGGCGATTAGAAGATATGACGCCACGCGCGCTAACGCGCCTTGGCAAGCTCGCGGAATCGGACAACGAGGCTGTCGCGCTGGCAGCATGCCGCGACATATTGGACCGAAGCTTAGGCAAAGCGAAACAGAACGTAGCAGTCGACGTACAGCACAGCTTAAGCGATATGCATTTGGCCGCGCTTAAGGTTTTGTCAGAGCGCGCGCGCATTGCGCAAGGCGTGACCATTGAAGCCGAGCCATTGCCCACAGCTGAGCTTGCCCACAAACCCCCAGATGCTTCCCACGATTAACGCCCACATCTGCCGCCCACAATTGCTGCCCACAATGGTTGCCCACTAAACGAGTGGGACGCATCGCCCACTGGGCGCGTGGGCGGGAAAGTGGGACGCGCGAGGGGGGCCGAAAGTGGGCGAGCCCCCCCCCGGTCGGCGGGTTGGCGGGGCACTTGCGTATGCACCCACCGCTATCCGTACACACCAAAAACAGGCCAACCTGCCCTCAAAAACGCGCTCGGACACGTGTCCGGACACAAATCGGACACGGACTCGTCCGGACATGAATCCGGACATGTCCGACACCAAAAAATATAATAAAATCAATGGCCGGACAACGGACCCGGACAAAAAGCGGACAAGGGCGTGTCCGGACACGGACACACCCCCCCCTAGGGGGGTGTCCGATGTCCGACTGTCCGGATTGTCTATCCTGAAAAAATGCTGTACTGAGCAGAACCACGATGCAGGAAGATGACACCCCGACGGAACTGTACCGCCACTACGACAAGGCTGGCACGCTGCTGTATGTCGGCATATCGCTGAGCGCCGTTTTGCGTCTAGGCCAGCACAAAGCCTACAGCCGCTGGTTCAGTAAAATTGACACGATCAAGATAGAGCACCACACCAGCCGCAGGGCAGCCCTTGCCGCCGAGAAGCGAGCCATCAAGTCAGAACGCCCAAAATATAACAAAACGCACGGAACCCACAAAACAGTACAGCCCAAGCAGCTTGTAGAGCGCAGCCGTGAAGACCTGCTCCGGCGCATTGTGTACGTCAAACCCATCTACACGCTTTACGATGTTTCGACCATATTGGGGATATCGCTGACCAGCATCATACAGATGGTGGAAGACGGCGACATTGGCTATATTGACTTGCCGAAGAGCAGGTCCAACGGGCGCGAGAAGCGGGTTATTACCGGCTGGCAGCTTTTGGAGTATATTGACCATCTTCACGAAGAATCGGAGCGCAAGCATGGAAGACTGGGAAGAGGAAGAGCAGCAGATAATAGTCCAGTGCGAAACAGCCCAGCTGTGCGCAAGCGCCGTATCACTTGCCACAGCTATTGACGTTTGCCGTGACAAGCAGGCCCGCCACCAGCTACAGCTTGCCTTGAAGTCGGTTGTGTGGCGATTAAATCCGCCGCGAGGGGAAATTCATGAGTTCAACAAAAAAGCAAACTGAAGAAACCTTTATAGAGTTTATCAGTTTATATGCGAACGACCCAGTGCTGTTTGTGCGCGAAACTCTGAAGGCGGACCCCCTACCGTGGCAAGAGGTGTTTCTTCGCTCTGTGGCGGCCAAGGAGCGGCGTATCTCTGTTCGGGCAGGTCACGGTGTCGGAAAGTCCACAGCCTGCTCTTGGGCGCTTATATGGCATATGTGCACACGCTTCCCGCAGAAGGCAGTTGTGACGGCTCCTACGTCTGCCCAGCTTTTTGACGCTTTGTACTCCGAGCTGAAGTCTTGGGTGAACAAGCTGCCACCGGCTTTGCGTGACAGCTTTGAGGTGTTCTCCGACCGCATCGTGATGAAGGGGGCACCGGAGTCCAGCTTTATTTCGGCTAGAACCTCGTCCGCAGAGCGGCCCGAGGCCCTAGCCGGTGTTCATAGCGAGCATGTGCTTTTAGTGGTTGACGAAGCGTCAGCTGTGCCCGAATCTGTGTTCGAGGCCGCTGCGGGCTCAATGTCGGGCCACTCCGCTTCGACGATACTTATCTCCAACCCGACGAGAAACAGCGGCCTTTTTTACAAAACCCATCACGAGCTGGCATCTGACTGGAAACGTATGCACGTTTCGTGTTTGGAAAATCCTCTGGTTTCCGATGACTTCGTTCGGCAAATTAAGGCTACCTATGGAGAAGACTCTAACGCTTTTCGCATTCGTGTGCTTGGCGAGTTTGCTCTTGCGGATGATGACACGCTGATCCCAGCCGAGCTGGTCGATGGGGCTATTGGCCGCGATGTGACCGTTCCGATGAACGAGCCCTTGGTTTACGGCGTTGACGTTGCCCGCTTTGGTACTGACCGCACGGCGCTGTGCAAACGGCGCGGCAATGTTGTTTTGGACATAAAGTCTTGGGGTGGCCTTGACCTTATGCAGACCGTTGGTCAGATCGTGAACGAAAGCAAGCTGGATAAACCGGAAGAAATATGCGTCGATACGATTGGTTTAGGCTCGGGCGTAGCTGACAGATTGCGTGAAATGGGATATAATGTTAGAGATGTTAACGTGTCTGAGAGTTCGGCCATGAACCCGAACGCTGCCAAACTCCGCGATGAGCTTTGGATCAGCGTCAAGGAGTGGTTGGCTACGAAGGCCGTCCGGCTACCGGATAACGAGGTTCTGCGGCATGAGCTGGTGGCACCTCGCTACACGTTTTCCAGCGTTGGGAAACTGGTGGTCGAGTCAAAGGATAGTATGCGCAAGCGCGGGATGCGCTCGCCCGACTTGGCAGATTCGCTGTGCTTGACGTTTGCAAGTGTGGCAGCAGGGGTAGGTGGGCGTGCATTGGCTTGGAGGCCGGGGAAACCAATCCGGCGTGGTATTAGCGGAGTAGTATGATGAAATGCCCTGTCGCCACCAAAGATACTACAATCAACATGCAGAACCGTGGCAAGGCGATTGCCAAGGCTAATTACGGCCCAATGGACCCCGATAATAAGGACGATAGCTTTTGGCGCGAGATGGCATCTCAGTGGGAGGTGTCACCGGCCAAAGCGCGCAAGATGATTTGCGGTACATGCTCTGCCTTCAATCAGTCCAAAGACATGCTAAAGTGTATTGAAGCCGGTGCCAGCGATGGCATGAAGGGCGACAAGATGGAAGCTGTTAAGGCGGGCGATGTCGGATTTTGTGAGATATTTGACTTCAAGTGCTCGTCCAAGAGGACGTGCGCGGCGTGGATTGCCAAAGGTTCTGACGGAGAAGAATCCGACGAGTCCGAGGAATACGAGGAGTCGGAAGAAGAGTACGAAGACGACGAGCGCAGCGACATTGAAATTCGCATTGGGAGGCTTGGATGAAGAGCAAGGGCGAGAAGAAGATTTCTAAGGTTATGCGGGAATACAAGGCTGGGAAACTGCATTCCGGTTCCAAGTCCGGCCCGACTGTAAAGTCTCCGAAGCAGGCGATTGCTATTGCTTTGTCCGAGGCTGGCAAGTCCAAAAAGAAGAAGTAGGTTGAGATGGCAAAGACACCAGCTTGGACCCGCAAAGAGGGCAAGAACCCCAAGGGTGGGCTTAATGCCAAGGGGCGTGCGTCTGCTAAGGCAGAGGGCATGAATTTGAAAGCTCCGGTCAAAAGCGGCGACAATCCTCGCCGCGCTTCCTTTTTGGCCCGCATGGGCAACATGCCGGGGCCGGAACGCGATAGCAAAGGCGAGCCTACACGCTTGCTGCTGTCTCTTAATGCGTGGGGCGCTTCGTCGAAGGCGGACGCCAAGAAGAAGGCTTCAGCCATCTCTGCGCGGAACAAGACTAAGAAATAGGATAGTCTGATGGATCAAGATAAGGTTATTGGCTACGACCCTAGCCTAGTACCCCAGTCGGCAGATGGCGCTACAGACTCCGCCTATAATGAAGAGACTGGGTATCTGACGCCATACGACCGGCCAATGACCGATGAGGAATTTAGGTATGTTGTTGCGCAAGCTATATCAGACTCTTCGACATACATTGACAGCTATATTGCGCCCGAGCGCGAAGCTGCTATGTCCTTTTATTTGGGTGATAAATTTGGCAATGAGGAAGTTGGCAGGTCTCAAGTCGTTCTTACGGAAGTGCGAGATACGATTTTGGCAATGCTGCCTTCGCTGCTCAGAATTTTTACTGGCGGTGACAAAATCCTTGAGTTTGTCCCTAAAAGCGCTGAAGACGTGGCTGCTGCGGAACAAGCCACCGACCTAATAAACTACATCTTTGAGCAGGAAAACCACGGCTTTAAAATCCTTCACGACGCAATGAAGGACGCGCTCATCCTCAAGACCGGCATCTTGACGTGGCACAAGGTTGATGATGAGTCTGTAGAGTATTATTCGTATTCCGGGCTGACGCAAGAAGAAGTCAACTTCATTTTACAGGACCCAACTGTGGAAATGGAGGAGCTTGACGAAGAGATCAACATGGACACGGGCGAGCAGTTCATTGCTCTGCGCGTACGCCGTGTCAAGAAAACGCCTCGTTATGTTGTTGAGTGCGTTCCTCCCGAGCAGTTCTTGATCAGCAACGAAGCCACCAGCATTGACGACTCGATCTATGTTGGCCGCCGCAAGCTGACGACGATTTCCGAGCTTGTAGCCATGGGCTACGACCGCGACATAATTGAGGAGAATGCCGGAACCGGCGGGTTTGAGATGAACATGGAGGTCATCACCCGTAATCCGGCTGACCAGTCATTCTTCGGCATCACAAGCGCGACTGACGAGACGACAGACCGCGTGTTTTACGTTGAGTCGTATATTCGCGCTGACCGCGATGGTGACGGCATCGCCGAGCTTCATAAGGTTTGCACCGTTGGTAACGGCTCGTACATTCTGCACGATGAGATTGTGCAGGAAGCTCCGTTCTCTATCCTTGCTCCCGATCCTACGCCGCATACGATCTTCGGTAAATCTATTGCAGATCAGACGATGGACTTACAGCTCATTAAGTCTGCAATCATGCGCAACACGCTTGACAGCTTGTCGCAGTCCATCCACCCCCGCACAGTCATTGTTGAGGGGCAAGTCAACGTCGATGACGTGATGAACGTCGAGACAGGGGCTATTATTCGCGCTCGCGCTCCCGGCATGGTGACTCCGCTGGCCGAGCCCTTTGTAGGCCAGCAGGCTCTCGGCGTCCTTGCCTATCTTGACGAGGTGAAGACGCAGCGCACCGGCATCTCGCGCACTTCGCAGGGACTGGACGCTGACGTATTGCAGTCTACGACGCGAGCAGCTGTGCAGGCACAGCTCTCCGCGTCGCAGGACCGCATTGAGATGATTGCGCGTCTGTTTGCCGATGGTCTGAAAAGGTGCTTCCAAGGGGTTCTGAAGCTCGTTGTGCAGCATCAAGACAAAGAGAAGATCATCCGACTGCGCAACAAGTTTGTTCCGGTCGACCCTCGCGGCTGGGACTCCTCGATGGACATGGTTGTGAACATCGCGCTCGGACGTGGGTCGGATGAAGCTCGGATTATGGGCCTACAGCAGATCATGCAGCTTCAGCAGGCTGCTATTGAGAAGTACGGCCCCAACAACCCGCTAGTTGATCTAAGTCAGTTCCGCAATACTTTGGCTCAGATGGCCACTTTGCAGGGCTTCCAAGACCCATCACAGTTCTTTAAGGAAATTAACCCGCAAGAAGTGCAGGCGTTCATGCAGCAGATGGCGCAGAGCCAGCAGAAACCCGACCCTGCCGAGCTTTTGGCGCAGGTTGAAGCCGAAAAGATTAAGGCAGACATCGTTATTAGCGCCGCAAAACAGGAATTGGAGCGGCAGAAGGCCGTTTCTGACGCCGATTTGAAGCGCGATCAGATGGCTGTCGATGCGCAGCTAAAAGCCGCCGAAATTGAAGCAAAATATAGCACGCAGGTTGATATGGCGGCGATTAAGGCTGAAGTTGACCGCCAGCGCACTGAAATTCAAGAGATTTTCAAGACTGCGCAGGCGTTTGCGCCGCCCGAGCAGCCGCCGCAAATGCCGATAGAGCAGCCAATGCCTCCTATGGAGCCCGAAATGCCGCCTATGGCACCTCCAATGCCGCCACAGGGCATGCTGCCACCGGGAGGGCAGTAAATGAAAGAGGCCGTAAACCTTGAGAACATAAACAATTCAACAAAAATGTTTATGGACGACGGGTGTTTTATACTGCAAGCTCATAGGTTTGGAGAAACGGACGAGCTTCATTTGTGCAAATTACTGCACTGGGCTTGTGTGCCTAAAAATGCAAAAGTCATAGATTTTGGCAGCGGAACCGGTGTTATGGGGCATTTTTGGACAAAAATGCGACCGGATATAGAATTTTGTATGGTCAATATAAGCCAGTTCCAGCTTGATTCTATGGAGCCGATAGGCATTCAGCATCGCTGTAGCATGGAAGAAGTGCCAGAGCCGGACGATAAGTTTGACGTAGCTATTTGCTGCTTTTCAATAGGCCATGCGGACATGGACGAGGCAATAGCCGAAATGGCTAGGGTTGTTAAGCCAAACGGGTGTGTTTTTATCTACGATATGGCCAGAAAGTTCGGCACGAATCATTGGCTGCATAAAATATCGTATGAAGTGCATGAAAGAGATCATATTGAAAATATTGCTAAAAAATACAATTTAGAGTTGGATTTCTATATGGAGCCAAACGAAATTAGGAACGTGCTCAGAGACAAGATAGGCGAAAATTACAATCATATTTTTGAAGGCGTTGTTCCCGCCGTATGGCGATGGGTAAAGAGGGCTAAATGACAACACACGAGCAGGAAGACCTTTGGCGAGCAGCCAAGGCGCTCGCGACAGACAAGGCTACAGCAGCGGTGCTGGATCGTCTTGATGAGAAATTTACACAGGACTGGAAGGAGTCTGAAATTTCTGACTCCAAAACAAGGGACGGTGCGTATCACATGGTGCGTGCGGTAGCCGCGTTTCGGAGGGAGCTAGATTCCCTAGCTTCTGAGCCCGATATTGCGCGGTTTAACAACCGCTTGAAGCGGAGTTAAAAGTGGGGTAAAATATGTCAGACGCTGAGAAGTCGCAGCCTAGCGAAATCAGCATTGCAGATGCTGCCGAAAGAATTTCACTGATGGAAAGCCGCGAGGCTCAAGCCGAAAGTGAAGGGAATGAAGTAGCAGATGCCGGAGTCGAGCAGACCGAGGCGGCGCTAGATGAAGACTACGAGACATCCGATTCCGAAGAAGAGGCACCCGTCGATGATGACGGTTTCGAGGGAGATGGTGAGTCAGAAGATGGCGCGGATGAAAGCGAAGAGCCCGAGAAGCCAATTGATTTGGATCAACTGGTAACCGTTAAGATTAACGGCAAGACCGAGAAGATCACATTAAAAGAGGCGACAGAAGGCTACCAGCGGCAATCCGATTATTCGCGTAACTTGAACCTTTTGCGGCAGGAGAAGCAGGCTCTCGATCAAGAACGAGATCAGATCAACCAAGTCCTAAGCATCGCTATGCAGAATATGCAGGAAAGCGAAATCCCAGAACCGGATTGGGATGCTTTGTACGAGGAAGACCCGATAGCGTTTCCTAGAGTTGAAAAACAGTGGCGTGACTACCAAGCTGCCCGTCAACAGCAATTTGCGGAAATGCAAATGCAACAGCAGCAGATACAAGCGGCACAGCAACAGCAGGAACTAGAGAACCGTAAACTTCTTTTGGTTGAGGGTGAGAAGTATCTCGCCGGTCAATTAAAAGAATGGGCTAATCCGGAGTCAAAGGCGGCTGCGACTAAGAAACTGCGAGAGTTTGGCAAAAAGACCGGCTTCTCAGATGCAGAATTATCGCAGGTCTACGACCCCCGTTATATCGTCATCCTTGAAAAGGCCCGACGGTATGATGAGCTGCAGTCAAATGCCCCCAAGCCCAAAAAGCAGGCGGGGCCACGACCGATGAAGGGTGGCAGCTCTGCTGGAACCCCGAAACGAAGCGATCAGCTTACGCGGATGCAACAACGTCTCAAATCATCCGGCCACGTTAATGACGCGGCTGCCTTGTTTAGCCTGTTAGACTCTAGGAGACGATAATGGCTGTTGTATCTAAAGTAACGACGTATGATGCGTCGAATGAAATCCGTGAAGACCTCTCGAATATCATCTATGATATTTCGCCGGTTGACACTCCGTTCATGTCCAATGTTGGCCGTGACACCTGCAAAAACACCTACTTCGAGTGGCAGACGGACGCTCTTGCTTCCGCCGACACTGCAAACGCACAGGTTGAAGGTGCTGCTGCTGGTGACGCTTCCTTCACCGACACCGTTCGTGTTGCTAACTACACTCAGATCAGCAACAAGATCATCTCGGTGTCCGGCACGGACGATGCCGTCGATAACGCCGGTATGCGCACGCAGATGGCCTATCAGACCGCTAAGGCTTCGAAAGAGCTGAAGCGCGATATGGAGGCCATTATCCTCAGCAACCAAGCTGGTTCCGCTGGCAGCACCTCCGTTGCCCGCACCACCGCTGGTCTTCCGACTTGGCTTATCACCAACTCGCAGGCTAACGGCGCTACTGTGTCGGAAATGTCCGGCAGCGGCGGCAACGGTTATCCCGACACTGCTTGGACTGGCCTTACTTCTCCGGTTGCCTTCACGGAAACCATGCTGAAGACCGCCATCCAGAACGTCTGGGAACAGGGCGGCGAGACCAAGATGCTGATGGTAAACGCTTACAACAAGACTGTTGTGTCGGCGTTTGCTGGCCTCGCGGAACAGCGCGTGACTTACAATCAAGTCCAGCCGCTGAAGATCATTGCTACTGCTGACGTCTACCTTGGTGACTTCGGCGAAGTGGCAATCGTTCCGAACCGCTTCCAGCCCGGCAACTTTGCTTTCGTGCTTGATCCGGAATATGCGTCGGTTTCGTACCTGCGCCCGTTCCGCACCTTCGACATTGCCAAGACCGGCGACTTCGACAAGAAAGAAATGGTTGTCGAGTACGGTCTCCGCATCAAGTCGGAAAAAGCACACGCTGTTATTGCCAACATCGTTGCTTCCTAATATCTCTAGGGGCGGTGCAAGCCGCCCCTATCTACTTAGAGGGTAATATGGCGGAAGATTTTGCACCGGGGTCATTTGATCTCGCTTATGATTCGCTCACTGGCACTCGTCAGAAGATGCACTTTACTACGGACAATAAGATTGTCCTTGAGAGCACAGTTGATGTTTCCGGCTTGGCAGAGCACAACAAGGCCGTACGCGAAAACATCAGCAAAAACGAGAAATTGAACGATGGAATGGTAAAGGTGGCATCATTGCCCATGATGGTGTATCTTGACCTTCAGAAGCGCGGCATCCTTGGTGACAAGGCGGCTATGCGCAAGTGGCTGGCATCTGAGGAAGCTGAGCCCTACCGCACACACTGGATCAAGAGCTGATGGCTACAATCACGAATTACGGCACGCTCCAGTCCACCATTGCGGACTATCTGAACCGTGCTGACTTAACATCTCAAATTCAGACGTTTATCCAGTTCGCAGAAGCAGACTTGAATACGCGCCTGCGCTGTCAAGAGATGATAATTCGTGCTGAGGCTGACTCCAGCAATGAGTATGTTCAGTTGCCAGCGGACTGGATTGAGGCCATAAATCTGCATATTGTCGGTGGGGTCCAGCCACTGCGTTATGTCACGCTTGACCAAGCTGACATCATCAAAGAACGGCAGATTTACACAGCTCCCAACAACTATTCGATTATGGATGGGGCAATTGAGCTGATCCCAGCGCCGTCTGACACGGTTACTGTGGAGATGATCTATTATGGCAAAATTCCAGCGCTTTCCAACAGCAATACAACAAACTGGCTGCTGACAAAAGCACCGGATGTGTACCTTTATGGTGCCTTGACTCATGCCGCTCCGTTCTTGATGGACGATCAGCGTATGGCAACATTTGGGCAGATTTACCTTACTCGGACCAAAGACTTGGTAGATGAGTCCAATAGGTCACTGCACAGCGGATCTCCTCTAATTGCTCGCCCGAAAGGAACCTATTATGGCAGGGTTTACTGACTATTCCGAAGACTTGGTGCTTGACTGGCTTTTGACGGCTGGTTCGGCAACCCGCCCGACCTCATGGTATGTGGCCCTGTACACGGTCGCCCCGACAGACACTGGTGGCGGCACTGAGGTGTCGGGCGGCTCCTATGTCCGCGAGGCTATCACGTTTAGCGTGTCCGGCACGGCTCCGGCGACAGCCACAAACTCCGCCGACATCGAGTTCCCCGAGGCAACGGCTAACTGGGGTACTGTGGTGGCCGCTGGCGTATTTGACGCCTCTACCGGTGGCAACCTCCTAGCCTACTCGAATCTGACAACCTCCAAGGCTGTCTCGACCGGCGACGTGCTTCGTTTTAATACTGGCGCTCTCGATATTACGCTGGATTAATAATGGCCTATCTCGGTCGGGCTTTTGGATCGTATGACTTTGGGGACGGCGCTTACGGAAGCGCCGCCCTTATTGTTATTGAGGCCACCGACACTGGGTATTACGGCTCCGGCGATTATGGCTCGTCTGTATATGGTCTTACAGAGCGCCTAGACGTTATGGCCGCCACAAGCGGCATGACCTCTAGCGTGCAGAAGATACTGCAAGCAGAGGCTACGATGGCCGCGACAAGCGGCATGTCGGCGACTGCAACAGATACTGAAATATCGCTTGCCACGATAGTCGTTACGTCTGACATGACGGCGGCTGGCACGCGGGTACGGGTGGCAGCGGCTACAGCTGCTGCTACGTCCGGTATGTCGGCTTCCGGCAGGGAGGTCTACTCTGCTTCTGCGGCAATGGCGGCAACGTCCGGCGCGGATTCCGATGCTGGGGTGTTTATCCTAGCCTATGGCGCTGGGGCGTCAACGTCCGGCATGTCTGCCGCGATTACGCGAGAACAGACCCTAGAAGCAAATATGGAGGCATCTTCCGGTTTTGTTTCTACTGGAAATGCGATATACTCTGCTGTATTAGATATAGCTACGCAGTCGGATATGGAGGCTGGAGCCTCTCTGATTGCTGCGGGTTTGGCCACAATAACCGTTACGTCCGGCATGACGGCCAGCGCACGGTATTTGTGGGAGAAAGAGATAGTAGTCCCCGATAGCTGGGTTGTAGAAACCGTTTCGGGGCAGATTTGGACGCCGCAGCCTACACCGAGTGAGTCGTGGGTTGTTCAGTAAGGAGGCCGTGCCGTGGCTGATACATATACAACGAACCTAAATCTGACCAAGCCGGAAGTCGGGGCTAGCCGCGACACATGGGGTGGCAAGCTCAACACCGACATGGATGACATTGATGGCGTGTTTAACGCTGCGGGTGACGGCACTTCCGTCGGCCTAAATGTCGGCGCTGGTAAGACTATCGTTGTAGACGGGACGTTTGACTTCTCGGGTTCTTCCAGCACTCTTGGGGTGGCAAACGGCGGCACTGGCGCAGCCGCCGCAGCGGGCGCTCGCGTTAATCTTCTGCCGTCTTATACGGGTAACGGCTCTAAGGTTCTTGCCCTCAACTCCGGTGCTACGGACACAGAATGGGTAACTGCGGCAGTTGGTGACGTAACTCTGAACGGCACACAGACGCTGACGAACAAGACTATAGCTTTTTCTAGCAACACACTTACAGACGTTGCAAGCACTAATACTGCGCAGACGCTGACGAACAAGACGTATGCAGACCCTATAATTACTGGCTCTATAACCGAAGAAGTCTACACACTTACTGGTGTTGATTTGGACCCTGCCAACGGCACTGTGCAGTCCAAAACGTTATCCGGCGCGGTTACATTTACAAGCTCTATTGCGACGGGTGAGAGCATTGTCTTGATGCTTAATGGCGGCGCAACTTACACAGTTACTTGGCCGACGATGACGTGGGTCACGTCCGGCGGTAACGTAGCACCTACGCTGACCGCAAACGACACGTTGGTGTTTTGGAATGTGGCTGGAACGCTGTATGGCGCGTATGTTGGTTCTTACGTTTAAGATAAGGGGCATTTTTGTATGACGCTCAAGAACGCACTCGTGTCCGCCGCTGGGAACGCGGCGGAAAACGCATATATCGAGGATGTATTCAGCACCTACCTTTACACCGGCAACGGCGGCACTCAGACCATCACCAACGGAATTGATCTGGCTGGTGAAGGTGGGTTGGTTTGGGCTAAGAATCGCGCCGCAAACACATTTGGCTCTGAAGCCCATGAGTGGTATGACACTGTTCGGGGGGTGGGAAACGCAATTTTCAGTGATAGCACTTCAGCCCAATCGGCCTTTGGTTCGTCTCGCGGTGTTACTGCATTTTCAACTTCGGGATTTACAGTAACCAACAGCAGCAGTTTGATTGGGCCAAACTCCAACGGAATTACGGAAGTTAGTTGGACCTTCCGCAAGGCGGAGAAGTTCTTTGATGTGGTGACGTATACGGGGAATGGTGTTGCTGGTAGGACGGTTGCCCATAATCTTGGCTCTGTTCCGGGGTGTATTATTATTAAGGTTGTAACCTCTTCTAGCATCGGGTCGTCAGATTGGGTTGTCTATCATCGTAGCACCGGAAATTCTAAGTGGCTTGCCTTAAATCTTACTCGTGCAGAGGCAGCTGGAACATTTTGGAATAACACCGATCCAACCGATACGCATTTCACTTTAGGGATCAACCAAGACGTCAATAAAGGCGATGGCACAACCTACGTCGCCTACCTCTTCGCCCACGACGCTGGGGGCTTTGGGGCGGATGGTACGGAGAATGTGATTAGCTGTGGGGCGTTTACGACTGATGGCTCTGGCAATGCCACGGTGAATCTTGGGTGGGAGCCACAGTGGGTTCTAATGAAAATTAGCAGTTCTTCTGGAGACGACTGGAAAGTTTTGGATAATATGCGTGGGCTATATGCCCCGTCGCAAAATGCCGCTTTGTTGAAGCCAAATACAGCCGAACAGGAGTATGTTGGTTCGTTCTCGTGCTACCCAAACGCAACTGGATTTACAATTGCTAACACTCCGTTAAACACTACCTACATCTACATCGCCATCCGCCGTGGTCCTATGAAGGTGCCGGAGAGTGGTACGGAGGTGTTTGCTCCTTTTGCCACCAGAAGTTCAGGTGTTGACCAAGCAAACCCAATGTTTAATGCGGGGTGGCCTGTTGATTTGCTAATTCAGGGTTTTAGGGCTGGAAGCACTTCCGCGCAGATGTTTATGCCAAGGCTCACAAACAACTTACTTAGAAGCTCAACAACAGGTGCAGAAACAAACGGATCAACTGCTTATAGTTTTACTGGAATGTTGGGTGTACTTAGCGCAAGCGGTAACGACAGCTCAAGTGCAGATATATGTGGGTGGAACTTCCGCCGCGCCCCCGGCTTCTTTGATGTGGTGGCTTATACGGGGAC
>JAUREG010000035.1:0-12412 GCA_030827545.1 Acidimicrobiales bacterium
CAAGCAAAACAATGCACACGAGAACAAAAGTTGCGCTCAACCTTCGCACAACACCAACCCTATTTCTCGCGACCCACGAGCTATTGGTTTAGCGGCGGCCGGTGGCGAAGGCAGAGATGCGGCGCACCAAGAAACGCGGCGCAAGGTCAGAAATGACAACAAGAGCCTTCCAAAGCGCTCCAGGCACGCTCAGCGCACGACCACGAGCCACATCGCGCAAACCAGCTCGTGCGACATCAGTGACATCAAGCCACGAGAAAGACGGAAAATCTCGCGAATACTGCTCGGTGCTAGAGATGCTTTGAAACTCGGTGCGAGTCAACCCCGGGCACAACGCAGTGACACGCACACCTGAGCCGCGCATCTCTTCATGCAACGCTTCAGTCAAACTCGTGACGTAAGCCTTTGTCGCACTATAAACAGCAAGTCGCGGAGATGCCTGAAAACTCGCAACACTCGAAACGTTCAACAGATATCCGCGACCGCGAGGCACCATCGCGCGAATCGCCGCGTGCGACAGTCGTGTTAGCGCACCAACATTTAACTGAACCTCGCGCGACAGACGATCGACATCAATCTCGTGCATCAACCCCGATGAACCAAACCCAGCATTGTTAACGACAAGATCAATCGGCTTAAGTGACGAATCAGCAATTCGCGCCTCAACCGAGGCAAGACCAGCCGCACTAGTCAAATCTGCAACCATCACTTCAACGTTTTTAAACTGGCTCGCTAATTGCTCAAGTCGGTCAGCGCGACGCGCAACAGCAATCACGTGAACACCTGAAGTTGCAAGTTGCACTGCCATCTCGTGGCCGATGCCGCTTGATGCTCCAGTCACCAACGCACAGGTGAACGGATATCTTGCCATGACGATGCTCGCTAGTGAGCAGACCCGCCTGCGTTGCCCATGCCACCAGCGGCAGCCAGTCGCGCATGCGCACGACGCAAATCTGCCTCAACGGTTGCATCATGTTCGCCACGCATCGCTGTTTGCGCACGCTCTTGAGCAGCGCGCGCACGAGCGACATCAATACTCTCAGCAAGTTCGGCACTGTCCGACAAAATCGTCACATGATCTGGCGCCACATCGACGAAACCGCCGTGAACCGCCAAATCTTGCACCTTGCCGTCAGTCAAATAAATACGCGTATGGTTTTCGACAAGCGCACCCAAAAAAGTTGTGTGACCAGGCAAGAAAGCAATTTCGCCGCCTTGCAAAGTACGAGTGATCACTTGGCGTGCTTCACCAGAAAACAAAACGCGTTCTGGTGAAACCACCTCAACTCTGAGTGACTTGTTATCAGCCATGTCGATTGAAACTTACGCTGCCGAATCTTGCAACGCTTTGGCCTTCGCCAAAACTTGGTCAACCCCACCGACGTTCAAGAAAGCCTGCTCTGGCACATCATCAAGTTCGCCCTTGATGATCGCTTCGAAACTTTCAACAGTCTGCGCAGTCGGAACGTACTCACCTTTAACTCCGGTGAACACTTCAGCAACATAAAACGGCTGGGACAAGAAACGCTGCACCTTGCGAGCGCGCGAAACAGTCATGCGGTCTTCCTCTGAGAGTTCATCCAAACCAAGAATCGCAATAATGTCTTGCAGTTCTTTGTAGCGCTGCAAGATTTCTTGCACACGGCGCGCCACGTTGTAGTGACGATCGCCGACAGTTTCTGGCGTCAAAATCGTTGAAGTTGATGCGAGTGGGTCTACCGCTGGGTAAATGCCCAACGATGCGATTTGTCGCGACAACTCGGTTGTTGCATCCAAGAAAGCAAACGTCGTGAACGGTGCTGGGTCGGTGTAGTCGTCAGCAGGCACATAAACAGCCTGCAACGATGTAATCGAACGACCGCGCGTCGATGTAATTCGCTCTTGCAACTGACCCATCTCGTCGGCAAGCGTCGGCTGATAACCCACGGCTGACGGCATACGACCGAGCAGCGTCGATACTTCAGAGCCTGCTTGAACGAAACGGAAAATGTTGTCAACGAACAACAACACGTCTTGGTTCTTCACGTCGCGGAAATATTCAGCCATTGTCAAAGCCGAAAGCGCAACGCGCAAGCGCACGCCTGGTGGCTCGTCCATTTGACCGAACACGAGCGCTGCTTTTTCAAACACGCCCGACTCTTCCATTTCGAGACGCAAGTCGGTGCCTTCACGGGTGCGCTCACCAACACCTGCGAACACCGACACACCACCGTGCTTCGATGCCACGCGGTTGATCATCTCGGTGATCAAAACGGTCTTGCCTACACCTGCACCGCCGAACAAACCAATTTTTCCACCAGCAAGATATGGAGTGAGCAAGTCAATAACTTTGATGCCTGTTTCGAACTGACGCTTCGATGGTTCGAGCGTGTCGAACGCTGGCGCCGGACGGTGAATTTCCCATCGCTCAACATCTTTGAAATCATCGTTGTTGCCATCGAGGCAGTCGCCCCAAACGTTCCATACGTGGCCAAGAGTTTTGTCACCAACTGGCACGGTGATGCCGCGGCCGGTGTCACGCACTGGGGTGCCACGGCGCAGACCGTCTGTTGGTTTCATACAAACAGCACGCACGCGGCTGTGTCCAAGTTGCTGTGCAACTTCAGCCAAAATTACGTTTGGCTTGCCGTCAACTGTGACTGTGAACTCGAGCGCTTGGTTAAGTTCTGGCAACGACCCGCGCGGAAACTCAACGTCGATAACCGGACCAGCAATGGCGACTACTCGCCCATCTTTGCGGTCTGTGTTTGTTGCTGTGCTCATTTTTTCTCCCTTTTAATTTCGCTTAAAACTTCGTAACTAACTACTTGCCATTTCACGAACTACATCGTCAGAACCCAGCGCCTCGGCGCCACTGACGATTTCCATAATTTCTGTAGTGATCGAGTCTTGACGCGCACGATTCATGATTCGCGACAAGTTCTTGATCAACTCTTCGGCATTGTCTGTTGCCGACTTCATCGCACGCTGGCGAAACGCATGCTCACTCGCTGCAGCATTCAACAACGCTGCATAAATTCGGGCTTCGACATAACGCGGCAACAAAGTCTGCAAAATCAATTCAGGATCTGGCTCGAACTCATAACTCGCACCCGCAGCCGACTTGCCGTCGCCACCAGCGACAACATCGCGCTCAAGTGGCACAAGTGGACGTCGTACAACCTCTTGTCGACCTGATGAAACGAACCGCGTATAAACCAATTCAACGCGATCAACTTCGCCGCTCAAATACAAATCAACGACGAACTGGCCGATCGCTTTTGCGTTTTCATACTTTGGCGCATCAGAAAAACCAGTAAAACTCTTTGAAGTTTTATATTGACGAAACCTGAAATAGTTCTCAGCCTTGCGACCGACAGGCACAACCAAATAACTCTTCGAAGCCAAAACATCAGCTTTTACTTCGCCTTCTGTGGCGCGCAAGATGCCAGCGTTGTATCCACCACACAAACCACGGTCTGCAGTAATCGCAACGTAGCAAGTCGTGCGAATCTCAGGTCGCGCCTTCAAAAACGCAGAAGTATTGCCGGCACCGCCAGCAGCCAAGTCTTTAACGACTTCAGTGATTCGTTCGCTGTAGGGCACGGCAGCAGCAACTCGCTGTTGGGCTTTGACAATGCGCGAGCCAGCAATCAATTCCATTGCGCGCGTGATCTTCTTGGTTGCTAAAACCGATCTGATCCGACTGCGCAATATGCGCTCTTGCCCGCCTGCCATTTTGGTTTAGACCTACTCAGTCGCGAGCGTTTTTGCGCTCGCCGCTTCGCCAGTTTCACCAGCATCAGTTTTTGTTGGATCAGCAGCACCCGATTTTTTGGTCGGCACAAAGCCAGCCTTAAACGCGGCGACGATTGACGCCAAATCTTTTGGCACATCTGCTTTTGGTTCTTGGCGAATGCCCGAAAGCAAACCAGCATGACGCGAACGCATGTGTTCGAGAAGTTCGTTCTCGAAGCGGCGCACATCACCAACCGGAATGTCGTCAAGATAGCCCTTGGTTCCGGCAAAAATCGAAACAACTTGTTCTTCTACTGGCATCGGCGAGTTGAGTGGCTGCTTCAACAACTCAACCAAGCGATATCCACGCTCAAGCTGAGCTTTTGAAATCGCGTCGAGCTCGCTACCGAAAGTTGCAAATGCCTCAAGTTCGCGGAACTGAGCCAGATCAAGTTTCAAAGTACCCGAAACGCTCTTCATCGCTTTGATCTGCGCAGCGCCACCTACACGGCTAACCGAGATGCCTACGTCAACTGCCGGACGTACACCCGACTTAAACAAGTTGTCTTGCAAATAAACCTGACCGTCTGTAATCGAAATTACGTTGGTCGGAATGTAAGCAGAAACGTCGCCAGCTTTTGTTTCGATTACTGGAAGCGCAGTCAACGAACCAGCACCGCGTTCATCGCTTAACTTCGCAGCGCGCTCAAGCAAACGGCTGTGTAGATAGAACACGTCACCTGGGTAGGCCTCGCGACCTGGTGGACGACGCAACAACAACGCGATCTGGCGATATGCCTCGGCCTGCTTCGACAAGTCGTCGTAAACAACAAGTGCGTGCTCACCGTTTTCCATCCATTGTTGGCCCATCGCGCAACCCGCATATGGTGCCAAGTATTTAAACGGCGCTGGGTTTGAAGCAGGCGCAGCAACAACAACTGTGTATTCAAGCGCACCGAACTGACGCAAAACTTCAACAGTTTGCGCAATCGTCGAACCCTTTTGTCCGATCGCAACATAAATGCACTTCACGCCCAAACCGCGTTGGTTAAGGATCGTGTCAATTGCAACTGTTGTTTTGCCGGTCTTGCGGTCACCGATGATCAGTTCGCGTTGACCGCGACCAATCGGAATCATCGCATCAATCGCTTTGATACCAGTTTGCAGCGGCTCGTGCACCGGCTTTCGACCCATGATGCCTGGCGCCTGCACCTCGACTCGACGCATGATCGCGCCAACAATGTCGCCCTTGCCGTCGATCGGCTGGCCAAGTGCGTTGACAACTCGCCCCAACATTGCATCGCCAACTGGCACCGACAAAATTCGGCCGGTTGCTTTTACAGTTTGATTTTCTTCAATCGATTCGGCTTCACCGAGCACAACAACACCGATCGAATCTTCGTCAAGGTTCAATGCCAAACCGACAGTGCCGTCTTCAAATTCAAGCAACTCGTTAACTGCGCAATCCGGCAAACCACTAACGCGTGCAATACCGTCACCAACTTCAGTTACACGACCAACCGTACGTGCTTCGACCGACGGCTTGTAGCCATCGAGACCTTTTGTAATTGCCGCCGCGATATCGCTCGCAGAGAGTGTGAGATCAGCCATGTTGTGTATGTCCTTTCAGAACTATTTCAGATTCGGGTCTTAATTTGTTCAAGTCGAGTGCGTACAGTGTCGTCGATTACTTCATCGCCGACAGTTGCAACCAATCCACCAAGCACTGACGGATCAACTACGACTTTGAGATTTAGTTTGCGGCCAGTTGATTTACTCAGCGCCTCTGCCAAACGTTTTGTCTGATCGTCAGACAATGCAACTGCACTTCGAACTTCTGCAACTTCGCGCTGTTGTTCGCTTGATGCGCGCTGAACGAGACGATCAACAATCGCCGGCAGGTCTCGCCCACGACCAGAACCAACAATCAGTGAAACAAGTTGCACGCTCGTATTGCTGGTCTTGCCACCCAACAACTGCTCGACAACTTGCTGACGACGTTCAGCCGGAATCGTTGCGTCGGTCAAAATGCCGCGCAACTGCTCGCTCGACTCAACTGCTCGCGCCATGCGAAACAACTCGTCTTCAACAACCGACAAATTGCCCTCGGCTTGAGCAACTTCAAACAATGCTCGGCTATACGCCTCAATGCGTGCGTCGCTCATTTTGCTGCTCCTACGCTCTTAATAAAACTCTCGATCAGTTCTTGTTGCGCACGCTCATTGAGACTTGCGGCAACTGCTTTAGATGTCGCAGCACTCGACAACCGAGCAATCTCGCCACGAAGTTCTTCGCCACTTCGGCCACGCGCAGCAGCCAAGTCGGCCGCAGCCTTTGCCTCAAGTTCGGCTACTTCTTTTGTCAAACGAGCGCGACCGTCAGCCAAGATTGCAGTCGCTTGCGCGTCTGCTTCGGCCAAGATCTTGCGACGCTCAGCCTCAATGTCGCCAAGCGCTTGACGAATGCCAGCAGCGTCTGTCTCAGACTTGCTTCGAGCAGCCGCTGCACCATCAAGTTCTTTTTGAATTTTTTCTGTGCGTGCCTTCATCGATTTCTTGACCATCGGTCCCGCAAATTTAAAGAGACCGCCAAAAACAATTACCGAAGCGAGACCGCCATAAATAATTTCTGCAGTCTCAGGCAACAACCAGTGGTGTGTTTGGGTCGGGTCTTCGACCGCGAGCAATGCCGTTACTAACAAATTCACGAACGACTTCCTTCCATTGCTTGCTGTACAGATCGCGTCACAACTGCATTGTCGGGAGACACCCCAACTGCAATTTGTGTTGCACGAGTCGTAACAGCAGTTACTGCAGTAACGATCTGACTTTGCCCAGCCGCACGAGCCGCAGCAACTTCGGCTTCCGCCTCGGCTCGACGTGAGGCGATCTGCGCATTAACTTCGGCGATCTTTGCTGATCGCTCTTTATCCAAGGTTTGTCGCGCAGCTTCAAGTCGACGCGCAGCCTCGTTACGAATCTCAGCAACTGCTGCTTCGTATCGCGCAACATCTGCTTGTGCTCCGTCACGAGTTGCCGAAGCGTACTCATGGTCTGCTTGAATCGCTTCATAACGGCTCGCCATGCCTTTGCGAATCTTGGGGACAAGAAACAAGCGCATGAAGAACAAAAAGACGATGAACGACCCAGCACCCCATGCCAACTCTTTTACTTCAGGAGCAATCGGATTGGGCCCAGCACTAACTGGCGCACCCTCTTCACTACCTGTCTCCGCAGAGACGACGTCAAACGAGACGCGAACCTGCGAAGCCGAGTTGATGTTGACAAAAGCCGTGAGCATGAAGTCTCTTATGCGTACTTGAGAAGAATGAATACAACGAAACCGATAAGCGCAAGAGCCTCGGTAAACGCGATACCGAGGAACATCGTGGTTCGCACCATGCCTGCTGCCTCTGGCTGACGCGCCATCGACTCAATCGCACTCGCGAAAATAAGTCCGATACCAATGCCCGGTCCGATTGCCGCGAGGCCGTAGGCGAAACCCGCGGAACCTGCAGCAGCAATGTTCTTCTCGTCGCCAGCCGCGGCTTCAGCAGCCGCCTTGACGATCTTTGATAGTGCTTCCATTTTCTTGTGTCTCCTGTCTGGTTGTTATTTATTAATTACTTAGTGCTCTGGATGTACTGCGCCGGCAATATAGACCGCCGCGAGAATCGTGAAAATATACGCCTGCAAAAACGCGACTAGAACTTCAAAGCCGGTCAAGAAAACGAGCATGAAGAATGGCAGAACACCAATTGGTATCAAGATTTTGTCACGCGCTTGAAACATCGCCTCGCTGAGCAACGCGAAAATCACGAGCAACAAGTGGCCAGCCAACATGTTGGCAAAAAGTCGTACGGCTAACGAGAACGGTCGAACAATCAAGGTTGAAATGAATTCGATCGGCGTTACAAGAATGTAAAGCGCTTTCGGCACTCCAGGCGGAAACAGAACACTCTTGAAGTATCCGAACACACCTTGGTGCTTGATGCCCTGCACATTAAAAATCACCCAGACGAGAACCGCCAAAAACATGGGAATCGCCATCCGTGCGGTCGCCGGCATCTGAATGAAAGGAATAATTCCAGGAACGTTGCATAAATATACGAACAAGAAAAGTGTCAACAAGAACGGTGTCCAGCCCAAACCATCTCGACCCATTGTTTGCATGATTATGTTGTTCTCGATGAATTCGACGCTGACCTCGGCGAGATTGCGAGTGCCCTTCGGTGCAACTTTCGGATCTTTACGTGCAGCCGAAAGAAAAATCAACGTGCCAATTAACGCCGACACAATCGCAATTAGACCGACTTTGTTCAAACCAGGCACAACATCTCGCCACCGCAACAACTCGTTGATCGGTGGAAACTCAAACGACAAAATACTGTTGATGATCATCTTGTGGTGCTTTCAGATTGTTGTGTTGATTTTTCTTTAGAATCCTTCTTCGGCTTCAAACCCGGATATGCAAGCGACAACGAAACATATCGCAGTTCCCAGAAAAGCAAACCCAAGTGAGCCAGAATGATCGTCAAGCCGAGCGGCATCAATTCGACCCACTCAAGATTGCGCACTACAAAAACTGCCACGGCAACGAGAGCCATACGCGCCAAATAACCAAACATCATTGACGCCATCATCAACGCATATGAAATTCTCGCCGTGTAAGCCACAAGTGCGGCGGCCACACCAAAATTTGCAAATACGATCGCAAGCGCATAAGCACATGAATATGCACCGTTGACACCCCAAATAGCCGCAGAAACGCCCAAAAAAATTGGTGAAGCAATCAGACCGCGACGCACGATATCTCGCACCAACGCAGCCTCAGGTGCCGGACCAGTGTCGCGCATCGACAACACCGAGATTTTTGTATCTACATCCAGCGCAGTCATGTTCTACTTTTCTCCGACCAAACTTGACTTGCGCATGTGGCTCGTAGATAAATTTTGACGCTCGACTTCTTGCACGCGCATGTTGCCGTCATAGACGTACCAGAGCCTCGCGAAACTTCCAAGAATCGAAAACAATGTACACACAATGATGAAAACTGGTTTTGTTCCAAACGAGTTGTCCAACATCAAACCGATTACGAAAAAAACTCCGACACTTACGGCGATCTCAACGCCTCGACCAAGCGAATCGTGCGATGAAACTGCAGTTCGCGCGACCGGTTTACGAGTTGGCAAGAGTTTCAACGTTGAGCCTCAATTAGATTTCACCAAGCAGATTTGCCTGGCGCTTGTGAACGGAAATACAAACTAGTCGCAAAGCCTCAAACAGCGCAAACTGGCAACTTCGTGAACTTGTGCCAGTTTCGCTGACTGGTTGGTCGCTTAATTCGCGACCTGGTTTGAGTCTTTGTTTCGCGACCAAACCTTGTCATGAAACAGGGTGAAACCACCTAATGCCAATGCCACAAACAAAAATGGCCACAGGTTCGTTGGCCCATCAGAAAGTGCCGGATACAAAACAAATCCCGAAAGCAGTGCCGTCCAAAGCCACAGAATCACAACCGCACGACGTGGTCCGTGCCCCAGTTTGATTAATCGATGATGCAAGTGCCCAGTGTCAGCAGTTGCAAAACCCACACCGCTTCGCGTGCGACGAATGATCGCAAAAATCACATCCAAAATCGGTACACCTAAAACAAGTATTGGGATGAACAACGGCGCCAAAAAGAAATAAGTCTGACCACTTATGTTCGTCGTATCAGGGTTAGCCCGCCCACCAACAACACTGGTCGAAACTGCGACCAACAATCCGAGCAACAGCGCACCGCTGTCACCCATGAAAATCTTCGCAGGGTTGAAATTGAATGGCAGAAAACCAACGCAGATGCCGACAGTAATAATCGCTACGAGTGGTCCAATATTTGGTTCGCTCAATAATCCATTCACACCCAAGTTGCGGCTGTAAACAAAAAACGCTGCTGCCGCAATTGCGACGATACCGGCTGCTAATCCATCGAGACCATCAATCAAATTGATTGCCTGAGTCATACCGAGAAGCCACAAAACCGTAAACAACGGAATCCAATCGCTTGACAACACAAACACATCGACGAATGGTGCGCGGAAATAAATCATCGTCACGCCAAACCAAATCAACGCCACGGCTGCGAGAACTACTCCGGTTACTTTCATCGGTGCAGAAACTTCGTGAATGTCATCGACCAGACCTAAAACAAAAACGACTAAGCCTGCAACTAAAACCCCCACAAGTTCTGAGTTGTTTTTAAACAACGGGTCGAACCTGTCCATCTGCCACGCAACGGAAACCGCGGCAACGAGCGCAATATAAAAAGCGACTCCTCCGATATCTGGTGTCGCTTCAGGATGATTGCGACGCGCGTCGGGCGTCGCCATGAAACCGAATCTGCGCGCCAACAACGCGACGATCGGCGTCATTATCGCCGTTACTACTGCTGCTACTCCGCCAACAATTAAATAGCCGGAGAGATCTTTCATCTATCGAGTTTTATCTCGCCTTTAGGTTTGCGTAAACCGGAAACTTTGCACACAACTGTGCAACTTTCGCGCGAACTTCGGCGACTTTTGCTGCATCATTTCGATTACGCAATGTCGTGACTATATATTCGGCGATCAGTGGCATTTCGGCTTCTCGCATACCTTGGGTCGTCACCGATGGTGTTCCAATTCTCACACCCGATGTCACAAATGGACTTCGCGGATCATTAGGTATTGCGTTCTTATTCAACGTGATACCCGCAGTGTCGAGCACTAGTTGCGCTTCTTTGCCGGTCAACTCAGCATCAAACGGAGTCAAATCAACAACCATCATGTGAGTGTCGGTGCCGCCAGAGACAAGTCTGAAACCATGATTTGCCAGTGCCGCCGCCAGAGCAGCCGCGTTCTTAACAATTTGATGCGCATATTCTTTGAAACTCGGTTGCATCGCCTCGTGAAAAGCCACTGCTTTCGCTGCAACTGCATGCTCGAGCGGCCCGCCTTGGCTCCCAGGAAACACGGCTTTGTCAATTATTGGCGCAAGTTCTTTGCGGCACAAAATGCAACCACCACGTGGTCCACGCAACGTTTTGTGTGTCGTGAAAGTTACGACATCAGCAAACGGCACAGGGTTTGGGTGCGCGCCACCAGCAACAAGACCAGCAATGTGTGCAATATCAAACATCATCATCGCACCAACTTCGTCGGCAATTTTCTTGAATGGTTCGGGTTCAAGTCTGCGCGGATAACTCGTTGTGCCGGCAACAATCAATTTCGGCTTGTGGGCAATCGCCAGTTCACGAATTTCGTCGAAGTTGAGGCGCTCATCTGTCGCACCAACTCTGAACGAGTGAAACTTATACAAAATGCCGCTCGCATTAACGGGTGAACCATGAGTTAGGTGACCACCATGGTCGAGACTCAAACCAAGCACAGTGTCACCTGGGTTTAACAGACCAAGATAAACGGCCATGTTTGCGCTCGCGCCCGAGTGGGGCTGAACATTTGCGTGATCAGCGCCAAAAAGTTTCTTAACACGTTCAATTGCCAGCGCCTCAATGTCATCGACAACTGCATTGCCGCCGTAATACCGCTTCTGCGGGTAGCCCTCGCTGTATTTATTTGTCAACACCGAGCCCGTAGCGGCCATCACATCAGGTGATGCAAAGTTCTCGCTGGCAATCAATTGCAAACCAGTCGCCTGTCGCACTCTCTCGGCTTCAAGCAAGTCAAAAATCACGGTGTCATGATTAGTTTCAGATGGCCAAGGCATTTTTATGCTCCCTTTTTTAAACTTGCTTCAGATTTTTCAATTTCACTAAGTTGCGCGACTCGGCGTTCATGTCTGCCGCCTTCAAACTCTGTGCTCAGAAACTTATCAACTATTTGCTCAGCCAGTTGAGTCGATACAACTCTTCCGCCCATCGACAACACATTTGCGTTGTTGTGCGACCGCGCCATTTCTGCCAGATATAAATCGTTACAAAGTGCTGCGCGAACGCCATGAACTTTATTCGCCGCAATCTGCTCACCTTGGCCACTACCGCCGAGAACGATACCGATCTCGGCTTTGCCATCGCGCACCGCACGCGCCACATTTGCGCAAATCTCTGGGTAGTCAACACTTTCAGTTGAATCTGTGCCGTGGTCGACAACTTGATTTCCCTTGCCCGAAAGATATTTAACTAGATGCTGTTTGAGCTCAAACCCCGCATGGTCAGCACCAATCGCAATCTTTCTCATCGCTGAAAGTGTATATAACTAATGTGTTGAGTTATGTCGATTGACCCGCGCACTCCAGTGCTTGTCGGCCAAGGCCAAGTCGTCAACCGCATCGCAAGTTTGAATGACGCTCGCGAACCCACGCAATTGATTGCCGATGCAATTCGCCAAGCCGCAACTGACGCCAACCTCAACAAACTTCCTGAAATCGACGCTCTGCACATAGTCCGTCTGCTCTCATGGAAGTACACAAATCCGGCATTCACAGTTGCGTCGCTTTTAGGGATAAAAACACGCACCCACGGCATAACCCCGCACGGCGGCAACATGCCGCAGTTACTTGTCAACAAACTCGCGCTCGAAATTCAGCGCGGCGAGTTAGACATCGCTATCGTCGCCGGTGGTGAAGCTTCAAATTCGCGTGCTCGTGCGCACCGCGAAAACGCGACTCTCAACTGGTCAGAATCTGACGCAGATACACCGTCAGCCAACAACATCATC
>JAUREG010000036.1:0-11780 GCA_030827545.1 Acidimicrobiales bacterium
AACGCCACCCTTGCCCGACTGACTGTTGACACGAATGACGGCCTCGTAAGTGCGACCAACGTGTTTCGGATCAATCGGCAAGTAAGGCACCGCCCATTTGTCGTAATCTTTCGGCAACGCATCGAGACCTTTCTTGATTGCATCTTGATGACTGCCTGAAAACGCCGTGTAAACCAAGTCGCCCGCATATGGTTGTCGCTCGGGCACAGCCAAGCGGTTGCAATATTCGGCATCGCGTCGCAACGCATCGATGTCGTTGATGTCTAATTGTGGATCAACACCGTTCGTGAACAAATTCATCGCCAATGTGATGATGTCGACGTTGCCTGTGCGCTCGCCGTTGCCAAAAAGTGTGCCCTCGACGCGATCAGCACCAGCCATCACGCCAAATTCAGCTGCGGCAACAGCACAACCACGATCATTATGCGGATGCAAAGAGAGAACAAGTTTGTCGCGCCGCGGCACGGTGCGACCGAACCATTCGATGACGTCGCCGTAGACGTTGGGCGAGTAGCACTCGACAGTCGCCGGCAGGTTCAAAATAATTTTGCGCTCAACAGTCGGCTCGATTACTTGCATCACTGCTTCGCAGATCTCGATCGCAAAGTCAGGCTCAGCCAAAGTAAAACTCTCAGGCGAATATTCATAACGAACTGCTGTGCCAACAAGTTTGCTTTCAAGTTCACGACAAATCTTGGCGGCGCTCGTCGCAATGTCGATAACGCCCGGCTTGTCGAGACCGAAAACAACTCGACGTTGCAAAGGGTTTACTGAGTTATAAAAATGTACGATCGTTCGAGGCGCACCAGCCAAACACTCGTAGGTTCGTTCGAGCAATTCGCGTCGGCACTGCACAAGAACCTGAATCGTCACATCTTCAGGAATCAAATCTTGTTCGATCAACAAACGCACGAAGTCGTAATCTGGTTGACTCGCGGATGGAAAACCAACTTCAATCTCTTTGAATCCCATTTTTACGAGAGTCTTGAACATGCGCAACTTTCGCTCTGGGTCCATCGGGTCGATCAGCGCTTGATTGCCGTCGCGCAAGTCAACTGAACACCACAACGGCGCTTTGTCGATGATGCGATTGGGCCAAGTGCGATCGGCGAGAACGAGCGGCACCGCGTGCGAGTATTTCTCGAATGGCATCTTGCGGGGCTGAGTTGGCTTCGGTGGCATTTCGTTCTCGTTTCGTCTGGTTAATCGGTTGGGTTAAGAAATTTTGTTAAAAAGAAAACCCCCTGGGCCTTTTGGCTCAGAGGGTGCGGCTGCAGTGATATGCGACTGCGCCGTTACGTAAGTAGAAGCTCGTTTCGTGAAATCATTGTTTTCAGTTTAACGAGCCGCCCTGTAAATAAAACCCGTAAATCAACTCGGGGTCGGGGTGAGGAAATTTCGAAATTGCCACGGGTCGGTTGTATCGAGGCGTCCCGTATTGCCGAACCCAGGGAACAAATCATTGCGCGTCTTTAATGGATCCCAATCGGTCGGCGCGCTGTGAATCTCGCCGATGTATGGTCGGGCATCGGCCAGTACCGACTTCCACGGCAGATCGTCTGGCACGCAGACACCTTCGTTCGGGCTGGCGATCATCCACTTGACAGCCGCGATAACCGAGCCAGCAACTTGCAAAGTCGTTGCGCTCTGACCGTCAACAATTGAACGCGCCTCATCGATCGAGAGGCGAGTGCCTGTCCACCAACCGGTGTAGTCGTGACCGAGAAGCAAAACACCAAGTTCATCGCGACCCGAAATAATTTCGTTGTTCATGATCCGCTCTTTTGGTTGCTTTTGCCAATTGCGCATGCGCAACTCAAGAACACTATTGATCGCTTCGTTCGACGGGCAATACGAATAGTGAACAGTCGGACGATAAATCGCCTTGCCCGAATCATCGCGCACAGTTAGGTGATTGCTCATCGTGTAACTCTCGCCGTGACGAATGATCATGCCGAGAATTTCTCCGCTCGGCACCCATGAGCGCACCCAAGTTTCCATGCCGGGTTGCGCCAAACAAATTTGATTGCACGGACCATCGTCGGCATGCACTTGCGCGTTGGCTGGCATCCATCGTTCGTGCGTGCCCCAACCCATTTCGGCGGGCGCGACACCTTCTTCATAAAAACCTTCGACTGACCAAGTGTTGACAAATTCGTTCACTTCTTTTGGTTGGTTGGTAATTTGCGTGTCGCGTTCGCTGATGTGAATTACGCGTGTGCCGGTCAACATCGCCAATCGATCAAATGACTCGCTGGCCAACGCTGACTCGATCGCACTTTGACGGGAGCCCGCTCGACCATCGTTCAAAATTTTGTTTGAGATTTCAAACAGCGCTTGCTTTGCGAAGTGAGAAACCAAGCCTGGGTTCGCACCGTGTTCAACTACGGCACTTGGTCCTTTGTTTGAACCCCACTTGGCAACCATCTTGCGGATTGATTGATGGCGCACATAAAGCGTGCGGTCAAGCGGGTGTGTTTTCGCCATGTCGTAGTACGGGTCCCACAGTTCGACAGACGTGTTGAGATATCGCACGCCACGCATGCGGCACCATTCAAGAATCGTTGGGCAGTCGATATTCCACGCGAGGTCGAGCAAAATATCGCCGGCAGCCAAACGTTCTGCCAAAAAACTGTCAAGGTTTTCGCGAGTTACTTGACCGATTTCGTATTTGACTCCTTGCTTGATTGCGTCGGCAACACGATGTCGGTTGTCAACAAAATCGACGATCGTTATTGCGCTTGTTGCAATTTTGAGATCACGAATCAACAGCGGAATTACGCATTGCGCAACTGAGCCACAACCAAGAACAAGCACCCGAGTCGGGTTTGCTTGTGTACTCACGCGTATCGAGGGGCGGAGTCGTCCTTGCCAGCGGTTAGAAGAATTTGTAGAGAAGCTTCAAAGACTGCGTCTGATGGCACCAACAATTTTTGCCAATCGTAAACAATCCCTTTGCGACCCGTGAACAACGGCTCGTCGAGAAATGTTTGTTGCATACTTTGGTTAAACACAATTTTTGACCCTACACATCTCACTTTCATTTGTCTACTGTCTGAGCGGTCAGCCGAAACTGACTCACGAGTCAGTGAACTGAGCTTGGTAGGGTGAGAGCTCACATGTCAGAACCGAGATCGCGGCGACGCGAGCCAAACAGGCCTGGCGGCGGTTCAGTTGGTTCGAGCGACTCAAGCGAGAACGCGAGCGGCAATATTGGCTCGAACACGAACATTCGCGAAGCCGTGGCGACACCGACTCAGTTCGCCGCGCTCGGTGTCAGCAGTCGGGTTGACGCTGGTTTGGCAAGCGCTGGGTTCGCCGCGCCGTTTGCGATTCAGACCGAGGCGATACCAGTAGCACTTACGGGCGTCGACGTTTGCGGTCGCGCGCGCACGGGCTCGGGTAAAACTTTGGCATTTGGCGTGCCGATGATTGATCGCGCAACTCGAGATCCGCAAAAAGCAAAACCAAATAAACCGCGGGGCGTCGTTCTTGTGCCGACACGCGAACTTGCGGTGCAAGTTACAGACGTATTGGCGCCGATTGCACAACATTGCGATGTGCGTGTCGTCGCAATTTACGGTGGCGCTGCTCGCGACAAACAAGTTGAACAACTCGTGCGCGGTATCGAAATAATTATCGCCACACCATTGCGACTAATCGATTTGATGAAAAACGGTGAAGCTGATTTGAGCGAAGTCGAAATGATCGTGCTCGACGAAGCAGACCGTATGGCTGATGAAGGTTTCATGCCGCAAGTCGAGTGGGTGTTGCGCCATGTCACGAAAGAACATCAGACGATGTTGTTCTCCGCGACTCTTGATGGTCAGGTTGCAACACTCGTCAAGCGCTATATGAAATCGCCACAAGAAGTGAGCATTGATGCGCCAACAGACACTGTTGGCACGATGCGCCACTTATTCTTAGGCGTTCACCACATGGATAAAAACCGCGTGATCGCCGCCATGGCTCGCGCAGGCGGCCAAACCGTCGTCTTTTGCGACACAAAGCGCACTTGCGACAAAGTCGCCGATGATCTTGCTGGCCTTGGTGAAAGTGTTTCGGCGCTGCATGGTGACATGGCGCAAGGTGCCCGCGAACGATCGCTTCGAAAATTTGCTCAAGGCGAACTAAAAATTTTGGTCTGCACCGATGTTGCTGCGCGTGGTATCGACATTGACGACGTCGGCATTGTTGTGCACTATGTGCCGCCGCTAGATGTTAAAACTTATCTGCATCGTTCGGGTCGAACGGCTCGTGCAGGAAAAGACGGTTGGGCAGTAACTTTGGCTGAATATAACCAGCACACAACTTGTCGAATAATTCAGCGCGGTTTAAAACTCGAGGCACAAGCGCCGATCGAAGTTTTTTCGAACGACAAACGACTTGCCGATCTTGGCTCGTTTTTAAAAACTAACTAAAACTAACTAAAACCAACTAGGTCGAGTTTTTTCGAACTGAGAGATTGCGGCTTCGTGCTTCAACGAAATTGCAATGTCGTCTAAGCCGTTGAGAAATCGATTTTGAGTGTCTGGGTTCATGGCGAACTTTTCGCTAATGCCGCAACTCGGCACTTCAACGGTCAGTCTCTCGACATCGACGGTGATTTCAGTTTTCGGGTCAGTTTCGATGATCTGCCAAAGTTTGGCGACGGTCTCTTCGCTCAACTCGACAACGATCAAACCGTTCTTTCCGCAGTTGTTGCGAAAGATATCGCTGAAACTCGGTGCGATAACAGCGTCGAATCCGCCCTGTTGAATCGCCCAAACTGCGTGTTCGCGCGACGAACCAACACCAAAACTTTTGCCAGCAACCAAGATTGACGCACCTGCGTATCGCTCGTCGTTGAGCACGAAGTTGCGATCGTCGCGCCAAGTTGAAAACAAGCCTTTTTCAAAGCCAGTGCGCTCGACACGCTTCAACCACTCAGCCGGAATTATCTGATCGGTATCAACATCGCTGCGCTTCAACGGCACGCCGCGACCAGAAATTATTCGAACTGCTTTCACTTCAAGTCTTCCGGTGAGGCAAAGTGTCCGGCAACAGCGGTTGCGGCTGCGACGGCGGGCGAGACCAAATGAGTGCGACCTCCGCGGCCCTGACGGCCCTCAAAGTTTCGATTCGAGGTACTCGCGGCGCGTTCTTGTGGTGCAAGTTTGTCGGGGTTCATCGCCAAACACATTGAGCAACCAGGTTCGCGCCAGTCGATGCCTGCGTCGATAAAAATCTTGTCGAGCCCTTCGGCTTGCGCCTGCAACTTCACGGCGTGGCTGCCAGGCACAACCATTGCGCGTTTCACAGAAACTTTTCGACCACGCACGACGTTGGCCGCCGCACGCAAGTCTTCGATGCGCGAGTTGGTGCATGATCCAATAAAAACGGTGTCGACTTTAATGTCGCGAATCGCGGTGCCTGCTTGCAGACCCATATATTCGAGTGCTCGCGTCACGCTGTCACGCTCAGTCGCGTCGCTGTAGTCGCTCGGTGTTGGCACGCGACCGTCGAGTGCAACAACTTGCGCAGGGTTGGTGCCCCAAGTTACATGCGGTGAAAGTTTGCTCGCATCAATCGTGACTTCTTTGTCGAATACAGCGCCATCGTCAGTGCGAAGTGTTTGCCAGTCGGCGATTGCTTCGTCAAACTTCGCGCCCGACGGTGCGAACTCGCGACCGCGTAAATAATTGAAAGTTGTTTCGTCAGGTGCAACGAGACCTGCGCGCGCACCTGCCTCAATCGACATATTGCAAACTGTCATGCGACCTTCCATCGACAATGCGCGAATTGCCGCGCCGCGATATTCGATCACATGCCCGATGCCGCCGCCCGTGCCGATTTGGCCAATCACAGCGAGGATTATGTCCTTTGCGGTTACTCCGCTTGGCGCAACACCTTCTACATTCACACTCATCCACTTAGGTCGCGCTTGAGGCAAAGTTTGTGTTGCTAAAACATGTTCGACTTCACTCGTACCGATGCCAAATGCAAGTGCACCGAATGCGCCGTGCGTTGCAGTATGGCTGTCGCCGCAAACAATTGTCATGCCAGGTAATGTGCGACCTTGCTCTGGGCCAATGACATGCACGATGCCTTGACCTGGGTTGCCCATTGGGTAGAGCGTGATGTTGAACTCTTTGGCGTTGTTGCGCAAAACTTCAATTTGTTTTGCCGAAATCGGATCAGCGATCGGTAGATGAATATTTTCGGTGGGCACATTGTGGTCTTCTGTCGCAACGGTTAGATCTGGTCGGCGAACTGTGCGTTGTGCCAAGCGCAAACCATCGAACGCTTGCGGGCTCGTCACTTCGTGAACAAGGTGCAAGTCGATATATATAAGGTCTGGTTGGTTCGGTCCAGAACTGACCACGTGGCGATCCCAAATTTTTTGTGCCAGGGTCTTTGGTTGCGAATTCACCGTTCTATTCTGCCTGTTTAATCCAGCGACTCAACCCGCTTAGTCAGCCTCTTTGCTCATTATAAAGAAAGCGGTAGTTGACAATGTTAGAAGAGCTAATGCGAGTGTGAACATCGAGCCAGCAATACCTAGTGGCGGCGTCCAAACTGGTTTGGAAAACATTTCAAAAAAGTTGAACTGCTTAACGCCGACGCTATATCTCCGTAATGCAGTTAACCCGGAAACGAAGACGCAGCAAGACCATGTTGCTAGAAAGAGCTTTCTAGTACTTGCCGAGGGCGACCAGTTCAAGCCACCCAAAATTGGAATGCCGACGACTAGCGGTGTCAAATGACGTCCTTGAACTCCGAAGTTCCCTCCATATTTTTGGGTACTCCAATTTAAGTAAACCATCATTGAGATAGTTATCAAAGGCAAGACTGAAATTGCTGTTCGATGACGGAGAGTCATCGTTTGCCATGTACGGAATACTGCTATCGCAGAGAAAAATACAAAGCACCAAATAACGATTGTTGGTGCTGGAGTGTCGAGCCAGCCAAAGTTCCCAATCGACTCAGCGATCTTTCTAGTTAGATCGTTTAGAGATTGCTGAATTATCTCGAATAAATTTGGCGTTTCTTGTTCAACGTAGCTTTTATCCAAATTGTGCGAGTAGATAAATAACTGCCAAACGGCAGCTAGTAGAGTTGATGTGCCGAGAATGAGCATGACGACTTTGCTTCGCTTCGCAAACGACTTGAAGCTTTCGCTCGGAGGAGTCGAAAAGAAAACCAGAAATACTGTAATCAATAAATAAATTGGTCCCGTAGGTCGGGCAAGTGCGAGCATAGTGCCTGACGCGATTATTGAAAATGAGTTCAATTTCGAGTTCTGTTTCATCCATGCGTAAGAAGACGCCCACATACATATTGCTGCCGAAATCTCAAGTGCGCTGGCACTTATTACTGAACTTGCAAATATCACACCCGGTGAAATCGCAGCAAGAATGGAAATTGGCGAGCGATTGATGTCGTGCCATGTCTTTACTGCAAGTGCAAAAAATACTGATGAAACCAAGGCATTAAAAAAACGACTCAGGTAAACAGATATATCTGTGGCACCTATTAGCGAGCCAAGTCCGCTAAAAAAATATCCAGTAGGTGGATACCGGCCCATGTCGGTCCGAGGGTCTTCAACTGGCGTGAGTGTTTCGAGTGGTTGTGAGCAAGCTGGCACATCCGGCTTGCCGACGAAGCACCACGGAACGAGTTGAGCAACACCGAATTGTTGAGGAATATCAACGTAAGTAGACCAATATGCGGTGCTCACATCTGGGGCAATATCAGTGCCAGTAAATTGGCCACGAACTATTGCCGCTCCACGGATGTAACTGGCGGGTTCGTCTGGACCAGAAAAAAGCGGTGTCAATGTTGACCAAATGGCTATTAAAAAAAAGAAGCTAAGAAATAGTGACGCAAATGTGTGTGACTGGATCCAGAATTTCACATGTCCACCAATTCTCATAAGGTAAATGGTGGCACAAGTAAGAGATCTTTGATTGCAAGCCGAGTTTGTGCGCGTGGCACACATTCGGGCATGCAAAAACAACTTGAACCAATTGATCTAGCCAAGTGTGTCGAATCAAGCCTGCACTCATCTCTTGACGGCTTCGATTTGCCGCGTGCCCGTTTATATGGTGTCAGCATTGTCGACGCAGACGGCGTGCGTTCAAATCACAACGGGGCATTGCGCATCAGTTTTCTTGCAGAGCACGGCGATGTTTACGAATTGCTAGACGCACCAAGCAGTGCGATAGCCCGCATGTTTGACGCCGCAGTTGTCTTAACTTGCGGATGGGCTGCGCCGATCGACCGCGACGAAAGCCCCGCAGACGAAGATTCGAGCGAGGTTCCGCCGAGTCAACACCCACAGCGCCGACGAGTGCGTTTGGTCGTCAGTGTTTGTGACAACGGTGTGGCGTCTGTGCTGCGCTTCGCCGACACGCCCGATGACATTGTCACCGATGCGGGTTCTGCTCGTGGCAGTTTGGCTGATGCAGTCAATAATTTGTGGCGCGACCCGAAAGTTGTCGTTAGCCGCGAAACAATCGAGTAAAGGTTTTAGCTTGCGTCGGCTCGCACTAACTAGCCGAGCGGAAATAAACCGACATGCATGCCTCAACAAGTGTCGGTACGAAGATTTCTTTTTTCGCAAACACCGCGTTGTGTCCGCCGTGCACTTCGAAAACTTCAACATCTTTCAACAGTTGATAGAGCTCGGTTTGTCGACCCGGTGCGACGACGCCATCCTCTGTAGTAATTACAACCGCGGCTGGTTCGTCGAACTCTGGCAACCAATCGCGCGAGTCGAAATTGCCGATTGCGCTACCAGCCTCGAGAATATGACGCCAGTCGTGTGATGCAATTTGTTTAACCGCCCACGGTGCTAATCCGTTTGACTTGCGTTGCAAATAAAGTTGATCGGTCAACCATGTGCGTGCTTGAGCCGAGGTCAATCGCGAAAGTGCAGCGAGACCAGTGAGCCCAAAGAAGCTCAGTTTTTCTTCGCGTAATTTTGCGAAGTGACTCGCCGTGCTGCAGAGAACGATGCCGCGAACTCGATGCTCGTGACGCTGCCACAATAATTGTGCGACCGTGCCACCCATCGAATAACCAACCGGAATAAAAGTTGAAATGCCTAAAACATCGGCGAGTGCTGCGACATCATCTGCGCAATCTTCGAGTTTGAAATTTGTTTTTGTGCGAATGCCGCGACCGTGCCCGCGCAGATCGAGCGCAACAACATTAAAGTTTTCGCTCAGCGCATCGAAGCATGTGAACCAGTTCAAGTCGGCGGTTGCTGTCCAGCCGTGCAACAGCATCAGCGTTGGCGCACCAGCAGGACCTTTCTTCTCGCGATAAAAAGTTTTGCCACGACCTGGCAATTCGATTTCGAAACCGTTTGGCAGGCCAGGTATCTGTGCCACCGAATCAGTCGTCACTGCGATCGCGTCTCTAAAACTTTGACTTTCAACTTGCCATTGGGTGCGTCGTATGCAACAACATCGCCAGCCTTTGCACCAAGAAGGGCAGAGCCAAGCGGAGAAGTCGGGCTCATCACAGGCGCCTCGCTGATTTCTTCGATGTGTCCGATCAAGTAACTTTCGGCCATTGATTCGTCGTCGCCGTCGTAGAGCACTGTCACGATCATGCCGAGGCTCACCGTGCCGTCTTTTGATGGCTCGACGATTTCGGCTTGTTCAAGTATTGATTCGAGTTGTCGGATGCGGGCTTCCATGTGGCCGTGCTCATCTTTTGCAGCGTGATAGTCGCCGTTTTCTTTGAGGTCGCCGTGCTCACGCGCACGGGCAATTTTCTCTGCGGCCACAATGCGACCACGAGTGGTTAAGTCTGCGTGTTCTTCACGCAATCTCTCATAGGTTTTTCGCGAAAGTTGATGGATCATGACCTTAAAAATGCTATCTAGATCGCGTCAAGTTAATGGTCGGCTTTCGCGCGTGTTTGCGCCGTACGATTAAAGGCATGGTTTCGCAAAAATTGAATGTCAAAACACGTGGCGACAAATAATTCTATGGCGAGTCATCGTGTTGCTGTCATCGGTGGCGACGGTATCGGTCCAGAAGTTCTTGCTGAGGCGTTAAAAGTTGTCGGCGCGACTGGCGTCAAACTTGCCACGACCAATTTTGATCTTGGTGGTACGCGATATTTGCGCGACGGCGAAGTTTTGTCAGATGCGACTCTTGCCGAGTTGCGCAAGTTTGATGCGATTTTGCTTGGCGCTGTCGGCACGCCAGGTGTGCCACCAGGCGTGATTGAACGTGGCCTGTTGTTGAAGATGCGATTTGAGTTAGACCTTTATATAAATCGACGCCCGTTTAGTGGCACGGCACCAGGGCACACGAAGCCACACGACTTTGTTGTCATTCGCGAAAATACTGAAGGTCCGTATGTGGGCGAAGGCGGCGTGTTGCGTCGTGGCACACCCGATGAAGTTGCGACGCAGGGCAGTGTTAACACTGCAAAAGGTGTCGAGCGTTGTGTGCGCTATGCGTTTGAACTTGCTCGCACACGAAGTCGCAAGCACTTGACACTTGTTCATAAAACGAATGTGCTCACTTTTGCGGGCGACTTGTGGCAACGCACGTTTGACCGAGTTGCGAAAGAATTTACCGATGTTGCGACTGCATATAACCATGTTGATGCGGCGTGCATTTATTTTGTGCAAGACCCGCATCGCTATGACGTAATCGTCACCGATAATTTGTTCGGCGACATTCTCACCGATTTGGGTGGCGCTGTTTCAGGTGGCATCGGTGTTGCATCGTCGGCGAATTTGAATCCAACTCGCAGTGGTCCATCAATGTTTGAACCGGTGCATGGTTCGGCACCAGACATTGCTGGCAAGGGTGTCGCAAACCCTGTCGCGGCGATCTTGTCGGCGGCACACATGCTTGAGTTTCTCGGCGAGGCAAAAGCCGCCGAGGTGTTGCGAGACGCTTGCACCGAGCCTGTTTCTGGCTCAACTGTCGCGGTCGGTGACGAAATCGCACGCCGCGTCAAGGCGATTATTTAAAGCCTCACTCATAGACTGAAAATCAGAAAAATTCAGGAGACTAAATGCCAATAACAACCACGCCAAAAATTTGGATGAACGGCTCGCTCGTCAATTGGGACGACGCGAAGGTGCATGTTCTCACTCACACATTGCACTACGGCACTGGCGTCTTCGAAGGCATTCGCGCATACGAGACAGCAAATGGTCCTGCAGTTTTTCGTTTGACCGACCACATGAAGCGCTTGCACAACAGCGCAAAAATCATGGGCATGGAGTTGCCGTATTCGGTTGAAGAACTTGTCGATGCAACTAAGCAGACCGTGAAATCAACTGGTCTACCGTCTTGTTACATTCGTCCGATTGCTTACTACGGCTATGGCGAAATGGGTCTCAACACCTTGCCGTGCAAAGTTGATGTAGCGATCGCATGTTGGCCATGGGGCGCTTATCTTGGTGACGACGCCGTTCAAAAAGGTGTGCGCATGAAAATTTCTTCATGGACACGTCACGATCACAACACGATGCCACCCGCGGCAAAGACTGTTGGCAACTATGTCAACTCATCGCTGGCAAAAGTCGAAGCACTTAAAGCCGGCTACGACGAGGCGATCATGCTTTCACCAAGTGGTTTGGTTGCCGAGTGCACAGGCGAGAACATTTTCTGTGTGCGCAACGGTGTGATTTTGACGCCACCACTTTCGGCTGGTGCTCTCGAGGGCATCACACAGTCGAGTGTTTCAACAATTGCTCGTGACTTGGGTTTTGACATTCGTGTCGACAACATCGCCCGCAGTGATCTCTACATCGCCGACGA
>JAUREG010000037.1:0-11650 GCA_030827545.1 Acidimicrobiales bacterium
TAGTTTTAGCCAAGGCGCATAACCCATCAAACTCCATGCAGATTCAGAAAGTTTTAACGCATGGCGAGGAAACAAATTCCAGTCGTCGGACCAGTAGGAGTCGCGGACGATGAAGAGCCAGCCCCAAGAGATTGTGTACAAAATAGTTGCGGTCTTCCAAGGGAAGCCACGAAGCCCAGCGCGATCTAAAAAGTTTTGAAGTCGCGTACCAGACTCGGCGACAGCAATATCAGACATCACCAATACTTTAATCAGTTACCCGAGGAGGCGGCGCTTTTGTTCGTCGAACTCGGATTGCGTGATCGAACCGCGCAACAACATCGCTTCAAGACGCTCAAGTTGTGACACGACTGGGCTCGCATCGACGTCTCGGCCAGTGCGCGCGTGAATTGCCTCGTGAATCATGTTCTGCACCTGCTCAGGGTTGCGAATATCGCCAAACAATTGCTGCCCATCTTCACTCGCCGACTCGATAAGCAGATCGCCAGCACCCAACATTCGCTCCAAAATCGACTGCGCAAAATTCACATTGTTCACGCGCTCAAGCGGAATCTCAACCCCGCGCCGCGCCAAAACGCCTTCGCGAAAAATCACGCGTTGCGATGTGACAACAAAATAAGTTCGCGACCAACGCAAGATGACCGCCACCAAATTGATCAACCCAAACAAAATCGCCACAAGCAAAACGCGACTCACACCTGTTTTCAACCAGCCGTCACTAAGTTGTTGTGCCCAAATCGACACCGCAACCAAAACGATCACAACCGACCCAGGCTTGACGAACACAACCCAATGCGGGTGCAAGTCAAGATTTATATGCTCACCGCGATTCAATAATTTTTGCGGATAAGCCATTCCCCAAACTTAGTTTCTCGCAGCCACACCCACCGCCTAGCGTTATGGCGTGGACGCCGACCAACTTCTCCATGGCATGGATGCCGACCAACGCGCCGCAGTCACCTGCCCCGAAACTGCAACCGTGCTGCACGCGGGTGCAGGTTCTGGCAAAACCCGGGTGCTCACCCATCGCATTGCTTATCGCATCGCCAAAGGCACAGCAGATCCGCAACGAGTTCTCGCGATTACATTTACACGCGAAGCCGCAAGCGAGATGCGTCGCCGACTAAAAACGCTTGGTGTTTCGCGTGACGCACAATCGGTTACGGTCGGCACTTTTCATGCGGTTGCACTCGCACTTTTGCGACAGCGATTAGCCGATACGCACAAACAAATGCCGTCGATTATTCACAATCGCCCACAACTAATTGCGCAAGCCGCGCGCGAACACCCGATGTCTACACGCACTCGCGAACTTCTGATCGAAGTTGACTGGGCTCACGCACGACTGATTTCACCAGCCAACTATGCACAAACTGCAAAACGCCTCGGTCGCTACACGGCTGCACCACACAATGAGATCGCAAATATTTACAAAGAATACGAACAACTTAAAATTCAACGCAACACGCTCGACCTCGACGACTTGATCTCACGAGTGATTGAAGCTATGCGTCTCGATAACGCATACGCCCAAGCCGTGCGCTGGCGCTATCGACACATTTTTGTCGACGAGGCCCAAGACATGAACCCATTGCAATACGAACTATTCGAAGCAATTCGCGGGCAACGCGCCGATGTTTTTATCGTGGGCGATCCGATGCAAGCAATTTACGGATGGAACGGCTCAGATAAAAGACTTTTCGACGAGCTTCCTGACAAGATTCGTGGCACAACTGTTTTGCGATTACCAAATAATTATCGTTGCACACCAGAAATTTTGAACGCTGCGACGACGATTGCAAAAATCGTCGACCCGCAAATTGATGTTCGCGCAATCAAGCCATCTTCGCAACCAGTTGTTCTGCGTGGCTATGCAGATGCCGAAGCCGAAGCTCAAGGCGTCGTCGACTGCTTGTGGCAATACGCAAACACCGGCGGCGAAAACCCTTGGCAGTCGGCAGCGGTTCTGGTACGCACCAACATTCAAGTCGAATTGATCGTCGATGCTCTTGTAAAAAACAATATTCCCGTCCGCACCACTCGTCCATCAAAAGAACTGAACTCAGCAATCGCCGATGCTTCGCAAAGCACTAACCGCAACGAACTCGCTACATGGGTAACCGATATTCTCACCGAGTCAGATTCTGAAATTCAGCGCTGGGTCGCCGAGCAAGTTCAAGTGTTTCTCAAACTCGATCACCCGGGCAATGTCGACGGTCGCTCGTTCACCTCATGGATGCGAGCGACATCGGCAGAGCACCGCAGCACCGAAGGCGTTGAAGTTCTCACTTTTCACTCGGCCAAGGGTCGTGAATGGCAGTGCGTCGTCGTTGCAGGCGCCGAGGTTGGTTTGATGCCTCACAGTTCGGCGATAACTCAAGACCAACAAGATGAGGAGATCCGCCTGGCGTATGTCGCCCTCACTCGCGCTTCACAACAATTGTTTGTCACTTGGTGTGAATCGCGAAAAGGTCGCACAGCAGGGCAAAGCAACCTGCTGGCCAATATTGTCAGCGAGACGGCCCTAAAGCCCGAACCGCAATTTGTCGCCAGAACGAAACCAAAAAAATCGACAACACCCTCACTCGAAGACGAACTTCGCACGTGGCGCAGCAAACGTGCAAGTGTCATCAAGCAACCGGTCACATCAATCATTTACGACGAAGATCTCCGTGAAATCGCAAAACAACTGCCAAAGACCACGGCACAACTCGCAGAAATTGTTGGCATGATTACTGCCCAAAAAATTGGCCCCGATGTTTTGCTGATTGTGGCGCAAGCCGAGTCACGACTCGCGCTTCAGCCTCTTAAATAATTTCAGCCCGATTGCGACTGACGAATCTCTAGCAATCTCTGAAACACCTCGGGCCTCATTGACACGAACAGACCTTTTGCTTCGGCGCAAAGTGTTTCGCCGTGATGCAGAGTGCCTGCCACACTTATTTTGCGACCTTCAACCGACGCCACCCAGCCGCGAAAGACAACAGGCTTCAAAAGTGGTGTCGGTGAGCGATAATCAACAGTCAGGTTCACGGTCATGCCGGGGTTGCCGCTAAGCGACTGCGCCATACCTAAAACTTCGTCAAAATAGGCCGCAATAAAACCGCCATGAACACAACCTGGTGGGCCCTCATATGCAGCAGCAAAAGTCGCATGACCTATAACAACCGAATCTTTGCCACCATCGCCATCGATACTCATTTGCATCGGCACACTCAGCGGATTTATCCCGCCGATGATTGGGCTGCGATCAAGAAAACTATTCATCGGCGCCAACGAACCTTCGGCTGGTCCCGTGTATTCATGAGAGTGTGGGCGTGACTGCAATCTCGTGACAGCCTGATTAATCATTTTGCGAGTCTCTTCTAATTCTTCAAGTGATGCCGAAGTTGCGAGCAATTCGTCTATCGCCGCGCGCAATTCGTCAGCAATTTCAATTCGCTTTGCGTCTGTCGGCGAATGCTGCTGAGTTCGAATATGAAACCCTTTGAAAGCACTCTCGTACTTCGGCACTGCCCCTTCAGGTGTTTCATTCGATGACATTGCGTTACTTTTTCAACGTAATCGTCACTGGCACATGATCGCTAGGTTTCTCACCTTTGCGAGCGTTGCGGTCAATACTCGACGCCTCGACGTCGCTCATCAGCGACTTTGTGGCGAGCAAAAAATCAATCCGCATTCCTTCGCCTTTGTGAAAACTTCCGTTTCGATAGTCCCACCACGAGAAAACTTTCGGCTCTGGGTGTAGTTCGCGAAATGCATCGGTCAATCCCCATTCGCAAAGTTCGGCAAATACTTTGCGCTCAGGCGCACTGACATGGGTTGCACCATCAAACTTGGTCACATCCCAAACGTCATCATCAGTTGGCGCAATATTGAAATCGCCACCTATTACGAGACGATCTTTTGGCTTGGCGATCGCATCAGCGTGCTGTCGTAATTTCTTCATCCACCCGAGTTTGTACTTGTAGTGATCATCTTCAATCGCCCGACCATTGGGCACATAAACACAAACAACTTTCACCCCACCACATGTCGCTGAAATGATTCGTGCTTCATGATCAGGCTCGATCGGTTTGGCAAAGTTATTAACCACATCGGTCAGGCCAACTTTCGAAATAATCGCCACGCCGTTCCATTGACCTTGTCCAAAATGTGCCGACTCATAGCCCATCTCAGCGAAAGTCAATGCCGGAAACACTTCGTCTTTCATCTTCGTTTCTTGCATGCACAACACATCTGGTTGATTTTCTTTCACCCACTGGGTCACACGATCAAGTCGGGCCTTGAGTGAATTTACGTTCCAAGTCGCAATTAGCACGACAACACCGTACTCAAAAACTGATTAGCGCTTCTTACTCGGCAGATTTTTCTTAGCAGCCGACTTAGGGTGCTGCGGTCGTCGCTTGGCTTTTTTGCTGATCGCTGCTCGTGGCGACGCACTCTTTGCGGTGCGCCCACTTGCCGACTTAGCAACCGTTTTTTGTGCCAAAGTCTCCATACCCGAAACTGCCAACTCGACACTTCGGCGCGACGGCGTGTAACCAACAACGACCAAATTCAGTGATGCCCCAAGTTTCACGTGCTCGCGAGCGCTTCGCGGTGTCGGATTCGCCATCAATCGCATCGGCAAGTAACCCGAAACTTCGCCGATCTTCACATAGACGCCGTGCGACGCATAGCTATTGACCGAGCCTTTTGCTTTTGTGCCAATCGGATTCTTTTCGACAAAATTTAAAAACGTGGTGAGATCATTAAGTTTCGGCGGCTGTGCAGATTTCGTCGCTGCACCAGATTTGGCATTCGTCGCTTGAGACTTAACCGCCGTCGCTATCGCGCGCGAACTCGGTGGTGGCGATTTAGGCACTGGCATCGGCCGCATCACAGCGCGAGCCGATTTGGTACGACGCAAAGTTGCTGCCGTTTCACGACCTGCTTGCTTGCGTACAGGTAGACGCTGAATGAAAACCCACCCGACATTCGGCACTGGCTTGCCACCGATCAATCGCCCTTCATCAAATAACCATTTATATTGATCGTGAAACTCTTGGTAACTATCGTTCGATAAAACGCTTGCCTTGACTTTGTCGGCAATCGTCAAGACGAAACCATCGCCGCGGCCAACGGCACCAGCCGGGGGTGCCACAAGTTCATTGTTGTTAATCGCCTCGTCGAACTCGGCTCGCTCACGGCGATCAACTCGATGACCGAAAGTTGCGTCGACAACTACTGTGACTTTCGTGCCCGGAAACTCTTTCATAAAAGCCAGCACGGCTTCATTTAATTGTTTGAGGCTTGGCTCAGTTCGACCCTCTGTTGCAAGATTCGAGCCGTCAACAACGACATGCGAGAAGGGTTTAATCACCCTCTCATTCAACCACGCTCAACTCGTGAACGGTTCATACAGAGTTCGACTTCAATGTTCGTGTGTGTAATGGTCCGCGAGCGCATCCCCTCCAAAATCATTTTCTAAGTCACGCCACACAGTGTGGATGTGATTTGTTCCTCGTTGGGTATTGTCATATTCGACAAACAGTCGTGAGCCCTGCACTCGGTAGTAGTGAGGTTGCCCTTTTTCGACTCCTCCCGCCCAGAGAAAAGAAAGTTCTTTAATCTTGTCACCACTAAGTTTTGCCCATTCTCGGTCGGCAACTTCATCCGAAACGCGATTGAGGTAAACCTTCAATAATTCCCTTAGATCGCCGAGTTGCGACTCGGTCAATTGATTAGCCGATAGACCCTTAGGGGCCCGTGAAAATGAAAGCCTACGCAGGTCTTCTGCGGTGATTGATAATTCGGTATCTGCACGCACCTGCATCATCTGTATCGCATCGCGCAGGGCTCCATCAAACTGCTTTCGCCAAACATCCGATACAGGAAGCGCCGTGTCTCCTTCGGCCAACGCGCTTCGATTCGCACCAACAATGTCGGTTGGTGGAACTTTGTTTACTATTGCGAGAAGTCGTTGGTCTGATGTCAGCGAATGTATAAATTCTCGTGCCAAATCTTCTGCTGCCGCTAACGGCCTCAACAGGTGAGGTCCAAGTAGCAACGAATTCGCTGGGTCTGCGCCAAGAAAGCACGGAGTAGTTGAAATTACTTCACCAGCATTTAACGTGAAGTGCAACGACACATGATGTCCACCAAATCTCCACGACCAAAAGCCAGAATCGTCGGGCTCTCCAAAGAATGAGATCCAATACAACAGCGGATCTCTCCCTCGCTCGCGTTCAAATTCAGCAATGAATCCCTCTAGACGATCAAGAACATTTTCTAAACCCATGATCGTAGAAAGAGTTACATAACCGCCTTCAGACAACGCTGTAGCCAATAACTTATGAACCGATCTGTGCTGGCTCGAAGACATCTCAGCGAGTGGCAAACCACCATGATTAGTGGGCGTGTAAAACCATTTTTTGCGCTCCTTCAAATCAGCAAAGTCAAACAGTCCCTGAATCCGCTGAGCATCGTCAAAACTATTAAATAGCTCTTGGGCAGCAGTTATCATGCTTCGCGACATTTTTGATCCTTTAGTTGCCCGGTTGACTTAACCCGAAGATAACTTCTGGATCACTTGGATCCCATGTGTTCAAAAACTGTGACTTAGAACCTACTCTCCGCGTTCGTTCCAAAAGATTTTTTGCAAGAGCAAGTTGCGAAAATTGCCAAGCTTGAAGTGCATCGTGCAGTGCAACGTGTTTTTCTAGAGCTTCAGCAAGCGCCCAGCCATCTGCGGCTGCTTTAGCCGTACCAGCAGCGGCGTGTGGTCGAACCACGATGCCCGCATCACCGATTAGGCAGACGCGTCCAAAAGCCATCTGATTGATATCTACATCGTAAATGACCTGCACAAAAGGTTCGACGGTGGCTACAACAAGATCGCTAAGTAACTTAGGCAAGCACCTCAACGCCATCGTCTTGACTTTTTCAACATTTTGTTCACTTACGAACCCTGGCGGAATAGAAACTTCGCGCAACACACCATTTTTGTCATTCATTAATGAGTTGAATTCTTTGCCACTTTGATAGTTGCAATACCAAACAAAGTTAATCAGACGATCACCGGGTAAAACGCGCCCATCATGATCAGGAATGGGATAAACCAATATGTGAGAACTTGGATAGACAAAATATGTAATTGCATCGCCTAATCGATCAATTAACTCACCAGGCAACTTTGACTCAGGAACCATCCCTCGCCATGCCACGTAACCCGCATAAACCGACCTGCTTGTTGGCACCAACCTGTCACGCAAAAATGAGCCAATACCGTCTGCGCCGACCAGAAGATCTGACGTTACCGACTGACCATTCTTTAATGAAATCGACACGCTCTCAGCGGACTGAGAAAAGTCAATAACCTCTGAATCCAAGTTATATTCGCTTGATCCAAAATGAGAAAGCGTCGACGCATAAACGGCGTTCCATGAGCTAAAGCGGTACTGATGTTTGGCCTCGTAAACCACTTTGCTCTCTTTGTCCAAATAACGAATGTGGTCAGTCTTGACCGAGATTTTTTCGATGTCTACGGCAGCGCGTGTTTGAAGGTAACGATAAGTTGCGGGGAGAAAGCCAATTCCGGCACCGCGTTGCTCAAGGCGAACTGCAGAGCGCTCAAATATCGAAACTTGATGCCCAGCATCACGCAATAAGCAAGCAGCAGTTAAGCCGCCGATTGAACCGCCAACAATAGAAACCCTCATTGACTCAACGCCAACATCGATAAGCCAGATACCTTTGTGAATCCTTGACTTGAGCCGGCACGTCCAAGAGTCTACCCATCACGAAATATCTGATTTTTGCAAACTAAATATATATGAACTAATCTGCACTTTAGATCATCGAAGATCAATTCAAAACACGCAATTGTTCCTAATGAAAATTCAAAGGAGAACAAACTCATGGCAGTCAAAGTCGCTAAATTTCGTGATGTAGCAAACGGATTGCAACCGGGTCAGTTTGCAGTAGGAGACCGAACCACCGTCAACTCGATCGCCGACATCGACCCAAAATACAAAATGTTGATGGACAAACCATTCGCTTGTGTAATGGCCGTCATGGGCTCTGACGGTCGACCAAACCTAACGCCAATGTGGTTTGACTACGAAGGCGACAAAGTGTTAGTGAATGTTGCTTCGCATCGCACCAAAACAAAATGGATCCGCAAGACACCGATAATCACTATCGTCATAGTCAACCCAGCCAACATGTACCACTGGATGAGCATGAAAGTAACTGTCGAGCGTGAAATCTTAGAAGACGACGCTAAAGAAGGTGCGTGGGTAACTTCGCAACTGAATCGCATTTGGAAAAAGTACGTCGGTCAAGGTGAAGAATACGGACTTCGTGATCCGTCAATCAATGAGCGTCGGGTACTTTTTGTCTGCAAAGTTGACAGCATTGCTACGTTCGGTGAACCAGGCTGATCTTTAAAACTCTCCTGAAATAAATAGGGTTTTATAGCCAGTCGGCAAAGGTTTTGTCGAGCAGATCTACTAATTCCTGGTCGTGGATTGTCTTCGATCCGGTTGCCGGACTTCCTGACTCAAAGCGCGCGACATGACGCCAGTCAAAACCTTTACTCTTTATGCCCCACACGATGTCATCAACAAAGTGCCATGCTCCCATATTCTCTGGTTCTTCTTGCACCCACAAAACTTGTTTCGCATTCGGATAGCGCGAGAGAATTTCATAGAGTTCCGCAACTGGAAATGGATACAACTGCTCGATGCGAATAACTGCGACAGTTGCATTCCTTTTGTCGCGCTCAGCCATAACATCCCAAGCAATTTTTCCGGTGCATAAAACAATTCGAGTAATACTTTCTCTATTGCTAACTGTGGGATCGTCGAGAATTTCTTGAAAGCAACCTGAAGTTAGTTCGCTGACTGCCGACCTGCTCTGTTTCATCCTGAGCGGTTGCTTCGGTGTCATCACAACCAGTGGCTTTCGGAAGTTTCGACGCACCTGACGTCGCAGCATGTGAAAATATTGTGCCGCAGTTGTCGGATAGCAAACTTGAATATTGTCTTCTGCGCACAATTGCAAGAAACGCTCGAGCCGCGCCGACGAGTGTTCAGGGCCTTGCCCCTCGTATCCATGTGGAAGCAACATAACTAGACCATTTTGCTGTCCCCACTTATCCTCGGCTGCAACAATGTATTGATCAATCACAATCTGAGCTCCGTTTACGAAGTCACCAAATTGGGCCTCCCACATCACCAAAGCATCAGGATTTGAGTGCGCATACCCGTATTCAAATCCGAGAGCCGCATATTCAGAAAGCAAAGAGTCATAAACCCAAAATCGAGCCTTACCGTTTGGCAAAGTATTAATCGGAACCCAACGTTCTTCCGTGTTGTAATCAACCAACGTTGAATGGCGCTGACTAAATGTGCCTCGACGAGAATCTTCGCCCATGAGTCGCACCGATGTCCCCTCAATCACGAGTGATCCAAAAGCTAGAGCTTCCGCAGTCGCCCAATCGACATCTTGTTGCGAATTGTAAAGTTGAGCCCGAAGCGCAAACTGTCTTACGAGTTTTGGATGCACTGTAAATTCGGACGGGTAGGCCGACAAATGATTAAATATTTCATCAAGAATTGAACGCTCAACGCCAGTTTTGACTTGTGGAACAACGCCAAGCGGTATTGGTGGCGGTGGCACTTTTATTGCAGCTGGCTTGGCGGCACGAGCGGAATCAAGCGCTCCTTGCAATTTGCCTTGATAGTCAGAGAGTGCTCGCTCTGCCTCGTCAAGTGTTATATCGCCGCGTTTAACCAAAGTCTCGACATAAAGTTTGCGCACGCTTCGACGCTCAGCGATGGCCTTGTACATAAGTGGCTGCGTATAACTCGGATCGTCGCCCTCGTTGTGCCCGTGTCGGCGATAGCAAATCATATCGATTACGACATCTTTGTGAAATTTCTGTCGATATTCGAAAGCCAAATGTGCAACCCTTACGCAGGCTTCCGGGTCATCACCATTGACGTGGAAGATCGGTGCTTGAACCGTCTTGGCAACGTCACTCGGATATTTTGACGATCGCGCATATTGCGGTGCCGTAGTGAAGCCAATTTGGTTGTTGACGATGATGTGTACGGTTCCACCGACGCGATATCCGCTGGTGTCGCTCATTGCAAACGCCTCCGCGACGATTCCTTGTCCCGCAAAAGCGGCGTCTCCGTGCAACAAAATTGGCAAGACATTGTAGGAAAGCGGTGGATCAATTCTGTCTTGAGCAGCTCGAACCATACCCAAAACGATTGGCCCAACAGTTTCTAGATGGCTCGGATTCGCCGACAACTCAACGGGTAGCAATCCACCTTTGGGCGAATTAAAAACACCGACGCTTCCAAGGTGATATTTGACGTCGCCAGACCCTTGTACTGAAGATGGGTCGATGTGGTCCTCAAACTCTTCGAAGATTTCTTCGAGATCTTTGCTCATAATGTTCGCCAGCACGTTCAGGCGTCCACGATGCATTGCCCCAAGCACCGCTGAATGCATTTTTCTATCTGCCGCCGATGAGAGAATCACATCCAGCATGGGGATTAATGATTCCGCACCCTCAAGCCCGAACCGTTTGGTGCCAACATATTTGGTGGCGAGAAATCGCTCAAATGATTCAGCTGCATTAAGTCGCTCTAGCACGCGACGCTGATCAACTATGTATTCACCTACGCCGTGACCTTCGAACCGCTCTTGAATCCAACGCTGTTCTTCAGTCGAGTGAATGTGCATGTATTCAACGCCAATAGTTCGGCAATATGCATCGCGCAACACGCCCAACAACTCGCCCAGTGTTGATCGGCTAACTCCACCAACACCGCCCGTTAAGAATTCTCGATCCAAATCCCAAAGCGTCAGGCCGTATGTTGCAGGATCGAGTTCACGTGGCATTTCGGGCGCACGCCAGTGCAACGGGTCAAGATCGGCAATCAGGTGACCACGCACGCGATGCACACGAATCAAAGTCGCAATTTGCATTTGTTTTTCGAGTAGAGCATCTTCGCTATCAAGCGAATTTGAGTCGTCACGCCACTTCACCGACTCATATGGCACACCAAGACTGCTGAACACATCGGCATAGAAGTGGTGTTCGCCCGTCAACAACTCGTGCACATACTTTAAGAACATGCCGCTTTCGGCGCCTTGAATAATGCGGTGATCATAAGTGCTGGTGATCGTCACAACTTTCGAAACACCAAGTCGACCAAGTGCGCGCTCATCGCTGCCCTGAAACTCAGCCGGATAATCAATCGTGCCCACGCCGACAATCAAGCCTTGACCAGCCATTAATCGTGGCACCGACATCTGCGTGCCAATCGTGCCGGGGTTGGTCAAACTGACATTCGCGCCCTGAAAGTCATCGAGCGTCAATTTGTTCGCCCGCACTTTACGGATGATGTCTTCGTAAGTCAGCAAGAAACCAGCAAAATCAAGTGTGTCGGCGTTGCGCAAAACAGGAACAACCAAACTGCGCTGACCTTTGCCCTTGTCGACATCAACTGCTAAACCCATATTCACTCGATTGAACTTTTTAATCTGTGGCTTACCCTGTTCATCGACCGAATAGACATGCTTCATGTTCGGCACCGCATCTGCAATCGCACGAACGACTGCGTAACCGATTAGATGCGTAAAACTA
>JAUREG010000038.1:0-7551 GCA_030827545.1 Acidimicrobiales bacterium
CGGTCCAGTCAGGGCCCATCCACCACCCCACGCAAACACCCAATTGCCTGAGCCGATTAGCGCTTCACCGATCGGATTATCAAGACCCATCGCTCCATAACTAAAGCCGCCAAAAGCTAGTGGAAACCCAATAAAGAAGAATGCAACAAAGCCCAAACCGAACACTGCGAAGTTCGTACTAACAACGTGCGCCGCGTGTTTTGCGCGGCAAAATCCAGTTTCGACCAATGCAAAACCTGCCTGCATGAAAATCACCATCGCAGCACCAATCACCACCCACAGCAGCGAAATTTGTGTGCCTAGAACTGTTACGTCTGAATTCATAACTCCCCGTTTCTCAAAACTGAACGAATGAACAAACCACACCCAAAGGGCGCTTGCACGACGCTGTGACTGGTCAAGAAGATAGACCAGCAATGTTTCGTGATTGTCTGAGAATTGTTACGGGAGTGTGGCTTTTTTAAATCTGGTTAACTTTTTGTATATCCCAAGGAATTAGGATGGAAAAATGACAACTTCAGCCACCCGCTCAAAGGCCTATCTCGACGACCGCGCCCATGTTTTTCACTCGTGGTCAGCACAAGGCACTCTCGACCCGATCGACCTTGTAAGTGGTGAGGGCTCATATTTCTGGGATTCAAACGGCAAAAAATATCTTGATTTCTCAAGCCAACTTGTCAACCTAAACATTGGCCACCAACACCCGAAATTGATTGCGGCGATTCAAGAACAGGCGGCAAAACTTTGCACCGTTGCACCGCAATTTGCCAACGAAGCCCGTAGTGAGGCTGCACGATTGATCACTGAACTTGCACCAGGTGATTTAAACATGGTGTTCTTCACCAACGGTGGTGCCGAGGCTGCTGAATACGCATCGCGAATGGCAAAACTTCACACTGGCCGCCACAAAATTCTTACTGCTTATCGCTCGTATCACGGTTCAACTGCTGGTGCAATTGCTCTCACTGGTGACCCACGCCGATGGCAGAACGAAACCGGTGCCTCGGGTGCCGTCAAGTTCTGGGGTCCGTATCCATATCGTTCGGCTTTTCATTCGACAAGTGACGCACAAGAGTGTCAGCGTGCACTCGAGCATCTTGAAAACGTGTTGATGGTTGAAGGCCCACACACTGTGGCGATGATCGCACTTGAAACAGTTGTCGGCACGAACGGCATTTTGGTTCCGCCAGATGGTTACTTGCAAGGTGTTCGAGATCTGTGCAACAAACACGGCATCGTCATGATGTGTGACGAAGTTATGGCAGGTTTCGGTCGTTGCGGCGAATGGTTCGCTGTCAACCATTGGAAAGTCACCCCAGACCTAATTTGCTTCGCCAAAGGTGTCAACTCTGGTTATGTTCCACTCGGTGGTGTCGTAATCAGTCAGAAAATTGCCGACACTTTCAAAGATCGCATGTTTCCTGGTGGTCTTACATATAGCGGTCATCCGCTTGCATGTGGTGCTGCGGTTGCATCAATCAACATTTTCAAAGAAGAGAAAATTGTCGAACACGCACGAATGCTCGGCAAAGATGTCATTGGTCCAGCACTCGAGAAACTCAAGGCCAAGCACCCAAGTGTTGGTGATGTACGTGGCCTTGGTGTTTTCTGGGCGATTGAACTCGTTAAAAACCGCGACACACGCAAACCATACGTGCCCTACAACGCTGCAGGCGCCGACGCCAAGCCAATGCTCGAACTCGCTGCGGCCTGCAAAGAACGTGGTCTCTGGCCGTTTACCCACTTCAACCGCATGCATGTTGTTCCGCCATGCAACACACCAGTTGAAGATGTCAAAGCCGGCCTTGCGATTATCGACGAAGTTCTCGACATCGCCGACAAGCACTACGAAAATTAACCTCGCACTTATTGCGAGAACAATCGAAAATGTCTAAGCGAATCACTGTGCCGTCTGATCGGCCACTCAACCTGCCAAGCACGCTCAGACTCGACCCCGCCAACAAAAATTACGACAAAATAATTGCAGCTCACAACGAAGCACTTGCAAAAAATCTCGACGGATACATCGATCCGATCAATTCGCTTTTTGTGCTTACTTCGGCTTCGCTTGTTGCCCGTGGGTTTTGTTGCGAAAACAACTGTCGTCACTGCCCCTACTGCGAATAATTCAAATCGGCAGATTTTGAGCAAACAAAAAGGCGGGCCGCCGAAGCGACCCGCCCGTTTGTAATTTTTAACTAATTACTGAACTTAGTTGCCACCTTCGGCGAGTTCAACAGTGATTGGCATGTATGCCGAACCTGTTGTGTCTACGCCCATTGCATCAAGCATCGCAAGCGCTGCTGTCACAATGTCGTTGGTGTAAGCACCAGCATCTGGTGCTTTTGTCAACACGGTGCCGCCTTCGAGGTTCTTCGCTGATTGCGAAAGGCTCGCTGTGCGCTCCCATGCTGCTGCGTCGATCATGCCTGCGCCGCCAGCGGCTGGCCAGATCAACTTGTTAACTTCGTTCATTTGCCACAACTGGTGACTTGCACCAAGCTTCGAACCCTTTGATACGACGATGTCGCGGCAGGTTTCAACGTTGTCGCGGCAGAATGCCCAACCTTGAAGTGATGCAGCAACGAACTTGGTCGCAGTATCAACATAAGCAGGGTCTTCAAGGCGCGAGCCGTCAGCCCAGATTGCGTCTTGCAACATACCAACACCTTCGGCCTCATACGAAACGACGTTGAAGTCGTCTGCTGTGTAGAGAGCGTTAGTTGCTGGGTTGATTGCTTCGAGAACCTGTGCGTATTCGTTGTAGGTCATCGCTTCTGCAGCGTCGATGTCACCTGACAACAAACCTGCCATGTCGAATTGCTGCTGAACAAGAGTTACGTCTTTTGCTGGATCAAGACCGGCTTTGGTGAGAGCAGCGAAAATTTCAAACTCGTTGCCGAAACCCCAGTTACCAATCTTCTTGCCCTTGAAATCAGCAGCAGTCGTGATGTTCTTGTCTTTGAACGAAACCTGCAATGTGCCTGATCGTTGGAAGACTTGAGCGATGTTCACAATGTTTGCTCCACCTTCGCGACTTGCAAGCGCCTTGGAAACCCAAGAAATTGCGAAGTCAGCTTGGCCATCAGCAAGCACGTTCTGTGGTGTGATGTCTACTGCGCCTTCCATGATTGTTACATCAAGGCACTGATCAGCGTAGAAGCCCTGATCTTGTGCTGCATAATAACCAGCGAACTGAGCCTGAGTGAACCACTGAAGTTGCAACTTCACCGGTGTTGGTGTTGTGCATTCTTCAACTGGTGCTGTCGTCTCTTCTGTTGCTGCGCTGGTATCTTCGGTTGCCTCATCATCACTGCCGCCACATGCGCCAACAACGAGAGACATCACCGCGATGCCTGCGAAGGCAAACTTCAATGTCTTTTTCCTCATTATTTCTCCCCCGGGTTTTAGCCCGCATTTGTTTTTATTTAGCTTCACCCTTTCGGGCAATGCCCTCCAAAATAATGGAGACTGCGTAGAACGCTAGTCCAAGCAGGCACGCCCCTAAAACGTAAGCCCACGCCGCAGCATTCTTAGAATTCGCGATATTGCTAGTGATTCGACTGCCTAATCCGTTCTGCAGACCGCCAAAATACTCGCTGACAAAAGCCGTAATCACCGATGCGGGTGCCGCGACCTTCAGCGCCGTAAACAAATATGGCACTGCATTGGGTACGCGGACCTTGCGCAAGATCGCAAACTCACTTGCCGCATAACTGCGCATTAACTCGACATGAGTCGATCGAACCTGAGTTAGGCCTTTAGCCACGTTCACCAAAACGATGAAATAAACCACGAGTGTCACCATCACCCGTCGCGGAATCTCGCTAGTTATCGAATACATATTGTTGAGAATCGCCACCAACACAAAAATCGGAATCGCATTAAGAGCAATAGCCAACGGAGTTACCAACTCGCCCAAAAAGCGATAGCGACTGAGGATGAAACTCATCGCAATGCCTAAAACCGTGCCAACTACTAGCCCGACAAGTGCGTTGCCGCCAGAAACTGCTGAGGCTTCCCAAATTCGCGAATAATTCTTAAAAAACTGTTCACCGATCTTTGATGGCGCGGCTAAAAAATAAGGCTTCAGATCAAAGCCGCGTACTGCTGACTCCCAAAGGGCTAAAAATGCAACACCAAAAAATATTGCAGGACCAATCTGCCGCACGCGGCTTACTTTCCGCGAACTATTCGGGGCCGAATTCAAGCCAGACATAATCAGCGGTCTTCAACTCCACGAATCGCGTTTGCCGCCGCATGTTCAGCATGAGTGCCACGCAGCGCTTCGCGCACAGCGGTAATACTGCGAAAGAATCCATCGGCGGCACGCGTATCTTCATTGCGCTTTGACCCAAGATCAACATCGATTACTGATGTGATTCTTCCTGGTCGCGGCGACATCACAACAACACGATTCGACAAATAAACCGCTTCAGGTATCGAGTGAGTCACAAACACAACTGTTGTTGAGGTCTCGCCACAGATGCGCAGTAACTCGCCCTGCATGTATTCACGAGTCATTTCGTCGAGCGCGCCAAATGGTTCGTCCATCAACAACAACGGCGGGTGTGCGGCGAGTGCTCGCGCAATTGCAATGCGTTGCTGCATGCCGCCAGAGAGTTGCCACGGATACAAGTCAGCAAACTCTGGCAATTTAACAAGTTCGAGCATCTCTTTGGCTCGCGCCTCACGCTTGGCTTTGTCCCAACCTTTAAGTTCAAGTGGCAACTCGATGTTTTTGCTTACGGTTCGCCAATCAAATAGTCCGGCTTGTTGAAATGCCATTCCGTAATCTTGATCAAGTCGTGCTTGTGCCGCAGTCTTTTTGTTTACGCTTACCGAACCCGAAGTTGGTTCAAGCAAGTTTGCAATCAAACGCAACAACGTCGACTTGCCACAGCCCGACGGACCAATAAGTGAAACAAATTCACCAGGATTAACAGTCAAATTCACGTCGACCAGTGCGTCGACTTGCTTTGCTGTGCCTTGATTAAAAATCTTGCTTGTGCCAACAACTTCTAACGCACTCACGCGCTTGTCTCCTTTGGTCGATTTCGCATTAACAAAACATCTGACAACGCGACCAAGCCCGACATCGTGATGCCGAGTGCCGCAGCACCAAAAACTGCCGTGAAGACTTTCGCCGGATCACCAGTGGCTTCGCGGGCATATTCGATGATCAAACGACCGATGCCACCTTTTAGACCGGTGCTAATTTCAGCAACAACTACGCCAACAACAGCACCAGAAGCACCCAACTTGAATGCTGGCACCATGAACGGCACCGCTGCAGGAAACCGCAACTTAAACAGCGTTTGCTTCCACGATGCGGCATAACTATCCATTAATTCGACAGCTGCGCCCGGCGCACTCGCCAGACCCCGCAATGTGCCAACAGCAATCGGAAAGAATGCCAAGAAAGTTCCGAGAATTGAAGCCGACAGCCACCTTGGCCATACGAACGAGCCGATTTCTAGCTTTCCACCCCAACTCACAACCAACGGTGCAAGAGCGATCAGCGGCACGGTTTGTGACATCACTAGATATGGCAAGAGTCCGCGTTGCACAACTTTGAATCGCGACATCAAAACTGCAAGCCCAACGCCGATCGTTGTGCCCAGAAAAAAACCGACGAGCGAAAGTCGCAAAGAAAATAGAGTGCCCGACAAAACGACAGACCAAATTTTTGTGTCAGAACCTCGAACTTCTGGCCTGTTATAGCGGCTGAGCATGTCCCAGACGTGTGGCATTGCAGTGTTATTGGCTCGCGGCAAAATGCTGACGCCAAAAAGTTTGCCGCCATCTTGTGGACCAACAATTTTGTAGCCTTCCCACAAAACAACTACCGAAGCAATCGCCAGAACAAACATTGACGAGCGATACGCGATTCGGCGCATCAACATGATTACTTCTTTGTCCGGGTCAGCGCCGCAATCTCGGGCAAAATTTGTTTGCCATACGCTTCAAGAGTCTGTTCTTTTCCGTCATGTTGCAAATAAATTGAGAACTGATCGACACCCAACTGCTTGAGTTCTTTAAGCCGAGCTAGGTGATCTTCGACTTTGCCGAGAATACAAAAACGATCAACAATCGAATCGGGCACAAAAGTTGTATGCGTGTTGCCAGCCTGACCGTGCTGTTTATAGTCGTAGCCTTCACGACCCTTGATGTAGTCAGTTAATGCTTTGGGCACAGCACTCGATTCGCCATATCGAGCCACGATGTCTGCAACATGGTTGCCGACCATTCCGCCGAACCAACGACATTGTTCGCGCATGTGCGCCATATCGTCACCAACATAGGCTGGCGCAGCGACACAGATTTTTACTGACTTAGGATCTCGACCCGCATCGCGAGCAGCTTTGCGCACGGCCTCAATTGTCCACGCAGCAATGTCGATATCGGCGAGTTGCAAGATGAAGCCATCACCAACCTCACCAGTCAACTGCAATGCTTTCGGACCATATGCGGCGACCCAAACTTCACATTTGCTTTTTGAAGCCCACTCGAATTTGATTTTTGATCCGTTGTAATCAACTTCGCGACCGTTAGAAAGTTCACGAATTACATCGATGCTTTCACGCAGTGTCGCCAAAGTTGTTGGCTTGCCGTTGGTTACACGCACCGCAGAGTCACCGCGACCAATGCCACAAATTGTTCTATTGCCATACATTTCATTGAGAGTGGCAAACAAACTTGCGGTTACAGTCCAGTCGCGAGTAGCCGGGTTTGTCACCATCGGCCCAACGATTACGTTTTTTGTTTCCGCAAGAATTTGGCTATATATAACGAACGGTTCTTCCCACAAAATGTGACTATCAAACGTCCAAACGTGAGAAAACCCATGACTATCAGCTTTGCGCGCAAGATCTATCACCTGACGCGCAGGTGGGGTCGTCTGCAAAACAACGCCGATATCCATTTGTTTACCTGTTCTGCGGGAAGCCGAGATCAACTTGCGATGTGCGCGGGTCTGGCCAACGTGATGTCACGACCTTGCCACGCGTAAAGAAGTTGATGCCCTCTGGCCCGTACATGTGTTGGTCGCCGAACAAACTCGCCTTCCAGCCACCAAACGAATAGTACGAAACCGGAACCGGAATCGGCACGTTGACGCCGACCATGCCGACATTGACTTCGTATTGAAACTGACGAGCCACGCCGCCATCGCGAGTGAAAATCGCAGTTCCGTTGCCGAACTGATTGTCGTTGATCGCTTTCAAACCTTCGTCATAACTCTTGACGCGCATCACTGTCAAAACTGGACCGAAAATTTCTTCGTCGTAACACTTCATGCCCGGCTTGACATGATCGATCAAACTTGGGTTCAAGAAGAAACCTTCGTCTTTCGCCTTGTCGGTGCCGTCGAGCACAACTTTTGCACCTTCTTTTGCTGCATTTGTTACGTAACTTGCAACCTTGTCACGATGCTCACGGCTGATCAACGGACCCATCTCACTTGCAGGGTCAGAACCCGCGCCGACTTTGATGTTCGGCACACGCGATTTAATTTTCTCAACTAACGCATCGGCGACAGTGTCGACTGCA
>JAUREG010000038.1:7561-11317 GCA_030827545.1 Acidimicrobiales bacterium
GAAACAGCCATGCAACGCTCGCCTGCAGAACCATAAGCAGCGCTGACCGCAGCGTCTGCGGCCATCTCAAGATCAGCATCTGGCAAAACCAACATGTGGTTTTTTGCACCGCCGAGTGCTTGAACCCGCTTGCCATTTTTTGTGCCAGTCTCATAGACATATTTTGCAATCGGTGTTGAACCAACGAAGCTGAGTGCTGCAACATCTGGGTGCTCAAGCAAACGATCTACTGCAACTTTGTCGCCGTGCAATACGTTGTATACACCGTCTGGTAAACCAGCTTGACGAAGCAAATCGGCGACGAACATTGACGCTGATGGGTCTTTTTCACTTGGCTTCAACACGAATGTATTGCCACACATGATTGCATTGGCGAACATCCACATCGGCACCATCGCCGGAAAGTTAAACGGCGTGATACCAGCAACAACACCAAGCGGTTGACGAATCGAATAAACATCAACACCTGTCGATGCTTGTTCTGAATATCCACCCTTAAGCAATGCAGGCACGCCGCAGGCGAACTCGATGTTTTCAAGGCCACGGGCAACTTCACCAAGCGCATCACTTGGCACTTTGCCGTGTTCTTGAGTCAGCAAAGAGGCAATTTCCTTGCGGTTTGCATCAACCAACTCGCGCATTCGAAACATGATTTCTGCGCGACGCGACAAGTTCGTTGCCCGCCATGCCGGAAACGCAGCTTTCGCAGCGGCAACTACTGCATCGACGTCGGCAATGTTTGCAAGTTCAACTTCTGATTCTTGTTTGCCAGTTGCAGGATTAAAAACTTTGCCAGTCTTGCCAGAAGTACCAGCAAGAACTTTGTTGTTTACCCAATGACTGATGCGATTCATGATTTTTAATTTCTCCTGTTAGTTGGTCTGGTTTTTAATTCAAATACTGACAAAGGCCACGCTTAATAAATTTGCCATGGCCCTTTCGTCCGAGATATTTATCATTCTCGATCACGATCATGCCGCGCGAAAGCACGGTATCAACTTTGCCATCAACAACTGTTCCTTCCCATGAAGAATGGTCCATGTTCATGTGATGTTTGTCGTTGATGCCGATCTTTGTTTTTTTGTTCGGATCCCACACCAAAATGTCGGCATCTGAGCCCGGCGCAATAATGCCCTTCTGCGGGTACATACCGAACATACGAGCAGGTGTCGTGCAACAGGTTTCGACCCATCGCTCGAGCGTCAATTCACCAAGCACAACACCCTGATAAATAAGTTCCATGCGGTGTTCAACGCCACCCATGCCGTTCGGAATCTTCGAGAAATTTCCGAGACCGAGTTCTTTCTGATCTTTGTAACAGAACGGGCAATGGTCTGTTGAGACCACGGCGAGTTCATTCATGCGCAAGCCCTTCCACAAATCGCCATGATGATCATGCTTGTCGTGCTTGCTGCGAATCGGTGGCGAGCAAACAAACTTTGCACCTTCGAAACCAGGGCGAGCCAAGTGATCTTCAAGTGTCATATATAGGTATTGCGGACAAGTTTCACCGAATACGTTCAGACCCTCGTGGCGTGCTTCGGCCAATGCATTCAACGCTTCAGACGCCGACATGTGAACTATATATAGAGGCACATTGCCGGCGACTTTTGACAGCACGATCGCACGATTCGTGGCTTCGCCTTCAAACAAACTCGGTCGTGAATAAGAGTGATACTTCGGGTCAGTCTCGCCTCGGGCGATGTGCTGTTGAACAAGAACATCGATTGCGATGCCGTTTTCTGCGTGCATCATGATTGTTGCACCGTTTTCGCTTGCAGTTTGCATCGCGCGCAAGATCTGGCCGTCATCGCTGTAGAACACGCCCGGATAGGCCATGAACAACTTGAAACTGGTGACACCTTCGTGCTCAACCAAGTAAGTCATATCTTTCAATGACTGTTCGTCTACTCCACCAATAATTTGGTGAAACGCATAGTCAACTGCACAGTTGCCGCCTGCTTTGCGGTGCCACTCGGCAAGGCCTTCATGAACATTTTCGCCGTAGCGCTGCAACGCCATATCGACGATCGTCGTCACGCCGCCCCATGCTGCGGCGATTGTGCCGGTTTCAAAAGTGTCAACTGCTGCGGTGCCACCAAACGGCAACTCCATATGTGTGTGCACGTCGATGCCGCCAGGAACAACGTATTTGCCGGTTGCGTCGACAACTTTGTCGGCTGCGATGTTTAGCGACTCTGCTTTACCACGCTCAAGCAATGCAAGAATCTTTTCACCTTCGATCAAGACATCGACTTCATGGCGACCAGTCGGGCTGACGACGGTTCCGTTTTTAATTAGTGTGCGTGTCATTTTTCCTCCCTGTTCTTAGATTCGTTAAAACTCTTTAGCGCTCTACTAATTCGTCGTATGCGTCTGGGCGACGGTCGCGATAAAACGCCCAGCGATCACGAACCAGCTTGATTTTGTCCATGTCAAGATCGCGAACGATCAGTTCTGGCTTGTGTGGGTCGCCTTGATTGCCCACAAACTTGCCTTCTGGGTCGACGAAATAACTCTGACCGTAGAAGTCGTCGTCGCCGAGCGGTTCTATACCCACTCTGTTGATCGCGCCGACGTAATACATGTTTGCAACCGCTGCTGCAGGCTGCTCGATCTTCCAGATGTATTCGCTCAATCCGCGACTTGTCGCTGACGGATTAAACACAATTTCTGCGCCGTTCAACCCGAGTGCACGCCACCCTTCAGGAAAGTGACGGTCGTAGCAAATGTAAACGCCAACTTTGCCCACCGCTGTGTCGAACACTGGGTATCCACCGGTGCCCGGTGTGAAGTAATACTTCTCCCAAAAACCTTTCACCTGCGGAATATGTTGCTTTCGATATTTGCCGAGATATTTTCCGTCGGCATCGATCACTGCAGCAGTGTTGTAGTACAAACCTGGTTGCACAATTTCGTACATCGGCAACACAAGCACCATGCCGAGTTCTTTTGCGAGCGCCTGGAACCTCTTGGTTGTTGGTCCATCAGGAATCGGCTCGGTGTACGAGTAATACTCTGGCTCTTGCACTTGGCAGAAGTACGGGCCGTAAAACAATTCTTGAAAGCACATCACTTGTGCACCTTGCTTCGCGGCTTCACGGGCTTGAGCCTCGTGTTTGTCGATCATCGACCCTTTGTCGCCGGTCCAATCTGTCTGCAATAACGCCGCGCGCACTGTGCGAGCCATGATTTCTCCCCTTAATTTTTTGCTATTTGCTCTCCAAACTATCAGTCAATACGCCCTCAACATAAGCCCGAATCTTCGTATTGCCGTAATCGTGCACCATCAACTGATCCCGAATCCAGCCGCTATCGCGCTCCCACTGCTCATCACTCACGCTCAACAAATAATCCAAGATCCGGCCGATCTCTTCTTCGCTCGGATCATTCGTCCAAAACGGCCCCTTCTCCCCAAACTCCAACGGCTTCCCAAACCGACGATCTTGTCGATGTTGCGGTCGAAATGCGATAAAGCCAACGCGCATTCCCATACCTAAACACTCATAACCAAGACTGCTGCTCTCAACAATCACACATTCAACATTTTGAAGCTTTTGATATGAACTCGACGAAAAGTCTCGAGATGAAAGCGTCCAGTTTGATTTTACAAATGACTCAGAATAGTAACTTAGCTCCGCCCATTCTGATTCTGACTTTTTTGTGTTTGCAACAATTATCAAATCTCTGCTTGTATTAGAAATCTTGTTATCTAAGTATTGGTAATGAACTGAGACATCTAAATAGTTTTGACTT
>JAUREG010000003.1:0-106228 GCA_030827545.1 Acidimicrobiales bacterium
ACCGTGCACCGACGCGCTTTGCCGGCACGATGAACACTGGCAAGACAACAAGTGCCAGCAACGTAAGCCGCCACTCGAGAGCAAGCATTGCCACGAGGGTTGTCGTGAAAATTACGAGGTTTGAAACAACGCTGCCTAGCGTGCCTGTCACCGCGGTCTGTGCACCTACGACATCGTTATTAAGGCGACTAATCAACGCGCCTGTTTGCGTGCGAGTGAAAAACGCGATGGGCATATTTTGAACTTTGTCAAATAGAGCAACGCGCAGGTCGTAAATTAACCCTTCACCAATTCGTGCCGAATACCAACGCTGAACAATTTGCAGTGCGGCATCACCAAGTGCAACAACAACCAAAACGATCGTTAGATAAACAATTCGGCGCTTGTCTGCATCAGGGATTGCTTCATCGACGATCAGTCGAAACATCAGTGGAGGAATAAGAGCGATTACTGAGGTGATGAGAATTGTTGCGAGAAATCCGAGAATTGAGCGTCGATATGGTCGAGCAAAACGCCAAACTCTACGCACCGAAGTCTTGCCAATTTTTGCACCAGCGACGGCTGACTTGTCACGCGGTATTAACTGGTGAGGATGCACGCAGTCAGGCTAAGGCATTTCGCACTTTTTTCGTGGTGTTTCAGATGACGTTTAGCAGAGTCAATAATGACGTACCGCAAATCGTCAAAAGTCAATGCGAAGTTAAACTTAGAGCGTGTCAAAAAAAGTTGCCGTAAAAAAGGCGAAATCTCAGAAGCGGGCCAAGCGAAAGACACCAGATCTAGATGAGGTTATTAAGAAGACACTGCTTCTCTTAGAAAAAATGGTGCCGTTGGTTTCCGTTTAGAAGATTTAATCGAGCAGACCGGTATTTCTAAAAGTTCTTTATATTTGCATTTTGGCGATCGAGATGGGCTTATCGCGGCTGCTTTAGAGTCTGCTTTCTCTCAAATTATTCGAGAAAATGTAGATGCTGCGATTGCAATTTTTTCCAAAGTTGAAACTCAGAAACAAATTCGTCAGGCGATACCGACGCTCGTTGATGCTGCTTTAAATCTTCGAAACGATGCTCGCTGGCAGCGGGTAATGGTGTTGTCGTTAGCTCGATATCGCCCTGACCTTTTGAAGCGAGTCTCTGACTCTCAGGTCATGATTAACAACGCACTTGAGGAAATCGTCCGAGACAAGCAAAAAGTTGGACTTATTCGTGAAGATTTAGATGCACGTGAAATGGGGATTTTGATTCAGGGGGCAATTTTCGGCCGAATTTTTCGAGATCTCGACCCAAAGATGACTGACGCAGATCTCAAGAAGTGGCGTGATGTTTTAATTTCGGTCTACGAAACTTTCTTGGTCAAGACCAAAGAACTCTGAGTCATAAAAATTGGCGCGCTCGGAGGGACTTGAACCCCCAACCCTTTGATCCGAAGTCAAATGCTCTATCCGTTGAGCTACGAGCGCTGGCAGTGCTAATGATAACTGCCAACTAGCACAGCCTGATTCGCTCAGATTGAAATTGCGCCAATGCGAATAAGCGAGCAAGTAGGGGCTAATTTTTGGTTCTGGAGGTTTGCGTGAAAAACGAGTTCAAGGGCAAAATTGGTCGGACATTCGACGACTCGACACCTTGGTGGCCGCCATTAACGACCCCACCTGAAGGCTCGCCGAATGTTCTTGTTGTTTTGCTCGACGATGTTGGCTACGCGCAATTTGGTTGTTATGGCTCTGACATCGCAACACCAACTTTCGACAAACTCGCTGACAACGGTCTGCGTTACAGCAACTATCACACGACAGCACTTTGTTCACCGACGCGTGCTGCATTGCTGACGGGTCGCAACCCACACAGCGTTGGCATGGGTCGCGTCGCCGACATTGTTTCTGGATTTCCTGGTTACAACTCGATAATGCCGGCGAGCGCCGGAATGATCTCTGAAATTTTGGTTCGCAACGGTTATGCGACTTACTTACTTGGCAAGTGGCATCTCTCGCCACAAGGTGAAAATCAAATGGGATCAACGCGAGAGCGATGGCCTCTCGGCCGTGGCTTCGAGCGCTTCTACGGTTTTCTTGGCGGCGAGACAGATCAATATCACCCAGATTTGGTCTACGACAATCATCAAGTCGACCCGCCGCGAACACCCGAGCAGGGCTATCACATCACTGAAGACTTGGCTGACAAAGCCGAACTATTTATTAACGATTTGCGTGCAGCGCACCCTGAGAAACCATTCTTTATGTGGTTCGCGCCAGGTGCATGTCATGCGCCGCATCAGGCACCAAAAAGTTTTATCGATGCATATCGCGGCAAATTTGACAAAGGATGGGATGTTTGGCGCGAAGAGGTTTTCGCACGACAGAAAAAGTCAGGCTTATTGCCGAGTGACACGATTTTGAGTGAGCGTCCGCATTGGGTGCCAGAGTGGGCGAGTTTGAGTGCCGACGAAAAGAAACTTTATGCGCGAATGATGGAAGTTTATGCAGGCTTTTTGACGCATACCGATGCACAAGTTGGCAGAGTAATTAAACACATCGAGTCAATGGGCGAACTCGACAACACGATTGTGCTTGTGATGAGCGACAACGGGGCCAGTTCTGAAGGTGGACCAAAAGGTTCATTCAATGAAATGTTTTATTTCAATTTCATTCCTGAAAGTCTCGAAGAAAACATCAAACGAATTGATCTGCTCGGCACACCTGAAGCGCACAACCACTATCCGTGGGGCTGGGCGTGGGCAGGTAATACGCCTTTCAAGCGTTGGAAACGAGAAACTCACGAGGGCGGCGTTACTGACCCGTTGATCGTGCACTGGCCGAAGAAACTTACCGCGAAAGGTGATGTGCGAACACAATATTTGCACTCGGTTGATGTGATGCCAACACTTCTTGAACTGATCGGTATTGAACCACCGACGCACATCGCAGGTGTTGAACAGCAGCCAATCGAGGGCGTGAGTTTTGCGCACACACTTGGCGACGCCAAAGCGCAAAGCAAACACGTGACGCAGTGTTACGAGATGCTTGGTTCGCGTGCGCTTTATCATGACGGCTGGAAAGCCGTTGTGTTTCACCAACTGCCCGGTCTGCCCGGAGTGCCAAGTTACGACGGGTCAGATCCGAATATAAGTTTCGATGTCGAACAGTGGGAGCTCTACCACGTTGAAAAAGACATCGCGGAAACCAACGACTTGGCACGTGAGCATCCTGAAAAATTGCAAGAGATGATTGCGTTGTGGTGGCAACTTGCCGAGAAGCAACAAATTTTGCCGTTGAACAATCAACCCGGAAGGTTTGGCGACAAGCGCTATCGACAAGAGCGATATGAATATCGCCCTGGCATTGGCGCGATACCGCCGCTAGTCGCACCAATGTTGCGTAACAGGTCGTTTGAGATTTTCGCTGAAGTTACAGTGCCCGAAACTGGTGTTGAAGGTGCGATTATCGCGCAGGGAAGCGGTGCCGGTGGATATGCCGTTTTCGTGAAAGACAAGCGCTTACATTACGTGCACAACTTTTTGGACCTTTATTATTTCTCTGTGTCGGCAGAAGTCGATCTGCCAATTGGTGTGCACACACTGCGCGTCGAATTTAAATCAACGGGTCGCTTCAAGGGTGACGTGAATCTTTATTACGACGACCTGCCAGTTGGTTCGGGTGCGATACCAGCAACGGTGCCCGTGTTCTTTGGTGTTTTCGGTTTGACCGTTGGTTATCTGCGTGGATCGTCGGTGATTCGTGATGTTGAGGCGCCATTTAGTTTCACTGACTCAGCGTTGCAACGCGTGATTGTTGTGCCGGCCGGTCAGTCGTGGCGTGACCCACAAGGAGACGAGCGGGTGGCGTCGGCTACGCAATAGTCGCAAACCTTGCGACACTTGCGTTGTAAGTTGTTTTGATGACCGATCGCGAGACACTGCTCTCGAAATCAAATTTCTTGCTTGGGTGTGACTGCCCGGTCAAACTCAAATACTTTAAATTGGGTTACCCATCACTCAATAACTCGAATTCTTTTCTTGAGTTTTTTGCCGACGGCGGGTTCATGGTTGAAGCGCTGGCGCGAGCGCTATTTGATAATGGTGTTTGGGTCGTGCCGCAAGCCGGTGAATCACCAGAGCAGGCGACGTCGCGACTTATGTCGGTGCCTGGTGATGGCGTTTGGTTTGAGCCGACATTTGTGGTCGAAGGCATGTTGGTGCGAGTCGACATTCTGCAGCGCAAAGGCAATGTATTGCGACTCATTGAAGTGAAGGCTGCAAGTTTTGACTCAGTTCTTGACCCGACACCGTTTCGAGGCAAGCAAGGTGGCATTCTCAGCGACTGGCGAGACTATTTATTAGATATCACATATCAAACAAACGTGCTTGAACTCGTTTACCCTGAACTTGAAGTTGTGCCTGAGTTGTGTTTGGTTGATAAGGCAAAAACTTGTCACGAAGAAGCAATCTTTAACAAAGTTGAATTGATCACCGATAAGGACCCTGGCAGCACTGGGCCGCGAGCGGTTTATCATGGCGATATTGCTGCGTTGCGCAATCAACACTTTTTGGGGTTTCTGAATGTGCGCCTTGAAGTCGATGAGTTGATCGCCACAGTGCGATCGCAGGCAAAATCACTTTTGAAAATTTCTGAAGACCCGACTATTGCGCTCGAGCCACCTCTTGGTAGCAAGTGTCGCGATTGCGAATATCGCAATATCAACAGTCTGCGTAACGGTTTTGCCGACTGTTGGGGTGCGCTTGCAGCTGGCGACCCCCACGTTGTTGATCTGTTCAAAATCGGCTTTTTATCTGACGCAGCGGGCAACAGCAAAGAAGGTCTGAACTGGTTGATAAAAAATGGCATCTCAAAACTTGTCGAGATACCGCCAAAGATCATTGATCAAAATAAATCGACAGGCAAGCGGCAGATTCGACAACTTGAGTGCACGAAAACTGGTGCTGAGTGGGTCGACCCAGTGCTAAAAGACGAACTTGATGCTTGTGAGTATCCGTTGCATTTTGTTGACTTTGAAACTTCGCGACTGGCAGTGCCTTATCACAAGGGCATGCAACCTTACGAGCAGATTGCGTTTCAATTTAGTTGTCACACAATTTTGAAGCCAGGCGATAAAGAGTTGCAACACACCGAGTGGATCAACGTCGAAGATGCATTTCCAAGTTTTAGTTTTGCAAGTGCATTGCGCGACGCCGTAGGCGAAACCGGCACGATTTTCGTGTGGAGCAACTTCGAACAGACAACCTTGCGCGACATTCGCCGTCAAATGACGAGTTACAACCATGCCGACAAAGAAATCGGCGCTTGGATTGACGCGATCGTGCCTGACCGCAAAGACGGGGGAAGAGTGCAAGACCTGCTCGAGCTTTGTGGCGAGCACTATTACCATCCTCGAATGGGCGGCAGTCTGAGCATCAAATATGTATTGCCTGCCATTTGGGGTAGCAACGAAGAGCTTTGGCGTGACCCATGGTTTGCAAAATATTTTCGCGAGAGCCTTGATGGCGCACTCGACCCATATAGCGCGTTAACGGGCCTGATCTTAGAAGCCGAACGCAACAACCTTGCTGACGACGAGGCAAAAGAGACGGCTGTTGAAGCTGTTCGCGACGGCATTGGCGCGATGCGTAGTTATCAAGAAATGATGTATGGCCTAAGTAGAAATGACGCCAAGCACCGAGATGCTGTCAAGAAAATGCTTCTGCAATATTGTGAACTAGACACTGCAGCGATGGTGATTATTTGGAAGCACTGGATGTCACGATTGGCCATCGCAAAATAAATTATTTAACTCGCATCACTCGAAACGGTTCTCCAACTTTTAGATAGTTCTCATAAATCTCGGGCAGTTCGGTGCGCAATCTTTTTGAGTCGAGTGCGTGCTTGCCAGGGTGTTCACGCCAAGTGACGACCTGCTCGCCGTCAAGCAAACCAATTTCGTTTTCGAGCAGCAAGCGGGCGAGTTCGTCTTTGGCGATCGTCTCTTGTTTTTCGGCTTGACGTCGGGTTTCGCGTGCCTCACGTAAATTTGCCAAAACTGCTCGCGCAGATTCGGGCAGTTCGATCGCAGTCGGCGTTGCGCGATAGAGCGACGAGATTTGTTCTGCGCTGAATTGATTGATTTCAGAGTCGGCACGTGCACCAGAGTCGACGAGAGAACCAAAGCGTTCGGCTTCGGCCCAAAGTTGATCGATGGCTTCTTGGTTTCGCGGCAACTCGACGAAACTGATGCGAAGATCACGGTCGAGAACGATGAAAAATAGAGGCACATTGAGCACTGATTGTTGCGCCCAGCCTTGCCAACGCCATTCGAAAGGCAGGTCGTCGGCAGTGTGAACGCTGTATCGAGAAGTTGTTTTTGCCTCGACGCCAACAGTGGGGCATTCTTCGTTGTCGACACCATCTTTAGAGATTGTGAATCGGCCAGCGCGATACATAACAGATGGGGTAAACACATTGATGCCCAACAAGTGTGAGGCTTCTTCAAGTAGAGCCGGCTCAAGCACGTTGCCACGTCGAAAAACAGGTTTGTCGTCTTCGACAGTTGGGTCGACACTTTTATCAAAGAAAAGATCTGACCGAGTCGAATATGGTGACGCGCCCATAAGTGCAGGCGCGTCGGAAGCGCCGAAAGTGCAGCGACCATTGCTGTCGCGCCAACGAAGTCTGAGCCAGTCTTCGCTGCCATGTTTTGGTTTAGCGATTCGCTCGTATTTGACTGAATTTTCAGTGACAGTATTCATTTATTTTTTGCTCTGTTTCTTTTTGGGGAAGAGCAATCTTCGCCGAAGGGTGTTACAGAGTTGGCGTGTGGTGTGCCCACGGCTGGGCGCTTTCAAGTTGAGATGCGATGCGAATTAGCAAATCTTCACGTCCATATGCTGCGACTATCTGCACGCCGACCGGAATGCCATCGCTTGTCCATTGCAATGGCACGTTGATTGCAGGCTGACCCGAAGTATTGAATGGCGGCGTTAGAGGAATCCAGTCGCCGGCGATACGTAGTGCACCCATCGGATCTTCTGGCATATTTCGCACTGTGCCAATTGGCAGCGGCAGTTGCGAAGTAGTCGGAGTAACCAACAGGTCAAACCCGTCTGCCCACCACTGTTGCAGCGCACGACGAAAAATCATGGAGGTATAAACAGCCTGCGCATAGTCGGTTGCAGTTTTGCTCTTGGCGTATTGGGCCATTGTCCAGTTCATTAGCTCAACATCATCTTTGGAAACTGGGCGCCCGAGCATTTGGGCGAGCGTGTTCAAGCCGACTGACATGTTCGTCGACCACATCGCAGTGAACTTGCCAGAGAAATCGGCGTTCTCAAGTGCCTTAGGCCACGAATTTTCAACATGGTGGCCAAGCGACTCAAGAAGTTTGCAGGTGTCGTTTACGGCCTGCACACATTCGTTGTCGATTGCAGCACCAGTTATGTGGTGGTCAATAAAGCCGATGCGAAGTTTGCCCGGGTCGGCACCGACTTCATCTGCATATGGACGAGATGGTGCCGGGGCAATGACCCTGTCGCCGACACCAGGACCATGCACTGCGTCAAGTAACGCTGCAGCATCGCGAACGGTTCGGGTAACAGCAAATTGAACACTGAAGTTGGCTTCGTCACCAAATGGCGCAAGCGAGATTCGTCCTTGCGAAGTTTTTAGACCCACGAGACCACAACACGCAGCCGGAATGCGGATGCTGCCACCACCGTCGCTGGCGTGAGCCATCGGCACAATGCCAGCTGCTACCGCCGCGGCGCTGCCACCGCTCGAACCGCCCGAAGTGCGATTGACATCGAATGGGTTGCGGGTTGGACCCCACGCGAGAGGCTCGGTGACTGGCACACTGCCGAACTCTGGTGAATTGGTTCGACCAAAAGTAATTAGGCCCGAGTCGATGAATTTCTGAACAAGATTTGAATTTGATGGCGCAATGTAGTTGGAATTCTTGAGTGCAATGTTTCCATTTGACATGTGCTGACCTGCGTATGGTGCGCCTAGATCTTTCAATACGAACGGCACACCACCAAACTTTTTGTCAGCGTTTGGCTTAAATTTTTTTGCTAGCTCTCGTGCGTGTTCTAGCCAGGTGATGTTTATTGCATTTATTGAGGGGTTGAACGTGGAATAACGCTCGATCGTTGCTTCAAGAAGTTCGCTGGCAGAAACTTTGCCAGAGGCGACTAGTTCAGCCTGACCAACGCCGTCGATGAATTGGGTTTGACGGGCCAAGTCAGATAAAGGCATTCTCATAGTCTTGTACATATCTAGACGGTGTACCAAGGCAGAGTAAGTTAGTGACGCTGTGAATTCGCCGGAAGATTTAAGTACTAGAGGCGATGCAAGCTCTGCCGAGCCTGTGAAATTGACTGCACGACAGGTTTTTCAAGCTCCCGCAGTTAAGTCGTTTATCATCGCTAACTCGGCACTATATGTTGGTTTGATGCTGCAAGCGGCGACGCTCGGCAAGCATATTTATGACATAACCGGTCGCGAGATCGATATTGGTTGGCTGGGTTTCGCGGAGTTTTTGCCAGTTGCATTGCTCGTTTTTGTAACAGGCACAGTTGCTGATCGTTATAACCGTCGGCGAGTTGCTGTGACGGCGATGTCAGGTGAATTGCTGTGTGCGCTGGCACTTGTCTTATATTCGCGCACAAACCCAACAAGTGTCGCCCCGATGTTTGTAATTGCGATTGCCTATGGAGCGTCGCGTGCGTTTGTCTCGCCGGCGATGAGATCAATTGGGCCGATGATCGCCCCTGAACATGGCCTGCCGCAGTTGGTTGCAATGTATTCGGCTGTGTGGACCGGCGCGATGATCGTTGGCCCAGCGATGTCGGGCTTCTTGTACGCCGCCGCACCATGGATTGCGTATGCAACATCGGCAGGTCTTATTGGTCTTGGCATGATTTTGATTTCGCGAATCAAGTTGAAAATAATTTCAGCACCGACTGTGAAGACAGAAAGACCAACACTGCACTCAGCAATGGAGGGCCTGCGATTTATTCGACGCACACCGATTTTGTTGGCCGCAATTTCTCTTGACCTTTTTGCAGTTTTGTTCGGTGGCGCGATTGCGTTGTTGCCAGTAATTGCCAAAGATCAATTGATGGTCGGTGATGTTGCTTATGGCTGGTTGCGAGCGTCTGTCGGTATTGGCGCAGCGAGCACGGCTGCCTTTTTGGCATTCAGGCCAATTCGTCGAAATGTGGGTCGTTCGATGTTGATTGCCGTCGGCGTGTTTGGTTTGGGCACTGTAGTACTTGGTCTGACGAGCAACTATTGGGTTGCCTTTTTTGCAGTCATGATATTGAGTGCGGGTGACATGATCAGCGTTTTTGTTCGTGGCGCAATCGTGCCGCTAGTGACGCCCGACGACAAACGTGGACGCGTCTCGGCAGTCGAAAATGTTTTCATCGGCGCAACCAATGAACTTGGTGCATTTGAGTCGGGGGCGGTATCTCAACTCGTCGGGGTGAAGTCGACTGTCGTCGGCGGAGGTATTGCAACACTCGGTATCGTCGGTATTTTTTGGTACAAATTTAAGCAACTTCGCAACATCGACACGTTTGACGAGTTGTCTACCGAAGAAGCAGCAACTAAATAGGCAACAAGGGGCAAGCTACGCCCGTGCGATAATAGATGTGTGGACAAAGTCGCCGAAAAAGTCGCTAAAAATATCTTCGCGCGAACTGCTTGTCCGTTAGATTGCCCCGACGCATGTTCGCTTGAAGTGACATTGACACTTGGTCGCATCACAAAAATTGATGCAGCGCCAGCTGATGAGTTATCAAACCCTTTGACAGACGGCTGGATTTGCAAAAAAGTAAAACACCATGCTGACCGGGTTTACTCGCCCGAACGAATAATGACGCCGCTGATTCGAGTTGGCGCAAAAGGAAGTGGCGAGTTTCGATCTGCAACTTGGGATGAAGCTCTCGATTTAGTTGCCGAAAAAATAAAAGCAGCAATTGCGAGCCATGGAGTTGATTCGGTGTTGCCGTATTTATATAACTCGTCGGCACCAAAGCTTGAGGCGAATTATTTGGCGCCACATCTTTTTGCTCGTTTGGGAGCGCCAGAGATTTTGCACACGATTTGTGCCGCAACGTACGGCGCCGCATGGGATCAGGTATTCGGTGAAATGCTGAGTATCGACACGCTCGATGTCGTCGACGCAAAACTCGTTGTTGTCTGGGGTGCTAACCCAGCAGTTAGTGGTACTCATTTGTTGCCACTCTTGGCGAAGGTTCAAAAGTCAGGGGGCAAGCTTGTTGTGGTCGACCCTCGTAAAACGGGCACTGCATCGCGAGCAGATTTACATCTGGCAGTGCGACCCGGAACCGATGTGGTTTTGGCATATGCATTGAGCAATGAACTTGCCCGTAGAGGCAAAGTTGCAACCCAGTTTCTCGAGTCGCATACAACTGGCAGCAAAGAGTTTTTGGCAGCGGCGAGTAAATACACACTCGAAGATGCAAGCAAAATTTGTGATGTTTCTCTCGACAAAATACGCGAGTTGTTTGAGTTGATTGCAAATACGAAGCCAGCAGTTTTGCGAATGGGCTATGGCCCAGAGCGAAACCGCAACGGCGGCAGCAGTGTGTTGGCTGTTCTTGGTTTGTGGTTGGTTGCTGGGCACTTTGGCACGACTGGCTCTGGCATTTTGGCTTCGACCAGCGATGGTTTTTCAATTGATGTTCATGCGCCGTGGCCAAAAGATGTTGCTCGTCCTAAACAGCGAACTTTGAATATGAATCACGTCGGTCGCGTATTGCGTGGCGATGCTGGCGCTTGGCCAGTTAAAGCAAAAGTATTTTTGATTCAGGGTGCGAACCCCGCGGTAACTGCAGTCGATCAAGTCGGCATGCTTGCTGGTTTGGCAAACGAAGAAATTTTCACCGTCGTACATGACCAAGTGATGACAGATACAGCAAAGTTTGCCGATGTAGTTTTGCCGGCGACGACGCATTTCGAAGTTCATGATCTTGTGGGTTCTTATGGTTCATATACGGCACAAGTGATAAGCCCTGTCATTGAACGCGTTGGAGAGTCACGAACGAATAATGAACTCGCAGCAGCATTGGCTATTCGATTGGGGTTTAGTGCCGATGAATTCAACGGTGATTTGCAGTTCATCGCCGATCAAATTGCAGAGCAGAAGAAGCATGCGTTGCAGTTGCGCAAAGTGGGCACGACAGTGCAATTCAAAGATACTTGGCCGACTTTTAGCGACAAGCGAGCACGCTTGTTTGTCGCTGATAGTGAACTGCCGCTTCCGCAGTATCGCGAGTCTGAAAAGAAGTATCCGCTGGTTTTGATTTCGCCGGCGACATCGCACACGATCAACTCGATGTTTGCCGATACCGACCCACCGCGTGTCGCCATCTCAATGCATCCGCAAGATGCAGAGCAACGCAAATTGACCGATGCCCAGCGGGTGATAGTGCGAAATGATGTGGCATCGATTGAAATTGATTTGGTCATTGACGAAACAATGCGACCTGGCGTGTGCTTCATACCAAAAGGCTTGTGGATGCGTGCAACGCAAACTGGCTTGACATCGAATGCTTTTGCGCCGGATGATTTAAACGATTTGGCAAGTGGAGCGTGTTTCAATGATGCGCGAGTCGAAGTGACGGTGGCTTGATCAAAAAACTGATTTTTGTAGTTGGTGCAACATTTCTGGCAAGTTGCGCCTCGCTCAACATTGGCAGCGGCGACTCAGATGAGTTGTCAGGAGTTGGGCGAATACCTGGTTATGACTTCGGCACGGCAATAACTTTGCCGGAAGGCTTTGAAATTGCGTTGCCTGATGTGGCGGGTGGGTTGATCGGCCCTAAAGTTAGCGGCAATCGACTATTGATGATTGGCGATTCGATCATGGCTTCAACCTCGAGTCGCTACGGCAACGAAATGTGCGACGCGCTCGTGCCTCTCGGTTGGCAGGTGGCAATCGAGGCCGAAGCCAGCAGGTTTGCCGAGTTTGGTGTGCGTGTTCTTGACCAGCGACTTAATGCTGAAGCAGGTTGGGATGCCGCAGTCGTTTTTCTCGGCACAAACTATGAAGGCAATAAAGATTCATATGCCAAACAAATGCGCAAGATCGTGGCGAAACTTGCGCCGAGACCAGTTTTGTTGGTGACGACTTCTCTGTTCAGAAATTCTCAGCGCGAAGTGAATGCAGCGATAAACGTAATTGCAGGCGAGTCAGAAAATGTATCGGTTCTTGATTGGGAGACGATTTCTAAAGAAAAGAGCGTTCTAAATGCTGATGGTATTCATCTTTCGCCAAAAGGCCGAAGTGTTTTTGCAGTGGCGGTTGCGCGTGCTCTTGATATTGCACCATTCAGAGAGGGCGAGTGCCTCGAATCGAAGTTTCGCGATGACTCTGCGGCGGCAAAAGATGTGATGCCCGAGCCAGTTGATTCTGTGGTTGAGCCAACACCTGAGTCGACCCCGTAATCGTGCACGAATGCGACATCGTGTAGCCCAACGTCTAGCGTGACTATTAAACAGACGGCGTGATCGGGGAAACAGAAAATGAAAATTGGAATCTTTGGTGGAACAGTAAATTCAGGAACAATCGATGATGTTGTCGCCGAAGCACGACAGGCAGAGCGCGATGGATTTGCTAGTTATTGGGCGCCAAATATTTTTGGTCATGATGCACTGACTGCTTTGGCAATCGTCGGTCGTGAAGTGCCGAGAATCGAACTTGGTACGAGTGTCGTGCCGACATACCCAAGGCATCCAATGGCGATTGCGCAACAGTGTCACACGGTTAACGCAGCATCGAAAGGCAGACTTTGTTTGGGTATCGGTCTCAGTCACAAAGTTGTGATTGAAGGCATGCTTGGCATGTCGTACGAAAAGCCGGTGCGGCATTTGCGCGAATATCTTTCGATTTTGATGCCTCTATCGCGATGTGAGAACGCAAATTTTGCGGGTGAGACTTTGACGACGCGCGGTTCACTTTCTGGCGTTGGGTCTTCGCCGTTTTCGGTTGTTGTTGCCGCGCTTGGTGAACAAATGTTGCGTGTCACTGGCACGCTTGCGGACGGCACTTTGACATGGTGCACGGGGCCTAAAACTTTGAAGTCTTTAACTGTGCCGACAATTGTTGTGGCGGCCAAGAAAGCCGAGCGCAAAGCGCCACGCGTGATTGCGGCGTTGCCAGTTTGTGTTACGAACAATGTTGCTCGAGCGACTGAGATTGCAGCGAAGGTTTTTCAGATTTACGGTCAGTTGCCGAGTTATCGTGCGATGCTCGACCACGAGGGTGCGGCTGGGCCGGCTGACATTGTGATCGCTGGCACTTCTGAGCAGGTTAAACAGCGCGTTGCTGATTTGGCTGGCATCGGTGTAACTGATTTTGCGGCGGTTGAATTTAGTAGCGACCCGCAAGAGGCTGCCGACACTCGCGCGGCAATGAAGTCGCTAATTTAATTTTTTGCCGCGCGCGTTGCTTTGCGGCGTGTTTTCTTTGCAGGTTCTGGTCGGTTTGCAGCGCGTTTAGCGGCACGCTCTTTGGCTTGAGCCGCGGTGACTTCGGCGTGATGTGCATGACACAAAACCTCAAGACCGCCAACGCCATACTGATCGGGGTTCAAGTGATGATGGCAACCTGGACCGTAACCTGCACCGTTGCGGGGGTTGATGTGATTCACTTCGCAGTCACGACGCTCGGCTGAGCAACCAGGTCTCTGGCATCTATATTTTGCTCGCCGTTTGGCGGCCGATCTAGCGAACCGCCATATGTGATTGCGTTGCCACTCGCGCCCGCATTTGTTTGAGCACCAGGTTCGACGACGAGTTGACTCGATGACTGTGTTGCAAAGTTGACACCGACCCGGTTCGCCCTTCCATTGCCCGAGCGGGCAAGAGATTCTCTCTTCGACCAGCGACACTATTTGCGAATTTGAACTGGCGTGCCGAGTGCTGTCGCGTTGACAATTTCGAAGAAGTCGTTGCCTTTGTCGTCGACGACAATGAACGCGGGAAAGTTTTTAACTTCGATTTTCCAGACGGCTTCCATGCCAAGCTCTTCGTATTCGAGCACTTCAACTTTGGTGATGCAGTCTTGCGCGAGGCGCGCTGCGGGGCCGCCGATTGATCCCAAATAAAAGCCGCCGTGTGTTTTGCAGGCCTGGGTTACTTGAGTAGAGCGATTGCCTTTGGCCAACATCACCAAACTGCCACCGACACGCTGAAACTCTTCGACGTAACTATCCATTCGGCCTGCAGTCGTCGGACCGAATGAACCCGACGCGAAACCAGTCGGTGTCTTTGCGGGGCCGGCGTAATAGACGCAATATTGCTTAAAGTAATCGGGCAGACCTTTGCCCGAGTCGAGGCGCTCTTTGAGTTTGGCGTGGGCGATATCGCGAGCAACGATCATCGGACCGTTGAGCATGACGCGAGTCTTCACTGGATATTTCGAAAGCGTGGCGCGCACTTCACTCATCGGACGATTGAGATCGATGTTGACGACTTCGGTTGAAAGATCTTCTTCAGTTATTTCTGGCAAGAATCTTGCCGGGTCTTGTTCGAGTTGTTCGAGAAATACGCCATCTTTTGTGATTTTGCCGAGTGCTTGTCGATCAGCGCTGCACGAGACAGCCATTGCAACCGGGCAACTCGCGCCGTGACGTGGCAGGCGAATAACGCGAACGTCATGACAGAAATATTTGCCGCCGAATTGAGCACCGATGCCAGTTTGTTGGGCGAGTTTGAGAACTTTGGCTTCAAGATCAACATCGCGAAATGCATGACCGGTACGAGAGCCCTGTGTTGGCAGTGAATCTAAATATTTTGTGCTGGCAAGCTTCGCAGTCTCAACTGCATATTCAGCAGAAGTGCCACCGATGACAATTGCAAGGTGATATGGCGGGCATGCAGAAGTGCCAAGCGTTTGCATTTTGTCAAATAGCCAAGGCAGCAAGACTTTCTCGTTGAGCAAGGCTTTTGTTTCTTGAAACAAATAACTTTTGTTTGCCGAGCCGCCGCCTTTGGCAATGAACAAAAACTTAAATTCGTCGCCGTCGGTTGCTGAAATTTTTATTTCAGCGGGCAAGTTCGTATTGGTGTTGACTTCTTCGAACATCGTGATTGGTGCAAGTTGGCTGTAGCGCAGGTTCGAAGTTTGGTAAGTGTTGTAGATACCTTTAGCGATTGCTTCTTCGTCACCACCGCCAGTAAAAACGAGTTGACCCTTTGAGGCTTTGACAATCGCCGTGCCTGTGTCTTGGCACATCGGCAGCACGCCACCAGCGCTGATGCTGGCGTTTTTCAACAAGTCGAGCGCGACGAAACGATCGTTGGCGCTTGCTTGCGGATCTTTGAGAATGTCGGCAAGTTGTTGAAGATGTTCGGTGCGCAATAAATGAGCGATATCACGCATTGCGTGTTCAGTCAGAGTTGTAATTGCGCTTGCGTCAACGCGAAGAAAAGTGCCGAGATTTGTTTGTTCGGTGGTTACACCTTCGCTAGTGATTTTTCGATAAACAGTTTTGTCTGGACCGAGTGGCAATAACGGCGAGTTGACGAATGGCTCGGGTTGTTTTTTTGCCACGACTACAGGCTATTAGCAAACCCGAATTAGACGAGTGCTGGTGTGCCTTTGAAAGAGCCAGGGTCGCCAGCAGATGGAATGCTGGGCTTGCGCCATGAGACGACGTTGGCGATGTGTTCGGCGACACTGTTCCAGGCTTTCGCATTCCATCCTTGTGCATTAACTGGCACGGTGCCATCGATTTGGATGTAAACGAACGCTGGTAGTTCGGTCAGCGCAAGTTGTTTAACAAATGTTCGCGATGGATCGCTGAAAACTAGAAACTCATCGGCGTAGGGTCCGAGAAATTCGCGAGTCTCTTGTGCGGTTGCCGTGACGACAAAATTGGTGCGAACCGATGCGCCACCAAATTGTCGCAAGATGCGAACAGCAGTTGGCAGAATCCAGGCACTTTCATTGGTGAACGGATCAAGCACGATCGAAACCAAATGAAATGTCGTCAGCCATTCTTCGAGTGGGCGGGCGTCGCCGTTGAGTGGCTGAAGCTGGGTGTCGAGATTCGGTGAAATAATCATCAGCAAAGACCGTAGCAAGTCGGGGGTAGCGTTTTGGAAATGCACCCGATTGAGCATTTGCGATATGTGGCGCGGGCGCGCGGAGCAGACCCAGTTTCGTTGGTGCGAGAGACGGCAGCGGCGCTGAGTGGCCTAGGTCACGAACCTGCTGGCATTGTGTTGGCAGCGCGACGAATCGTACAACGACACCCGACATGTGGGCCACTGTGGTGGTTGTGCAGTCATGTGCTTGGTGCGCTTGACCCGTTTGCGGCGATGCGTGACTGCGAAGAAGAAATCAAAAACGATTCGACGATAAAGAGTTTGCGCGATGCTGTGCCGCAAGATGCCGTTGTATGTGTTGTCGGTTGGCCAACAACGGTGTTGAACGCGTTGGCACCACGTGGCGATGTGAAACTATTTGTAGTTGAGAGCAATGGCGATGGCGATGCCGCTGTTGAGCGACTTATATCGATGGATGTTGACGCGACTCTCGTGCAATTCGAAGAACTCTCTCGGGTTGTTGGTAGTTGCGACATTTTGATAATTGAATCGCTGTCTGCAGGACCGACAGAAGTTTTGTGTAGTTCTGGTAGTCATGCAGTTGCTGCACTCGGATACTGCTTACAAAAACCTGTGTGGTTAGTGACAGCATGCGGAACGCGATTGCCCGCGCCTTTATGGTCGGCGATGACAAGTGGCGAAGCTGTGAATGAAGTTGACCTCGTGACATTGAGTTTATTTTCGCGAGTTATTTCTAAAGATGGCATCAGCGACGACATGTCGCAACCGCTTGTTGCCGAGTGCCCACCCACGACTGAGTTGTTGCGCCACAGCGCGATGTAGTCGTGCTCGTATTGCGTGCGATGTAGGATTTTAAGCATGTCAGCACGCTCACGAGACTTGCCCCGTCGCTCTTGTTTATCTATCCCAGGATCTTCAGAAAAAATGATGGGCAAAGGCCCAGGCATCCCCGCCGACATGGTCTTTCTAGATCTTGAAGACGCTGTAGCGCCAAAAGAAAAAGAATCGTCACGCGCAAAAATCGCGACTGCAATTCGCACGCAAGATTGGGGCGACAAAGTTATGTGCGTGCGTGTCAACGACTGGAGCACGAAGTGGACGGCATTTGACATCATCGAAGTTGTCGCCGGTGCAGGCGAGCGGCTCGATGAAATTATGTTGCCAAAAGTTGAAACCGCTGCGCAGATCGTGGCGACAGATTTATTGTTGCGCCAAGTTGAAATCGCTAATGGCTTGCCGATCGGCCATATTGGCATTGAAGCACAGATCGAAACTGCACGCGGTTTGATCAACGTCGAAGAAATTTGTGCGGCAAGTTCGCGACTTGAGACGATTATTTTTGGACCAGCCGACTTCGCCGCGAGCATGGAGATGCCAGTACTGACAGGTGGGGTGCAGATCGCCGAATATCCTGGCGACCATTTTCATTATGTGTTTTCAAAAATCTTGATGGCGGGTCGAGCCAATGGTCTGCAAGTAATTGATGGACCGTACCTATATATAAGAGACTCTGAGGGTTTCAAGAATTATTGCCAACGCACTAGAACACTTGGCTATGACGGCAAGTGGGCGTTGCATCCAGATCAAGTTGCAATTTTGAACGAAGTTTTCTCGCCGACTCAAGAGCAGTTTGATCGTGCTTGGGCAATTTTGGATGCTTACTCTTCGGCAACCGAAGGTGAAGGCAAGGGTGCCGTTATGTTTGGCGACGAAATGATTGACGAAGCGAGCCGCAAAATGGCTTTGAAATTTATTTCGCGCGGTAGCCGCGCTGGTTTGACACGCAGCAAATAGTTTTGCAGTTGTAGAAGTCTTCGTAGATCGCGGTTTAAGCCTTTATGTCTAAACGTTTTGATGCGCTGCTTTTTGATGCAGGTGGAGTATTCGTGGTGCCCGACCCGTTGACAACTGGCATGGTGCTTGAGCCATTTGGGGGCACGACAAAACTTGGTGCGCTGGTGCGCTGTCACTATGCGGGAATGGCGGCGATCGATGAAGCCACTGCATCGCAGGCGGCAGGTTCGATTGACCAGATCTCATGGATCTCATATCGCCAGGCATACGCACGCGAAGCTGGCGTGCCGGCAAACAAAATTGACAAGGCTGCTGAGGCTTTGCTCAAGGTTTTCTCGGCGTTTTTGTGGCGGTTTCCACTGCACGAATCTGTTGCGGGCTTGTGGCGGCTGCACTTGTTGGGCATGAGAATCGGCATTGTGTCGAATGCCAGCGGTCAGATTGAACGCACTTTGGCTAACGAAAACGTTTGCCAAGTTGGCGAGGGTTCAGGTGTGCCAGTTTTGATCGTCACTGACTCACATGTTGTCGGTGTTGCAAAACCAGAGCCGCAAATTTTTGACGAAGCAATCGCTGTGATGAATGTGCCACGAGAACGAATTGCCTACATCGGCGACTCGTTTGTAAACGATGTGGGCGGCGCGCAAAACGCGGGATTGCATCCGTTGTTGCTAGACCCGTTTGGGTTTCATCTCGATAAAGATTGCGAAAGAATCGAGAGTCTGCACGAACTCGTGCATTTCGTCAGTTAATTTTTTGCGGCTAGTTATTTTGCAGTTTCGACAAGACGTCGTGCGATAACTTTTAGGCAAAGCGTTTCGTCTGCGCCTTCAAAGATGCTCAGCACTCGGGCATCAACGAACAAACGGCTTACCGAATATTCTTCGGCGTAGCCATAACCACCGTGAATTTGCATTGCTTCACGTGTGACCCATTCGGCGGCTTTGCAAACATAGGCCTTGACCATGCTGGCTTCCATTGCGCCTTGACCTTTGCCCATCAGTTTGGCAACCGCGTAGCTGAATTGACGCGCACCTTGAATGATGACGGCCATACGACCGAGCTTGGCTTGGATGATCTGATATTCGGAAATATTTTTACCGAATGATTTTCGATTTTGTGCATAATCACATGCGGCTTCGTATGCGGCTTGCATCACGCCAACAGCGCGTGCTGCGGTTTGCAAACGTCCGTTTTCGAAACCTTCCATTTGGTAGTAGAAGCCTTTGCCGAGACCCTCGTTTTCACCGATCAAGTGGTCGGCTGGCACCCACCAATTTTCAATCGCAATTTCATATGAGTGCATGCCGCGATAACCAATTGTGTCGATCGGACGGCCTTCCATTTTTCCGCCGGCTGGCTGTGTGAAAACGAAACCGTGGGCTTCGCCGCGGGGCTTTGGCACGATCAGCACGCTAAGTCCTTTATGCGACTTAGAGCGGTCTGGATCTGTGCGCGCGAGAAGCATCAACACGTTCGCTCGAGCAGCGAATGTGCACCAGGTTTTTACTCCGTTGATGACGTAGCCATCTTTGCCGTCTTCTTGTGCAGCAACCGCCGTCGTTTTGATCGACGCAACATCGCTGCCGTAGTCGGGTTCGGTAACAGCCACAGCCGCCATCACTTCTGCTGATGCAAGTTTTGGAAGCCACTCGTGTTTTTGTGCCTCGGTACCACCCTTGACGAGTGCGCGAGTGAGAATTTCGGGGCGAGTGATCAATGAACCCCCGATGCCAAGTGATGCGCGCGAGAGTTCTTCTGTGGCGATGCAACTTGCCATGTATTCACCGTCACCGCCTTCACTGAAGCCGCCGTATTCACTTGGGATTGAAAGACCGAACGCGCCGATATCGGCGAGGCCTGAAATTATTTCTTCAGGCACATCAAGATTTTCGCGGTGAACATGTTCGGCGTGCGGTGCAATTACTTTGCTGGCAAAACTTCGAAAAGTATCTTGCACCATCTCGTAATCGCTATCTAGATGTCGCTGACCTGGAGTAGTCGCTAACGACGACAAAAATTCTGGATCGCGATATTTTTGAACGAAGTCGTGCGATTCGGAAAGTGTCGATGGGTCGACGCCCCAAAGTTTTTCGCGACCAACAAGACGCGTTACTAAATCGTGCACCATGTCGGCGACAAAAGCGCAAGTTAGTTTTGCTTCAAGTTCGCCTTTTGCGCCGTAGTCGAGCATTGAGCGTGCAGTTTCAACTGCGGCACCGGCATGTGCGAGGTCATAGGCGAGAACTTGTTGTGCATCTGGACCACCAGTTGCGGCGAGAGTGCGCACACCTTTGCCGACTATCGCATCGGCGAGTTCAATTGTCCGCGCGGCAGTGACGAGATCGGCGCTGCTCGTAGAACCTGACATAGCGCTAAACGCTACTTAAGTGCACCGAAATTGTCACTACCAAGCCGTAATATGGGCAGATGAACGGCGCCCCCAAGCGACGCAGATCGAGTGGCCTGCGTTCGACGTTTCGATGGGCAAGATGGCCGATTTTTCTTTTGGTTTTTTGGTTGTTTATTTTGCCGATTGTGCCGGGTTTTGGCGATGCGTTAAGCAAACTTGGTGAGGTTCAAACTTCGTGGCTTTTGATTGGTATCGCCCTTGAGTTTGCAGCTCTATTTTGCTATTCGATGTTGACGCATGTTGCGCTTGGGCAAGATGGTGACAAAGTCAAGGTTCTGACCCTGTTTCGAATTCAGTTGTCGACTCGGTCGCTCGGCAGTTTGGTGCCGGGTGGTTCGGCAGCGAGCAATGCCTTGGGCTTTCGATTGATGACTTTGGCGGGGGCGAACGGACGCGATGCGGGGTTTGCTTTGGCGACTGCTGGGGTTGGTTCTGCGGTTGTGTTGAATCTGATTTTATGGGTGGCGCTGATTGTTTCGATTCCGGGTCGAGGTGTAAACGCGTTTTACGGCACGGCGGCAATCTTTGGTGTAATTGTGATGTTGTTGGCTGGTGGCATCGTGCTCGGGTTGATTGACCACGAAGGTCGTGCTGAACGCGTTACGCGATCTATTGCTAAGCGATTTCGTTTTGACCCAGACAAGGCTGGCGAAGTTGCGGTTCATCTTGGTGATCGATTGCGAGGCCTTGCTAACGAACCAGGATTGTTGCGAAGAGTGACGATGTGGTCGTTGCTGAATTGGGGATTGGATATTGCGGCTCTGTTTGTATTCATCCGTGCTTTCAACGGCTCGGTTGATGTCATCGGTTTAGTCATTTCATTTTGTCTGGCAAATGTTTTTGCGTCGATACCAATTACTCCGGGTGGTCTCGGCATCGTCGAGGGTATTTTTATTCCGTCACTTGTTGGCTTTGGTTTGACGACAACAACGGCAACCGTCAGCGTCTTGAGTTACCGATTGGTTCAGTTTTGGCTGCCGATGCTTGTCGGCGGAGTTTGTTATCTGTCGTTGCGTTTTGGAAAGTTTGCATTGCAGCAAGCGGGCGAGTTGAAGTCGCTGCAGCGATATGCAGTCGCGGGTAACAAGACTCGAACTAGTCGCTATGAGTGGGCCGAGCGAAATGCGACAACTGATAGAACACGAGAAATACCTTTGCCGAAATATGATCCGCGATATGGTCTCGCTGATACTGATGAATTGCCCGTAACGCCGACGATTAGAGATTCGCGGAAAAAGTCGCGCGAAGATCGTCGCCCCGGCAATTAGCGTGTAGGTCGTGGCAATTCACGAGCGACCATTCGGTAGATACCTCGAAGACTTCGTAGTTGGCGATGTTTATCGCCATTGGCCCGGCAAGACGATTACCGAGGCTGACGACCATTTGTTTTGCATGATCACGATGAATCATCATCCGTTGCATACAAATGATTGGTTCGCCGAGCAAAGCGTGCAAGGTCGCAATGTCGTTGTCGGCAATTTGGTTTATTCACTGGTGCTTGGCATGAGCGTGCCCGATGTAAGCGGTTCGGCAATTGCGAATCTTGAAATTGAAACGCTGCAACATAAGCACCCGACTTTTCACGGCGACACGATTCATGCCGAGACTCGTGTGCTTGATGTCAAACCCTCATCTTCAAAGCCGGATCGCGGTGTTGTGACTGTTGAGACGAAAGGTTTCAACCAGGCGGGCGACGAGGTTTGTTATTTCAGGCGACGAGTTTTGGTTTGGAAGCGTGACAGCGCACCAAAACGTGTGCGGCCTTACAACCCAGACGACGCCTGGGATTAACTATTTAGCGTTCGTTATTGCGGCGACGATTGAGTCGTATGCCGAGTCGGCAATTGCGCGCATTTCGTCGTCGGTGCGATCTTGAATTGGGTGCGGCACGAAAACTCGTTGCACCGTCGGAAAACCGAGCGAGTTTGCTTGCGATTCGGCTGCTTGAACGAAAACATCTGAGGCGATAAACATCGAGGGCACACCGCGAGTTTCAAGATCGGCTATGTCGTGCACACTGCACGACGTGCAACTGCCTCAATCGGCGAGAGCTTCAATTACGAGTGTGCACTTTGTGGCGATTTCATGGCGCAAGTCGACGGGTGCAGGTTTGGCAAATGTTGGTTTGCGAAAACGCAAGACTTTTGCTCCGGCAGTTGTAAGTCGCGACTCGAGTTGATTTAGAAAAACATCACCGCGCGCTTTTGAAATATCTAACAAACCAATTGTTTGCCCGACGATTGTGCTTGGGCGCCCAAGAAGTTCGCGCGAAGTCAGTTTCTTTTCACTGGTCGGATCAAGAACCACTCGACTTGTCATGCAGTCACCAACCTAGTCACTGGGTCGCTGCCGGGGGCGCCGTTGACCCAGCCGCCGACTATGGCACTGAAGAGACCTGCGGGGCCACCTGCGTGCACGAGGAGTAATCCGCCTGGGCGAAATTTTGGCAGGGTTGCATCTTTGAATGCCTCTTGAACACCTTCGGCCATTTCGCCTGCGCCGCGAACAATCTCGTTGCCAGGCATCTGTAATCGGTCATTGATTTCTTGCAGCACGCGTTCACGACCCCAGTTGGCTTGTGCGAAGACGCGAGCGTGTTCGGGACCAAGAATCAACATTGCATCAAATGCAAATGGCAACTTCGGATGATGAACCGTTCGCAAACACGCGGCCAGAGTTTGTGCAAGATGTTCGGGCTCGCGCGCAAGTTGATCGACAACACAACGTGGGCCTTCGCCAGTGAAGACTGTGACTGTGTTTTGCGAAGCATCGAATCCGCGCGAAACCGAAAGCGAACTGAACGGCGAACCGACTTCGTCTTCGGCGAAGCAGAAACTCAACTTGCCCGGGTTGCCGTGCGCGGCACGATCAACTTCGCCAGGTCGTCCACCGCCGACATTGCGGATTGTGAGTTGCAAAGCACGACCGATCGTTAAGTTGGCGCGATTACCTTGGCCCAAAACATTGACACCCGAGTTCATGCCGATGGCACGCGTGCCAGGACCATTACAAACAATCACAGGACCAACTGGCATCGTGGTCGCAAGGACGCCATGCATATTGAATTCGTCAGTGCAAACTGCTTCGATCGCAGCGATCACCCACGGCAAATATTCAGGAAGGCAACCTGCCATCACCGCATTGATCGCAATCTTTTCGACAGTTAGTTCAACCAAATCTGGGGGAGCAACCGCGACAACTTCTTGTGGTGCTCGTGAGGTGCCAGCAAGCATGCGCATCACACGCTCGGGAGTAGGTGGCACGACTGGTAAGCCATCAGTGAAACCGCGAGCAAAAAGCGCTTCGAATTCGTCTTCTGCGGCGGCGATGTCAATTCGTCGAGCGTGCAAGACTTCGCCACCGAATCGCACGCGAAGTTTGTCGACGACCTCGGGGTCGACGCTCATCGAACCACAACCTGGTCGAAACTCTGGAAGTTCGCTGCCGAGATCGTCGATGCCAGTTAGTTCGCGCCATTCTTTTCGCACCCAACCGGCAGTGCGTGCAGTTTCAACACCGTTTTGGCGAAAAATCAGTGTCGGTACAGTTTCAATATCCGCGTGCCAGCTGGCGGCCAAATCTAAATCGCTAACTGCATCAACACCTTCGGGAAATTTCGGATCATCTTGTGTGTACACCGTAAGTGATGGCAGTTCGTGTGTAAGACGTGCAATGACAGGCACGATCATCACGCAAGTTGCACATTCGCGCTTGACAATTAAAGTCCACCCGTCGCGAAGTGGATTTTGCGAGGTTGTCATCAACTAATTTGCCAAGAAATCGCAGATGAGTTTGTTAACGACTTTGGGTTGTTCGAGTTGCAAGAAGTGCCCGGCGGCTGCAACCACTTCGAACTTTACGTTTGCGGGTGCGATTTTTTTTGCCGACTCGACAACGTCGACGCCGATGCAACCGTCGTTTGCGCCGTGAAGATAAAGCAACGGCTGAGATGGCACGCCAGAAGTCATCTGATTTTGTAACTCACTAAGTTTTGGATCGCGATAGCCGTCACCAAGAGTTGCGCGGTAGTAACCGAGTGCTGCCTGAAGATTCTTTGGGTCGGCCAACGACTTGCGAATTGATTCGAGATCGAAACTTGCGTCGTAACCAGGCGACCAGTCGCGCCACAACATTTCTATGAACCCATGATTGTTTGCACCGACAACTAGATCAGCAAGGCCGTGTTGGAAGAAAAACATGTACCAACTCTTTTTGATTTGTTCAAGATTTTGAACGAACGCCATACCGAGGGCAGCGGTTGGAGGCACTGCCATGCCAACGACTTTGCGCCAACGCGATGGCGCATCGATTGCGGCACCGTAACAACTTGGCGCACCCCAGTCATGGCCGATAATCACAGACTCGCTGTCACCACCGAGTTTCTCGTGCAAGGCATTGGCATCGCGAGCCAACATCGCAGTTTGATAACAACCATCTGAAGGCACGGCACTAGGTGCATAGCCACGCGTAAACGGCGCGACGACTCGATAGCCCATGTCTGCAAGTACGGGCATGAGGTGCCGCCAGGTTTGGGCCGTGTCAGGAAAGCCGTGCAGGAGTAGAGCCAGTTTGCCGGTGCCACACTCGAGATAAGAGAAGTCGGTGCCGTTTGCCGAGACACATTCGATCTTCAACTTCGTGTCAGCCATGAATTCAAATTTAGTTGCCTGCGACGAAGGTCACCCCATTGGGTCTTTACATCTGAATTGCTATACCAATACCGTTTCAACTGTGGGGGAATCTGGTTTAACAGTGACGTTTCATGGCGTCCGTGGTTCAACGGCGTGTCACGACCCACAAACTCATCGCTACGGCGGAAACACATCGTGCGTTTCGGTTAGTTCGTCGAATGAGTCACCAATAATTTTTGATCTTGGCACTGGCTTGCGCTACATGAGTAGTTCGCAAGATGAAGCAAAGCCGAAACCATTTGTCGGTGCATGCCTGCTTACACATTTGCATTGGGACCATATTCAAGGCTTGCCATTTTTTAGACCGTTGCTTTGTGAAGAGACCGTGCTGAATGTTTACGCACCAAAACAAGAAGACGGTCGAAGTTTGCGCGAGATCTTTTTGAAAAAGATTTGTCCGCCGATATTTCCGATCAGTTTGAATGAATTCAAAGCGACGATTAATTTTCATGAAGTTGGCGATGACGATTTCATGATTGGCGACACGAAAGTGATGAGCCGTTTTGTGCCGCACACAGGGCCAACTCTTGGCTTTCGTGTAACGGCTGGTGACTCAACAGTGACTTATCTTTCGGATCATCAACAGCCGACAACTGGTTTTGCAATCACGACTGGCGCCCGCCAACTTTGTCAAGGCACTGATTTGTTGATTCACGACTCGCAGTACACGCCGGCAGAATTTGAACTCAAGTCAGATTGGGGTCACTCGACCCTTGAATTTGCAATGTGGGTTGCCGAGACGACATCGTCGAAACGATTGGCTTTGTTTCATCACGATCCGTCGCGTACCGACGACGCACTCGACGTTATTGCCCAACGCCTCGCAGGTGTGGCAAAAAATCGTGGCTTTGAAGTGTTCGCTGCAGCAGATGGAATGACCGTTGAGGTTGGTGGCGTAGTCTAAAAGCAATGAATTTGCAGTTTGACAGCAAAGAGTTTCGAACAGTTCTCGGACACTTTCCAACTGGTGTCGTGATTATCTCTGGTTTAGACAATTCAGGGAGACCTCAGGGTTTAACGATCGGTTCGTTTAGTTCGATCTCACTTGATCCACCACTTGTCGGATTTTTTCCGGGGTTCAATTCGAAGTCGTGGCCAGCCATCGCCGAGTCTGGTGCGTTTTGTGTGAATGTGTTGGCGGCAACTCAAGGTGAATTGTGTTGGCGGTTCGCAAAAGAGAGTGACGATCGATACGAAGGCGTGAAATGGTCGCATTCGCCGTTGAAGTCGCCGATGATCGATGGTTGCGTTGCATATATCGATTGCAAAGTCGAGTCGAGTTCGCAAATTGGTGATCATTTGTTTGTTGTCGGGCGCGTAGAAAGCCTTCAAGCAGTTGCTGGTGCGGGAAGCCCAATGGTGTTTTCAAAGGGAGCCGTTGTCACGACATCGCCTTTGTCGTGAGTTTTGTTTTCGCGTTAATTGTTGCCGCGGTGTTTGTATATGCGGGTGTCGCCAAATTTGCGACATTTGAAAATTGGACATTTCAGGCTCGCGCTCTTGGTGCACCAGACCCATTTGTTGTGCTCGTGCCGTTGGCCGAGATTGCTCTCGCGGTGCTACTTGTCGGCGGTTGGTGGTTTGACCAAGCAGTCGCAGCAAGTCTGATTCTGTTGGTTGCGTTCACGATTTTATTGCTCGTGCGTTTGCGCGACCCTGAGAGGTTGCCTTGCTCGTGTTTCGGCGCCACTTCGCAGCGACCGATGAGTTGGCTTGATGTCGCTCGTAATGTGATTTTGATCGCCGTGCTTATTGCGGCTTATTTGACTAAGTAGCCTGAGCGACATGCGCGTTTGGATTGACCAAGACCTTTGCACTGGTGATGGGCTGTGCGAAGATCATTGCGCCGATGCGTTTAAGTTGCTTGAAGATGGCATCGCATATGTTGCTGAATTGGGTGTACCACTAAATGACCCAGGCGGTGCGGGAAGTCTTGCTCGTGTGGCGCCGCGTGACCGTCAAAGTGTTTTGCGTGCTGCCGAGGTTTGTCCGGGCGAGTGCATTTTCATCGATGTCAGCGATGAGATGACGGCAACAAATATTTCGCAAGTGGTGTAGCGATACGCTGAAAAGATGAAGTGGCGAATCGCAGCAAATGGTGCTGCGCTTGTTATTGCGATCTCAAGTGTTGCTTATGTAAATGGTGAAACGACTATGGCCGCTAAGCCGCAGAAGTTTGTTGCCAACGACGCAAAGTCAGTGCTTGCATCGATAAAAGTCGAAAAAGAATATAAGAGCGGTTATAGGCGCAGTCTGTTCGTTCATTGGTCTGATCTCGACGGCAACGGATGTGACACCCGTGAAGAAGTGTTGAAGCGCGACAGCATCTCAAAGCCACAAGTCGACCCATATCGCTGTTACGTGGTTGCTGGTGACTGGTACTCGAAGTATGACGGCAAAACTCTGAGTGACAGAAGTGATGTAGATATTGATCACGTCGTCGCACTCAAAGAGGCGTGGGATTCAGGTGCGTGGGCTTGGAGTATGTCGCAGCGCCAGGCTTTTGCCAATGATTTGACCGATCGTCGCACATTGATTGCCGTTTCTGATCGCGTAAATGCATCGAAGAGCGATAAAGATCCTTCCAATTGGATGCCGCCGTTGAAAAGTTATTGGTGCACATATTTGGGCGATTGGATTTCCGTGAAGGCTCGATGGGGTCTGTCGATGGATCAAAGCGAGTTCGGAAGAATCAAGAACTTGTTGGCAAGCGACTGTTCGACGTTGACGATTGCAGGCTGGGGCGCAGTGCCGTCTTTGGCTGGTGCGCCCACAACTTCTGCGACTACAGCAACTACAAGGCCGCGCACAACTGTGGCGCCATCTCTTTCGCCGACAACTTCTTCTAACAACTCTGGCACGGCGGCAACGACTAACACGACGGTCAACACGACGGTCAACACGACGGTCAACACGACTTCACCGAGTGGCGTAAAAGATATTTATCCGGGTTCGTATTGTGCCCCCGTAGATGGTTTGGGCACATATAAAGGAACGGTTTATGTTTGTTCAAAAACAAACGCCGAAGGTTCGCCATATGCAGGTGGGCGAGCCCGATGGCGCAAGGCGACCAACTAGGATTGGCGTATGTCTAAGAAAACAAAAAAGAAAAAAGCTCGTATGCGTCGTTCAAAAGCCAATCATGGCAAGCGCCCAAACATGGGTCGCGGCTAACTAACTTTTCAGTCGTCTTCGAAACCGCGCTCTAAGAATTGCTGGCCGGTTTCACAAGTTTGTTGCAATGGGCACCAGCGACAGTGTGCACCGGGGCTCAATTTTGGCTCGCGAGCCTCGCGGGTTAGTTCGTAAATTGCGTTAGCGCCGTCTACAACGCGACGCACTGCAGCCTGAAGAACGCCTTCGCTAACTTCTTCGACATCGGCGCGTGCCGACTCGAGTGAGTAAGTCGCCAATCGTCGAGGTGGTTGACCAGATCGCAGAGACTCGACGAGAGCATAGAACCGCAGATCTTCGCGATGATTTGAATAAATGCGACCGCTTTTGAGGTCGATAATCACTTTGCTGCCGGGGCCGCCAAGTGTGAGGTCGACGCGTGTTGACAAAAAGATTAAGCCGCCAAAAAGTTCGACGCGAGCGGCACTTTCGGTGACGGGTCGCCATGCGGCTTTAAGTGGCGGAAAACTCTCTTCGAATTTCGTATAAAGATCGACGGCATAACTGCGAAGCTGAGCGCGCTCGCCAGGTGAGAGTTGTGCGATGAACTCACTTGGGCCACGACTTTCTTCATCTTCTAGACGAGCGAGTGCCTCATCGACGAGAAGAGCTGGATCGATTGGCCCACGCCAGTTGATCGAAAGCTCAACTGCTTTGTGCATGACTGTGCCACGCACATTCAGGATTGTCCATTCGAAAGAGTCGAGCGACGCTAAAAAGTTTGCTTCGCAACCGTGCACGTTAGTCAAACTGTTTTTGCTGATAAATAGAGGACGATCGGGGGTTAGTTTTTTGGCAAGCGGCGCAAGCCCAGTTTCGACCTGCTCGCGAATTGCGTCGACAACAGTGAGTGGTAGCGGCACCCAGCCAGCAGGTTTGCCGAGCACTTCGACAACATTTTGTTGCATCGGGTTGAGTTCGTTTGTTGTCATGGGGTGATTACTCACATTACATAATGGGTGTTTTCGATAACTGTGCGATACCCATCTGTAATACTTCGCGCATGACAAGCACAAGTGATATCGCTCTCGCCACAACTCGCTATGCCGAGTTTGCTGTGGCGGCGCGGGTGCTGGCGAGTCAGGCGCATCGTCACGGTTTGAAGCCGCCGGGCTTTCGTAGCCCACCTCGCGTAATTGGTGTTGATCGAAGTTTGCGTCGTATCAACAGTGGCGTGGTGGTTTCGGTGTTGTTGCGAGGTCGTCCGTTTGTTGCGGTTTTGAGTGACATGGTTGAAGGCGTGGTGGTGGCTAATCGTTTGATCGGTCGCGAAGCAGAAATTGCGAGAACCGTGCTGTGGGCAAGTGTTGAATCGCTGCTAGTTAGCGATGAGGCTCAAACGCGCGTAGCCTGACAGAGTTGCCCAGGTGGCGGAATGGTAGACGCGGGGGGCTTAAACCCCCCTGGTGCGAAAGCGCTGTATCGGTTCGAGTCCGATCCCGGGCACACTAATTTTTAATCTCTAGTCGTGTGCAGGAAAGCACATTTAACTCGGTGAGATTCTTGAACCGAGACATGGCACGATAGAGAGGTGGCAAATACTTCTGCACCGATGACTGGTTCGCCATCAGCGACAGAACTTCGCGAATTGATGCAAGCTCGCGTGCCACAAATGGTGAAACAACTTGGCGAATTTGTCAATCTTGAATCGCCGTCGCTCGATGTTTCGCACTTACAGCAGTCTGCGAAATACTTGGCTGATCTTTTCGCCGATGTCACCGGCAAGAAGGCAGAAGTCATCCCTGGGGCAAATGGCCCGCACGTTCATTGGAAAGGAAGCGACGACACCAAAGTTTTGATCGTCGGGCACCACGACACTGTGTTTCCGCTTGGCACAACTTCGACTCGACCGTTTTCGGTTGAAGGCGACATCGCGCGTGGCCCCGGAATTTTCGACATGAAGGCGGGCATCGTGCAGGCAATTCACGGCTTGAGTGCGATTCGCGATTCATATCATGTCGAAGTTTTGATAACTGCCGATGAAGAAGTTGGTTCAGAGACATCGCGCGAATTAATCGAAGCTCGTGCGCGTGCAACCGGTGCGGTGCTGGTTCTTGAGCCGAGTGCTGATGGTGGTGCGCTGAAGATTGCGCGCAAAGGTGTTGGCACTTTCACCGTGCAGATCGCTGGTCGAGCGTCGCACGCCGGTCTTGAACCAGAAAAAGGTATTAACGCGCTTGTCGAACTTGCAACTCAAGTGCAACGCATTGTGGCAATGGCGCGGCCCGAACTCGGCACAACAGTGACGCCAACTGTGGCAACTGCGGGTAACGCCGAGAATGTTGTGCCTGATGCGGCGATGATCAAAGTAGATGTACGAGTTGTGTTGCCAGAAGAAAAAGAGCGCATTGAGCGCGAGATGTCACAACTCAAACCAGTTGTTGATGGCGCTGTAATAAAAGTTTCTGGCAGCGTCAATCGACCGCCGATGCATGAATCGGCAGGTCGCAAGTTGTTTGGTGTTGCCGAAACTGTGGCTAAAGATCTTGGGATCAAAAACTTGCAGGGTGTTGCAGTCGGCGGAGGCTCAGATGGCAACTTCACTGCAGCAATCGGTGTGCCGACACTCGACGGTATGGGTGCAGTTGGCGGCGGTGCGCACGGCGTGACCGAGCACGTTTTGGTTTCGACAATGGGTGAGCGTGCGGCACTTGTCGCCGGCGTCGCTCGCGCCCTCGTCAATCGTTAAAAATTATTTATTCGAGTTCGGTGAGGGTGCCGGGGGCCAGTGTGCCGGCTTGGCGATAGATCTCGAGTTTTTCGCGTGTGTCGGCGATGTCAAGATTGCGCATCGTTAACTGACCGATGCGATCGAGCGGACCGAACGGTGCGTCTTCGACACGCTCCATGCTCAGGCGCTCTGGCGAATAAGTCAGGTGCGCACCAGTCGTGTTGAGAATGCTGTAGTCATCACCACGACGCAGTTGTAGGGTCACTTCGCCAGTTACGAGCGAGCCGACCCAACGCGTTAGCGACTCGCGCAACATCAGCGATTGCGGATCAAACCATCGACCTTCGTAGAGCAAACGACCTAAACGGCGACCCATCGTGCGGTAATTTTCGATTGTATTTTCATTGTGAATTGCCGTGACGAGACGCTCATAAGCAATGTGCAGCAACGCCAGACCTGGAGCCTCGTAGATGCCTCGGCTTTTGGCCTCGATAATTCGGTTTTCGATTTGGTCGCTCATGCCCAAACCGTGACGGCCACCAATTTCGTTTGCCGCAAGCACTAAATCGATCTGCGAGCCAAACTCTTTGCCGTTAATCGCAACGGGCCAACCGTCAACAAATTTGACAACTACATCTTCGGTCGTGATTTTGACTGAAGAGTCGTAGTGAGCCACGCCCATGATTGGCGCGACGATGTGCATGCTCGTCGATAGCTCTTCAAGCGACTTGGCTTCATGTGTTGCGCCCCAAATATTGGCGTCTGTGCTGTACGCCTTTTGTGCCGAATCGCGATAGGGCAACTTTTTGGCGGTCAAGAACGCGCTCATTTCGGCGCGGCCGCCCATCTCGCGCACGAAGTCGACATCAAGCCAAGGTTTATAAATTCGTAGGTTTGGATTGGCGAGAAGTCCGTAGCGATAAAAGCGTTCGATGTCGTTACCTTTGAATGTGCTGCCATCGCCCCAGATGTCAACACCGTCATGTTTCATTTCGCGAACAAGCAACGTGCCTGTCACTGCGCGTCCGAGTGGTGTCGTGTTGAAATAGGTTTTGCCGGCAGTTGTTATATGAAACGCACCGCACTGCAGTGCTGTGAGACCCTCTTGCACGAGTAGTTCGCGACAATCGACAAGTTTTGCCTCGACCGCACCATAAGTTTTTGCACGTTGTGGAATTGACTCAAGATCGGTTTCGTCAGGCTGACCGATGTCGGCCGTGTATGCGTAGGGCAGTGCGCCTCGTTCGCGCATCCATGCGACTGCTGCTGAAGTATCGAGGCCACCAGAAAATGCAATGCCGACTCGCTCGCCGACCGGAAGCGAAGTTAGAACTTTTGCGCCAGAAATATTTGCACCACCCGCATTGGCTTCAGCCTCTTTTTTTGCCACGACTCAACGGTACAGACCCGAGAGAGTTGAAACAGAGAGGGTTTTAAAACCCAGAAGTGACCGAGCGTCGGCGACCGGCGATTGCGGCAATCGTTGTAAGCGCTGTGCAACCCGCAAGAACCGCCTCGCCAAGTGCAATGCCCGGCGAACGTGAAATATCGACGATGCTCGTAACGGCCAAGATCGCAGTTGCGATGAGGCCTGCGAGTGCAGCGAAACGCGAAGCGCGGAGCACAGTGACTATTACTACTGCAGGTGCCAAAAACGGCACGATCAAAAGGATTGAAAACGGCCCGTTGGTTTGGCTTGCTAGCCACCAGGTTGGCTTTCCTACCGTGTACGCAGAAATCGCCAAGGCAATCAACGAACCTGTGATCAAAAGATGTGTGGCAATAACGGCAATCGTCCACGATCTGGTGAGTGAGCCAGCAAGCAGAGTTTGATTTTGACTAGGTGGGGGAAGAGACGACATCGCAAGACCGACAATAGCCTGAGATACGTATGGCGCGGGCGAAATTCGAAAAATTGAGCGTGTTTTTCCCGATGTGGAACGAAGAGCAGTATCTGCAGCGAGCGCTCAATGCAGCACAAGAATTGTGCGACGAATTGCAAAAGTCGCAGACGATTGCTGACTATGAACTTGTAATTATTGACGATGCATCTACTGATTCGACGCCACGACTTGCCGATGCTGCAGCAGCTCAAGATAATCGAATAAAAGTTGTGCACCACCCCGTAAACCGCAAACTTGGTGGCTCGATTAAGTCAGGTTTCGCAGCCTCAACTGGTGACATCGTTTTGTATACGGATGCTGATTTGCCGTTCGACATGCGCGAGGTTCACAATGCGATTCGTTTGATGACTCAATATGAGGCCGACATCGTGAGTGCGTATCGTTTTGATCGCACCGGCGAAGGATACGTGCGTGTTGTGTACTCGATGTTTTATAACTTGATGGTTCGTATTTTGTTTGGTGTGCGATTTCGTGACATCAACTTTGCTTTCAAACTGTGTCGAAAATCTGTATTTGATCAGATTGAACTTGAAAGTGAAGGCTCGTTTATTGATGCTGAGCTAATCGTGAGCGCAAAAAAGTTGAACATGAATGTTGTGCAATTTGGTGTCGACTATTTTCCGCGCACGCGAGGTGTTTCAACTTTGAGCTCGCCGTCAGTGATCGTCAAAATTTTGCGTGAGGCCTTCAAGTTGCGCAAAAAACTGAATGCAATTAGGCCTGCTGATAGTTCTGGTTCGTCGAGGTAGCTTTCGAGATTTTTTATGAGTTTCCCTAACGACTTTCCGGACGATATTGAGGGTGTAGAGCCAGACGCATTGCCACGCATCTACTCGACGCTCGATCGATGGCGTTTTGCGTTGGTTGCTTTTGCGGTTTTGATGACGGTGATCGCGGTAGGTGTTTTGTCGAATGGCTCAGAAAATTCTTCGAGTGAAAACTCGAATCCGGATGTCGTTGTCGATACGAGTTCGGTGCCTTTAATTACCGTTCCGCTTGACCGCACTCTCGAATTGGGGATGAAAGGCGACGACGTGCTGCGTGTGCAGCAGCGGTTAAAAGATTTACGTTTTGACCCGGGCCCGATCGATGGCGAATTTGGTCAAAACACTTTGCAAGCGATGTGGGCGTTCGAAAAACTTGTGATGAGCGTGCCGCGTGAGCGAGCCACTGGTGTCGTTACGCCTTCGACTTGGGCAATTATGCAGTCGAATCTGATTATTAAGCCACGGCGCATCGCTGATTCGCCAAATCATGTTGAGATTTATCTGCCAGAACAAGTGATGATCGTGTTCAAAAAAGATGAACCTGTTTTAATTACTCACATCTCGAGCGGCACTGGTGTGCCGTGGTGCGAAGAGGTAAAGATTGACCCGGGTGAAGAAGGCAACAAGACAGACCAGCAGATCAAGATTGGTATTTGCGGCGAAGCAGTCACCCCGGCAGGCATTTTCTATTTTTACAATCGTCGAACGGGTATGCGCGAAACAAAATTGGGTTCGCTATACAACCCCGTTTACTTCAACTACAACATCGCTGTACACGGAGCGATTTTGGTGCCTTTAAAACCGGCATCGCACGGTTGTGTACGTATACCGATGTCAGTTGCTCGGTACTTTCCGGCGCTTGTGGCCTACGGTGACCGCGTTTATGTATTTGATGGCATCAAAGAACCCGAAGAATATGGTTCGCCAATTCCGCCGTTTGATAAGCCAGACCCGAACTATACGACAATTGCAGCGGAAACAACATTGCCGACAATTGACTCGACAACAATTCCGACTGTCACCACTTTGCCATCGGTTACTACTGTTAGATCAGTGACTACGACTACTAATAAGTCGACAACTACTTCGCCGACAACATCTTCAACGACACCGTGAATAAACATGATTAGTTACGACGAGTTTTCGATGTTCGGCGAAAATATTGCCGAGTATTCATTGAGCGTCACGAAAACGCCGACCGTGTCGCGAATTGCAATTCAACTTGGTGATGACCGAACACTTAGTGCGCTTAAGTGGGGCGTAGACGAACCTGAAGTTTTGTTCGTGCACGGCAGTGCACAAAACGCGCACACTTGGGACACAGTAATTTTGGCAATGGGAATCTCGGCGATTGCAATTGATATGCCTGGTCATGGCCACTCTTCTTGGCGCAAAGATGGCAATTATGAGCCTTCGGTATTGGCTCGTGATGTCTCCACAGCAATAGAAACTTGGGCGCCGAGGGCAAAACTGATTGTCGGCATGTCTCTTGGCGGATTAACAACCGTGGCATTGGCTGGCATGCGCCCTGATCTTGCTTCGAAAATCGTTGTGGTTGATATAACTCCGGGTGTCAACTCTGAGAAATCGAAAGCGATAACTGATTTTGTTAACGGACCACAATCTTTTGCCAGTTTTGAAGAATTGCTGAAACGTACGATCGAGCACAACCCGACTCGCAGTGAAAGTTCGTTACGTCGCGGAATTTTGCATAATGCCAAACAACTTGAAGATGGTTCGTGGCAATGGCGATACGACCGCTCGACGCATCCTTCGAAAGAAGATTCGGCAAAGCGATTAGATCGGATTTCGGCGCTTTGGGGCGTGATTGAAAGTCTTAAGTCTTCAATGACCCTTGTGCGCGGTGGAATATCGCCAGTAGTTGACGACGCCGATGTTGCTGAACTCTTGCGTCGCAAACCCGATGCAGAAGTTTTAGTGATTGACGGTGCCGGACACTCGGTGCAGGGCGATAAACCAGTCGAATTGGCGAGCGCTCTGACTCGGATGTTGCGAGGCTGACGACGTATCGTTAGCGCATGCCAAAGTTGGGTCGGCCGATCGGTTGCGAAGGCGTTGACACGCGTAAACGGTTGTTGGTAGAAGCGCGACGCAGTTTTGCCACTGAAGGCTTTGACGCGACAACCAACAAGAATTTGGCAAAGGCTGCCGGCATAACTACTGCTGCGATTTATCACTACTTTCCGTCGAAAGTTGACATGTACGTCGCAGTGTTTATGGATGTGCAAAATCTCGTATGTAAGACGATTCAAGATTCGGTCAGCGCCGATCGCGAGATCACAGAAAATATCTCGAGTATGGTCGATGCTTTGGCGACTTTGACGAGGCGAGAACCCGCAGTCGTCTCGTTTGTGCTCAGCGTCTCTGGTGAAGCGCATCGACACCCAGAACTAATGAAGGCAGTGCTGCCAGTTGGCAATCAGATTGGTCGAATTTTGCTGACCATCGCCGAATCGGCAGTTGAGCGCGGTGAGGTGAATTCAGATATTTCAGCGCGATCGCTCGAAGACATGTTGATGGTTGTTTTGGCGGGATTGGCTCGGTTCAACATGGTCTATCGCGACTCGAAGCGCACAGCCGAATTAGTTAAGTCGATGAAACTGTTGCTTGTGGGTGCAGCGTTTAGAGTTTCGGCTGCTGTCTAGCTATTAGTTTTTGTCGTTTTGTATGAGTCGGCAAAGAAGATTGCAAGGCCAACCCAAACGAAAGCAAAACCGACTACTCGAAGTGCATTGAGCTCTTCGTTGTAGACCAGCCATCCCAATAAAAAGTTAAATGTTGGCACCAGATATTGCATTGGGCCAAGCACGCTGAGGCGCACACGGCGAGAAGCAGCACCGAACATGAGCAGTGGAATCGCCGTCATCAAACCAGTTAGCAAGACCAAAATCCATTCGATGCCTGTTGCCATATTCGGCACTGAATCTGCGCGATCGAAAGTGAGCACCACCAAGCCGACGGCTGGCAACAACAGTGCGATTACTTCGCCTGAGAGACTTTCGAGACTTGTGAGCGGAACCTGTTTTTTGAGGTATCCGTAGATGCTCCAAGATGTGGCGATGAGCAGTGCACGCCAAGGTGGCTGGCCGTATGAATAGGTCAAGATGGCGATCGCAATGCTGGCGAGAAGAATAATGATGCGGTGCGAAACACGAATCGGTTCGCGTAAAACGATGAAGCCGAGCAACATCGTGAAAATAGGCGCAATGAAATAGCCGAGAGCGGTTTCGAGTACATGGTCATGGACTACGGCCCAGACATATGTTGTCCAGTTGATTGAAAGCATGATGCTTGCGAATGCAATAGTTTTGCGGACACTTTTGTCGCGAAGTGCGCTGAACAGGTTGCGAATTTGTTTGTTGTACATCAAGATTGCGAGAAGCACTACTGCAGATGTAACGATGCGCCAACCGATAAGTTCGAATGCGTTGAAGTCTTTTAGGAACTTCCAATAAATTGTCAGGAATCCCCAAGTGATGTATGCACCGAGTGCATAGGCGATGCCCGAGCGTTCAGATGATTTAGGCACGGCTATTCACCCTAGTCAGTAGCCTTTATTTGATGGCTGACGACCTATCTAAGTTGTGGCAACAAGTCTTGGCTGATTCTGAGCGAATCAAAGGCACTTCGTTAAAAGAACTGTTTGACAACGACGACGCCAGAGCAAAAGCAATGACTAAAACCCTGAGCGACGGCGAGTCTGAGATTGTCGTTGATTTTTCAAAACAATTAATTGATTCACAGGCGCTGAAGACCTTGATGTCGCTTGCCGTGCAGGCAGGGGTCGTCGCAAGGTTTGCCCAGATGTGCAATGGTGAGCGGGTTAACTTCACCGAGAATCAAGCGGCGCTGCATACGGCTCTGCGCTCGGTAAAAACAGCAAAGCTTGAACTTGACGGACAAGACATCATCAAGCAAGTGCATGACGAACTTGACAAGATTCAGAGTTTTTCTGCAACAGTGCGAAGTGAAAAGAAATTCAAGAAAATCGTCAATATTGGTATTGGCGGAAGCGACCTTGGACCGGCTCTTATTTATGACGCGCTGAGTGCGAGTCGAAAACCTGAGATTGATTGTTTGTTTGTTGCCAATATTGACTCGACAGAAATGAACGAAGCACTTGCGCAATGTCAACCGCAAGAGACACTTTTTATTGTCTGCTCGAAGTCGTTCAAGACTGCCGAAACTTTGGCGAACGCCCGCATTGCAAAACAATGGCTTGCAACCGGTCTAGGTGTTGGGCTTGAGAGCGAAGTTTTAGCCGAGCATTTTGTAGTGGTTTCGGCAAACACTTCGCAAGCGCGCACGAGCGGAGTAAATGCGAAGAATTCGTTTCAGATTTGGCCGTGGGTTGGTGGAAGATATTCGATCGCTTCGGCAATGAGCTTGGCGCCAATAATTGCCTTTGGTTTCGAGTCGTTTAGTGAGTTCTTAGACGGAATGCGAATTGTCGACGAACAAATGCGAAATTCAAAACCAGAAGACAACATCACACTGATCTTGGGCTTGATTGACGTGTTTAACTTCGGCACTCGCCGCCAGTCGAGTCAGGCAGTTTTGCCATATGCCTCAGCATTAAGGCTTCTTCCGAGCTATTTGCAGCAGTTGATAATGGAGAGCAACGGAAAGTCGGTGCGCCAAGACGGTAATCAAGCCGAAATTGCGACTTCGCCAGTTGTTTGGGGCGGGGTCGGCACGAATTCGCAACATGCATTTATGCAAATGTTGCATCAAGGAACACAAGTTGTGCCAGTTGACTTCATTGGATTTGCACAATTGCCGAATGTCGATCTTGTTTCGCACGACGCATTAGTCGCCAACATGTTTGCTCAAGCCAAAGCATTGGCGTTTGGCGAAAACCAAGCCGATAAAAATGATTCAACGATCGCGCGACATCGCAAAATGGGTGGCAATCGTCCGTCGACTGTTTTGTTGGCTAAGTCATTGACCCCAAGAACTCTCGGTGCATTGATCGCGATGTATGAACACCGAGTTTTCGTGCACGGAATAATTGCCCAAATAAACAGTTTTGATCAATGGGGTGTGGAGCTCGGTAAAACATTGTCGGTTGAAATAAATCAACAGATAAATCAGAGCACTGCGGCAGTTAATGACTCTTCGACAAAAAGTCTGATTGACAAGTACCGCCAGATGAGGCAAAAAAGCTAACTGCAACCAAGCGCTGGGTAGATAACTCGAAATTCAGTTGCTTGGTGGGCTTAGTCTCTGCGCCTACGCTGTTCATATGCCTACCGGATTTAAAGCGGTGAAAGTATCGCAAGCAGAGAGAATGATGAATCTGCTGGCACTGCTTGTTGATCGAGCGAAGCCACTGACTTTGCGACAAGTGCGCCAAGAATTGGGCAAACAATATCCCGAGAGCGATGAAGCAGCCCGCGCGGCATTTGAACGCGACAAAGCCGCGCTGCGCGAAATGGGTATTCCGATTGAGACAAAAACGCTTGGCGGAGACGCAGCCGGTGAAGTGACTTATTGGGTTAATCGATCGAACTATGAACTTAGCGATTTGAGGCTGACCGAAGAAGAGCGTGCGGCGTTGCAACTTGCCGTGGCGACTGTTCACTTGGGTGCTCAGCACGGTGAAGAAGCGCTTTGGAAACTCGGCGGTGAAAGAATTCTTGGCAAAGCGTCGATGAGTGTGAACATCGGATTAGTCGACAAAAATATGAACGTCATCACCGATGCGGTGATGAAACGCAAGACGCTGAATTTTGATTACAAAGGCGAGAAGCGACAAGTTGACCCGTATGGGATGCTCTCTCGCAATGGTTTTTGGTACATCATCGGCTTTGATCATTTGCGTCGAGATAAACGAGTTTTTCGTGTCGATCGAATCGAAGGCTTGGTTTCAGCCGGTGAGGCGCGCGCGTTTAAAACCCCAGTTGATTTTGATGTTGCTGCAGCTGTGCCGACCGAAAAACAAATGTTGGCTGCAGGCGATAGCGAGGTAACAACAGCAGTTGTGCTTGTTGATGCGTCGTTAGCCGCAGGAGTGCGACGCGACTTCGGCGATAGTTCTGTGATTCGTGAGCGAGACGATGGCAGTGTCGAGTTTGCAATACCTTGTGCCAACCTTGACGGTTTTAGGCTGTGGCTTTTCGCGATGGTTGAAAGCGCAGAAGTTCTTGAGCCTCAGTCGGTGCGTGACCAAGTTGTGCAATGGCTTGAAAATCTTGCGGCAGGTAAGTGATGGCAACTAAAAAACGACCTGCAAAAAAGCGCTCGACCAAGCCCGCGAAGAAATCTGCAGCAACTTCGAAACGGTCGGCAAAATCGGCCCGGCCAGCGAAGTCAGCGCGACCCTCAAAATCGACCCGGTCGGCAAAGTCAGCGCGACCGGCACGGCGCGGCCCGCGAAGTGCAGCCCAGCGGGTGAGTGGTTTGTTGGTGATGTTGCCGTGGATAATGCAGCGACAACGCGTCAAGATTTCGACGATGGCCAGGCAGTTCAATCTCAGCGAAGCCGAACTTGTTGAAGACTTGCAGATGGCTGCAGTTTGTGGCGTGCCGCCGTATACGCCTGACGCATTGATTGACGTATATATGGATGACGGAATGGTGATTGCTGAAGTGCCGCTGGTGTTTTCGCGACCACTCAAACTGAGTACCGCAGAATTGTTTGCTGTTTCTGTGATGGCCCAGACGGCATTGCAGTTGCCAGGGGCAAACAAGAAAGGCCCATTGGCGTCAGCATTAGCCAAACTGGCACCATTGATGCCAGCGGGCGCAGAAACGATAAAGGTTCAACTGCCGAAGGCTCGTTTTGTAAAAGAGTTGTTAGCCGCAGTTGAGACTGGCGAGCGCCATGAAATTGAGTACTTTTCGCCGGCGTCGCTGAAACGCACTACTCGAACGATTACACCTCGAAAAGTTTTTGAAGATTCAGGTCGTTGGTATGTTGCGGCTGATGATCATCTTTCGGGTGAAGATCGAGTGTTCAGAGTCGATCGCATCGAAAAGTTGATTGGTACCCAAGTTTTTGATCAGTTGCGTGAAGTTCGTGATGATGAACTGCCGTGGTTTTCAGAAAGTCTGCAACAAGTCACATTGCGCGTGCAAAAGCAAGCCCGATGGATTGTTGAGTCGTATCCGTATGTGTCGCGGGTTGACAACAAAGATGGCAGTGTTGATTTGACTATGTCGATTACATCAAAGCATTGGCTCGGGCGCTTGTTATTGCGCGCCGGAAACGGCGTGAAAGTTTTGAAGCCAGTCGAATACAGGCAACTGGCTAGCCAAACTGCGCAAAGCGTTTTGTCTCGATACAAGAAATCGGCGTAGTTGGCCCTGCGGGCGTCAACTAACTAGGCGCCGAAGTGCGCAGTTAGCTGCTCGACTGTTGTGATGTTGTGCGCACGCAACAAGTGTGGCAGCACCAAAGCGGTGCCCAAGGCATCTGCGAGTGCGTCATGAGGGCGGGTGACGACGACGCCGTAGCGAGTGGTGACATCTTTGAGTTTGTGTGAGTTGACTCGCTTCGGGTCGAGGGCGCGAGACATCTTCAAAGTATCGAGCGGACCGTTGTAAGCGATTTCGGTTTTTAGCCGCGATGCTTCGCCGTTTAGAAAGCCGATATCAAATTTTGCATTGTGAGCAACAAAGATCGTGTCATGCAAATAGTTTTTGAGTGTGGCGACCATTTCGCTGGGGCTGATGCCACGACGCAAGTCAGAGCGCTTAATGCCGTGAACCTTGTATGCACCGAGTCGACCCGGCTTCCAAAAGAAACGTTTAACGAAGGTTTCGTATTGTTCTTCAATCGTGCCGTCGTGGCGTGAGATAACGACACCGAGTTGTAAAACATAATCGTTGGTGCCCGACAGACCCGTTGTCTCGGTATCAACTACTGCAAATCGAATATCGCTGAGCATTTTATTTTCGATAACCGATTGCATGAGGAGAAACCTACCCGACCGATGTTGCGACTATTTTTTACGAGCTCTGGTCTAATTGGCTGGTCTATTTGTTAGTTAGTGCCTTGGCGAAGTTCTCACGATCGAAATAATCGCGCCAGAGAGCAATTTTTGATTCACTGACAACGAAGAGACCAGCGACGTCAAGTTCAACCCAGCGACCATCGATTTGAAATCTGTCGGTTCGTTCATTCATGACCACACCATGCTCAAGGTCGCCACTAGCCACTTGATGGTGGATAATCCACTCGTAGGCCGAACACTCGGCGAGAAAACCACCAAGTGTTTGCTCAATTGCGGCGCGACCGAAGACCTTGGTGATCGGCACATTGTCGTATTCGCAGTCTTGCGACATCATGTCGAGCGCGGCAGTTAGATGGTGGCCTTGAATCAATTCGAAGAACGAAGTGACGAGTGCATCGGGGTCTTTGGGTGACGAAGGCATGTCTTCAATCATGACACGCCGTAACGCTTGAACTTGGCGTTAGCGAAATTTAGTAGTGGTACTGATTGTTTTCGTGAGGCGGACGAATGACTTTTGCGCGGATACCAATTGGGGCGATCACTTTGTATCCCGCTAAGTGACGTTGCTCTTCGTTTTCTCCGCCCCAAAAGCCGTACTCGTGGTTTTCTCGCGCGAACTGACGACAATCATTTAATGCGGGGCAACATTTGCACAAGCTGCTGGCTTTGGCTTCGCGCCGAATTCGGGCCTGCGGACGTTCAGAGTTTGGTGCAAAAAATAGTTTCCGTTTGCCGGCGCACTTTGATTGATCACGCCATTTTGCAAGATGTGCGAGCGCGCGCAAAGTTTCGAGATTTAATTCGCTGGGATATCCCTCAGAGGTATATGACACGAAACGTACATTATTTTTGCGACAAAGTGAAGTAGAAACTTTGCTTGAGAAAATTTTTAATTACAGACTTGTAACTAAGTTCACTCGGCGCTGTGGCTTGCGAGTTATAGAAGTTCGGCGGCGAGGCTGGCAACTTCGCTGCGCTCGCACGACTCGAGCGTGATGTGGCCGAAACAACTTTGACCGGCGAACGCTTGCACCAAGACGGCAAGCGCGTTGTTGCTTTCTCCCATATATGGGGCGTCGATTTGGCTTGTGTCGCCGGTGAAAATGACTTTGGTGCCGTCACCAATGCGGGTCAGGATTGTTTTCAACGTAGTTGGCTCGAGGTTTTGCGCTTCATCGACGACCACGATCTGGGCCTGCAGGCTGCGCCCACGCAAGAAAGTGACCGATTCAAGGGTCAATTGACCGCGGGCGATTAGGTCGTCTATCAGCCCGCGTGCATCTTGACTTGAACGGTGATCTGTGAGCGCGACAACTGCGTCGTGAATCGCCGACATCCATGGGTCGAGTTTTTCTTCAAGACCGCCAGGAAGAAAACCGACGTCGGCGCGACCGACTGGTACGAGGGGTCGGTAAACAGCCAAGCGCTCGTAACGATGTTGTTCGACTACTTGTTCGAGACCGGCGGCAATTGCTAAAACTGTTTTTCCGGTGCCCGCGCGACCGTCAAGTGCCACGACTGTGATTTGAGGGTCAAGCAAAAGTTCGAGTGCGAATCGTTGTTCTTTGTTGCGGGCGCGCAGACCCCATGCCTCGGGGGCGTTTTGCTGCATTAATCGCAATTCGTTATCGCGGCAACGGGTGAGTGCCGACTGTGAACCGCATCGCAAAATCGCAAAATTGTTTTCGTAGAGACCAGCCGCGCCATCAACATCAGACTTTTCGACACCTTCAGACTTATAGAGGCTGTCGATTACCTCGACAGAAGCGTCAAAGGTCGACCAACCCATCGGCTTTTCGGAGCGACCACCATTTACTGGACGGTGTTCGAGTGCGGTTAGACCCATATGGGCGGCTTTGATGCGCAGGGCGGCGTCGTTTGAGACGATGCAGGTCGGTGAAACCGTTGCCTGGCCTAAAGCGGCGCCGATAATGCGGTTGTCTGGCACCTCGGGGTCGAGACCGTGCTCAATAAGTAGGTGTTTTTGGATGCCGTTTACCTCGATTTGAATGGTTGACCCTGGCTCGGTGCCAATTATTGGTGTGGGCTCTTTGAGCGAGCCGCCTGCTTTGCGACGCAAATCTTCGATCGCACGAAGTGCACTGCGTGCTGCTCGACCAACGTCATCCATTCGTGTTTTTAGTCCGTCGAGTTCTTCGATCACTGTCAATGGAATAACAATTGCGCAGTTTGGAAAACTAGTAAGACAATTTGGATCGGCGATTAAAACAGAAGTGTCGAGCACGACACGCGAACCGACTGGCGTCGCAAAAAGATCGGCAAACTGCTCGTTGGTTTTTTCAGAAATTGATTTTGAGGTGGACAACGAAACTAAGTGTTGCTTCTTCGTCTTGAACGATGGTGGATGGGTTGAGCCAAAAGTGCTCTTGAGAGGGCGAATTTACGGGATTTTTAAAAATTTATTTAAAATTTCTTTTTCGGGTCGAAAAATTATCTGGATGGGCGAATTTTTTGCTGGGGAAAAGTCGCCGTCGTGATTCGCGTCGCAATCGTGCCGCAAGGTTTATCCACAAGGCAATTTTTGATTCTGAAATTTAATTTTTCGATCTGATGATGCCCGCAAACCCTTATGCCATATGGGTTTGGCGAGTTGTCACGATTTTGCGGATATTGGTTGCAAAACACTTGGCAACGAGAAAGTTCGACTGAAAAATTCGTCTGACGCGATTATTTTTTTGAAGATTTTGCACTCAATCGAAATTTCGGATCGGACAACGCGGAAAGTTGGAAATCGCGTCTGGTGCTTGCAATTTGTTTGCAAACCTACTCAAATAGATGTTCAACGGTAATCCGTAACCGAGAAAGTAAGGTAAGGAAATGACTAAAGCAGAATTGATTGACGCAGTGTCACAGAAAGCAGGAGTGTCGAAGGCAGATGCCGAACGCACGATTGCAGAATTCTTTGACCTCGTCGTCTCATCCGCTATGAAAGGCGACAAGGTTGCTTGGCCGGGCTTCGGTTCGTTCAGCACCTCGAAGCGAAAGGCTCGCATCGGCAGGAATCCTCAAACTGGGGCTCCCGTGCAGGTGAAAGCATCAACCGCGATGAAGTTCAGCTCGAGTTCAACACTCAAAGCTGCTCTGAATCCAAACCGCTAGATAAGAAATAACAAACAACAAGGAGAAATAAAATGGCAGCAAAAAAGCGCAAGAAGGCCAAGAAGGCCGCTAAGAAGGCACCTGCAAAGAAGCGTCGTAAGGCTAAGAAGAAGAAATAAGGCCTTAAGCCACTTCAAGCAAGTAGGTTCGGAATACCGTAAGAAGAGGGGCTTCGGCCCCTCTTCTTTCTTTTATACCGTTGTTCTGAAGCGCAAGTTTTTAGTGAAAGTTGCGAGTTAGTTTTCGAGTTGTTGAGCAACTGCCAAGTCATCTGCGGTGTCGATGTCGACCGCGAGGCTTGAATCGTGCAAAATTCGCACTGAAAGTCCGTATTTTTTGGCCATTTTCTGGTGGGCGGCGAAGCTGTTTTTGCCGTAACTGAATTCGAAGTCAAAGTTGGTGGGCACGACCATGACGTTGGTGCCATCTTCGTGGCGGTCGGGCACAAGCGTGACCGACGACAGCAGCGTTTCGGCGCTTTGGTCATTGATTAAGTGTTCGAATTCGGTCGCCAGTGGCAAATCGCTATGACTGACGATTGCAAGTTGCTTGTTTTGTGTGGCGGCGAACTTGACGCCCTCGCGCACGGCGGCGTTCAAACCAATTTCGGGTTGCCAAACTATTTTTGTTTTGTGATCGCGTGCCCACTGCGCCACATCTGGATCGTCGCAGACAACAAAAATGTCGAAGTTGCGTGCTGCGTTTATAACGCGATCGGCGCAGTATTTTGCCAAGACGATTCGCTCTGCTGGGGTTAACAAGTCAGATAGGCGCTCTTTGGCTTGGTGAAACGCTTTGACCGGAATGACAACGGCGACAGCCGAGTTATCGAGTGCGGACCGATGTGAAGGCACCTGCGAAGCCTACGGTTGTTGGGGCTTTGCCCGCATACTCTTGTAGGCGTGGAAAGGCATATCGCGGTCGTCGGCGCTGGTTCGTGGGGCACCACAGTTGCAAATGCAGTGGTCAAAAATCAAGCGACGATTTTGTGGGCGCGTCGAAGCGAGTTGGCTGAAAAAATTTCAACGCGTCACGAAAATGTTGACTATTTGCCTGGCGTGAGTTTGGTTGAAAGTTTGCGATGCTCTTCGGTGTTGCAAGATGTTGTGACTAACGCATCGATCGTGATGATGGCCGTGCCGTCGAATGGTTTTCGCGATGTTGCGACCGAAGTTGCCAAGTTTGTGGCTAGCGATGTGCCGATTGTGAGTTTGGCAAAAGGTTTAGAGCGAGAAACTTTGAAGCGGATGAGCGAGGTGACGCAAGATTTGATGCCGAACAACCCAGTTGCGGTGTTGACCGGGCCAAACTTGGCGCACGAGATTTTGGCGGGGCAGCCGGCGGCGACCGTTGTCGCGTGTGGCGACGAGCAGGTGGGCAAGATGATCCAAAAAATTATTTCGTTGCCGACACTGCGCGTGTATACGAACCCAGATGTTGTGGGTTGTGAGATTGCGGGGGTAGTAAAAAACGTGATTGCGATTGCGGCGGGCATCGTCGAAGGTATGGGCTTTGGTGACAATTCGAAAGCGACGCTGATTACGCGCGGATTGGCCGAAATGTCGCGGCTCGGGGCGGCGTTGGGGGCGAACCCGAATACTTTTATGGGCCTGGCAGGTTTGGGCGATGTTGTGGCAACTTGTGCGTCAGCGAAAAGTCGAAATACGGCTGTTGGTGTGCGACTTGGTCGTGGCGAAACTATCGAGTCGATAACCGAGTCAATGTCGATGGTTGCCGAAGGTGTGCGGTCGTCGCTTTCGGTTTTGCATCTTGCGCAACGATGCAAAGTTGAGATGCCGATTACAGAACAAGTTGCCGCTGTCTGCGAAGGCAAGACGGTTGCCAAAGACGCACTCGTGCAGTTGATGGCGCGAACGATGAAATCTGAGTTTTACTAATGCGCGCAGTTGGTGTGCGCGGCGGTGCGTGGCTTGGCGGCGTAAACGCATGGGGCGATGTGTTTGTGGATGGCAAAGAGCGTCTGCGATGGTTTGTCGCTGCCGACGATCGGTGGTATCGACCGTCGCGTGAGACGACGGTTCGTCAGCGCGAGATTTCTGGTGTGCCTGTTATTGAGACGCGAATCAAAGTGCCCGGTGGCGACGCAGTTCAACGTGTTTATGGAGTTGCTGATTTTGGCGGGGCGATAGTTGTCGAAGTTTTTAACGACTCGTCGTTGCCGTTTGCGGTTGCGTTTGATCGCGGAGATATCGCTGCGATGCGTGAGCCGAGCCCGACTGGTGTGCAGGGCATCGATTTGCCAGTTGGCAGTGTTGTGTTTCCGGTTGGGCATCATGCAACGATGCGAGTTGCGATTTTGATTGGTGATCTTGAGCGAAATCTCGAGCGAAAAATATCGGCGCAAGAACTTGAGTCGTTGCCAAGTTTTGAGCAAGTCGAGCGCGGTTGGCTTGCGGCGTTGCGAGTTGCGAGTCGAGTAGATGTGCCCGAAGCGTCGTGGGAAAGTATCTTGACTACACAGCGTTGCAAATTGTTGTTGACAGCCGGTGGTGGCACAACTGGTAACGGCGAAAGTGGCAGTGACGACGATTTTGTTGACCTGATTTTAGATCGCGCAGAACGAGTGAAGCTTGGCGACAAAGCCGATCAATGGGTCGACGAGGTGGCTGCGGCGACCGAGTCAGTTATTCGTCGATGCGCCAAAAATCGAAATGCAAAATGGTTTGACGAGCGTGCAATTGTTCTGGCAAGCATGGTTTTAAATCGGGCTGGTGAGAAGCGTGGACAAAAAGATGTCGCTCAGGCTTGGTCGCGTGTTGTGAGTGACGCTGTTGGTTTGGGTGACTTTGGTTTGGTATTGGGTGTTGATGCTGAGGTTGGTCGTGATCAGCTAGCTAATTTTTCTGGAGTTCGACAAATCGCGTGGGTCGAGTCACAACTTGTTGCTCAGCGCCATGACGGCGTGATCGAGATCTGTCCGCGCGGTATCGACGCCGCGTGGCTTGGCGCAAACTTTGAGTGTCACCGGCTTGTTGCATCCGCCGAGCATTTGATTTCGTTTGCGGTGCGTTGGCATGGCGAGAAGCCAGCGTTGTTATGGGAGATCGACGGCCCGGCAGGCGCGCGAGTTGCGGCGAGTGCTGTTGACGGCACATTTTCGAGCGTCGAGATGCGTGGTGAAACTTTGTTGAGTGGTTTTGCTGCGCCCCAAACTGCCACGATGAAATAGGCTGAGCGCATGGCTAGCGAAACGACGAGCAACGCATCGCCGAGTTTGTCACCGCTGAAGTTGACCGAGTGGACATCATGCGGCGGTTGTGCGGCAAAATGGGGCGCAAATTTATTGAAAGACCTCGTTGACGACTTGGCTGCAGGCGCAAAGCCGAATATTGACCCAGCGTTATTGGTTGGGCTGGCGCCGTTTGATGACGCTGCGGTGTATCAGGTTTCAGATGATGTGGCGCTTGTGAGTACGACTGACTTTTTTCCACCACTTGTTGATGACCCAGACGATTTCGGTGCGATTGCGGCGGCGAACGCTTGCAGTGATGTGTTTGCGATGGGCGGGCGAGTAGTTATGGCGGTCAACATTGCTGCGTTTCCAGAAAACTTTCCGACTGAGGCGATTTCACAAATTTTTGCGGCGGCTTCTCGAGTCGTCGCGCAGGCCGGTGGATCTGTGGCGGGTGGTCACACGATACGAAACCCCGAACCGATCTTCGGGCTTGCGGTGCAGGGCGTGGTGCATCCAAAAAAAATATTTCGAAAAGGTGGCGCCGTCGCTGGCGATGTTGCGCTGTTGTCGAAGCCTCTCGGCACTGGTCTGACTTTGGCGAGTGGTTCGGCGAGCGAAAAAGCTTTGGCGATTGCAGGTATGCGACAACTGAATCGTGCGGCCTCTGAGCAATTGCAGCAACTCGGTGACGCAGTGCATGGGGTGACCGACGTAACGGGTTACGGTCTTGCTGGGCATGGCTGGGAGATGGCGCAACGATCTGGTGTGCAATTGGTGTTGCGGTCGGCGTGGTTGCGCGCATATGACGGTGCGCGTGAGGCTGCGGCGGATGGCGTGCGTACTGGTGGCGACCCGCGCAATCGTGCGTATGTTGCTGAACATTTCAGTTTTGATGCGACGACAACAGATGATTCTGCTGTTGCACTGTGCATGGATCCGCAAACGAGTGGCGGTCTGTTGGCTGCGGTGACGCGTGAAGCGGCAGAAAAACTTTTGCGTGATGAAATGTGGTTCAAGGTCGGTGAGTTCAGTTCGTCGCCGGCCAGCGTGCACTTGTGCTGACGCGGGTAATGCGAAAATCTAAGCTGTGGCCGCACGCAGTGCGTGAGCGGCTTTTGTTTGATAGTGGTGCGAAAACAATTGTTGGCATCGATGAAGTTGGTAAGGGCAGTTGGGCCGGGCCACTTGTAATTGGCATTGCGATGTTGAGTCGCGAAATGGTGTTTTCTGATGAGCCGGCCGTTGCGTTAGGTGGTGTGCGCGACTCAAAGCAACTTTCTGAGTTGCAACGCGAAGAGATTTTTGATCAAGTTGCTGCGAAGTGTTTGCGCTGGTCGATCGGCGCTGCGAGTGCGCTTGAGTGTGACCAACTCGGCATGGTCGAGGCGCAACGTTTGGCTACGGCTCGCGGTTTTGCAGCGCTGGCAGTTGCGGGCGTAGACGCTGAAATCGTGGACGCCGCAATTGTCGACGGCCGTTGGGACTTTGTTTCACCGCACGCACGAAAAGTGCTGGTCGAAGTCAAAGCAGATACTGATTGTGTATCGGTGTCTGCAGCATCAGTATTGGCGAAAGTTTCGCGTGACCGCATGATGCGTTCGCTCGCAGGTGATTATCCGCAATGGCATTTTGACACGAACAAGGGCTACCCGTGCCCGAAGCACCGCGCGGCGTTGCAGGGTTATGGGCCATCTGCAATTCATCGCAAGTCGTGGGCATTTATGCCCAACTATGTGCCGTGGCTAAAAACTAATTAGTTAATTCCGGAGTTGGTGAATTCGGCGTATCGGCTTCATTTTTGTTGCGGTCGTAGATGAGTAGTGCCCATAGTGCTGCGAATGCGAGTGTGCCTGTGAGCCATACGGTTTCGGGTTGTGGGCCGAATTGCCACCACCATTCGATTGGGTTGTTGAGTGATTTTGAGATGAAGACGTCTTGGCCTGTTGTGTAGCGGCGGATTGTGTCGCGTAGTGCGATCGAGTTTGAGATTGTTGCGAGTATCGCCACGGTGATGACTAGTGAGTTGGGGTAGCGCTCGGTTTTGTTGGCCGCTGCGATTATCACGATGCCCAAAAAGAACGGCAAAAAATATCTCGGCTGAATTACGTTGCCAACTTTGGAAAATGTTTGTTGATTTGCGTACAAGATCGCAATGCACATCATCGTAAATAGCGCACCGAAGATCAGCCGATGGGCGTTGCTTGATTTTCGAAGCGCGAACACCGTTGTTAGAAGAAATGCCTGTGACGTAAACAGCCAAACGGTGTGGGTTAGTTCGAGTTCGAACCAGCCGAGCCCCCAGCCACCGAAAAAGCCCATTATGAAGCGTGGCAAGTTAACAAAGTTTTGGACGAGCAGGTTGTTGGCCGTAGTGGTGATTCCTTCGGTGACTTCAACTCGCGGGTCGTCAAAAATATTGACTCGACCATAAACGTCGGCGAAGTAGTTGTAGATCAAATAAATCAAAGGCAAAATCGCCAAACTAACTAGCGCAGTTTTTTTGGTGAGCTGTAAATTTTTTGGTGCGAATTCTGAATAAAGAATCGCCGCGGCAAGCAGCAAAATCACATACTTGCCTTCGTAACGTGATGAGTTCGTAAACCAAACGGCAAATAGTGCAACCGCTCCGGCTGGGATACTTAACATTAGGTCTTTTCTATTTCTGAGAGCACTAAAAAACGTAATCGCAAAGATCGTTACGCCAATTAAATTCCAGCTAGAAGTATTAACTGAAGCGATGAAATAACTCGTAACCGGTGCAATCACTGCCAACCACGCCAACAACAACTCCGAGTTTTTCTTCCAAAAAAAAGCACTTGCCGAAATGACCAGAACCGCAGCCAAAAACGAGTTAAGCAAACGCATTTTCACAACACTTGCCTCAACATCAGCACCTACGAAACTGCGCTGAACGTCAAAATATCTATTTGGGTTTAGGCCGCGATTCAAAAGTTCAGTCGAGATTTCTTGGTTGTAGATGCCTTCTTGGCATTTTGCAGAAATATCTTGGCTAGTTCGCACGTAACAAAGTTGAGGCTCGGCGGCCATGATCGGCAAAATCATGCCCCAATATCGGTCGGGGTCTTTGCGGCAGTAGGGAGGGTTGCCATCGGTGCCGCACCAGATGCTGGTGAGTACGTAATCTTCGTCTGGGCTGCTGCCAACGGCTGAGCCCATTGACCAAGCGGCGAGCGTCATGAATAGCAAAAGCGCCATAAGCGCGCGAATTGCGACGAAACGCGCGAGCGACTTCGAAATTTTCGGCGCTCTCACAAATTCGGGTCAGTCTTTTTGGGTGCCGACTTTGAGGTCGCGAAACGCCGACTTCGAGTCGATTCCAACATCTTTTGGCAAACCAAGCACGCGCTCACCAACGATATTGCGCATCACTTCATCTGAGCCGCCAGCAATGCGCATGCCAGGCGCACCAAGCAACAACTGACTCCACGCATAGGTGCCCCATTCGCCGGTATCGGCTTGAAGCTTGCTGCCGAGCACGAGCGAAAGAAAATCGTTCATTCGCTTTTGATTGTCGACCAGCGCCATCTTGGCAATTGACATCTCAGGGCCTGGTGTTTGACCCGCACGAATCTTGTCCATCGCGCGCTGATTGTTATAGCCGGCGACTTTTGTGCGAATAAAAAGGTCGGCCATTTTCTCGCGCACAATTGGTTCGTCGGTCAAACCGAAATGATGCACCATTGCCTGCATTCGCGTAAACATCGAAGTCTCGCCACCGCTTGCAGTGCCGATCGCCGCGCGCTCGTTCATCAACGTCGTCAGCGCCACACCCCAGCCATTGTTAACTTCACCAAGTCGATAACTGTCGGGCACACGAACTTCGTTAAAAAACACTTCGTTGAAACTTGCGCCACCAGTCATCTGTCGCAACGGACGAATCTCAACGCCTGCTGCATGCATGTCGACAATAAAACCAGTCATGCCTTTGTGTTTTGGCAAACTTGGGTCGGTGCGACAAATCACTTCACCGATGTCGCTGTATTGCGCGCCTGACGTCCAAACTTTTTGCCCCGTAATGACCCATTCTTCGCCATCGCGTTCAGCTTTTGTTTGCAGTGATGCAAGATCGCTGCCAGCGCCAGGCTCTGAAAACAACTGACACGCCACAATGTCGGCACGCCACATCGCACGCAAATACTTTTCGCGCGCAAAATCGCTCGCATGTGCCAAAATCGTCGGCGCCACCATGCCTAAGCCGATTTGAAAAATTGATTGGTTGGCAACTTTGTATTGCGCTTCGGCTTTGCTGTAAGCCTTTTCAAATTCATTGGATAATCCTCGGCCGCCATATTGCTCGGGCCCCGAAATCCACCCAAAGCCCGCATCAAACTTTTGCTGGCGCCACTGCTTAGCGCGACTCACCATCTCGTCTTCGGCTTGTTTCGACCGCTCTTCAAACATCGATACGTTGTCTGAACCTTCGCCCCAGACGAATGCTTTTTTCGACTCTCGCGGCTCGGCATTGGCGGCCAGAAACTTGTGGGCGTCAGCCGTGAATTGCTCAATCGTTATGTTTGTGAGATCGCTAGCCATACCGAATAACCGTACCCGTGAATGTGGTGTTTGGTGAAAGCGAAAGTTTTGACTAGCCTGCCTCGGGTGGGTCAGCCAGTAGATGTCAAACAAACAACCGCTGGGGTAGCCGGTCGCATTCGTTTCGAGCTAAATCGCACCCTCACTGGTCAGGGCCACGAGAAGTTCACTAGCGCCAGTCAAGCAATTGGTCCGCGTCCTGCTGCCGAGTTGGCGCGACGACTATTTGATAGTGGGGCAGTTCTTGGCGTGCATGTTTTTGCCAACATCGTGACGGTTGATCTTGTGCCTGGTTCACGCGACAGCGATTTGGCCCAAATTGTCACTGACCTGCATCAATATTGGAAACCAGGCATGAAGCCACCAACAGTCGAAGAGTTAATGGCCCAAGTTGCCGCCCCGGCCGCTGCAGCAGCGCCAAGTGCCGATGGCTCAGCGCCAGAACTGAGCGCCGCCGAAAAGCTTGTCCCAGCCCACTTGTTAGAGCGCAGCAGAGCCGCGCGAAGCAAGGCTCAGAAGTCATAGCCGCGCGCAAAAAGGCCGAATCTAAATAACTTTGGTTACTGCGAACATATGTTCGCTACAGTGCAAGCATGAAGTTATTGGTGCCAAAAACCCTCGTCGCTAAACATTCGCTTTTTGAAAAACAAGTTCTCGAAAACTTCGCCGTCTCCGACCAAGTTCGTCAATTGTTGCCCGACTCAGGCCTAGTTCGTGGACGCATCGTGCGTTGTTGTGGTGACGCCGCCGCATCGCTAGCCCTTTCACTTTGCGCACGTGCATCACAGCAAGGTTCATGGTTGGGGGTTGTTGGCGTCAGTCATCTCGGCATCTCGTGTGCTGTCGAACATGGTGTGGCTCTTGAGCGCATGGTCTTTGTGCACCCACCAGAATCATCTCGCGATTGGTCGACAACGGTGGCTGCCGTAATCGACGGCTTCGATTTATTGATAGTCGCAGTGCCAGAATCACTCTCGGTTACTGACGCAAGGCGAGTGCAGGCGCGATTGCAATCACGGCGATCGGTCATGATCATTGTCGACACTGCGACGTTTTCTGAAACAAGTTTTTCGAATAGCGCGCATCCGTTTCATGCTGATGTCGTTTTAGACAGCACAACAAAAAGTTGGAGTGGCATTAATAACGGTGCTGGCTATCTGCAACAACGCCAAGTCGCAATCAAAGTCAGTGGCCGCCGAGTTGCGCGCACGCAAGAACATTTAGTCACCTGCAACTACTAAATTGCTCGCATCAAAACGCTTAGCAGTGTTGCGTTGCCTTGACTGGTCGGCAGTCGTGGCGGCGAAAACTTCTAATAGCCCTTGCGCTGTTGTCTATGGTCAGCGAGTTGTTTCGCGCTCTGTAGCGGCGATGCATTATGGCGTTCAAGTCGGCATGCGACGTCGTCACGCTCAAGGACTTTGTCCAGATCTTGAGATTGCCGCTTATCAACCAGATCGTGATCGTCGAGCGTTCAACACAGTCGTGCGAACCATCAACGAGATAGTTCCATTAATTGAAGTCAGCGAGCCAGGAGTGATTGTTTTTGCTACGCGAGGTCCGTCTCGATATTTCGGTGGTGACGAACCGATGGCTAACAAAATCGTCCAAGCCTTGCGCACTTCAATAGTTGCTGATTCGCAATTTGGGGTTGGGGTTGCCGACAGTCGTTTGGCGGCCCACATTGCTGCCCATATCTCGGCACAAGACAAGACCAAAGCCCCGTTCATCGTTGAGCCAGAAAAGACAAAAATTTGGCTGGCACAAAAATCTGTCAGAGTTTTAAGCGAGTTCGCCAACATCAGTAGCGAGACAGTCTCATTGCTCGAGCGTCTCGGGTTAAACACCTTGCAAGATGTGTCGAAAATTAGTGAGTCTGTGTTGGCCGGACGATTCGGCGAATTAGGCGTCGAGTTGCATCGACTCGCACGTGGCGATGAACAGCATCCATTGGCAGCAGTTGCACCACCCCCAGAACATCTTTGTTCTCGAGCATTCGAAGAGCCAGTTATTGATCAGCAAACCTTGCTCAACAACATTCAAATAATGGCCGAAGAGTTCAGCGATTACTTCGTTAAACGCGGTGCGATTTGTGTTCGTTTAATTCTCAAATTCGAATCAGAGACGGGTGCGCATTCAGAACGCTTGTGGTATCGACCTCAGGGCTTGACTGCTCGAGCAATAACCGAAAGCGCTAAATGGCAAATCGAAAGTTGGTCGCGCAAAAGCCCGCTGGTTCGCGTGCAGTTAATCGCTGACGAAGTGCGCACAGACACGGCGCGTCAACTTAAGTTGTGGGGCGGCGTCACCCAAGTTGATGAGACAGCCAGTCGTGCGATCGGTCGATTAACCGAATTGCTCGGCTCAACTGCCGTTCAACTTGTCAAGTGGCATGGTGGTCGAGATTTGCAAGATAATTTTCAACTTGTCTCTGCATCGCATTTTCAGCCCAGACAAAACGAGTTGGCTGCAACAACCGAAAAGCCAAAGTGGCGAGGTTCGTTGCCGACCCCGTCGCCGAGTGTCGTTTATTCTGAACCACCGTTAGTGCAAGTTGTTGACAAAGATAAAAACTTGCTTCGCGTTAGTGCGCGCCACGAGTTAAGCGCCGAGCCAGCGCAATTAATAATTAACCAACAAAATTACAAAGTTATTTCTTGGGCCGGCCCATGGCCAATAGAAGAAAAGTGGTGGGATTCTGCTCGCAGCAGACGTCTAGTTCGTCTGCAAGTCGTAATCGAAAAACTTTTGCCAGATGGTTCACAACAAGTACAAGCACTGTTGGTCGCACTTGAGCATGGCGAATGGAGCATCGCAGCGATCTACGGCTAGTTGGTTATTTAGATAATCAAACAAGCAAGTATCGTGCAGTTAGTGATTTCTGATTCTGGTCTTGAATTTGTCGAAAGTTTTTGCCTACAACTAGCAAGCCATGCACCGATTGATGATCGCGAACGCGAGTCGATCAAAACTTTTTGCGAACTTGCACCAAGTCTTGTCGCCCCATTCGACGAACATAGTGACCCAACTCATGTCACTGCTTCGGCGATTGTCGTTGGTAAACCTGGCGTCGTCTTGCATCTGCACAAACGACTAAATATGTGGCTGCAACCTGGTGGGCACATCGATTCTGGCGAGTCAATTCACGATGCAGCACTGCGTGAAGCGCGAGAAGAAACCGGGCTTGACCTGCAACATTTTGGCGCAGAAAAAACCTCTCCGAGATTTATTCACCTTGATGTGCACCCGGGTCCACGCGGTCACACGCATCTTGACGTGCGGTTTTTGCTTTGGGCAACGAACGAAGTCTTTGCTCCGGCAGCAGGCGAGAGCCAACAGGTGAAGTGGTTTAGTTTTGTTGATGCATTGCGCGTTTCTGAAGATGGGGCTCGCGGCGCGATTCGTGTCGCTCAACAAATTGTCGATAAGTCGTTGTAATACAAGGCTTCTAGCGACTTTTCTGTAATGCGAGCGAACATATGTTCGCTACGCTTAGCCAAATGGGTGACTACGCCGAATTGCATTGTCGGTCGAATTTTTCATTTTTATATGGGGCTTCGCATCCTGAGCAACTTGTTGAAGCGGCTGTGCACAACCAACTTGCAGCACTCGCATTAACAGACCGCAACGGTCTTTATGGCGTCGTCAAGTTCGCCCAGGCGGCTCGCACTTTTGGTTTGCCAACTTTGTTTGGTGCCGAACTCACATGTTCAAGTCACAACATTCGCGATGGCGATGCACAAATTGTTTTAATTGCCGATGGACCATCTGGTTATTCGCGACTTTCTCACGCGATAACGCTCGGTCAATTAGCTGGTTCGAAGTCTGCACCAGTATTTGACACTGCCAAGATCGCCGAAGACCTTGCCGATAGTTGCTGGGTGCTCACTGGCGCGAGCACTGGCATTGTCAATCAATCTCTTGAGCGACACGGCCCGCAAGTTGCATCACGACAATTGCAAAAACTGGTCAGCGAGTTCGGTCGCGATCGAGTTTTGGTCGAACTTTGCGACCATGGTGATCCGCTCGACTCGTCGCGCAACGACGCTCTCGTTCAATTGGCAATGCGGCACGACTTGCAGTGTGTTGCAACCAATGATGTGAGCTATGCGTCGTTGCGCGAACATCGCTTGGCAGTCGCGCTTGCTGCAGTGCGACAGCGTTCAAGCCTCGATGAGATTGATGCTCATTTGCCGCCGGCGCCGAGCGCTTATATTCGTAGCGGCAAAGAACAACTTCGTCGGTTTAGTCGTTACCCAGGTGTTGTCGAACTCACAACGCAAGTCGCCAAGTCTTCGGCGTTTGACTTGTCGTTGGTTGCGCCAAGACTTCCGCCATTTGTTTGCCCAGATGGTCTTGATGAAATTTCGTATTTGCGCTTGTTGGTCGAGCAGGGGGCAACCCGTCGATACGGCGCAAGACCTATAAATAGTCTCGAAGATCTTTCGTTGCGTGCCCGAGCCTGGAAGACAATCGATCACGAACTCGAGATCATCGAGCAACTTGGTTTTGCCGGTTACTTCTTGGTCGTTTTTGACATCGTGCAGTTTTGTCAGCGTTCAAACATTTATTGCCAAGGCCGTGGCAGTGCAGCCAACAGTGCAGTTTGTTTTGCGTTAGATATCACCAAGGCTGATGCTGTTTCTTTGGGGCTGTTGTTTGAGCGCTTTTTGTCGGCAGAGCGCGATGGACCTCCAGATATCGACATTGACATAGAAAGCGGTCGTCGCGAAGAAGTAATTCAATATGTTTTCAATCGCTACGACCGTCATCATGCGGCACAAGTTGCCAATGTGATTACATACCGTTCGCGTTCTGCTGTTCGCGATATGGCTCGGGCGTTGGGGTTTGCCCCTGGCCAGCAAGACGCCTGGAGCAAGCAAGTCGGCATGCACGGCTCGTTGTCAAACCCCGAGAACACGCAGCACGAAATACCCATTCAAGTTTTAGATCTTGCACGCCAAGTTTTAGATGCGCCGCGACACTTGGGCATTCATTCTGGGGGCATGGTGATTTGTGATCGACCAGTCAGCGAAGTCTGTCCAATTGAGTGGGGTCGCATGAAAGATCGCAGTGTTTTGCAGTGGGACAAAGACGATTGCGCCGCGATCGGTCTCGTGAAGTTCGATCTTTTGGGCTTAGGCATGCTTTCGGCTCTACACAACGCTGTCGATCTGATTGCTGAGTTTCGTGGCAGACAAATCGATCTAGCCACGATTCCGCAAGAAGATGAGGTCTACGCAATGTTGTGTCGCGCCGACACAGTGGGTGTTTTTCAAATTGAGTCGCGCGCTCAAATGGCCACTTTGCCAAGGCTCAAACCGCGCAGGTTTTATGACTTGGTTGTCGAAGTGGCACTAATTCGCCCCGGTCCGATTCAAGGTGGTTCAGTTCATCCATACATTCGTCGGCGCAACGGTGAAGAGCCAGTCACATATTTGCATCCACTTTTAGAAAACAGTTTGGGCAAAACATTGGGCGTGCCGTTGTTTCAAGAGCAATTAATGCAAATGGCAATTGATATCGCCGGCTTCACACCCAACCAGGCAGATGAGTTGCGTCAGGCGATGGGTTCAAAACGTTCGCATGCTCGCATGCAACGGCTTCGTCAGCGACTTTACGACGGCATGGCACAAAATAAAATTGTCGGTGCGGTCGCCGACGAAATTTTTGAAAAGATGCAGGCATTCGCCAACTATGGGTTTCCTGAGAGTCACTCAGTTTCGTTTGCTTACCTTGTCTATGCGTCTTCTTACATTAAGTTTCACGAACCAACGGCGTTTTATGCTGCGTTACTAAATTCTCAGCCGATGGGTTTTTGGTCGCCGCATTCTCTCGTGCAAGATGCGCAACGACATGGTGTTGTCGTTTTGAGCCCAGATATAAACGCTTCAAAAGCTAAGGCGACTTTAGAACCTTGCGACAATTCAGCAGGTGGTTTTGCATTGCGTCTCGGCATTTCTAGTGTGCGTGGCATCGGTGATGACCTTGCAAAAAGCATCGAAGCAGCCCGACCGTTTACGAGCATGGAAGACCTCGTTCGTCGCGTGCCTCAAATTAGTTTGTCGCAGATCGAAACCTTGGCAACAGCAGGTGCGTATTCGCAATGTTTTGAAATATCCCGCAGAGATGCACTCTGGTCAGCAGGCGCAGTTATTCAAAGTCGACCCGAACGATTGGCAGGCGTGACAACTGGCGGTGATTCACCACAATTGCCAGGCATGCAGCCGATCGAAAAATCGATCTGTGATCTCTGGTCGACTGGCATTTCTATTGATGGTCATCCAACTCAGTTTGTGCGCAGTCAGTTGAGTCAACTTGGTGTTGTCGTGGCAAGCGAACTGCCAAAAGTTGATAACGGTTCAAAAATATTTGTCGGTGGGGTGATCACTCATCGTCAACGGCCATCAACTTCGCGAGGCGTAACTTTTTTTAGCCTTGAAGACGAGACAGGTTTGATCAACGTCGTAGTTTCACAAGGCTGCTTTAAGAGATTTCGCCATGAGGCGATCAATGCCTCGGCTCTTCTTGTGCGCGGAAGAATTGAGTCTTCGCAAGGTGTGGTCAACATCATCGCTGAGCATCTAAGCGAGTTAAAAATTGCTACTCGAGGTGTTAGTTCAAGAGATTTTCGCTGATGCAGCCATAACACCTAGCAGAACAAATACGACACCAGCTAGATATCGCTGAATAAATGGCAATGCTTTGCCTTTGACCAAAGTTTCGCGCAACGAACTCGCAGTGAGCGCATAGATGCCGTCTGTAACAAAACCACACGTCACAAAGACCGTGCCGAGCAGTAAAGACTGCAACGCATTTGAGGTTTTACTCGGATCAATAAATTGCGGCAGAAACGAGAGAAAAAACAATGCAACTTTCGGGTTCAGTGTGTTGACAATAAAACCCTGACGAAATGCCTGAACTTTTGTAATTGAACCTGCTGCTGCGTTCATCGTTTGAGGTTGACGCGAAATCGTGCGCAGGCCAACAAGCACCAAATATGACGCTCCAAGATATTTAACGATGTTGAAGGCGCTCTGTGAAGTTGCCAAAATTGCCGAAAGCCCAACTGTTGCTGCCAAGACATGCATAAACGTGCCAAGTTCAAGACCAAGTACCGAAGCCAGACCAATAGATCGGCCACTTGTGACACTTCGATTGATGATGTAGATAACCGCTGGCCCCGGAATCACTAGCAACGCCACAGACGCGATCGCAAACGAAACTAAAGAGTTCAAGTCGGGCATTTATTGTGTGCTATTCGGCTGGCTGTTCGTTTAACTCGTCGTTGAAGCCTCGATACATTTCGTAAATTTCTTTGCACGCTTGACACATCGGCAATTGCTTCGGGTCTCGTGACGGCACCCAAACATGACCACACAATGCTTCTAATGGCGTGCCGTTGATGCGTGCTTCTAGAACTTTTGCGGCTGCTGATTCATCTTTTTCAGTTTTGACGATGTGGGCGACAAGAGGCTTGCCGGTCTGTGTGACGTGTTCAGTCTGTTGTTCGACCGTTGTGGTTGGTGAGGTCTGAATCGTTGACGATTGGGCCGAGAACACACTTAATTTAATCATTAAATTTTGCGCATTTATTGCTCTGGTGATCGTCGAGCAGCAACATCTAGACTGCAAACCATGCCGATGTATGAGTTTCGTTGTCGCACCTGTGATGAAGTATTCGAAGAGCGTCGCGCGATGTCGGCTGCCAATGATCCAGCAAAGTGCCCGCAGGGTCATGAAAATGCTGTGCGTCTACTTTCAGTGTTTGCGTCAGTTGGCGGCGGCAACAGTGGTGCGACTGCACCAGCAATGCCTGCGCCGAAAATGGGCGGGTGTGGCTCTGGCTGCGGTTGCCACAGTTAATAGTTAATTCAATGCGCAGATGCCGCCATTGGCGACCAGAAACCAATTGGTGAGATCCAGACCAGCGTCTTGACATCGGTTCTTGGCCATAAAAAACTGTGACGAGTCAGTGGCATCTTGACTGGCACCTCGCCGCGAACTAAGCAGACAAATAGTGGCAATCGAGTCAATGTTGATAGCCGCACCGATAATGCGATCAATTATTTGCGTGAGCTTGAGTTTTGAATCGAAGGCAAAAATGCCGAGGCCTCGCTGTTGATGATCGCAGCACAGTGCAATTGTTTCGTCGCGCAAAGGTCGCGAAAGTGCGAGTGCGAACACGCTGAGTTTTTCGGTTGGCGTTGTGATTGGGTCGAGTTGTGCGCGTGGCACATCTGATACATGTGTAATCGTGTGGAGCATGCGCTCAGAGTAACTAGTGGGTGTTATGCGTTTACGAAACTAACTGCCAGATAGATCAACCCGACACTGATCGCAATTGGCCCAATGACTTCAAAGAGTCGCGAGATAATTCTTCTACTTGGGTTCAACAAGAACAAACTGCAAATCGCACCAGTGATTGCACCGCCGAAGTGTCCGCCAACTGAGATGCCGGGGATCACGAGAGTGATCACGATGTTCAGAACAAAAGTAGTGCCGATGCCAGTTCGCATCGGGTTGATGCGGTCATGACGAAGACCAACGACTGCTGCTGCCATCAGACCAAACACGGCACCAGATGCACCGCCTGTGATCGCATCGGGGCTCAGCAGTAGTGCGCCGACCGAACCGCCGAGTAGCGAAGTGATGTACAGCAACCCAAAACGCAATGATCCAATTCTTTGTTCGAATAGCTGACCGAGTTGAAACGCCAAAAGCATGTTCATCGCAATATGGAAAATGCCGAAGTGTACGAATCCGCAACTGACAAGTCGCCACCATTCGCCTTGCTCTAAAAACTGGCGTGAAATTACGAAATTGATTGATGTTTGATTGAAGCCTGCCAGTGACATCCATAGGTATAGACCGACATTGATCGACACGATTGCATTTGTGACAGTTGTCTTGTTATCTGAGCGTCGAAAGTTTGGGCGAATCTGTCGGCCTGAGCGTCGTGGTGGGTTTGGCGCTTGCGGGGCTGACTGCGTCGCACGAGGCAGCGGAGGCGGAAGTTGCGGAGGAGGAAAACTCACGAGATTAGGCGTGCAGTGTTAGAGCTTCTTGGCGATTTGCAAGAAACCATTTCACGGTTTCATGCAGACCATCTTCGAAATCAGTTGAAGCGTGCCAGCCCAGTTCACGTTCGGCGCGAGAGGCGTCAACTCGGCGGCGGGGTTGACCGTCTGGGCGTGATGAGTCCCAAACGAGTTCGCCTGTAAAGCCGACAATTCGAGCAATAGTTTCGGCTGTTTCACGAATCGTGATCTCACGGTTGTTGCCTAAGTTCAATGGTTCAGTCGATTCGTGCATTTCACTGGCAAGCAATATTGCTCGCGCTGCATCTTTGACATATAAATAGTCTCGGCTGGCAGAGCCAGTGCCCCAGACATCGATTTTTTCAAGATTTTGCTCTTTGGCCTCGACGCATTTTTTGATCAGCGCAGGTATGACGTGTGAAACATCAGGATGGAATTTGTCGCCTGGGCCAAACAAGTTTGTCGGTATCAAAAATGCAAACTTTTGACCATATTGTTGGGCGTTTACTTGAGCATGAACCAACAGTGCTTTTTTGGCGATGCCGTACGGGGCATTTGTTTCTTCGGGGTAGCCGTCCCAAATTGACTCTTCACGAAACGGCACTGGCGTGAACTTCGGATAACTGCAAACTGTGCCGAGCAGAACAGTTTTTTCAACGCCGGCGATTCGCGCGGCTTCAATCGTGTGCGTGCCCATCAATAAATTGTCAAGATACAACGGCGCGGGGGCAACTTGGTTGTAGCCAATGCCACCGACTCGTGCAGCCAAATGTACGACGTGACTTGGTTTGTGCTTTTTAAATAGTTCGAGTGCGACACCTGGCAAAGTGAGGTCAGCTTGCTTGTGGGTTGGTGCGATCACTGTCGCGCCAGCACTTTTAAATGCGTCGACGACATTGCGTCCGAGAAATCCGTTACCGCCCGTGACTAAAACAGTGCGACTCTTCCAAAATGTTGGCGACGAAGTTTTTTCGCTCATACTGCTAATTACATCGTACGACCCAAAGCCATGCGCCGTAGTCGTCTTATGTTGCAAAGGCTTTGCGACAATTATCAACTAAGTGCGCACAGAATAGGCAGAATGGAGAGAATGCGTGTGGCCTATTCTCTAGAACAGTGCTGGCATCGCGTACCCGGGGGTACTGCGACCGCGGCAATCGAGGTAGCGCGAGTACTGCCAGGCTTGCGGCGCGATATTGAACTTGTCGGCTTTGCCGGTCGTCATAGCGCGGCGCCGCAGGGTGCTTATCAGCCGCCGATAAATATTCGACAACTCGCTTTAAGCGGGCCAGCACTTTATGAGGCATCAATACGATTTGGCTGGCCAAAAGTTGAAAGTGCAACCGGCAAAGTTGACTTGCTGCATTGCACTTCGATTATTCCGTTTGGGTCTAATGCGAAGTTGGTGGCGACCATTCACGATCTGGCATTTTTGAAGTACCCGCAGTTTTTTAGTCGTCGCGGTAACGCCGTGTTCAGACGCAGTCTAAAAATTTTATTGAAGCGCGCCGACATGCTGCTTTGCTCTTCGCAGTCGACGCTCGAAGATTGCAGTGAGTTTGGTTTTTCGCGTGATCGACTAAGTCACGTGCCATTAGGAGTCAATGCGCCGATCGTGATGACCACTCGTGATCAAATCAAAACCCGATACAACTTGCCCGACAGCTTTTTGCTATTCGTTGGCACGCTTGAACCTCGCAAAAATTTATCGCGTTTGATCGCCGCACTCGAAACACTTGGCGATTCGGTGCCCGAACTTGTTGTAGTCGGAGCAACAGGCTGGGGTGACGTCACTGATAGTGCAAAAATTTCGAGTCAATTTAAATCTCGAGTGCACTTTGCGGGGTTTGTGCAACCGAGTGATCTCGGGGCCATGTATGCATCAGCAGAAGTGCTTTGCTACCCGTCGTTGATGGAAGGTTTCGGTTTGCCAATTCTTGAAGCAATGAGTTATGGCACACCTGTTGTAACAAGTAAAGGCTCGTCAACTCAAGAAGTCGCAGGCAATGCTGCCGTCTTGGTTGACCCACTAGATGCTTCAAGTATTGCTTCGGGAGTCTTGCAAGCATTGAGTCATAAATCCGAACTGTCACGACTCGGTCTTGCTCGCGCTAGCGAGATGACTTGGCAGGCAACAGCGGCAAAAACCGCAGATGTCTATGAGCAGGTTGTTCGATGAGCGTTCGCGTTGGTGTCAATTTATTGTGGCTTCGTTCGGGTCAAGTGGGGGGCTCGCAAGAGTATTTGCTTCGCCAACTAACTGGTTTGCATGAGATCAACAACAACGAGTTTGATGTGACTCTCTTCGTGCAACCTGGGTTTGCAGAGAATCATGAGGATCTTGCAAAAATCTATAAATTCGTTGAGGCGCCAAATCATCGCGGTGCGCGCGTGCTGCGAATTTTGCTAGAACAAACTTGGTTGGCCTTTAAGGCACGAAAGTTTGATTTGATGCACCACGGTGGTGGCACGATGCCTTTGTTCGCTGGTCGTCGCACCGTTTTGACGATTCATGATGTGCAATATCTGTCGTTTCCAGAGAACTTCAGTCGTGTTCGCCTAAGTTACTTGCGCAAAGTTGTGCCGCGTTCGATAGCCAGAGCATCACTTGTTAGCACGCCGAGTGAATATGTGCGCCAGAAGTTGATTAGCGAGTTTGCGATCTCGCCAGCCAAAGTCAAAGTCGTGCGTCACGGCATCGACGAACAACTCGGAAAGCTGGCCACAAGCGAGCAAGAATTGCGTCAACGATTGCGACTAGAAAACAAAAAAGTTTTGTTTTTACCAGCGGTTACGCACCCGCACAAAAACCATAAGTTTTTGTTGCAACTAATGAAAACTCACTGGGTTGATAAAAATCTTGTTTTGGTTTGTGCCGGTGGCAAAGGTCGTGGCGAAGTTGACTTCATGCGTGAAGTTCGCCGATTGAACCTCGATGACCGTGTGATTCGGCTCGACCGAGTTGCTGATCACGACCGAGATGGACTTTTAAAACTGGCCAAAGCGTTGGTGTTTCCAAGTTTGTACGAAGGTTTCGGTGCCCCAGTAATTGAAGCGATGCAACTCGAGACACCAATAATTTCGAGCGATTGCGCTGCGCTGCCCGAAATTGTTGGTGACGCCGGCATAGTTTTGCCGCTCGATCTGAACTTATGGGCAAGTGCGCTCGACACTTTGATGGCTCGGCGCGACTCGTTGATTGCGGCCGGCAGAATTCGTGCTGCACACTTTTCGGTTTCTAATTCAGGAAAAGACTTGGCTCAGATTTACCGGACGGCTATCTGATGTCAAAGTCAAAAAGACTGCGTCTAATTGTTCTTTGTCCACACTTTGAGCCAGATATGGCTCCGACTGGGGTGGTGATGACACGAATCGTGCACGAACTTGCAGCGCGCGGACACGAACTGCATGTCGTCACTTCATTGCCGTGGTATCGCAAACATCAAGTCGAAACCGGATGGGCCGGTGCACTTTGGCGAGTTGAAAAAACAAACTGGGGCACAATCAGTCGCGTGCAACCATTTGCGGGTCAGACAAAAAGCAATCTGCTTCGTCGGGCAATTGGTTTCATCTTGTTCAGCTACTTCGTTGGTGTGCGTGCGTTATTCGCCGGCAGATTTTGGCGTCGAGTTGATGGCGTGTTGGCAATGTCGCCTCCATTGACTCTGGGCTTGATCGGTTGGCATACGAAATTGTTTCGTGGAGGCAAACTCGTTTTCAATATTCAAGATGTCTTCCCAGATGCGGCTGTCGAAACAGGTGCGATTTCAAATCAACGGGTGATTGCCGCGGCTTCGTGGCTTGAGCGCATTAGCTATCAACGATCCGATTCGGTCGTCTTGTTGTCAGATGATTTGGCCAACAATGTTCAACGCAAGCTCGACCAAAAATTTCATAAACGCATCAAGGTGATTCCGAACTTTGTTGACACCCAAGCGATTGTGCCGATGTCAAGACTCACTAACTATCGTCGCGAACTTGGCATTGATGAATCGTTGGTCGTGATGTACGCGGGCAATGTAGGTTTCTCGCAATCCCTTGAACTTATGATTGAAGCCGCTCGAGTGCTGCCAGATGTTGTGTTCGTTATTAACGGCGAGGGCGCCGCAAGAAAATCACTCGAAGCAAAAGCTCAGACTTTGAGAAATGTCAAGTTCGGCGATTATCAAGATGCGTCGAGATTGAGCGAAGTTTTGGCAACCGGCGATTTACACGTCGTTCCATTGCGTCGCGGTCTTGGTTCGGTGAGCGTGCCGTCAAAGACTTATTCGATACTTGCCGCAGGACGACCGATTTGTGCGGCGATCGACTCAGATACCGAGGTGCCTCGTATTTTGGCGGCGGCAAATGCTGGCGTGTGTGTTGAACCCGATAATCAAGAGGCATTCGTATCGGCGATAACTGCCATGATCAGCGATCGCAAATCTCTAGAAGAAATGGGGGCGAGCGGGCGAAAATGGGTTGAAGGCCACGCATCTGCCCAATCTGTTGCGCAGCGTTACGAAGCCTTGTACATGCGATAAGCCTGTAGCATTTCTTGTTCGTGGCTACCTCATCTTCAGCGAAAAAAATCGCCCGCCTGGCTCAAGCAAGCAAAAATCGCAAAGGCCGCAAGGTTCGCATGCAGGGTGGTTCGTTGTTTCCGACCGTCATCTTCGTCGTCTGCGTGCTCGGTGTCGGGCTTATTGCCTACGCACGTCAAAGCCAAGAAAGAGTTAGCGCCCTTGATACTGCAACACAGAACTATTACACGGCGTTTGGCATCTACAAGTGCGATGCCTTTATCGACGATCTGCCAGCAGCAAGTGACCTTGCCGACATCGCGAGTGTTAAACCTGGTGCATTCATCGAGTCGGCTGGTGTCGTGCGTTGGGAGCCACAAGTTTTGTCGGGTGAGCGACGCGCCAAACTAGAGACAATTTTTGAACTTTATGGGTTGAAAGTAACCAACGATTCGATTGAGTTCCCTGAGTCGATCAACAATGGCGAAAAAATAACCGAGGGCGATACGAAATGTGGCGACAAAGACGCCAGTTTGCAAGTCGTGGTCTGGGATTCAAAAATCTCGTCGCCAAAAATTTCGATTGCTGATCTTGGCAATGTGCGTCTTACTGGCAACGGCATGGGCATCACTTTGGCATTTGTCGCCAAAGATGCCGATGTTCCACAGCCGGTCACAATCACAGATCTTGATCCGTTGATTACCGGTTAACGCCAAAAAATTGGAGTAGATCGACAAGTGCACGCAGTCGTGCTAGTTGGTGGTTTTGGCACTCGGTTGCGACCGTTGACGCTGGCGACGCCTAAGCCTCTGCTTCCAATTGCTAATCTGCCGTTACTTGAACGACTCATGGCGTCGCTTGCCCGTGGCGGTGTAACCGATGCAGTGCTGTCATTGGGTTTTAAACCTGAACCATTTTTGAATGCGTTTCCGTCAAACAGTTGTGCAGGCGTCAAACTTACTTACGCAGTTGAAGATCGACCGCTTGATACTGCGGGTGCAATTGGTTTTGCCGCTCGACATGCTGATATTCACAAACGTGGTGAAACATTTCTTGTTGCAAACGGTGATGTGCTGACAGATCTTGATGTCTCTGCATTGGTTGCTTTTCATAAATCAACTGGAGCACAAGCAACAATTCATCTAACGCCTGTTGAAGATCCCTCGCAATACGGGGTTGTAGAAACTGATTCGCAAGGACGAGTACTTCGTTTTGTCGAAAAGCCGTCACCAGGTCAAACAATTTCGCGAAATGTAAATGGCGGAACTTACATCTTCGAATCATCTGCACTTGACCGCATGCCAGGCGTTGCGCCAATGTCAATTGAGCGCGAGACGTTTCCTGAGATTGTCAAAGAAGGTCAATTGTTTGGCTTTGCGACAAGCGACTATTGGATTGATGCAGGGCGCCCCGACTCTTATGTTCGCGCGAATATTGATTTGTTGCAGCGCAAAAGTATCCACAAAGTTGAAGCGATTTGTCCTGATGCACAAATTGCAAAGTCGGCGACGATCACGCAAAGTGTTATTGGGCGAGGGTGCAAAGTAGGCGAAAATGCTCAAATCACCCACTCGGTTTTGCTCGATGGCGCCACGATCGATGACAACGCAATTGTTATCAATAGTGCAGTCATGGGTCATGTTGGCTCATTTGCCCAAGTGAGTGGGTGTCTAATCGGTGTTGACGGTGAGGTTAGATCTGGCGCAGTATTGCGTGATGCGAAAGTTCCTGATGCCAGCTGAGAAAATTTAATGGCGCAAGTCAACGGTGTGCTTGTTTGCGGTGGTGCCGGTTTTATTGGTTCGCATCTAGTCGATCGGTTGTTGGCTGATGGGCAAAGTGTCGAAGTTGTCGATGATCTCTCGGTTGGCTCGCTTGCCAACCTAAGCGCAGCTCGAGCATCAGGTGGCACTTTGCGGTTTCATCATCTCGATGTTTCGGCACCAGAGTTTTCAGATTTGATTGCGTTGCGTAGACCAACAGTTATTTACCATCTCGCACTTTTGCCAACTGGTGCAACTCGAACCAACGAGATGTTGCGCTCGGCGACATTGTTGCTTTCGGTGCTCGAAGCTGCGCGACGCTTTGCGGTAAAAAAAGTTGTCGTTGCACTTCCTGCGGGCTTACTTTATGGCGAAGTGCCAGCGCGCCAATTGCCCGTCAAAGAAGGTCGTAAGTCAGAACCGATGGGGGTCGCCCACGTTATGGCCAATACTCTTGTCGATTTGTTGACTGTTTACCGCGAAAGTTACGACGTCGAGTTCACCGCACTGGCAATGACAAATGTTTACGGCTCAAGACAACGCCCAACCGATGGTGTTGTCGCGGCGTTTGCCAGCGCCGTAGTTAATCAAAGTGCGCCGATAATTTGTGGCAATGGTCGCCAAACCCGAGATTTTCTGTTTATTGATGATGCCGTCGATGCACTAGCGCGTTCGATAAATAAAGGTGGTGGGCTCGTCATCAACGTTGGCACTGGAGTGCAAACAACGATCAAAGATTTATGGCACCTAGTTGGTCGAGATACGACTTTGCAAGAAACATATGAGTCGGCGCGACATGGAGATCTGCAACGCAATGCCGTAAATACGACCAGGGCCAGAATTCAACTTGGCTGGTCGCCGTGGACAACGCTTGAATCTGGGGTTGATGAATTGCTGGGGCGCAAGGTCTAGCGAAACAAGTCTTCTTGTGGCGGCCGCACAAGTTCGCTGATCTTTGAATCGCGAAACCAATCAGCATCAACACCTCGAATTATTGCTACTGGTATGCCAGACGATTTACCCATAACGAGTTCGGCGGCACTGGCAAGTTCGTCAGCAACTGCAACTTCGGTGACTTGCATAATGCGACCCAATGAATCGGGTGTGCCTCGCAGATCGACGACTCCGGCAACACCGGCGATGCCGATAGCGACATCGGTCAGACCTTTGCGCCAAGGTCGACCAAAAGTGTCGCTGATAATGACGCCGACATTAACGCCGTGTTTGGCGCGAATTATGTCGCGAATTCGTCGCGCAGATTTGTCGCTATCAATTGGTAAAAGCGCCGCATAGCCACGTTCAATATTTGACAGATCAATTCCGCTATTCGCGCAGATGAAGCCATGCTTTGTTTCGGTGATTATCAGATCTCCGCGGCGACGCACGATGCGCACTGCTTCTTGTTCTACAAGATGTTTGTGGCTGAGCGGATCAGAAGCATCTATCGGCACAAGTCGACCTTCGGCTTTTGAGACAATTTTTTGTGTAACGACCAATACGTCGTTATCTAACAAAGGACCATTGGGCTCTTGTCGACAAATGTCGGCAATAACTTCACCTAGTTGATCGTTTGCCGAGATCTCGCCGATGCCTTCGACACCCCAAATCGTTAGGCGACTCACTTCTATTTTCCTTTGAGCGAAGCGAGAGTAGTTCGCGCCAGCTCAGCACTTACTTTTGGGTCAGCCATAATCGTGTTAGTTACAACGCAACGCATACCGAGTGCCTCAATTGCTGGCTTTAGGTTTGCATCCACGTTGTCAATGATAAGAGTTGAGGCAATCAACGAATACATTCGTGCAACACCGAGTGCTGATGACTCGTGACCTAATTCTTTGAGCATTCGATCGGCGGGCCCTTTAATCGCGTGACCTCCGACGATTGGTGAAATTGCGACGACACGATCTCTGATTTTGCTGAGAGTTGCATCTACACCTTTTAATGCGCGAATCGGGCCGATTGAGACAATTGGGTTCGAGGGCGCGATAACTACTGCATCGGCACTTGCGAGTTGCGATAGTGCATTTGGCTCTGCGTTTTCGACACCAACAAAGTTGACTGATCGCACTGCGACGTCGTGTTTGTATTTGACGAAATATTCTTGGAAGCTAATTTTTTGGCCAGATTTTCCGGCGATGCAGTCTTCAGCAAGTTCAACAACAGTCGAAACATCTTGATTAGTCATCGGCACTATTTGCTGTTCGACTGACCATGCGGCTGCAATTTCGCGCGTGATTTGCCATGCATCTGCACCTTCACTTCGACGGGCTGTTCGATAAAAGTGCGTGGCAAGATCTTGATCGCCGAGATTGAACCATTCGGGCGCCGCTGTCGAGTCGGATGGTCGCACTTTTGCGTATCGTTTGAGCGACTCCATGGCTCGCCAAGACTCATCGGTTAAGCCCCAACCGCGCTTTGCGTCTATTGCTTGGGCGAGAGTGTAAATCACCGTGTCTATGTCGGGTGAAATGTTGAGTCCGTGTAGAACGGTGTCGTCTCCGGTGTTCACCAAGGCGGTTGTCAACTTGGGTTCAACTACTTGGGCTAAGCCGCGCAAAAATCGTGCAGCACCAACCCCGCCTGCCAACACGACAACAGATTGCGAACTATTTTGCACATTCACAACTACTGAGCGTACGGCTTGATAACAAGTAGCGCATTTTTGCAATTCAAATCGAGAGTAGATCTTTACTTGCTAGGTTTGCCACTAGATTAAGAGGTCGTTATGGCACGGGCGCTGATCACTGGTATTACTGGTCAAGACGGTCGTCACCTCGCCGAGTTTTTGCATGCCAAGGGCTATGAAGTTTTTGGTCTCGTAAAAGGGCAAAACAATCCGAAGGCTGAATCAATTCGCGACGAGTTTCCTTTTGTGCAACTTGTACCAGGTGATTTAGCCGACTTTTCTAGTCTCGTAAGCGCACTTGAAATGTCTCAGCCAGACGAGGTTTACAACCTCGGGGCAATTTCATTTGTCGCCATGTCGTTCAATCAAGCCGAACTAACTGGCAACATCACCGGACTTGGCGTACTAAGAATGCTTGAGGCGATTCGGCTGGTTGGCGGGGCCCGCAAAAACCCAATTCGTTTTTATCAAGCGTCGTCATCTGAAATGTTCGGCAAAGTGCGTGAAACACCACAGACCGAGATGACACCTTTTCATCCACGATCGCCATACGGAGTAGCGAAAGTGTTTGCTCACGACATCACTGTCAACTATCGCGAGAGTTACGACATGTTTGCGTGCTCGGGTATCTTGTTCAATCATGAAGGGCCACGTCGTGGCCTCGAATTCGTCACCAGAAAAATTACAAACTCGGTTGCGCGCATCAAACTTGGTTTACAAAGCGAACTGGTCTTGGGCAATCTTGAAGCCAAGCGCGACTGGGGCTATGCAGGTGACTATGTAGAAGCAATGTGGTTGATGTTGCAACAGCCAAAAGCCGACGACTTTGTAGTTGCAACGGGCGTCACTCACTCAATAGAGCAATTGTTGGAAGTTGCATTTAACGCAGCAGGACTCAAAGATTGGCGTCAATATGTGCGCCAAGATCAGCGCTTTTTCCGTCCCGCCGAGGTCGATTTGTTGATTGGTGATGCGACCAAGGCAAAGACAAAACTTGGTTGGCAACCCAAAGTGGGTTTCAACGAATTAATTGAGATGATGGTTCGACACGACATCGATTACGAAACAAAGCGCGCCAAATAAGGCGGGCGATTCACGGTTCTACAGGTCGCTCTGATACTGCTTCAGTAATTGATTCGACGTCGACTCTGGCGCCAGAGCGCAATAGCAATCTAAGACCAAAAATAAAGTAGAGCAAAGCGACTGCCGAACTTACGACGAGTGCAACTTCAACGCGCAAAAAGAGGTCGTCGCTTACAGCCCAAGCTGAAACGACATAACTTATGAATGCCAACAACCAACCTAAAGCAACATGGCGATGACCACGCAAAGCGATAACTGCTTGGGCAATCGCTAAAGCCATCATGTAGATGGCACTTGCAAGCGCAAGAAGTGTGAGTGTTCGCCGGTCGATGCCGCCGCCGTAAACCAGGTCGAGAAAAAACGGACCAAACAAAAATGCACCAACTATGCCAATTACGCCAACACCGATAACGAGCATCACAAGCCGGCGAAACCCAACTTTGAATTCGTCTAGGTCACCTCGGGCTGCAAGTCGGGTTAATCGCGGCAATAGGGCCGCCTGAACTGCTTGAAACAAAAACAGTGGCACTCGAGTTAACAGCACAGCATTACCAAATTGAGTAACGCGAATGGCATCAGATTTATCGCCGAGCAAGTCGACGGTGATTGGTCCTGCATTGACAAGCGCAGCCGCAAAAATTGAACCACCCAATAGCCAGACGAGATTCTCAGTAATTTCTGACCACGCAGCAGGTGGGCCGGGGTCAGTGTGTAATTGACCTGCGAGATAAATAATTGTCACACCAATAATTGGCGTGATCACAATGACTATTGAATATGCAGAAAGAGCAGTGACGCCAGCAACTAACAGAATCGTGCAAGCGACAACTCTTATCGCGCCGTCCGAACCGACAATGAAGCCATACGCGGGAAACTTGCCCAAGCCAGATGAAAGTCCTTTGGTGAAATAGAGCAAGCCATAACTGACGATTGCGATAGCCAAGCTTGCAGTGATGATTGCTTGACCTTCGAAAAGGTTGTCATTGATAACTGGAGAGAGCACAAGTATGAAGGCGACTAGAAAAACCACAATCGCAGCGCACAAAAGCGCAACTTTCTTTACCACTGGGGTTGTACCTTGACCCAGCGCTCGACGGTGGGCAATCGCGCGACTTAGTTCTTGTTCGACCGGCAGAAAGAAGCCAGGTGCTATGGCAAACATAACGAACCAGAGTGAAACAAGTGGTTTGAATTCTTCCTGACCCAGGGCTTGCTGACCGATTTTGAAAAATATATAAATCGTCACACCCGCAATTAGCAGGCCGATGCCAATCGAAATGGTGCCTTCAGGAATAGCACCCTGCTTTTGTTCAGCCGTTGAAGCCGATTTAACTGGTTGTCGAGACATTCAGATCAAGGTTAGTAGTTTGTCTTGAATTAGTAGTCTTAGTGCATCGTGAGCAATGAGTCATTCGAAGATTCGAAAAACCAAACGGTTGCTGCACCATTAGTAGTCACGGCGATGGTCGTGCACCAACCGGGCGCTTGGTTTGATGAAGTTCTAGCTGGTCTTGCTAGCCAGGATTATCCGAACCTCAACAGTGTTTTTTTCTTGACCACGAAATTGACCAGTTCTGGTGCCGACACGACAGATGCCAACGTTGTTGCCAAGAAAATCAGTGAAGCGCTGCCAACTGCTGTTGTTCGCATAGTCGAAGGAAACCCCGGATTCGGGCGCCTAATCAATGAATTACAGCGAATTGTCGATGGAGACAAGGGTCTGTTCTGCATCATGCATGATGACGTTGTTTTACAGACGAATACGGTGCGAAAGCTGGTTGAAGAGCTGTTTATTTCGAATGCGGCGGTCGTCGGGCCAAAACTGATGCAGTGGGATAAGCCCACACTTTTGCAATCCGTGGGTTTTGGTATTGACCGTTGCGGTGAGATTGATCCGTTCATTGAGCAAAATGAGCGTGATCAAGAACAACACGATGCCGTGCGCGATGTATTTTTCGTAAGTTCGGCGTGCATGCTCGTACGTTCAGACTTGTTTCGTGAATTAAACGGATTCAGTCAAGACATTTCGTTCTTCGGAGAAGATCTAGATTTCTGTTGGCGCGCACATCTGAGCGGGGCTCGCGTTCTTGTGTCTCCGACAGCCGTCGCACGACACATCGATAGTTTTGAAACTCGTTCACCAAACTTGGTTTCACGCGCGAGTGCTGCTCGAAATCGTGCCCGCACGGTTGCGACGTTGACTAGTCGTTGGAGATTGCCGTTCGTTTGGCTGCAGATGTTGCTGACTTCAGCGATTGAAACAGTGCTTGGAGTGTTTACGGGCACATTTCGCGAGTCGTTGGCGAGTTTTCGTGCAACGGTTGCTCTTGTTGCTGACGCTTCGTATGTCTGGAAGAGACGACAGCAGGTTCGGCCATTAAGGCGCGTAGCGGCGAGCGAAATCGCAAAACTTCAAGTAAACGGTTCGGCTCGGCTGACCAGATTTATTCGACACCGTCGGGCCTTGGCGTCTCGCGAAATCGCATCGCTGGTTGAGACAAAAAAGCGTTGGAAACAGAGTTCGACGCGCACCGCAGGCACGGTGCTGTTAGCGGTCACGATTCTGATTCTCGTTGGCAGCCGAGAAATTATTGCCGACTCGTCTCGAGTAATAGGTGAGATGTTGCCATTTGAAAACGGATCGGTATCAACGAGTTCGGTGTTTGCAAATTTTCTGTCGGGTTGGTGGTCAAGTGGTTTTGGTGAAGCATCTGCTAACCCAACCGGACTCGGACTAATCGCTGTCGCATCGTTTTTTCTCTTAGGCAATCTTGCACTGCTGCAAACTCTGATGATTATTGGCTCGTTGTTTGTCGGGCTGATTGGCATGTGGCGACTTTGTGGTGCATTTGCCAACACTCGAGTACGACTCGGTGCTGCAGTGGTCTACGTTGCTCTGCCTCTTTCATATGACGCGATAGCACGTGGTCGGTTTTCGGCATTGATCTGTATTGCTGCGGCACCGTGGTTGTTTGACATCCTTAATCGATTTCAAGATGGAAAAGATCAGAGTTTGGTTCGAAAAACTCAACTTGTATCTGGTCTGTTGCTGATTCTTGGGCTCGTCTTTGCATTCACGCCAAGTATCGCCATCTTGTTTTTAACGATCATCTTCTTGTGGGTTTTTGCGTCGTTCTTGGGCGGGGTTTCTGTAACAAAATTGTTCGGCGTTCTGCTTGTTGGTTTAACCGGTTTGGTTGGCTCAGTCTTTATTAATTTGCCGTGGTCAATGCACTTTGTTTCGAGCAATTGGTTGCAATTGATGGCAGGTGATCAAGGTGTCACCGAAAGAAAAATCGGTTTGGTTTCAATCGCCCGACTTGATTTTGGCAACACCCGTGGCGGATTTTTGGTAGTCGCTATTTATTTCTGCGTATTTTGCGCTTTAGTCGTCGCCGATGGTTGGCGCAGACTATGGGCAATTCGCTCATCGGTTTTGGTTGTATTTGGATTGTTGTTGGTCGTGCTTGACGATCAAGGAAAACTGCCGTTTGCGCTTCCTGAGCCAGCTGTGATGCTGGCGATAGTTGCATGTGGGTTGGCGCTTGCCGTAGCGACGTGTCTCAGTGTCTTTGCTGAAACTAATTTGAACAATGCATCTGATTGGCGACGTTCATTAAGTTTGCTGATGCCGCTCGCAATCACAATGATGATTGCTCCGACGCTTTTGAGTGTCACCGACGGTCGCTGGAATCAGCCTGAGACCTTGGTGCCGCAGTTGCTTGAACAATTGCCGAATAATCCCAAGGAGGGCAATTATCGGACGCTTTATATAGGTGAACGTGATTTGTTGCCGGTTGCGACAAACTCGGTGAACTCTGAGATCTCATATGGTGTCGCCGACGACGGGGCAGTGAATTTCAGTTCAAATTGGGCGCCTCAAGAAACATCGATGAATCTTGCGGCGCAACGTGCGCTCACTTCATTGATCGCTGACGACACAATTCGTGTCGGTCGTTTGATGTCGCCACTTGCGATTCGATTTATAGTTGTGCCACTTGGAGACTCGCCATCTGCAGCAGCTTTAAATCTTGTTGAGTCTTTGTCAAATCAACTTGACTTACGGCGAACTTATTTTGCTCGTGATTTGGTGATTTTTGAAGATGTCAGTTGGCTGCCAATAATCAGTGTCTTAGATGAAGAGTCTTCTGTCGCAAGCCAGCAAGCAAGTGACCTTAATTTGACGAGCCAAGAACTGAAGTCACAGAGTGCTTTATTGATTGATGAAAACTCTGTTGCTGATAAAAAAGTTAAAGCGAAATTTGCCGGTGGCACGGTTCACTTGGCAGTGCCGTTTGATTCGAATTGGCGCTTAATGGTTGATGATGCTCAGCTTTCGCCGCGAGTTGCATTTGGCTCTTCTACTGCGTTTGATGCGCCGATTGCCGGGCTCTTGAGTTTGCAGTATGAGACATCTCCGCTGCGTTACATCTACTTGATTATTCAGGCATTTGTTTGGCTTTGCCTGATAATGCTTGCCGCAAACTTTTCTCGCTTCAGAAGACGGATACGACAAGTCGAATCGAAAGGCGTCACCGTTTTAGTTGACGCAGTGCGACCTGATCAAAAAATTGATATGGCGACACGATGAAGAAAATTGACCTGCGATACGCATCTGCTCTTGTAGTTTTGGTGGCTGCTTTTGTTGCTTTGATTGTCGTTAACCAGACCAGCGATCAAAGTCGTGAGACTGAATCGGTGCGAAAGTCTGAAAATATTTTCGGTATCTCCACGATGCCAAGTGTCGCAGGTGGTTCTCAGTCAACTTCTTCATGGTTTTGTCCTGGTGTGCCCGGTTTGGAGAAAACGGTTTCGAGTGAGATCGTCATTGCCAATTCGACAGATATTCCGATCACGGGCAAAGTGACTTTCTTGTCGAGCGACAAACCTGCAGCAATCGCACAACTAATTGTGCAGCCATTCACTCGCAGCGTTATAGATGCAACGGGTGGTCGTAAGAGCAAATTCATCAGTGCCGTAGTCGAACTCGATAACGGCGCAGTTGCCGTCGAGCAACGAATAATTCACCCGGCTGGCGATTCGGTGTCTCTTTGTGCCAACAAGCCTTCAGATAGATGGTTCTTTGCCGATGGATTCACCGGCTCTGACAGCTTGTTTAATGTCTTGCTGAGTAATCCATTTCCGGATGCGACAGTTGTAGACGTAAGTTTTGTTACCGCCGACGGCAAACGCGAGCCCGCCTCGCTAAAGGGAATCATCATCGAACCAGAAAGCGTCTACTCGCTGTCGATGGGCGACCAAGGTGCGCGCAACGAAGCTGTTTTAGCGGTCTCAATTAGAGCGACCTCAGGGCGGTTTGTTGCCGGCAAGCTACAACACTTTCTAGGTCGTGGCCGTCTGGGTTATTCGACTTCGCTAGGTGCTTCTTCTACTAGTCGACAATGGTGGTTCGCCGGCGGCCAGAAAGACCTTGATGTAGATGAGCAGTTAGTAGTTTTTAATCCAACTGAACAAGACCAATCGGTGAGTGTCGCGTTTTTGACCGGCGTCGCCGAAGAAATTTTTCGCGAGCCACTTGTACTCACAATTCCAGCAGGAAGAGTGACGACGCTAGAGACATCAAAGTTGCCAGCAATTACTGATGGTCGATACGGAGTAGTAGTTTCAAGCATCACAAATGACTTTGTCACCAGCAATGAAGACTCCGCAGTCGAGTTTGTAGTCGTCGAGCAAGTAATAAGTCGCAGAGAAGATAAAAAGACTGGCACGACAACAACTTTTGGTGCGCCAGTTGGGGCACCGTCAAGAATCTGGACAGTTGCAAGCGGTGTGCCTGCAGCGGGCGAGACATTGGTTGTACTCAACGCAACTTCGTTGGCCACAACGCTCAAAGTTTCAACAATTGGACCCGCCGGATCTGTAGCAATTGAAGGCTTCGAGAAAATCGAATTGGGTGCTGCTGCTGTTTTAGAAATCAAGATTCCAACTGCCAGCGCAGACTTGCCTATTTTGATTGAGGCTGACAATGAAGTTGTCGTCCAGCGTGAAGTTAATCGTGGTCACGAACTCATCGGTTTTTCAAGTGTGCTCGCATTGCCTCACCGGTCAAGTGGCATCGCGGCAGTTGCAGGCAAATAGTGCGAACTATTTTCGCGATTTTGGTTTTAGCTCTCGCGGGCGGAGCGAGCTTTTTATTGCGTCGGCGGCAATCTGATGCTCCAGCCCAAGTGCGCGGGGCGGTGCCGTTTCAGTTGAATCTAGAAGACTTCGCAATCGCCGATAAGAAATGGTTAGTTGCAGTATTCACTTCATCTACGTGTGATGCGTGCCGTGATGTGGCAACAAAGGCTCGTGTGCTTGAGAGCAACGAAGTTGCTGTAGAAATTGTCGACTTCCTCGAAATGCGAGACTTGCATGCGCGATATCAGATTGATTCTGTGCCAACGACAGTGATTGCCGATATTGAAGGCATCGTTAGATTCGCAACAGTTGGACCTTTAACAGCAACTGATCTTTGGGCCGCACTTGCCAAGTGTCGAGATCCAAAAGTTTTGAGCGATGTACCTTCATGTCGTGATGAAAATCACGACCACTGAGATTATTTAGTTCTCGTTCGACTCGCTGGTTTTAGGAGTGGCACCAGGCGACGGTTCAACTATTTGAGGTCGACCTAGACCCTCTTGAACCAAGCGGGCGACAGTGGCACCATCAATGGTTTCTTGTTCGAGCAGAGATTGGGCAACTAGATCGAGGCCTGCACGGTTTTTTTCGAGCAATACTTTGGCCCGAGCTTCTTGCTCGCGTAAAATCAAACCAATTTCAGAGTCGATCATGCGGGCAGTTTCATCTGAATACTCACGACCGTTTGTCATTAGATCTTCACCAAGAAACACCTGCTGTTGTGAACTCCAGGCCATTGGTCCGACGGCATCGCTCATGCCCCATTCACGCACCATACGGCGGGCGATAGAGGTTGCTTGTTCGAGATCATTGGCGGCTCCACTGTTTAAGTGACCAAAGACGATCATCTCGGCAACGCGACCACCCATTGCTTTGCAGATCATGTCCTTGAAGTAATCGCGCGAATATGTGTGTCGCTCTTCTGGAAGTGTCCACGTAACACCGAGAGCCATGCCGCGCGGCAAAATCGTGACCTTATGCAACGGATCGCTGTGAGGCAAAACTGTTGCAAGCACTGCGTGGCCACCTTCGTGATACGCGGTGGCTCGTTTTTCTTCAGCGTTGAGAATCAAACTCTCGCGGCGAGCACCCATGATCACTCGGTCTCGGGCATTTTCGAAGTCAATGTGTTCAATAACTTTCGAACCGCGACGCACTGCAAGCAAGGCGGCTTCGTTGACTAGATTCGCAAGATCGGCGCCGCTCATGCCTGGAGTTGCTTTGGCCATCGTGTCGAGTACGACATCAGTGCCCATTCGCTTTCCCTTTGAGTGCACGGTGAGAATCGCGAGGCGTTCTTCACATTCTGGCAACGGCATGATTACTTGTCGGTCAAAGCGACCCGGTCGCAAGAGGGCAGCGTCCAAAATATCGGGACGGTTAGTCGCAGCCATCACGATGACACCTTCGGTTGTTTCGAAGCCGTCCATTTCGGCGAGTAATTGATTGAGAGTTTGCTCACGTTCGTCGTGACCGCCACCGAGCCCGGCGCCACGCTTGCGACCAATCGAATCGATTTCATCGACGAAGATGATTGCTCGACCCATTTTTCTTGCTTGTTGAAAGAGATCGCGAACTCTGCTCGCACCAACGCCGACAAACATCTCCATGAAGTCAGAACCGGTTACTGACAAAAAGCCAACACCTGCTTCGCCGGCAACCGCCCGAGCAAAAAGAGTTTTACCCGTACCCGGAGGGCCGACTAGAAGAACACCTTTAGGAACGCGAGCACCAATTTCTTTGAAACTCTCTGGCATTTTGAGGAAGTCAACAACTTCACGAATTTCTTGCTTGACGCCGTCGTAACCGGCGACATCAGCAAACGTAGTTGCGGGCTTGTCTGCGTTGTAGTTCTTCGCACGACTTCTGCCGATCGACATGATGCTTCCGGCCTGACCCATGGCGCGCTTTTGCATCCAAAAAAAGAAACCCATGATCAAGATAAACGGCAACAACAGCGGAATCAGATTTGTGAAGAAGTTGCCTTGAGGGGTCGAATAGTCGTAGTCGACGCCCTTTTCTTTGAGCAAAGTTTCATCAGCATCAGATAGAGCAACAGCACCAGTGGTGACAAATTCACCACCGTCTTTCAAAGTGCCACTGATTTGATTCGACAAATTGTTGATCTCAACTTGTTGTACTTGACCTTGTTTGACGAGTTCAAGAAATTCGGTATATGTAAAACTCGTGGCGGTTGAGGTCGGCCAAATTCGAGGGCCAGCGATCAGAAGAACGACAACTGCGACGATTGCCCAAGTTGCCCAACGGGGCATGCCTGGCTTGTCGCTTTCGTTCTTGACGTTCGACTTGTTGTTTGAATTCTTGTTCGACTTTTTGCCCAAAAAATTTGCGGGCTTTTTGCGAGCCGCAGGTTTGCGCTTCGGTGACGAAGGTTTTGCAGGTGGTGGAGGGGGTGGAAGTTTGGTCACGGTTTCAATGATACGACCCGATTATCGGAGTACACAATGGCGAGTGTTTCACCAACGAGTGCATTGAAATCCACTGTGGCGATGGTCTCATCAATTAATGTGAAAGTCATGGTTCGTCGATGCTCGCGTTGCACATGCAACGAACTCGCTTCAATTACTTTGACTTATCAATACAGTCGCGCACTTGTATGGATCGATGACTTGACTGCTGAGCGAGACCCGCACGCCTATGACCTGTGCGATCGCCACGGTGTAAGAATTACGGCTCCGTCGGGTTGGAGGCTTGAAGATCGCCGCAACCGATTCAGAGTTGTGATGCCAAACCGCCTCGCGGGATGAACCAATCGCCCTGGGCTCCGCCGTATGGTCAGGAGCCCGTTGGTTCAAATAAAATAACTCTCAGAATCGCGATTTTTGCGTGGTGCTCTAGTTATGTAGTTGCACTGATATTGAGTTCAGCGATTTTGGTGGCGACCGGTAATACAGATTTAGTTGACGGTCAAGAGCCCAAATGGTTTCTTGGACTTTCGGCCCTTGCGCTCTGGGTGCCATTTGCAGTTGGTCTGTATTTAGTTTCTAGAAAATTTGGTTCGGGAGTTTTCTCACGAGATTATTTTTTAAGCTTTCGCAAAGTTGATCTTTGGGGCGTGCCAATTGGTGTTGCTAGTCAGTTGTTGTTGGTCGGCTTGGTTACTTGGCCATTTCGCCTGGCGTTTCCCGAAAAATTTGCCCCAGAACTTGTTGAAAAGCGCGCACGAGATTTGTTTGAAAACGCAACGGGGATGTGGCTACTTGTTTTGGTTTTCGTAGTAGTCGTTGGCGCGCCACTGATCGAAGAATTGGTGTATCGCGGATTGATTCAGTCAAGTTTGAGTAATCGGTTCAGTCGTAGAGTCGCAATGTTGATAACTGCAGTTTGGTTTGCAGCGGTGCACTTACGGCTTGTCGAGTTGCCGGGATTACTTGCATTCGCTCTCGTGTTGGGGTTTTGTTTTTACCGAACCAACAGAATTGGTATGTCAATAATCGCCCATGTTGCTTTCAATGCAACGGGACTTTTGCTAGTTGCAACACTTTAGAAAGCCAACAGTTGCTCGCGTGTAGAGTTTGTCAGTAGTGAAAGAGTTATTTTCAAAGCGTTGGTCTGCCCAGCAGATCACTTCGGTAATTGTTGTCGCTGGTTCGACATTTATGTTGTTGATGACGCTTCATCCTGAGTTGATTTTGAGAAACAACACGCCAACAGGTGGCGACATGGGGGCTCATGTTTACGGCCCTGCTTATTTGCGAGATTTTCTGCTTCCACACTTTCGCCTAACAGGTTGGAGTAACGACTGGTATTCAGGGTTTCCGATGTATCGGTTCTACATGGTCGTGCCGGCATTGGCGGTTTTGTTGATTGACCTGATTTTGCCCTACGGCATTGCACTTAAGTTGATCGCCGTTCTGGGCATTTTGACTTTGCCGGTGTGTGCATGGCTGTTTGGCAAGTTTGCGAAATTTTTGTTTCCAATTCCTGAATTACTGACTCTCGCATCGGTCGTTTTTCTCTACGACGAGAGCTTTACGATTTATGGCGGCAACATTGCCTCGACGATGGCAGGCGAGTTCTCATTTTCGATCTCGTTGTCGTTGGCTGTCTTGGGCTTTGGTCTTTTGATTCGAGCTTTCGAAGAACATCGCGGCAAAATGCTCACTGCGTTAGTCGTTGCATTGAGCGCACTGAGTCACGGCATTGTCCTGCTCTTTGTTTTTGGTGGCGTCGTCTTGCTTGCTGCCGTTTGGTTTGAGCGCCGAAGTGCGATGACGGCGTTGACAGTTTCGATTACTGCTGTTTTACTCTCATCTTTTTGGGTTTTACCTTTCTTGACTGGTCATGCGTACATGACCGACATGAAGTATGAGCCTCGCCCGAGCGGTGCAAGTGATTCTTTTTGGAGCATGTACTTTCCGTTGACAACGTTTTGGGACATTGTGATCACCGGCTTTGCTGTAATTGCATTTGCCAATTTCGTCAAGGCTCGTAATCGAACAGGTATGTGGATGGGCGCGTACTGCATTGTTCTGGTGTTGGGTGTTTATTTCGGACGCGAGAGCCTGCCAGTAATTGGCTTGCTATGGAATCCGCGATTGTTGCCGTTTTTATATTTGCTGCGCTACTTCATGATGGTTATTGGCATTTATCAATCGGCAGTTTGGTTGACAACGTTTTATCGATTACAGCAACTTGGTCGCAGAGCGTTGGTCGAGCAATCTGTTGAAGGTATCAAACCGCTCTCATCGATCTCTGAAAACCCAAAGTTCAACTTGTCTTGGATAACTGCTTTCACCGTATTAGTCGTCGGAATAATCGGTTTTCGGTTTCAAGAAATGCCATTCGGCAAAATCACGACGAATGCGGCTGGCGAGACTATATATAAGTGGGGTTTCGTTTCGACGAAGGCTACCAACGACGGCTTTGTTGATGGTTGGGCTCGATGGAACTTCACTGGCTACGAGGGCAAGAGTGCTTATGCCGAATATCGAGCCGTTGTTGAGACGATGAAAAATATCGGTCAAGATCCAAATCTTGGCTGTGGTCGTGCATTGTGGGAGAACAACGGTGAGCTGAATAAATACGGCACGACGATGTCGCTCATGCTCTTGCCGCATTGGACAAAAGGATGCATCGGTTCGATGGAAGGTTTAAATTTTGAAGCAGCCGGAACCACGCCATATCACTTCATCACCGCCGCAGCGATGTCGAAGCAGAGCAGCAACCCAGTTCGCGAGTTGCGTTATGACGACAACAACGCGGGTCTCGGGGTGCGCTATCTACAAGAACTTGGCGTTCGCTATTACATGGCATTTACAGCCGAAGCAATTAATCAAGCAAACATGCAAGCGGCTCTGGTCAAAGTTGCACAGAGTGGCCCTTGGGTGATTTACAAAGTTGAAAAGAGCGATTTAGTTGTGCCCATGTCGGTTCAACCTGTGATTGTGACGAGCAAAATCGGTGATCCAAAAGAACGATGGCTCGAGATCGGCACGAGTTGGTTTCAGCACCCTGAAGATTGGGCGGCCGTACCAGTTGCCAGTGGCCCCGAAAGTTGGCAAAAAGTTGAAGCAATTGTCGACTTAAATCGCCGTCAAGGTGAACCAACAGATTCATCTCGCAGGGTCGACATTGTTAAACCGTCAGAGACGATAAACAAAGTCGAGTTACCGGCCGTTCAAGTCAGCAACACGGTGCTTGAAGACGAAGCAATCAGTTTCACTGTAGACAAAGTTGGTGTACCAGTACTAGTGCGAATGAGTTATTTTCCGAATTGGAAAGTCGAAAACGCCGAAGGCCCGTTTCGTGTTGCACCAAACATGATGGTTGTGATTCCAACTAGCAATGAAGTTCGGTTGCACTATGGCTATTCGTTCATAGATTTTTTTGCATACTTCATGACGTTTCTTGGTGTGGCCACAATGGCAGTTCGCTGGCGTGGTCGCCAAGTTGAACGAAATCGCAAATTGTTGAGCCGCTAGTCTTAACAGTCGTGCCAAATCTAGATGCTGTAGTCAAGGCGTATGACATTCGGGGCACAGTGCCCGATCAACTCGATGCGACTTTGGCCCACGCATTTGGCGTGGCATTTGCAAAATTTTCGGATGCCAAAACAATTGTTGTCGGTCACGATATGCGTCCGAGCGGGCTTTCTCTCATCGATGCATTTCAGAATGGTCTCACTGAGCAGGGTGTTGATGTAATAAATCTTGGTCTTGCGAGCACTGACATGCTTTATTTTGCTTCAGGCAAATTGAATGCTCCAGGCGCGATGTTTACGGCTTCGCATAATCCGGCGCAATATAACGGAATCAAATGTTGCTTATCAGGTGCCAGATCTATCGGCATTGACAACGGGTTGCGTGAGATGAAAGTGATTGCCCAAGATGTTTTAGACGGCAAGGGTCCGGCTGCGGCAAAGACTCAAGGTGAAGTCACAAAGAAAAACATGCTCGCCGAATTTGTCGACCACGTCGTGAGCTTTATCGACGTCGACAGTATTTCTGAACTGCGAGTTGTCGCAGACACTGCAAACGGTATGGGTGGGTTGGTTGCACCAGCGGTCTTTGATCGGCTGCGAAAATTTGAAATCGAAATAATGTACGGTGAACTCGACGGGACGTTTCCGAATCATCCCGCCGACCCAATTCAGCCTGCCAATCAACGCGACTTGCAAGCACGTGTGGTTGCCGGCAAATTTGATGTTGGTCTCGCATTCGACGGTGATGCTGATCGGGTGTTCTTGGTCGATGAGACAGGTAAGAGTGTTTCTGGTAGCACTACCACTGCATTGTTGGCCTCAGTATTTTTGCGCGAAAATCCGGGTGCGACGATCTTGTACAACCTGATCTGCTCGCGAATCGTTCCCGAGACAATCACATCGTTGGGTGGCAAAGCAATTCGCACAAAGAACGGTCACAGTTATATGAAGCAAGTGATGGCTCAAACTGGTGCAGTGTTTGCTGGCGAACATTCTGGTCACTATTACTTTGCAGACAATTATCGTGCCGACAGCGGTTTGATCGCGACAATGGTTGTGCTCGGCGAGATGTGTCGCACTGGAAAGTCTTTATCTGAGTTGCGAAAGCCATTTGAGAAATATGCAAATAGTGGCGAGATAAACACGCAGGTGGGCAACATTCAAGAAGTAATTGAACGTATAACAAAGCAGTTCGCCAAATTTCCGCAAGATCACCTTGATGGTCTTACTGTTGACTGCGGCACTTGGTGGTTCAATGTTCGACCTTCAAACACCGAGCCACTACTGCGCTTGAATCTCGAAGCGCAAACACGCGAAGAGTGCGACGAACACGTGGCTGAGTTGTTGATGTTGATCACGGCCTAACTGCCGTAAGTGTTATCGTGATAGCCGTGTCATCGCCTCATTCGTTGGTCAATTCGCGGTTGCTTGAGATTTTGGCTTGCCCAAAAGATAAGGGAAACTTGTTTTACGTTGCGGATGAAGAAATGCTGTACAACCCTCGTCTACAAATGCGCTACGAAGTTCGTCAAGGCATCCCGGTGATGTTGATTGAAGAAGCCACGATCGTCAATCAAGTTGAGCACGAGCGGATAATGGCCAAAGTGGCTCAACTAAACCTGAAGCCCACCTTTTAGAAAAAATAAAAACAGGAGCATCATGACATCATCAATGGCAGCGCGAAAAGATTACCGAGTTGCAGATTTATCGCTTGCGCCGTTTGGCAGAAAAGAAATTCACTTAGCCGAACATGAGATGCCAGGTTTACGCGCCTTGCGCAAAGAGTTTGGTGCGTCAAAGCCTCTCAAGGGTGCGCGAATTTCGGGTTCTTTGCATATGACGATTCAGACCGCAGTCTTGATCGAAACTTTGGTGCACTTGGGCGCCGAGGTGCGTTGGGCGAGTTGCAATATCTTTTCAACTCAAGACCACGCAGCAGCCGCTGTTGTAGTTGGCCCGAATGGCACGCAAGACAACCCACAAGGTGTGCCGGTTTATGCATGGAAGGGTGAAACTCTTGAAGAGTATTGGTGGGCGACAGACCAGATGATGACTTGGCCTGATGGAGATGGTCCGAACATGATCTTGGATGACGGTGGAGATGCGACAATGTTGTTGCACAAGGGCGTTGAATACGAAAAGAAAGGCGCAGTTCCAGATCCGACTACGGCTTCGAACCCCGAACTTGCAATCGTTCTTGGTCTTTTGCAACGCGGTTTGAAGACGAGCCCAAATCGTTGGACGAAAATGTCGAAACTGATTAAAGGTGTTACTGAAGAAACGACAACCGGTGTCAAGCGTCTTTACAAGATGGCCCAAGACAACGAACTATTGTTTCCTGCGATCAACGTCAATGACAGTGTTACGAAGAGTAAATTCGACAACCTTTATGGCTGTCGTCACTCGCTGATCGATGCTTTGAATCGCGCAACCGATGTGATGATCGCCGGCAAGATGGCTGTTGTCTGTGGTTATGGCGACGTAGGTAAAGGCTGTGCTCAAAGTTTGCGCGGGCAAGGTGCACGAGTTGTAGTTACCGAAATTGATCCGATTAACGCTTTGCAAGCCGCGATGGAGGGCTACATCGTCGACACGCTCGAGAATGTGCTTAAAGTTGCCGACATTTTTGTAACTGCTACTGGAAATGAAGCAATTATCACGGCTGAACATATGTCGAAAATGAAGCACAATGCGATTGTTTGCAATATCGGACACTTCGACAATGAAATTGATATGGCTGGGCTGTCACGAAGTGGCGCAACTCGCGACGAACTAAAACCCGGCACCGATCTTTGGACATTCAGTGACGGGCATTCTGTGATCGTTTTGGCAGAAGGGCGATTGGTAAATCTCGGATGCGCTACTGGTCATCCAAGTTTTGTGATGAGTTGCTCGTTTACCAATCAGGTGATTGCGCAAATCGAATTATTCAATAACACCAAGAGTTATCCACTTGGTGTTTACGTACTGCCGAAACACCTCGATGAGAAGGTTGCGTCGTTGCATCTTGATTCTCTCGGGGCGAAGTTGACCAAACTTTCTGACGAGCAGTCTGAATATCTCGGTGTGCCACCAAGCGGACCATTTAAGGCCGAGCGTTACCGCTACTAATTGCCAATCGAGGCAAAAAGAAGTGGACAAGTGGGCCGACGCCTAAGGCGAAGGCAAAAGTTGCGACGCCAACTTGGCCACCAAGCAATAAGCCCACAACTAAAACTGTGACTTCAATTGCGGTTCGTCCGATTCGAATTGGAATGCCGCGCTTGGCGAGGCCAGTCATCAAACCGTCGCGGGGCCCCGGCCCAAGTGCGCTGCCGATGTAGAAGCCAGTGCCAATCGCAACGATGACAATGCCGAGTGATGCCATAATTACGCGAACAAAAATATTTTTCGGCTCAGGGATGATTGCAAGTGCCAAATCTGCAACCAAGCCAATTTCGAGTGCATTGAGAATCGTGCCAAGCCCAGGTTTTTGTTTTAGTGGTATCCAGAGCAGAAGCAAAATGAAGCCTGTCATCACGATAATCTTGCCCACCGAAATCTCGGTCTGCTTGGCAACACCTTGGTGGAAAACGTCCCACGGGGGCGCGCCAATGTTTGCATTCATTTGCAAAGAAATGCCGATTGCAAAAAGTGCTAAACCAAATATGCATCGAACTAGACGCTGACCGAGTCTGTCGCGAAACTCAAGTTGTTGTTCGTGCACGCATTTACACTAGCCACGTCGCTTAGTTTCGGTACACACATTTGCGAAAATGATCAAGTTGATAGATGCTCTTGGACTTAGAGTAGAAAATTTTTTTGCCTACCTAGTTGGTGCAACGTGTCCAGCATGCGGTCGGCTCGGTGTATCGATCTGCAATTCATGCACCAAGAAAATCACTGATTCTTGTTTCGTTAGTCTGGATAACAAGCAACCTGAATATCACGGGACAGTGCTCGTTGCTTTCGAGTACAACTCGGTAATTCGAAAAATGATCTTAAATTTCAAATACCGCAATCAAAGATCAAGCCTGCGATTCATTGGCGATGCACTTGTTCAACGACTAAGGGTTGAACAAAGTCGAACACTTCAGAGACTTGATTTAGTGACGTGGGCGCCGACAACCACCAAACGCAGAGTTGAGCGAGGCTTTGACCATGCTGAGTTGATTGCTAAATATGTTGCTAAGCAACTATCTGTGCCGTGCCGAAAAGTTTTGGTTCGATTGTCGGATCGTCCACAAACAGGAAAGTCGCGTAACGCGCGACTAGTTGGGCCAACTTTTCTGGCACGAAATTTTGACGCTGAACACGTATTGCTAATCGACGATGTAGTGACAACTGGAGCAACTCTAAACAGCGCATCCCATGCGCTTTATCAAGCAGGGGCTGGTCTGGTTACTTGCATGGCTGTAGCATCAACTGTCTTATGGCAATCCTTGACCGAGTCTTACGCGCCGGAGAAGGCAAGAAAGTAAAGGCTCTTGCTGCGATATTGCCCGAAATAAATGCATTGGCAAGCGAATACTCGGCATTAAACGATGCTGCGCTACGAGGTAAAACCGCAGAGTTCAAGTCACGCGTTGAGCGAGGCGAAACCTTAGACGATTTGTTGATCGAGGCCTTTGCGGTCGTACGTGAGGCCGCAACTCGTGTTATTGGCCAGCGTCATTACGACGTGCAGTTGATGGGTGGTGCAGCACTGCATGCAGGTTGGGTCGCCGAAATGAAAACAGGTGAAGGTAAGACACTTGTTTCAACATTGCCGGCTTATTTGAACGCGCTCTCGGGCAAAGGCGTGCATCAAATAACAACTAACGACTATTTGGCTCAACGTGACGCCGAATGGATGGGACAAATTCACAGATGGCTGGGTTTGTCGGTAGGTCTGGTTGTGCCTGGTCGGCGTGTAAGCGCACCTGAAAAGCGAGCCGATTATGCAAGCGACATAACTTACGGCACGAACAACGAATTTGGTTTCGATTATTTGCGCGACAACATGGCAGCGACTTTGCAAGACAAAGTTCAGCGCGGCTTCAATTTTGCGATCGTCGACGAAGTCGACTCAATTTTGATCGATGAAGCACGAACACCGCTGATTATTTCTGGACGTGTCGCTGATGCAGCAAAACTTTATTATCAGTTCGCGGCAATCGTGCGCACACTCGTTCGTGACGTTGATTACGACGTTGAAGAGGCGAAGCGAATTGTTGTGCCAACAGAATCGGGCATCGAAAAAGTTGAGAAGCAACTAGGTATCGAAAATCTTTACGATGAAGTTCAGCAAAATCTCGTTCACCAACTGCAGGTCGCGCTTAAGGCAGCCGTCTTATATCAGCGCGACAAGGACTACATCATTCAAGAAGGTGAAGTAAAGATTGTTGACGAATTTACGGGTCGCATTCTTGAAGGTCGGCGTTGGAGCGAAGGTATTCACCAAGCGGTTGAAGCCAAAGAAGGCGTAAACATCAAAGAAGAAAACCAAACTTTGGCAACGATCACATTGCAGAACTATTTCAGAATGTACGAAAAACTCTCCGGTATGACGGGTACTGCGCAAACTGAGGCCGCAGAGTTGATGAATACATACAACTTGCAGGTTGTGCCGATTCCGACCAATCGCGAGATGGTGCGAATTGATCAAGCCGACCAGATCTATAAAACCGAAGCGGCAAAATTTGATGCTGTGGTGCGCGATATTGAAGAAAAGCACGCCAAAGGTCAACCAGTTTTGGTCGGCACTGTAAGCGTCGAAAAGAGCGAGCAACTGTCGAAAAAGCTGCAGCAGCGTGGTATTCGACACGAAGTTTTGAATGCAAAGCAACACACTCGTGAAGCGATGGTTGTAACTCAAGCCGGTCGTCTGGGTGCAATCACTGTTGCAACAAACATGGCTGGCCGTGGCGTTGACATTTTGTTGGGCGGAAACCCTGAAGGTCTCGCGCGCCAAGATGTGCTCAAAGAGGGTTTTGATCCGATGACGCTTCTTGATGAGTTTGCATTGCCGGCGCCACTTGACTCGATGCCACCAGATTTTTTGACGGCTCGCGACAAAGCCCAAAAGCGTTATCGCGAGCAACTTGCCAAACATGCTGATAGTTGCAAAGTTGAAGGCGACAAGATTCGCCAACTCGGCGGTCTCTATGTTTTAGGTACCGAGCGCCACGAAAGTCGACGAATCGATAATCAGTTGCGTGGTCGCGCCGGACGACAGGGTGACCCTGGTGAAAGTCGCTTCTATTTAAGTCTTGACGATGAATTGATGAGATTATTCGCCACTGGGGCGCTTTCGTGGGTGATGGGTCGGGCATTGCCTGATGACGAAGCGATCGAAGCAAAAATGGTGACCAAAGCGATTGAGCGCGCGCAGAGTACGGTCGAGCAGCGCAACGGTGAGATTCGCAAAAACGTTCTTAAGTACGACGAAGTAATGAACGAACAACGCAAAATTATTTATTTGCGTCGCGATCAGATTTTGCAAGGCCTTGATCTCAAATCAGCAGCAATGGAATATTTGGCTGAGGCTGTTGATTCGTTGATCGAATCGCATTGTGTTGCTGAGGCTGATGACGAGTGGGATATCGACGGTTTGGTTCTCGAGTTGCGCACCTTCTGGCCATCTGAAATAAGCTCAGCAAAAGTTGCTCAATGCGATTCGACAAATGAGATTTACGACCTCGTTATGGCTGATGCGAGTGCGTTTTATGCCAAGCGTGAAGCCGAAATGACTGCACCTGTCATGCGCGAAGTTGAGCGTCAAGTAATGCTGAAAATCATCGACCAGCGATGGCGCGAGCACCTAGAAGAAATGGATTATCTGCAAGAGGGCATCAATTTGCGGGCTATTGGCCAGAAAGACCCGTTAATCGAATGGCAACGCGAAGGCTTCGAAATGTTCGGTGCCTTGATGAAAGGCATCGCCCAAGACTTCGTTAAATATGTAATGCATGTACAAGTGATCAATAACTCAGCACCCGCCAGTAAGTTGAGCAACATTCAACAGACATCTGATGAGAACGTTGGTCAGGCACCGAGCGCCAAAGCAGCTTCTAGTGGCAGTGTTTTTGGTCAACCAGATTGGTCAAAGACGCCACGCAACGCGCCGTGTCCTTGTGGCTCTGGCAAAAAATACAAGATGTGTCACGGTCGCGTCAGTTAGGGCGCTTTACGAGTTGTGAAAGATTTTTCGAGTGACCTTGCAGACTTGCGCCGTCGCATAGGTGAAGCCGCGCAATATCTGAATATCGAGACTTCGCGAGGTTTGCTTGTTGAACTCGAAGGTGAGGTCGCCAAACCAGACTTATGGAACGACCAAGAACACGCAAAGAAAATTAATTCGCAATACGCCGCACTGAAAGCCGATATCGATCAGTTCAATCTGCTTTCGGCGACTGTTGACGACTTGTTCGTTTTGCATGAGCTTGCTCGTGCCGAAGATGACGCAACCCAAGAACCAGAACTTGAAAAAGGTGTCGCTGCATGTCGTAGTCAACTCGACTCGCTTGAAATGCGCAGCATGTTCACGGGCGAACACGATGAGTGTGACGCGATTTTGCAAATCAACGCTAAAGATGGCGGCGTTGACGCGCAAGACTGGAGCGAGATGTTGTTGCGTATGTATCGGCGCTGGGCCGAGCGTCGCGGTTTTGCATTTGAGATCGGTGATGTTTCGATTGGTACCGAGGCTGGCATCTTGTCGGCTGACGTGACTATTCGTGGTCGCTACGCATACGGTCTGTTGACTAGCGAACGCGGCACACATCGGCTCGTGCGCATTAGCCCATTTGATAATCAAGGTCGTAGGCAAACAAGTTTTGCTTTGGTTCAAATCTGGCCGATTCTTGATCAGGCCGAACTTGAGATCAACGAAAGTGATATTCGCATGGAAGTTTTTCGTGCTTCTGGTGCGGGCGGTCAACATGTCAACAAGACATCGTCTGCGGTTCGATTGATTCATGAGCCGACCGGACTCGTGGCATCGTCACAGCAAGAGCGAAGTCAATTGCAAAATCGCGAGAGTGCGATGAAGCGATTGAAGGCAATGATCATTGCGCAAGACGAAGAAGAAAAAGCAGCCGCGCTTTCGCAGATTGCCGGTAAACAAGCACAAGTTGGATGGGGAAGTCAGATTCGCTCGTACGTCTTGCAGCCTTATCAAATGGTGAAAGATTTAAGATCGAGTGTCGAGAGCAGCAATGTGACAGCAGTGCTCGACGGAGATTTAGACGAATTCATGGAAGGCTTTCTTCGTTGGCGGCGTTCTGATAGCGAATAAGCCTGATCGGCGATTCAGTTCGACAATGGTAAGTTTGTCGCAATGATTCGTCTTGAAAATGTGACGAAAATATATGGCACCGAAACGGTTGCTGTGCGAGACGCCTCTTTTGATGTTCCCAAGAGTCAGTTCGTTTTCTTGGTTGGGCCGTCTGGTTCGGGCAAATCCACACTATTGCGCCTGATCAATCGTCAAGAACAACCAGAACGCGGCGATGTTTGGGTGGCAGGGCAAAACATCAACGAACTGCCCGCCTCGCGAGTGCCGCACCTGCGTCGCAGCATGGGCTATGTCTTTCAGGACTATAAATTGCTGCTGAACAAAACGGTGTTTGAAAACGTGGCATTCGCACTCGAAGTAATCGGCAAACCACGACACGTGATCGCAAGACAAGTGCCAATAGTTCTTGATTTGGTCGGTTTGGCTGACAAGCAAGACAGGTTTCCAAATCAACTTTCAGGTGGCGAGCAACAACGCGTTTCAATTGCTCGAGCTTTCGTCAATCGTCCGTTAATAATGTTGGCTGACGAGCCAACTGGCAACCTTGACCCGAACACCAGCGAAGGCATCATGGGTTTGTTAGATGAAATTAATCAGACTGGCACGACCGTGGTGATGGCAACTCACGACCACCGCGTAGTTAATGCCATGCGCCGAAGAGTAATTCAATTAGATCGTGGAGTAATTGTGCGCGACCAAGAGCGCGGAGTGTACGAGTAGATGTTTTCACGAATTGCCTATGCCTTTCGCGAAACGTGGGAAAGTTTCAGACGCAACATCACTCTGACCGCTGCAGCGGTTTTGACTTCTGCGGTATCTCTGCTTTTGGTTGGCGCAACCTTTTTGATTCAACGGGCGTTCGAGAATTTGCTAGTTCAGTGGCGCGGCGATGTCGAGATGATTGTTTTTGTTCGAAGCGATGCTTCTGCCGAGCAAATCGCGTTAATTGACTCGGTATTGCGCGCATCACCAAAGATTATTGATGTCGAAAAACTGCGTTATTTAAACAAGACTGAAAGTTACGAAGAGGCAAAGCGTATTTTCGCTGGTGACCCAGTGACGCTCGGCTTGCTGACGCCAGAGACGATACCGACGCAATTTAAAGTGGTGCCACTTTCAGATGATCCGACCCTCGTCAGGTCGCTGAGTGATCAATATCGAACTTTGCCTGGCGTTGAAGCCGTCGCACTGGCAGAAGACGAATTCGAGGTGATCTCAACTTTGTCGAACTTCATTCGAGTCGTGACATTAATTACTTCGCTCGTGCTGTTGCTCGTTGCTGTTGGCTTGATCTGGAACACGATTCGCACCGCTATGTTCGCCAGGCGCCGTGAGATCGAAGTAATGAAGTTAGTTGGCGCCACAAACTGGTTTATTCGAGTGCCGTTTATGTTGGAAGGTCTGTTGCAAGGTCTAATCGGCGGAGTTGTTTCTTGCGGTGGTCTGTGGCTTTTGAACTCAGCGTGGACTAACGGCGTCACTGGGTTTAAGCCAGGCACGGGTATCAGTTCGCTTGTTGTGCCCGATAGTTATTTGACTTCGGTGATGTTTGTTTTGTTGGCTATTGGTGCTTTTGTCGGTGCGGTCGGTTCGGCAATCGCGGCGACGCGCTTTCTTGATGTTTAGTCAAATCAACTATGTAGTCAGCGACAATGTTGCGACGATCACGTTGAATCGTCCAGAAAAACTGAATGCATTTACCAACACGATGTTGCACGAACTAATTGCAGCATTCGACTTGTCAGATGCCAACGATGATGTACGCGCAGTCATTGTGACGGGTGCCGGTCGTGCGTTTTGCGCAGGTGCAGATCTCTCGGCTGGTGGGGAAACATTTAGCCGGGGTGGCAGCGATGTGCCCGGTTTGAAAGACGTACCACGCGATGGGGGCGGGCTTGTATCACTGCGGATTTTTGAAAGTTTGAAACCTGTAATCGGAGCAATTAATGGTGCCGCTGTCGGAGTGGGCGTAACGATGACATTGCCGATGGATATTCGTTTAGCCAGTGACAGCGCAAAATTTGGTTTTGTCTTTGCACGCCGAGGAATTATCACAGAAGCATGTTCTTCTTGGTTTTTGCCGCGCGTCGTTGGCATTTCGCGGGCTACCGAGTGGGTGTTTACCGGTCGAATGATTTCGCCCCAAGAAGCTAGTGACGCGGGGCTCGTGCGGAGCGTTCATTCGGGTGACGAATTGCTTGGCGCGGCCCAGATGCTGGCAAAAGAGATCGTCGAAAATACGGCACCTGTTTCTGTTGCGCTTTCGCGACAGATGTTGTGGCGAATGCTCGGGGCATCACACCCGATGGAAGCACATCGAGCAGAGTCACGTGGCATTTTGCAGCGCGGTAAATCTGCCGATGCGCGCGAAGGCGTCATGAGTTTTCTTGAAAAGCGCGCGGCGAACTTTACAATGAAAGTTTCAACTGAGATGCCAAATTTGTTTCCAGAATGGCAAGACCCTGACTTCAGATAGTTCGCTCTACGATCAAGTTGGTGGCCTTGCGTTCTTTGAGAGGCTCGTCGACCGTTTTTATGAAGGTGTTGCCACTGACGAAGTTTTGATCGTGCTCTACGAGGACCCCAAAAATCTGGTTAAGGCGCGACAACACTTGACTTGGTTTCTTGCCCAGTATTGGGGTGGGCCGATGTTGTTCAATGAGAATCGTGGTCATCCGAAACTGCGAATGCGGCATATGCCGTTTCGCATTGGCAACTTAGAGCGAGACCGCTGGCTCGTGCATATGTTGACCGCAGTCAATGAACTAGTCGATGACGATGGCGTTCGCGCAACGATGACCGAATACTTCGTCAAGGCTGCCGAGCACTTGCGCAACGACACAGGTTTGCCGATTTCGTCAGCAGATTATCCGCGCTAACTTGCGCTAGCGCAGCGCGTAGCAAGAAATCGCTGCAGCGGCAGCAACATTGAGCGAATCAACATTCGGATTCATAGCAATTTTGACTCGAGCATCGGCGCAGGCGAGTGCTTGCTCGCTTAGGCCTGCGCGCTCTGAGCCAAAAATGATTGCGCGTTTTTGAGCAGGTGCGATTTCGACATGGTCAATATCAATTGAGTTGCTGTCTGGCGTTAATGCAAAAACTTTAAAACTATGAGCCTGCAAAGTTTTGAGTGTTGCAACAATGTCGGTTGTGCGAGCGAAACTTAAATTAAATGCCGACCCCATAGAAACCCGTAGCCCACGGCGTGAAAGTGGGTCGGCACTCGTCGTGTCGCAGATCAAACCATCCCAACCCAAACCAGTTGCGCAGCGAACTATGGCCCCAATATTGCTTGGGTTATCTACTGCTTCGACAACAATGATGCGACGAGCGCGAGAAATTATTTGGTCAACTGTTTGCGGCCCGGGACGATAAAAAACGCCAAGCGCGCTAAGTGGCACCCCAAGACCAGTTGCTTCACGACGAATTTCAATCTCAGCCATCAGACATTGGCCGCCCAATTCAGAGACTTGTTGATGCAAACGCTCGGCCTGTTCGGCGTCGCACAACACGACTTCGGGTTTGTAGCCGGCTTCGAGTGCTCGAGCAACAACAAGATCACCTTCGGCGATGAATCGACCCGCAGCGATAGTTGAACGGCGCTGCGCAATTGTTGTGAGTTGTCGCTCGTTTAGTCGAAGCGGGTCAAGTCGCGGGTCTTGACTTGATGTAATCGTTGTGATCATTGCGAGTTCTAGCGCAAGCGTCGCAAGATCAGAAATGCCAGGGGTATTTTGACCAGTCGGCGTCGCGTTTTTCAACGAACGAGTCGCGACCTTCGGCGGCTTCTTCAGTCATATATGCCAGACGGGTTGCCTCGCCGGCAAAAATCTGCTGACCGACAAGGCCGTCGTCGATTGCGTTGAATGCGAACTTAAGCATGCGTTGGGCCATTGGGCTTTTTGCATTGATCTCTCGGGCCCACTCGAGAGCAACTTTTTCGAGGTCTGCATGATCGACAACAGCATTGACCATGCCCATGCGGTGGGCATCTTCGGCGGAGTATTCGCGACCGAGAAAGAAAATTTCGCGAGCAAACTTCTGACCGACTTGGCGAGCAAGATAAGCCGAGCCAAAGCCACCATCAAAGCTTGCGACATCGGCATCGGTTTGCTTGAACCTTGCGTGTTCTTTGCTAGCCAAAGTCAAGTCGCTGACGACATGCAGGCTGTGGCCACCACCGGCGGCCCAACCCGGCACAACACAAATAACAATCTTCGGCATGAACCGAATTAGTCGTTGAACCTCGAGAATATGCAGTCGACCCGTGCTCGATTTGTTTTCGTCGCCTGAATCGTATTGATAGCCATCTCGACCGCGAATGCGCTGGTCGCCACCACTACAAAATGCCCAGCCACCATCTTTTGGCGAAGGACCGTTGCCGGTCAACAACACGCAACCTACATCAACTGTTTGGCGCGCGTGATCTAGTGCTCGGTAAAGTTCGTCGACCGTGCTTGGGCGAAATGCGTTGCGAACTTCTGGGCGGTTGAAGGCGATACGAACAGTGCCTTGATCTTTTGCGCGATGATAGGTGATGTCGCGGAAAGAAAAATCTTTAACTTGACTCCATTGAGTTGGATCGAAGATCGCCGAAACGCTCACTCTTATATTGTGGCAGCGCGCGAGGCAAATTCGGGTCGGGAGTTCAAGAATTGTTGCTCCCACTGTGCGCTAGCGCTGTCAGATTGTCGCTTGGTTTGAGGTTCGGGCACTGTTTCAATCGGCGTGTTGATGTGACTCATGATTCGCCGAACGGTGGTATTCATATCACGAGTAAGTTGTTCGTAAGTTACGAATAACGGTGTTATCGAGTGTTTGGCAAAATATGCGTCCCAATTTTTGTTGGCAGTTGAAATAGTTTCTAGCGCATCGACGATTGCCTGTTCGTTGTAGACAGGTTCGCGAATTGCAGTCATATTGCTGTTCCATTGGTTTGATTGTTCGGCACGCACAAGAGAAATTGCCTGTCTGATTTCGTTGTCGCGAGTTATGCGCACCCACTTGATTGGCGCGTTCCAAAAATTGGCGTCGATACCGCGTTGCAACATGTGCTCGTCGTATTGGTTGTAGTGCATCTTGATGCCGAACACTCCGTTTGGCGTTGTATTCAGTTCAGCTGCTCGGTTCAAGTATGCGCGCCATGAAGAGTCAGAGAAATAATCGATGTTGCGCCACGAATTGCGTCCGGTGACTTTTCGCACGGCACCGATCAGCGCACCACGCATATTGAGTTTGGGTAAGTTGTTTTCGTTACGAAAATTTGTGAAGTTCTTGGTATGAATATTTAGGTATTCCATGGGCATGCCAGCCAAGTGAGTAGCCCGCAAGATCGAACACAGCAGAGTCGAGCCCGTGCGATGTACCGAGGCAATTGCCAGCAGACAAGTTGTCGGGGTATTCGACGCTTGTTCTGAATGCACGCTTATATTCTGACAGGTCGTACTGATAGCGTCGTGGCTTGATTATCAGCCAAAAAGTAATGGAGTGAAAAGATGACCGATCTACTTAGTCGTGAAGAATGGACAAAGCGCGCGGCACAAAAAGTGTCGCGAACACAGCTATTTATTGATGGCAAATTTGTAGATTCAGCAAGCGGCAAGACATTCGAGTCGATTAATCCGCGCGATAACACGGTTGTAGCAAATGTTGCTGAGGGCGACAAACAAGATATTGATCGCGCAGTGGCTGCTGCACGAAAGTCGTTCAATAACGGCGTGTGGAGCGAAATGGCGCCACTGGATCGCAAAAATATTATGTTGCGCTGGGTGCAGTTAATGCGCGAAAACATTTACGAACTCGCGCTGCTTGAAACCATGGATGTTGGCAAGCCGATTGGCGATTCGGTGAACGTAGATATTGCATCGGCGGCCAATAATTTGCAGTGGTTTGCCGAAACAATCGACAAGATGTACGGTCAGGTCGCACCTGTGCCACGCGATGCTGTGGCGTTGATTGAGCGCGAACCTCTCGGTGTTGTCGGTGCTGTTGTGCCATGGAACTATCCGTTGATTATTTCGTCGTGGAAAGTCGGCGCCGCGTTAGCCGGTGGTAACTCAGTTGTACTCAAACCAGCAGAGCAGTCGCCACTGTCGGCGTTGTTTTTTGCCGAACTTGGTTCGCAAGCAGGTTTGCCAGACGGCGTTTTGAATGTTGTGCCTGGTTTTGGGCCGACAGCAGGTGCGGCACTTGGTCGACATATGGATGTCGACAAACTTGCGTTCACAGGCTCAACTGAAGTTGGTCGATACTTTTTGACGTATGCAGCCGAGAGCAACGGCAAGTCAGTTTCTCTTGAGTTGGGTGGCAAGACGCCGCAAATTGTTTTAAATGATTGCGCAGACCTTGATGCGGCCGCATCGTCAATTGCTTGGGGTGTTTTTTATAACTCCGGACAAACCTGTCACGCTGGTACGCGACTTGTTGTGGAAAAAGCAGTCGAAGACGAATTGCTCGAAAAAATCACCAACGTTGGTAAATCAATTCAACCTGGTGACCCCTATGACCCGACCACGGCGATGGGCACAATTGTTGATAAGACGCAATTCGAACGAGTACTTGGCTATATCGACATCGGCAAAAACGAAGGCGCGAAAGTTTTTTCTGGTGGCGAGAAGGCCGAACCAGTAAAGGGCGGCGTGTACATCAAGCCAACCGTATTTCAAAACGTAAAGCCTGGAATGCGAATCGAACGTGAAGAAATCTTCGGGCCGGTGTTGGCGTCGATCTCTGTTGAAAGTGCCGACGAAGCCGTGCGCATTGCCAATGACACGCAATATGGATTGGCTTCGGCCGTGTGGACACGTGATATTACGAAAGCCCACCGAATCGCACGCAAATTGCGTACTGGCACTGTTTGGGTGAATACTTTTGATAAGGGTTCGATTACTACACCGTTCGGCGGATTCAAACAATCTGGCACGGGTCGTGATCGCTCGATGCATTCAATAGAGGGTTACACCAATCTCAAAACGACATGGATACAACTATGAGCAAAACAACACCAAGAAATTGCGGTTTCATCGGACTCGGACATTTAGGTGTTTACCTAGCAGCAAGTTTGTTGCGCGCTGGGCACAACGTAACGATTAATGATTTGAATAAGTCTCTTGGCGAAGGCCTCATCGCTAAGGGTGCGAAGTGGGCGAACAATGCCAAAGAAGTTGCTCAAGCATCTGAAGTTGTATTCACTTGTTTGCCATCACCGCGGGCGATTGACGCAGTCGTCGATGGTGAAAACGGAATTTTTTGTGGTTTAGCTAAAGGCGCCACGTGGATCGACATGAGCACCAACGACCGCAGCGAAACACTTCGTCTTGGTGAAATTGCCGCCAAGTTGGGGTTCAACTCGCTTGAATCACCAGTTACCGGCGGCGTGCATAAAGCAGCCGAAGGAGACATCACCGTTTTGGTAGGTGGCGACCCGAAGATTTTTGAAGCGCATAAAGATCTTCTTGAGGCGATGGGCAAACCAGTTATTTATGTTGGCGAACTCGGAAGTGCAGCCGTAATCAAAGTAATCACGAACATGCTTGCGTTCATTCATCTTGTGGCGTGTGGCGAGGCATTGATGCTGGCGAAAAAAGGCGGCATTGATCTCGGTGTCGCGTTTGAAGTAATCAAAAACAGTTCAGGCAATAGTTTTGTTCACGAAACTGAAGGCCAAGTTATTCTCAACGGCAGCTACGACATCGGCTTCACGATGGATCTCGCACTAAAAGACATGGGCTTTGCGATGGAGTATGGCCGCAAGTTTGGTGTGCCTCTTGATGTGGCGAGCACGGTGCAGCAAGCATTTGTGCGAGCCAAAGCGCAATATGGTGGCGAAGCGTGGTCGACACAAGTCGTCAAACTTCTTGAAGACGCGCTCGGCACAGATTTGCGCGCGCCTGGGTTTCCTGCTCGCTTGCAATAGCATTTAAGTCATGACTCGCGAGCAACTAGCTCGATTAGATCTGTCAGTTGCATTTCGTTGGGCAGCACGCCTCGATTTGCATGAAGCAGTTGCCAATCATTTCAGCGTCGCTGTCTCTGATGACGGTCAGAAATTTCTAATAAACCCTGCAGGTCGGCACTTTTCGCAGATGCGAGCGAGTGATTTGTTGCTCGTTGACATGAATCAAGCCGAGTTTGGAATCGGCGATGGTCAAGTAGTCGACCCGACGGCTATGAACTTGCATGGGCAGATACATAAATTGGTGCCTGACGCAACGTGCGTCTTACATACACATATGCCTTACGCGACTGCTTTGGCCTGTTTACGAGATTTTGAGTTCTTGATGCTCGACCAAAATGCTTGTCGCTTTTACAATCGCATTGCTTATGACCGCGACTATGCCGGTATGGCACTTGAAGTAAGCGAAGGAGAGCGGGTCGCCAAACTATTGGGGCGGTCGCGCAGCGTGCTGTTTTTGGCGAATCACGGAGTGATTGTTGTTGGTAAGACGGTGGCCGAAGCGTTCGATGAACTTTATTATCTTGAGAAAGCATCGCAATTGCAAGTGTTGGCACTGTCGACTGGCCGTGAACTCGAGTTGATACCCAATGAGACTGCTGCGATGGTTTGTAAACAATGGCTAGAGTATCCGAATGCTGCCGAGTACCACTTCGCGGTGTTGACCGAGATTCTCGACCAAGAATCTCGCGATTTTCGAGACTAAATATTGTGAAAGGCGAAGTTAATGAGAGCTGCAGTTTGTCGCGAGTTTGGTAAGCCACTCGTAATTGAAGAAGTCAATCTGGCAAAGCCACAAGCTAGCGAGTTGCGCATAAAGATTTTGGCAACTGCAATTTGCCACAGTGATATTTCGTATGCTGACGGTGCGTGGGGCGGCACCTTGCCGGCGATTTTTGGCCATGAGAGTGTTGGTGTTGTTGAAGAACTAGGCGCTGGCGTTTCGTCGGTCAAAGTTGGCGATCAAGTTGTGGTGACGCTGATTCGGTCTTGCGGTCACTGTCGCGGATGTTCGCGTGGTATGCCCGTAACTTGCGAAACATCGTTCGCACTCGACGCCAAGAGCCCGCTGACTTCGAAGTCGGGTGAGTCAATTGTGCAAGCGATGCGCACCGGAAGTTTCGCCGAACATGTGGTTGTTCACGAGTCGCAAGTAGTCGTGATTTCAAAAGACATTAAGTCTGCAAGCGCATCATTGCTGGCGTGTGGTGTGATAACGGGTTTTGGCGCGGTGACAAATACGGCACAAGTTGAGCCAGGCAGTCATGTTGTTGTTATTGGTGCTGGCGGCGTTGGTTTGAACTCGGTGCAGGGCGCTCGTGTTAGTGGCGCAAGATCAATCGTTGCGATTGATCTTTCCGATTCGAAACTCGAAGCGGCCAAGAAGTTCGGGGCAACACACGGCATCAATTCAGGGAAAGAAGATGTTGCCAAGCGCGTGCAGGAGATCACCGACGGTCGAGGTGCGGACTATGTGTTCGTTACTGTTGGTGCGAAACAAGCATTTGACTCTTCGTATGGTTTGCTAGCTAAGTCTGGCACTGTCGTATTAGTTGGCATGCCTGCAAACGGAGTGATGTCAGAAATTGACCCTGGCACGATGGCGGCGTATAGCCAAAACATTCTCGGCTCAAAGATGGGTTCGGCACGAATTCAGATTGATATTCCGAATCTGATTGCTCTTTATGAGCAAGGTCGCTTGAAACTAGATGAACTCGTAACCAAGACATATCCTTTAGAAGAGATCAACGAAGCAATTGCAGCCGTAAAACGTGGCGATGCATTGCGAAATGTGATTGTTTTCTAACAGTAGAAAAAGGTAGGTGGGGTTATGAAGATTGAGAAGTTGCAAACCTTTGTCGTCGGCAATCCGCCACCGCGCACGGGTGGTCGCTACTTCATTTTTGTAAAGCTAACCACTGATACGGGGGTTACTGGTATTGGTGAGATTTATACAGCGACGTACTCTCCGCAAGTTGTTTGCAAAGTTGCTGAAGATATTTTCGCTCGATACGTATTTGGTTCTGATCCGTTTCACATCGAAAAAATGTGGCGACGCACTTATGGCTCAGGTTTCTCGCATCGACCAGACTTCAGTACAGCTGGTGTCGTCAGCGGACTCGAAATGGCGATGTGGGACATCTGTGGTAAAGACACAGGCAAGCCTGTTTATGAATTGCTCGGCGGTCAAGTTCACGATCGCTTGCGTTGCTACACATATTTGTATCCGCCACATGAGTTTGATGCGCATTCAGACCACCCGCTTTACAGCGACCCCGATATGTCTGCTGAAGCTGCGCTACGCGAAGTTGAGCGCGGATTCACAGCAGTCAAACTCGACCCCGCAGGACCATATTCGGTTTACGACGGGCGGCAACCGTCGCTGGCGACAATTGATCGCAGCGTGCGAATGGTCGCGGCAATTCGCAAAGCAGTTGGCAATCGTGCCGATATTTTGTTCGGCACGCATGGTCAGTTCACCGCGTCGGGTGCGATTCGCTTGGCTAAGCAACTCGAGCCATACGACCCGATGTGGTTTGAAGAGCCAATTCCGCCCGATGCACCTGAAGAGATGGCCAAGGTTGCGGCGCATACGAGTATTCCGATCGCTACTGGTGAGCGCTTGACTTCGAAATATGAGTTTGCGCACTTGTTGCGTGTCGGTGGAGCGTCGATTATTCAATTGGCGACTGGTCGTTGTGGTGGCATTCTTGAAGGCAAAAAGATCGCCTCAATCGCCGAGACTTATCATGCGCAGATCGCGCCGCATCTATATTGCGGGCCAATTGAAGGCGCAGCGAATATTCAATTAAGTACTTGCACGCCTAACTTTTTGATTCTTGAAAGCATTCAAGACTGGGGTGGTTTCCATGCCAAGATTTTGAAAAAGCCGATTCAGTTCGAAAATGGTTATGTCATTCCGTCTAAAGAGCCTGGTCTCGGCGTCGAGTTGAACGAAGAGGTGGCACTCGCACATCCGTACACAGGCACCGACCTACATCTCAACGAGCGACAAACACCAGCAGATCTGAGCTAGTTTCAAATTATGACTCAACCAACTATTTCGTTTAGGGCTGGTGAGATTGCGGCTGCAGATCTTGCGGCAAAACCACTTGGTCAGCCTTCGGCTGAACCGTTGACTGGCGAAATTATGACACGGGCGAAAGTCTTTCTTGACAACCCGACGGTCACTGCCGGCACTTGGGAGTGCGAACCAGGTGCGTCGCGCTGGGAGTTCACAACTCGCGGTGAAGTTATTTATGTTTTGTCAGGTCGAATGACTGTTCATCAAGACGGTGGCGATCCGGTTGAACTTACTGCCGGTTCAAGTTGCATCTTTCCTATCGGCTGGAAGGGCAAGTGGACGGTCCACGAAACTTTGCGCAAAGTTTTTGTCGTCTACCGCGAGAAGTAGTTTTTAGTTCGCAACGACCCGAATAAATTGCAGCGAGTTGGCTGTAAAACTATTTTGTAACGCTGCCGCAAGTTGCTCGGGTGTCGTAACTTGAGTCGTTGCCCAACCAAAACCTTTGGCGATTGCAACTGGGTCGTGCGAAGAAACATCAACACCCATTGGTGGCGCAGCGACATCGTCGAACGATTCGCGGATTTGTTCGTAACCGCGGTTGTCCCATAAGAGCAAGACGATTTTGCTGTTCAGATCTTTTGCGGCCGCCATCTCGGCCACGGTGAACAACCAACCACCGTCGCCAGCGATCGCCAACACGGGTCTAGTTGGTGCAGCGATGCTTGCGCCGATTGCCATCGGTAGCGCGCAACCGAGTGTGCCAAAACCATACGGTGCGAGCCATGATCGTGACTGTGTCGCGGGTAACCACCAGTGTGCGCTGTAGGCCAATTGCGTTGAGTCGAGTGCAACTATTGCGTCGCTCGGCAACGTACCTTCAATTGCCTGTAACCATGGCTGAAATTTGACATTGGTTTTGGCTCGTGCGTGCTCGCGCCAGGTTTTTGCTCGAGTTTGACCATTCTGTGATATTCGTTTCGTTATTTTGGTCGTGAGTTCACGCATTGTGTTAGCCGCGTCACCGACGAGTGAAACAGTCGGCAATGTGCGTCGAATGATTTGTGTTGGATCAATATCAATTCTTACGACTTTGCCAGTGAAATTTAACGCTCGGCCACCGTTGTAGAGGTCTGTGTCTGAAAGTTCGGTGCCAACAACAACTACGACGTCGGCAGACTCGACGTCGCGTTGCACGCGACCGAACACGAGACAATTGCCAGCGCACAACTCGTGACTTGAAGACATCACACCCTTGGCATTGCCGGTCAGCAACACCGGTGCATCGAGAGCCTGGGCGAGTGCAGCAAGTTCTGATCCTGCGTTGACACAACCACCGCCCGCGATCACGACTGGGTTTTGTGCAGAGTTAATTATTTCGGAGGCGCGCAAGATTTCGCTCGGTGGAGCAGTCGGTTTGGTTGCGGCGAGTTTTTTTCGCGCGAATGGCTCACAGGTTTGAGCAAGAACATCCATTGGAATTGCAATGTGAACTGGTCGCGGTCGTGACGAGGTAAAAACATTGAATGCACGCTCAATAAGCGCAGGCAACTGCGACGGATCAGTAACTATTTCGCTGAAGGCACAAACTGACTCGCCGATTTTTGCTTGATCGGGTAGGTCATGTAGTGGCCCAAAACTTTTGCCGAGAGCATCAGTTGGTGTGGTCGAGGCGAGCACGAGCATCGGTCGAGAATCGTGATAGGCCTGCGCGATTGGCGTCAATGCATTGGTGACGCCCGGACCACTAATTAATACGCAGACTCCTGGGCGACCAGTGATGATCGACCAACCGTCAGCCATGAACCCAGCGCCTTGTTCGTGACGGGGTGAAATTGCTCGAACGCCAGAGCGATGCAACCCGCGATAGAGCTCGATGTTGTGCACGCCCGGAATGCCAAAGACGACATCAACACCGTATTCGCTGGCGAGCAAATCAATTATCGCTTCACCGACGCGAAGTTGGTTGGCAGTCATGAGTTAGTTGTTCTCTGAGCAGATTTTTTCGGCGAGTTTTCGAATTCTGGTGCATGCGTCGCGCAAGATTTCTGAGTCGACGGTTAGCGCGATGCGAATGTGGCCAGCGCCGCCGTTGCCGAAACTTTCACCTGGCATCACGCTCACGTTCTCTTGGCGCAACAATTGCCAGGCGAATTCTTCGCCAGAGAGTTTTGTGCGACGCACATCAAGCATTACAAACATGCCGCCTTCGGGCATGCGCGCGGTGATGGCTTGCGAGTCTGCAAATGCTTTTATCAATGTTTCTGCGCGCTGGCGAAATGCGAGACGAAGTCGTTCAACTTCTGGGTGTTTTTCGTTGAGCGCAACTGTGAGTGCGTCTTCGATGAATGGTTGTGAGCCAAACAACATTGCTTCGGCGACGAGCACGAGGCGAGGGGTGACATCTGGGTGAGATGCAACCCAGCCCGCGCGAAAACCTGGCAGGGCGTGCGATTTTGAAATTGATGACACAGCAAGCGTGCGATGTCGCAGCTGCGGTCGATCAAATGGTGAGCAAAAAGGCACATCGAATGTCATGTCGGCGTATACCTCGTCGCAGATGATCCATAAATCGTGGCGCTCGCAGACTGCGCCAATTTCGTCAATTTCTTTTTCTGTCAGCACGGCGCCCGTTGGGTTGCTCGGTGTGTTTAACAGCAAAACTTTTGTGCGTTTTGTGACAGCACGTTCGATTGCTTGTGCGGTGACATGAAAATTATCTTCGGGTCGAGTTGCAACTGGTACAAAAGTGGCACCCGATGCTGCGACCAGGCCTTCGTATGTTGCGTAATACGGGTCGGGCACGAGAACTTCGTCGCCAGTTTGTACGAGTGTAAGTAGCGCAGTGCAAAGACCATTTTGTGTGCCTGCCGTATAGAGAATTTGCTCTGGTGAAACCGCTACACCCGAACGTTGTGTTAGGTGATTTGCGATCGCTGCCAGTGTTTGTGGTTCGCCTTGGCCGTGTGCGTAGCGAGTGCGGCCACTACGCATGGCTGTAGCCGCCGCATCGAGAACGCTTGCGGGCGGCGGCAAATCTGGCTCACCGATTGACAACATGATTATTGGTTCGCCCAAACTTGCCCGACGCAAGCCCTCTGCGTGGACTGCCCACTTGGCGGCGCCTAATCCTGCAAGGCGATCAGAAATTGGTGCGAACTTCATAACTATTAATCTACGATTTCGAAGCGATCAAAAAATTTTCGCCTGAAATCGCCAAACAATGGTGGAGCTGGGGGGAATCGAACCCCCGTCCCACGCCGTAAGAGCGCTTTGAATCAACATTTAGCTAGGAGTGCGACGCTCAGTCCGCTGTCTTAAGGTTTTATACGCAGAATTGCAAACTTGAGCAGCATTCGAACATAGGAAAAAATGTAAGGAATCAGCTTGCGTTTTGGCTTGCCGTCAAGTCTCTCGTTCCATCGATAAGGAACTTCGACTAAATTGAAAGACTCTCCAGTGATTTTCTTAGTTTTAAAAACAATTTCTTGAATGATGTCAAAATTTTTGCCTTCTAGTTCTAATTGCGAGATGATAGAACG
>JAUREG010000039.1:0-9844 GCA_030827545.1 Acidimicrobiales bacterium
AACTTGAAGGTTGTTTACGATTGGCTGATCACCAAAATCTAAAAGAAACTCAACAGAGGCGTTGCAAGATCTGCAAACTCCAGAGCTATTTTGATTCATGGGCACGAACTTTGAGTTTACAAGAGCTGTGATGTCGCGTTTTGCTGCAATCTGGGTTAAGTTTGAGAGAACTTAGCTCGATGGGGGTCGATATGAGTGTTGCAATACCTGGGTCGATAAACGACGTAAATGCTCAATGGCTTGCTGATGCAACTGGGTTAGATATTAAAACTGCCGATATCGGCATTATTGGTGTTGGTGTTGGTGTGGCGAGTGCGGTCTATCGCGCAAAGTTGACGGGCAATAATTGCCCTGAAAGTGTGATCGTAAAAATGCCGGCGCTTGATGAGGCCGCGGTGTTTACTTCGACAATTCTGCGAATGTACATTCGCGAAGTTCGTTTCTTCAAAACTTTGGCTAAAGAATGTCCTGTAATTACTCCGAAATCATATTTTGGAGAAATCAACGAAGAGACGAGCCAATTTGCAATGGTGCTTGAAGATCTTGCAGGTCATCGCATTGTTGATCAGACAGTTGGCATAACAATCGATGACGCACGCCGCGCAGTTGATGCTCTAGCAAAAATTCACGCCAAGTGGTGGGGTCGCGCTGATGGGTTGGCGGCTGATGGCACAACAATTCCGTTTAGCGATCCGATTTATCCCGCGGTTTTACCGGTGGTTTTCGCAGAGGGCTGGGAGAAAGTTAAAAAAGAACTCGATCTCACAGAGTCGATAATGAAAGTTGGCGAAAAATTCGTCCCAGCAATCGGCGGGTTGATGTCGTCGCTAATGGATGGCGTCACAACGCTCGCACACGGCGACTTTCGTGCTGACAACATGATGTTCACTAAGAACAACGAGTTCATTCTCTACGACTTTCAATTAATCGGCACTGGTTCAGGCGCTTACGACTTGGCGTATTTCTTGACGCAAAGTCTCACGCCTGATGACGCCAGCAAATATGAGCAAGAGTTGTTCGAGAGATGGCTCGAAGGTTTGCGCGCGAACGGTGTGACTGACATTGACCGCGATCGACTGTGGCTGCAATATCGCGGCACCGCATTGTTTTGTCTGGTTTATCCGGTTGTTGCAAGTCGTGGCATGGATCTCAACGAGCCCCGCTCGCGAGCGCTCGTAGAAACGATGAATTCTCGCTTCGAGCGAGCGTTTCACGAACTGGATCTTGCTAAATTGATTTAACAAATGGAGTTAATACTTGTTCGGCACGGCCTGCCGTTGCGCCGAGAAGTAGTTGATGGCCCGGCTGACCCTGAACTTTCACCCGAAGGTGTTGATCAGGCTGCTCGACTTGCTAACTATTTAGCCTTCGAAGACATCGCGGCAATTTACTCAAGTCCGATGAAGCGGGCAGTTCAGACTGCCGAGCCTCTGGCTCAGACAACTGGCTTACCGATTTCAATAGTTGACGAAGTTGCCGAATACGATCGGCTGTCGAACGAGTACATACCGATTGAAGAATTGCGCGCCGCCAATGACGAGCGGTGGCAAAAACTGTTGGCAGGCGAGTGGCAATCAGATTCAGACACGCTTGAGAGTTTTCGCAATCGAGTTATTTCGAGCCTTGAGCAGTTGATCAGTCAGCATGCCTCGCAGCGAATAGTCGTAACTTGCCACGGTGGTGTGATCAATCAGTATCTGGCGCACATTTTGGGCATCTCAACCGAGCGAGGATTTTTTTATCCGCAATACACATCGATTCATCGAGTTGTGGCTTCAAAAAATGGTTTGCGCTCGGTTGGTTCGTTAAACGAAATCGCGCACCTTCGGTAATTTGCTAACTCTTTTGCGGGTTTACTTGCGTCAAACCCGATTAGCGCGCTGTTAGCGGCGTAACAACGGCGCAGTCAGACAAGTTGGCCCACCGTCACCTTTAACCGCGACATTTTCACCGTTGAAAATGTGCACGGTCACGCCAGACTCACGAAGTTTGCCTTCTATTTCTGGATTACCAGCAGCTAAAACTACGACGTCTGGTGCGACAGTCAAGATGTTTGCACCTTGGGTATGAACTTCGGTGTCGTTAACTGTGAGCCAAGAAATATTGCACGACTTGAGAAACTCGAGCAAGCGAATCGGCGCAAGAGGTTCATAGACAACTGCTCGAGAATGACTGATCGGTGAGAGCACAGACATCAAGTGCAATACAGCACTTGGTCCTTGAAAGTGCGGCAAGTCGAAGGCATGAACTTCGACACCAAATGGCGCAAGCATTTTTTTGATTTGTGCGATGCCTTCGCCGTTAGTTCGATAGCCATGGCCGATCAATAAAGTTTTCGCATCGAGCCAAACTTTGTCGCCACCGTCGGCAATTGCTGTGCCGGTGAGTTCACCCAAGATCGGTACGCCAATGCGTTCGAGATCTTTGCGAATTTGGGCTGGTTCGGGTTGGCGAACAGGCTTACCCATTTGCAACAAAATTGCGCCATGCGGCGTCATGATCATTGGGTCGTGCATGTAGACAGCATCGACTAAGCCATCAACGGCGCTGGCAATGTGAACTTTGCAGCCAAGTTTTTCAAGCAACTGAACGAATTCGTTATGTTCGCGCACGAGTGAATTGCGATCAGGTTCGCGCCACTGCGCATCGGCAACAAAATTGCCAACAGTCGTCGGCGTGCGAACAAGAACATGTTCAAGCTTTGAAACCATGTCTGGCGTGCCCCACATAGGTTCTTACGCTACGCGGATTATCCAAATTTAGTTAGTCGTCGATTTCCATCTATCGTGGAGCGTATGGGCGCTGAGGAAGCAACAAAAAAGAATTTAGCAATTGTTCTCCGAGGTGTTAGCAAGACTTTTGGCTCAGTTACTGCGGTCGATCAAGTGAACTTGGATGTTTTTGACGGCGAGTTTCTGACTTTGTTGGGACCATCCGGTTCGGGCAAAACCACGGTGTTGCGAATGATTGCTGGCTTCGAACCAATGACCACGGGTTCGATCTTCTTGGATGGCAAGGACGTAACTGGTGTGCCCGCGTTCGAGCGCGATGTCAACACGGTGTTTCAAGATTACGCACTTTTTCCACACATGACGGTAAGAGAGAATGTCGGATATGGATTAAAAGTCAAAGGTGTTGCGCGTGAATTGCGAGAAATGCGTGTGAATGAAATTTTAGATGTGGTGCAGTTGGTGGGTTTCGCTGAGCGTAAACCCAATCAGTTGTCTGGTGGCCAACGACAGCGAGTTGCGTTGGCGCGAGCCCTAGTGAATCAACCAAAAGTATTGTTGTTAGATGAACCACTTGGCGCTCTTGATTTGAAATTGCGCGAAGAGATGCAAGTCGAGTTGAAATCGATACAGCGAAGACTCGGAATTACGTTTGTCTACGTAACACATGACCAAGGAGAGGCACTCTCAATGAGTGACCGTGTCGCCGTTTTTAACCGCGGGCGCATTGAGCAAATTGATTCGCCTCGAGCTATCTACGAGCATCCAGAAACTTCTTTTGTCGCCGGTTTCGTCGGTATCACGAATCTTTTTTCTGGAGAGCGTGCACAAAAACTTGTTGGTCGCCAAGGAGTATTTACACTTCGCCCAGAGCATGTCGATATTTCTTCGACTTCTGTTGGAGGCTTCAAAAGCGGCACAATTTTGTCGATTCAGTATTTGGGTGCTGAGAGTCGTATTTACTGCGAAGTGGCTGGATTTGGCACGGTAGTCGCGACGAATTCGAGCGAAAAAGTGGCTGATTTGAGGTCTGGTCAAGAGGTTTGGTTTGGCTGGAAACCGAGTGATCTTTTTGAGTTAAAGTGATGAATAATACTCAAAAATTAAATGGGGGGAAAATGAAATTCGTGAAACGAAATTTAATGCTTGCTTGCGCAGGTGTTCTTGCGTTGGCGGCTTGTGGTGGTAGTGATGATGGTTCTGGAGCAATGGACAAACTCGGCGACGGCGAGGGCGCAGTAAACCTTGTTGCTTGGGCTGGTTACGTAGAGGACGGATCTACTGACCCTGCCGTTGACTGGGTAAGTGGCTTCGAAGCAGAAACTGGCTGCGAAGTCAACGTAAAAATTGGCAATACATCAGATGAAATGGTTGAGCTGATGCAGAGTGGCGAATATGATGCCGTCTCAGCGTCAGGCGATGCAACATTACGACTGATTGCCGGTGGGGATGTTGCACCAGTTAACACTGATCTGATTCCAAACTACGCTGACGTTTTTGACGATCTCAAAAATAAATTGTGGAATTCTAAAGATGGGGTAGCGTACGGAGTGCCTCACGGTCGTGGAGCAAACGTACTTGTTTACAACACCGAAGCCGGTGCTGCACCAGATTCAATCACCGATATGTTTGAAGCGGATAGTCCATATGCAGGAAAGATTTCTGTATATGACGCGCCGATTTATATCGCTGATGCGGCAATTTACTTGATGGCGACTCAACCTGATCTTGGAATTACAAATCCATATGCTCTCGATCAGACGCAGTTTGATGCCGCTATCTCTGTACTTGAATCTCAAAAGGCGATCGTAGGTCAATATTGGGCGCTCTACACCGATCAGCAAGCCTCGCTTGAGGCGGGTTCGGTGACGCTCGGAACTTCATGGCAAGTGATCGTGAACTTGGCAACAGCAAATGGTGCCAAGATTGCCGCAACGAAAGCCAAGGAAGGTGCAACTGGTTGGTCTGACACTTGGATGATCTCGAGCAAGGCAAAACATCCAAATTGCGCCTATATGTGGCTCAATCACATAATTTCACCGCAAGCAAATGCTGGCGTAGCTGAGTGGTTTGGCGAGGCACCATCGAATTCGAAGTCGTGCGAACTTACTGCAGACAAAAATCACTGCACGACATACCACGCTGGCGAAACTGGCTACTGGAGCGATGTTTGGTATTGGACGACTCCGACATCAGAGTGTCTTGATGGACGCGATGTTGAATGTGTCCCATACACCGAGTGGGTAAATGCCTGGAACAAGCTTCGCGCTTAATACAAGACAATAATTTTGAAGTGGGTCGAGGGCTCTGGCTCTCGACCCACTTTTATTTTCGTAAGGATTTAAAATGTCGTCCGTAATCAGCAATAATCGTGCTAAACGAACGAGCAGTTCTTTAAATCGTTTCGTGCAAAAACATCCGCGTCTTGGTCTCGGCGCGTTGCTGAGCGGACCAATGCTTTGGCTACTGGTCGTTTATGTAGGTTCGCTCGTGCTACTAGTAGTCAGCGCATTTTTCGGCCGAGATGAGTTCACAGGTAAAGCGACAACAGAGTTAACGCTCGGAAACCTTGACGAAGTAATCACAGAAAATGCTTACCAGATGTTGGTTCTGCGCAGTGTTGGCGTTGCTTCTGCCGTGACACTTATTTGCTTTGCGCTTTCCTTGCCCGTCGGTTTTTATATCTCGAAGCTTGCAAAGTCATGGACAAAGCGCGGGTTGGTTGTTGCAATACTTCTGCCACTATGGGCTGGATATCTGGTCAAGGCGTTTGCGCTTCGTGCAATTTTCGAGCCAGGGTCTGAGTTTGGTACAGGAGGTTTTCTTAAGAACACGATTGGCTGGTCTCCCGGTTTCGGATATTTGTCGGTGATCGTCACGCTTGCATATCTGTGGTTTCCTTATATGTTTTTGCCGATCTATGCGGGGTTTGAGCGACTACCAGAGTCATTGCTTGATGCATCAAGTGATCTTGGGGCTGGTTCGATCAGAACATTTTTTTCGGTGATGATGCCAATGCTCGTGCCTTCAATTGCCGCAGGGAGCATTTTTACATTCTCACTTTCGCTTGGCGACTATATAACTGTCAAAATCGTCGGAGGAAAGTCGCAGATGATCGGCAACATCATCGAACGAACTCTGCTCGCACCTAATCAGCCACTCGCTGCGGCATTCACATTGTGGCCAATTTCAATAATGGTTGTTTATTTAATTGTCATGGCACGTCTCGGTGCCTTTAAGAATCTCTGATGCAAATTTCAATGCGTTCGCGTTTCGCACTACGGGTGACGACATATGGGGTACTTATATTCCTGTATCTGCCGCTCTTTTTGATATTCGTTTTGTCGTTTAATACTGCAAATTCGTTGACCTGGCCACCTAGGGGATTTTCAACACGTTGGTGGTCGACATTTTTAGATGTAGAAAGTGCTCGTGAAGCATTGATTTCGTCAACAAGGTTGGCGTTGATCGCAATGGTGGTCTCTGTTGTATTGGGCTCGATGTTGTCATTTGCACTACAACGCTTTGAGTTTTTTGGCAAAAATTCTCTCAGCTTTCTGGCTGTTCTGCCGATTGCCTTGCCGGGCATTGTCACTGGTGTTGCGCTGCGAAATACTTTCGTGAGATTTGGTTTAGATCTGGGTTTTATTTCGGTGATTGCCGGTCACACTACGTTTTGCATCGTTGTCGTATACAACAACGTTGTTGCGCGCCTGCGCAGAATTTCGCCGAACTTGCGCGAGGCATCGGCAGATCTTGGTGCGAACAGTCTTCAGACATTTAGATTGATCACCTGGCCACTCGTGAGGTCAAGTGTCTTCGCGGGTGCAATTTTGGCATTTGCCTTGAGTTTTGATGAAGTTGTCGTCACAACATTCACGGCTGGGGCCGGGTTTCAAACACTGCCGCAATGGATTCTTAACAATTTTTCGAGGCCAAATGTTTTGCCATATGTAACGGTCGTTGCAACAATTGTGATGATAATTTCTTTGCCAATTGCATGGTTGGCCCAGCGGTTATCAGATCCGCCCAATGACAAACTTGTTTAGCGGCAAATTTCGCTTTTACTAGAGTGTGAACATGGCTAACGCATCGACGCTGCGAACTTCGAGTAATCCTTTTTTGGCTGGCAACTTGGCGCCTGTCGATGTTGAAACAACTGCCTTCGATTTGCAAGTGACGGGCAAATTGCCAGACGAGTTGACGGGTCGTTATTTGCGCAACGGACCAAACCCGATTGGTGAAGTTAACCCCGATTCGTATCACTGGTTTTTGGGCTCGGGCATGGTTCACGGAATTCGAATCAACGATGGCAAGGCTGAGTGGTATCGCAATCGTTGGGTGCGCGACCGAAACGTCGCAAAGAATCTTGGCGAACAAGCGCCACCGTCAGATTGGCCAGCCGATCATGCACAGTTTGCGTCGAATACAAATGTGATCGGTCATGCAGGTGCGACTTGGGCGCTTGTTGAAGGTGGTTCGCCGCCTATCGAAATGAATTACGAACTTGAGACAGTTCGTGTTTCGAATTTTGCCAACACATTGCCACAGGCTTTTTCTGCGCACCCAAAGCGTGACCCGCGCACCGGCGAATTGCACGTGATGGCTTATTGGTGGGGCTGGGGCAATCAGGTGCAATATCTGGTTGTTGGCGTCGACGGCAAAGTGCGACGCACGGTTGACATCGCTTTGCCAGGTGGCCCGATGATGCATGACTGTGCGATCACCGAAAAATACGTGTTGATCTTTGATTTACCTTGTTTGTTCAATCTTGATCTGGCAATGTCTGGGCGATCGTTTCCATATATATGGAATGCGGATTACACGGCGCGCGTCGGTTTGCTTCCGCGCGAAGGTGTGGCCGCCGACATTAAGTGGGTCGAGATCAACAGTTGCTATATCTTTCATCCATTAAACGCTTACGACGCACCAGACGGCACCGTCGTTTTAGATGCGGCACGTCACGAAAAAATGTTTGATGTCGAGCAACGCGGACCAAACGAAGGTTTTCCGACTTTAGATCGTTGGGTGCTTAACCCCATGACAGGCAAAGCAACAGAACAACGCTTGGATGATCGACCACAGGAGTTTCCGCGAATTAACGAATCGTTGATCGGCATGCAACACAATTTCGGTTATCTCGCTGGCATCTCAGATGTTTTTAGACAAGTAGATTTGATTAAGCAAGATCTGGAAAAGCAATCAACTCAAGTGCGACACGACGGTGAAAACTTTGGCTACGGCGAGCCAGTATTCATCGCACGCAACGGCGCAAAGTCTGAAGACGACGGCTACGTAATGGCGCTGCGTCACAACACAGAAACCGATCTTTCAGATCTGGTCGTGCTTGACGCTCAAGACTTTTGCGGTGAGCCAGTGGCTACTGTGCACCTGCCAGCACGTGTGCCAAACGGCTTTCACGGCAATTGGATTGCCGACTAAAAATTAAGTTTTAGACCCGGGCGCGGCCAGGTCATCGAAACAAGTTTGCCGAGACCTGAAAGTGTGATGTAGGCAGTTCGCAGCTCAGTGCCGCCAAAACAAATATTTGTCGTCATTGGGTCACCAGTTGCAATGTGTTCGATGATCTCGCCACTTGGTGAAATCACGGTGATGCCACCGTTCACCAATGTTGCAACACAGACGTTGCCGGCACTGTCAACAGCAAGCGAGTCGAGGTATTGCAAACCTGGTAAACCACACAAACAACTTCGCGGGTTGCTTGCGTTGAATCCTGAAACTTCACCTTCGCCGGTGATGTTTGCTTGGTAAACACGCCCGTTAAATGTTTCGGCCCAATAAAGCGTCTGGCCATCGGGCGAAAGACCGATGCCGTTTGGCGCCTGACATGGAAAGATAACTTCACGAATCATCGAGCCATCGGTCTTGGCGTAATAAATGCCAGTTAGATCGAAGTCGCGATCGTGACGAATGCCGTGATCGGTGAACCACATGCCACCTTGTTTGTCAAACACGATGTCGTTTGGTCCTCGCAGTTTGCGACCGTCACATTGCGTGTATAGGTCGGTGACTTCGCCCGTATTCAAATCGACTCGCTGAATTCGTCCACTTATATATAGGTCGGGGTCGAATGGCCCAGGGTAGGTGAGGCCATTGTGAATTCGTTTTGAGAACGAGCCGCCGTTATTGCATAAGTAGAGCGCGCCGTCAGGGCCGATAGCCAGACCGTTTGGTCCACCGGCAATTTCTGCAACAACTTGCTTCGTTGCGTCGGGCATGATTCGAGTGATGCATTTTTTCATCATCTCAACTACAACAACGCTGCCGTCGGGCAACGCGACTGGCCCTTCAGGAAAACTCAACTCGGAGGCGACTTCAACAAAATTAGTCATTAGTTAAGGCTCGAAAGTTTCACCTGCGCGAACCTGGGCTGCATAAAGCGAGTTGTTGTTCATTAGTTGCTCATGTGTGCCTTGCTCAATGATGGTGCCATTGTCGAGCACAACAATGCGATCAGCATCGCGGATAGTCGATAAGCGATGTGCGATCACCAATGAAGTGCGGTCTTTCATCGCCACGTCGAGCGCGTTTTGCACAAGCACTTCGCCTTCGTTGTCGAGATGACTGGTGGCTTCGTCGAGAATCATCACCGCTGGGTTCTTTAGCAACAACCTTGCAATAGCCAATCGCTGTTTTTCGCCGCCCGAAAGTCGATAGCCACGCTCACCGACAATCGTGTCATAACCGTCAGGTAATGCCGCAATAACATCATGAATTTTTGCGGCTTGGCACGCTTCGACTATTTGTTCTTGAGTCGCATCGGGTCGGGCATATAGCAAATTCGATTTAACTGATTCGTGAAACATGTGTGAGTCTTGCGAGACAACACCGATTGCGGCGCGAAGTGAAGTGCTGGTCAGGTCACGAACATCTTTTGAGTCGATGCGCACTGCGCCCGAAGTGACGTCGTAAAGACGAGCAAGCAACATCGCCAAAGTTGTTTTGCCGCTGCCGCTAGCACCGACAAGTGCAACAGTTTCTCCTGGCGCAATTTTTAGCGAAACCGATTTGAGCACATCAACATCTGGGTCAGCACCTTGCATCACGCCGCTGAGTTCAAGAGAGGCAATTGACACGCTTGAACCGGGCGGATA
>JAUREG010000040.1:0-9567 GCA_030827545.1 Acidimicrobiales bacterium
CTCGCCGTGCGTCGTCAACATCTGAAACTGAGCAACAACCTGTATCACTCTCGCCACCCCACAAACGCATCGTCACGCCAACTACTTCGTGGCCTTGGTCAATCAGTTCGGACGCAGCCACCGACGAATCAACGCCACCAGACATCGCTACGAGAACTTTCATCAGGCTTTAACTTTATTGCGCCGCAGTTGCCGAACGACACCGACCAGCGCGCTTATTGCACGATCAATGTCACTCTCACTGGTCGTGTGACCAAGACTCATTCGCAACGCTCCCATTGAATATTTCTTGTCAATACCCATCGCAGTCAACACATGCGATGGCTCCATTGCCCCACTTGCACATGCACTCGCTGCTGAAGCGCAAATCATCGCTTCGTCGAGCAGATACAGCACCGATTCACTCTCACAATCACCAATACAGATGTGTGCAATACCAGCAACACGCTTGTCACGCGGCACAGTCTCAATCACATCTTCAATTTCACTCATCACGCCATCAACCAATGCATCACGCAACTTGGTAACTCGAGCAACTTCGGCATCGCGCGATGAGTCGGTCGCCCGCAACGCCGCAGCAGTTGCCATAATGCCAGCAACATTGTGCGTGCCACTTCGACGATCGCGCTCTTGACCGCCACCCACTATCAGCGGATCAATTTCTAAGCCGAGACGCTGCATCGTGATGCCCATACCTTTTGGCCCGCCAAATTTATGTGCCGAAACCGAAAGTACATCCACAAGTTTTGAAATCTCGCGCAAGTCTTGCCAACAAGTCGCCTGCACCGCATCGGTGTGCAAAACGGCACCAGGCGCATTTGCGCGCACGACTTTTGCTACCTGTCGCAACGGCGAAATGCTGCCAACTTCGTTGTTTACCGCCATCACCGAAACAACGCTGACACGGTCAGTCGGGTTGTCACTCAACTGCGCTTCTTGCAACACTCGCTCAAGTTCGGCAACATCGATCACTCCGGTTGCGTCAACTCCAACAACTTTGCCCTTCAGGTTTTCGACACAATGTAAAACCGCGTGATGTTCTGCGGCCGAGCAAACCGCAACACCTGAATTGTGTCTCACTGCGCCAAATATCGCCGCATTATCGCCCTCTGTGCCACCGCTCGTGAACACGACCTCACCAACTTTGCAACCAAGCACTTCGGCGACATCATCGCGCGCCTCGTCAATTGCTTTGCGCGCGATTCGCGAAAACCGATGCGCGCCCGACGGGTTGGCATAAATGCCACTCATATATGGCGTCATCGCCTCGATCGCCTCTTGGCGCATCGGCGTGCTCGCAGCGTGATCTAGATAGACAAAATCAGCGATTGCGTCACCGTTAAAAGCATTATTTTTACGAATCGCCACAGAACTACAGGCTAACTACACTCACAAGGCGATGAGCATTATCAAAGTTTCTATTGAAATTGACGCCAGCCCTGAAAAGGTTTGGCAAATTGTCGAACCAATCGAACGCCATGTTGATTGGATGCACGACGCCGTCGCAATTCGCTTCGTCTCTGACCAAACCCGCGGAGTCGGCACGGCGTTTCTCTGCGACACAAAAGTCGGCCCGATTCGTTTGACCGACAAAATGGAAATCACTGAGTGGGTGCCAGGCAAAGCAATGGGCGTCAAGCACATCGGCATCGTCACTGGCACGGGCGTCTTCACGCTCGAACCAATCGCCAACGGCACCAAGACTCTTTTTCAATGGGAAGAAGAACTCGTCTTCCCGTGGTTTCTCGGCGGACCATTTGGCGCATTCATCGGCGGCAAAATAGTTTTACGTCAAATTTGGAAACGCAACTTACGCGGTCTCGCCGCACTTTGCAAACAATAATTAAATTGCGCTTGAACTAAATCGCTCGCAGAAGTGCCGTCGCAGTCGCTGCCAGCACTACAACCACGATCAACGGCGCACGCCGCCACGCCGCAACAACAGCAACTGCAAAGCCTGCGACTCGCGCATCAAACACCAAACTCTGGCCAACCGAAAAAGTGTCTTTGAGAACCAGCGCCGAGAGCAACGCCGCTGGTATCAAACCGAGACAACGATCGAATACTTTTGGCAATTGTCGTGAGCCCAACACAACAAGACCAAACATCTTCAACAAATATGCGCTGGCTGCTAGCGCAATAATCATCAACCACAAATTTGTAGGCGCTTCATTGATCATTGCGTACACCCACCAACACGGCACTCGCGGCAAGCAAGATCGGCACACCAACTGGCAAAAACGAAATAGAAATTAAACACAGCGCGCCACCGAGCATGGCTGCTTGTCGACCCAACTTTGAACGCAAGTGCGGCATCAGCATCACGATGAACGCCGCCGGAAACGCAATATCTAATCCAAATTTTTGCGGATCAATCGCACTGCCAGCCAACGCACCAATCAAAGTGCCGAGATTCCAAAAACTGAAAAGTCCGATGCCAGTCGTCCAGAAAGCAATCTTGCGAAGCTTCGGCGACGACTCAGCCAAGGCCAAAGCCGTTGTTTCATCAATCACAAAATGCGCAGCAAACAATCGGCGTGGCAAATTGCCCGCCACAGATTTAGCCGACGACGAAAGCGCTAATCCATAAACCAAATTTCGTGCCGCAAGCAGAACTGCTCCACCATACGCAGCAACCATCGAACCACCAGCACCGACAACACTCATCGCCGAAAATTGCGAAGCACCAGTAAACACAAATAATGACAACGCACAGGTTTGCCAAACACTTGCACCCGCACTTACAGATGCGACACCGAATGACAACGCGAAAATACCGACGGCTCCGCTTAGCGTCAAACTTGAAACTACAACTCTCCGAGTTTCACTCACTACAAGATGCCAGCCAACATTTCGTCGGCACAACTCCACGGGTCGCGTGATCGAGCCAACATTTCATTTTGAATCGCATCCCAGCGCTCGCCAGTGCAAATCTCTCGCGCACGATGCTCGAGACGACGCTCGATTATTGCCCGCAATTCATTGCGCAACCGTTGTTCACGCCGCTTGGCCAGCGAGCCATCACGAGTTGCATGCTCGCGGTGAGCCGAAATCGCCTGCCAAAGACCTTCAGCGCCTTCTCCGGTCGTGCCAACTGTGCGCACGATCTTCGGTCGCCACGCATCGGTTGCAATTTCAGAAAGTTCAAGCATCTGTTCAAGATCGCGTTGAGTTTGGTCGACACCAGGTCGATCTGCTTTGTTTATAACAAACACATCGGCAATCTCAAGCAAGCCTGCTTTGTTTGCCTGCACTGAATCACCCCAACCTGGGTTAACAACAACAACAATCGTGTCGGCGTTGCGCGCAATCTCAACTTCAACTTGACCAACACCGACAGTTTCAACCAGCGTGCACGGCGAACCAACAGCGTCAAGCAACCGCACGGCTTCACTTGTCGCCAAACTTAAACCACCGAGATGCCCGCGCGTCGCCATGCTTCGAATGAAAACACCAGCATCAGTTGCGTGACTTTGCATTCGCACTCGGTCACCCAAAATTGCGCCACCGGTAAACGGCGACGACGGGTCAATCGCCAACACCGAAACTTCTTGCGCCTTTGACCGCAAGTGACTTATCAAAGACGAAGTCAACGTGCTCTTGCCTGCACCTGGCGCACCGGTGATGCCGACCACGTAACCATTGCCAACTTTTGGATAAACCAACCGCCCGACACTTCGCGCGTCGTCACCGCCGCGCTCGATCAGCGAAAGCAATCGTGCGAGGGCTGCACGGTCACCGGCGCGAGCATCCTCAAATAATTTTTTGATGTCGGTTGAACGCGAGTTCATTTAAACCGCAATGACCTCAGTAATGCCGTCAATTCGGTCACGCATAATGCGCTCGATGCCGGCTTTAAGCGTCTGGTCCGACGCCGGACAAGTGCCGCACGCGCCAGTAAGAGTCACGCTGACAATGCCAGTCGTCTCGTCAACTTCGCGCAAAATGATGTCACCGCCGTCGGCCTGCAAAGCCGGGCGAATCACTTCGATCGTTTCTTCAACTTGCGTGCGAATCGACACTAAGCATCCTGTCTATTTTTAACTCCTGAACCCTCTACGATACGAGGGTGCTTGCTCACCAAGGTGGTTGGGATGAAATTCTCTTGGTCGTTGGACCAATTCTCGTGATAATCGGGGTGTTGTGGCAGGCAACGCGACGCGTCAAACGCGAGTCAAACGCGAGTGATGTCAGCACCGAGACCACTAAGTCGTCCGACTAAGTCGTCATAGCCACGATCGATGTGGTGAATTTCACCGATCACAGTTTCGCCGTGGGCAGCCAAACCGGCGACAACTAGAGCCGCACCAGCACGAATATCAGGGGCCGTCACCGCGGTGCCAATCAGGTGATCAACACCTTTGATCACGGCATGATGTCCGTCAATGCGAATGTCGGCGCCGAGTTTGCACAACTCTTCGATATATCTAAACCGACCCGGAAACAAATTTTCAGTCACAATGCCCACACCACTTGAGACCGAATTCATCGCCACAAGTAACGGCTTGTAGTCGGTCGCAATACCCGGATACGGCAACGTCGCAAAGTCAATTGCCGCAAGACGCTCTGGCGCCGTGACACGCAAACCATCTCGTTGCGGATAAATCGACACACCCATCTGCGTGTATTTGTTAATCACCATCTCCATGTGTTCAGGTCGCGCACCGCGAACTTGCACATCGCCACCGGCAATCGCAACAGCGGCAATATACGTCGCTGCTTGCACGCGGTCGTTGATCACTGCGTGACGCACACTGCGTAGTGAACCTTTTTTCGAACCATGAATTACTAATCGTGAAGTACCGATACCTTCAATCTGCGCACCCATCGCCACGAGCATGTTGCACAAGTCGCCGATCTCTGGTTCGCGTGCCGCATTGTCAATTACTGTCGTGCCTTTTGCATATATCGCAGCAGTCAAAATGTTTTCAGTCGCACCAACACTGGCAAACGAAAGTTCAATCTCAGCGCCATGCAATTCGTCGGCATAAGCGTTGATGTTCAACAAGTTCTGTTCAATCGTCGCACCCATTTTTTCGAGGCCGCTGATGTGCAAATCAATTGGTCGTCCGCCAAAGTCGTCTCCACCCGGCCAGTTGATCAGCGCTTGACCATAATGAGTTAACAACGGCCCAAGCACATTGATGCTGGCGCGAATTTTGTCGACGTTTTCAAACGGAGCTTCTGTTGAAATGTTTCCAGAGTTCGTCAACGAAAGTTCATGTGGCCCCAGCCATTTAGTTTTCACACCGAGAGCCGCCAATAGTTCAGACATTGTGTCGACATCGGCAATCGCAGGCACGTTGGTCAACACGAATTCGCCTTCAGCCAGCAAAGTTGCAGCCATCAATTTCAAAACCGAGTTTTTTGCTCCAGGCACCTGAACATTGCCCGAAAGTGGCCCTGAGCGGCGCACAATGATGCGTGGAGACTCATTATTCATGACATTTCAGTATGCTCCCGCAGTGAGCCGAAAACCCCGAACGCCCCCATTGACTTCGCGCCAGCGCACTATTTTGTGGCTTCTCGCCTTGGCCTGCATACCTGCAACCTACGCCAACACATTGTTCACGCAAACAGTCGCGTATGCCGCACAAGATTTTGCAATTTCAGAACAGGGACAAGGCATCGGCGCAGCAATCATCCGCTGGGGTGTAGTCATTTCACTTCCGCTCGCCGCACTCGCCGACCGCATCGGCCGTCGTCGATTAATTATTTTTTGCGCGTTTGGTGCGCCGATCATCACGGCACTTGGTGGTCTTGCACCAAATTTTTCAATCTTGGTGGCGACACAAACGATCGGTCGACCACTTGCGTTAGTTCTGACAATCTTGATCGGCATCGTTGCGACCGAAGAAATGTCGCGCGACGCTCGCGCTTGGGCAACAAGTGTGTTGGCGATAGCCGCGGGGTTCGGCGCCGGTTTTGCATTCGCCGCCTTACCGCTTGCCGATCTTGGCGAAGACTCTTGGCGATATATCTATGCAATCTCGCTTGCGTGGCTAGTGATCGCAGTCATTCTCTTGCGCAAACTTCCCGAGACAACACGCTTCACCGAGCGCCACAACGCCCACCTCGAGTCAGCAACTCACATCGATAAAACGCGTTTGACCACGCAAAGCCTTGTCGCGATTTTCGGCAACATATTTATTGCGGCATCGTCTGTGTTTCAAGTTCGCTACTTGCGCGATGTCCGTGACTATTCAGCAGTTATGGTCACTGCATTCACGCTGATCACTGGCACACCGGCGTCAATTGGTTTGCTAATTGGCGGCCGCGTCGCCGATCGACGCGGGCGACGTGTTCTTTCGGCAATCACATTTCCGCTCGGAGCAATTTTGCTAACTGCAGCATTCAGCACAAGCGGTCAAGCAATGTGGCTGGCTTCGGTTTCGGGTGGCGTCTGTTTGGGGCTCGCCTATCCGGCAATGGCCGTCTATCGCGGCGAAATGTTTCCAACCTTGCATCGTTCGTTTGCCTCGAGTGTGATCATGACGGCTTCACTAATTGGCGGCAGTGTTGGTCTCATCGGCGCTGGATACTTTCTTGACAGCGACTTCAGTTATGGCACTGTTATGAGCTGGCTTGCAATAGGTCCGATTATCGCTGGCGTTTTGGTCTATGCAACTTTTCCCGAGTCGGCACACCGCGAACTTGAAGAACTCAATCCGCAAGACGTAATTGACCTAAAACTGACTACAAACCAACAACCCAATTCGCAATAATCTCGCCAACTTCAGCATCCCGATTCTTTAAGTCGTGTCTCGCACCATCTATCCAAACGTGCTTTTTGTTTTTCATCGGCAAAGTTGCAGCAGTAAGTTCTTCGACAGTACCAAATTCATCGCGAGTACCACTAATAAATAGTGTCGGCACAGTAACTCTCGGCAAGTGTTCGCTACGCAATCTGCTCGGCTGTTTTGGCGGATGCAGCGGATAGCAAACGCATACCAAACCGGCTACTTCTAGTTTTTGCTCTGAGTCGGCAATCGCCATGCTGCACATGCGGCCACCCATTGATCGTCCACCAATCACTATTTGCTTAGTCGTGCAACCCCAATCGGACCCGGCTCGCACTATGGCTTTGCGAACAGTCTCGATCAACACGGGTGTTTTATCCGGAAAACTTTTGCCGGCCTTGCGATAATCAAAATCACAACGAGCAACTTTGATTTTTGTGCTCGCGCTATTTATTGCAGTTTCAATTGCAACTAGAGATTGATGACTCGCACTTGTTCCCGCCCCCGGAAACAACACAACACCCGCAATCACGAGCGCAACAGCACACGCGTTTTCACGAGCGCAATAGCACTCGACGGGCTTCTCCAATTTCTTCGATTGATTTGCTGGCGGTCAACGCGTCGCCGCCGTGGTCTGGGTGCACACTGCGCAACACGGCGCGATATCTCTCTTGCACTTGACGCTTTGACGGCTTCACAGTGCCAGCCGGAAACCCAAGCAACTCAAGTGCCCATGCTCGCGGGTCGGCCATCGCCGAAATGTTCGCCGAAGCATTGCCAGCCAAAAAAGAAATGAACGACGAATCAAGTGGTCCACGCCATCGCATTGCACGACTTATTACAGAACTAAGCGCACGCCGGGCAGAGTCTTCGAGTCGTTCTAGCGAATAAATCGCCCCAAGTACCTGCAACAAATCACTTCCATTTGATTCAAAATTGAATTTCAATTCATTTTCGTTGCCATGAAGACGGTGCGCGCTCTTTGCCAATCCATGGCGATCGGTTTGTAAACGATGTCGTAGACGCGGCTGCACAACCCGTTCACCGCGCTCAACTTGTGCCAACAAACGATGCACATCAGGCACGACTTCATCGTCAATTTCACCAAAATGTTGGGCAACTATGCCACCCAACAACAAACCACCAAAACCCGGCGAATGCTCAACGGGCAAATTCAGCGCACCGATCGACAAGCGTCGCGTTGGCGTGAATGGTCGGGTGTGCCAAATCTCTATTTCAGCAAGCACATCGCCAGCAACCATAACTTCAGAGACTAATTGCTATTCGCAAAAAACAGCTAGAGATTTGAGCGCAAAATTGCCGCAAGCCGACTAGCTAAATCCATTGCTAAAACTTCATCAGCGCGATCGCCACCAACAAGAGCATCTTCAACCTGGCTCGCAAGATCTTTAATTTGTCGCCATACAGAGTCGCTCATGTCACCTGGCGCACTCGACGCATCAATCGACTCAAGCAGTCGCTCAAGATTTGCAACAGCACCCACATCAGATGGGTTTCGTGCAATTTTCTGCGCCACTCCAGCAAGTTGTGACAATACTTTTGTGTCGGCCTGATCGACGTCATCGTCTTGTTCTTCGATCTCATCTTCGAGATTTTCTATTTCATCCAAAATTTCTTCGACATCAACTTCGCGTGCCGACTCAGCAATGAGAACCGTGTCATCCCATCGATGGGCGATCCCCGCTTCAATCAACATCGACGTCAATTCTGCGCGCGTCTCGCGTGACCATTCGTCGAGCTCCCACTCGGTGACGGGTGCGTTCGGGTTTAGTTCGCTCACAATCCGAACGCTAGTTGTTTATTTGGCTAAAGTGATATTGGGCTAACATCTGTTTGATGCCGTTGACGCAACGCCCTGACCGTAACTTGGCGCTCGAACTCGTGCGTGTTACCGAATCCGCGGCGCTTGCAGCATCTAAATGGGTTGGTCGTGGCGACAAAAATTCTGCCGATGGTGCCGCCGTCGATGCGATGCGCAATCTTCTCGACACAGTGAACATGGATGGCATCGTCGTTATTGGTGAAGGCGAAAAAGACGAAGCGCCAATGTTGTTCAACGGCGAGCGAGTTGGCAACGGTTCTAAACCCGAAACCGATGTTGCAGTTGACCCAATCGACGGAACAACGCTCACCTCACTAGGTCGCAACAACGCCTTGTCGGTTTTGGCTGTTGCCGAGCGCGGCACAATGTACAACCCGGGGCCATGTGTCTACATGGAGAAAATTGCAGTTTCGAGTGAAGCAGCCAACGCAATCGACATAAATGTTTCGCCGACAAAAAACCTCAAAGAAATTGCTAAGGCGACTAAAAAGTCTCTCAACGATTTGGTCGTCGTAATTTTGGAGCGACCCCGACACGACGAACTCATCGCCGAGGTTCGAAGTTGCGGTTGTCGCATCCACTTAATTAGTGACGGTGATATCGCCGGCGCAATCGCAGCCGCCTCACCAAACGTTGGCGTCGACGTTTTGATGGGTATCGGCGGCACACCCGAAGGTGTTACTGCTGCTGCTGCACTCAAAAGTTTGGGTGGTCAAATTCTTGGCAAGCTGTGGGTAAAAAACGATGCCGAAGCGAAAGCCGCAAAAGATGCTGGCTATGACTTATCGAAAGTTTTGACTGTCAACGATTTGTGCAGTGGTGACGACGTGTTCTTCGCCGCAACTGGTGTCACCGATGGCGAGTTATTACGCGGTGTGCGATACGACTCATATGGCGCGCGTTCGCAAAGTTTGGTTATGCGCAGTCGCAGTGGAACAGTGCGTGTGATCGATACTCAGCATCGTGCCGACCGCATCGGCCAAT
>JAUREG010000041.1:0-9529 GCA_030827545.1 Acidimicrobiales bacterium
GTTTTTTTCTTTGCCAATCTGCAATGTGAAAAACTCTCCAAGACCCACGCAAACTCATTTTTGTTCTGAGCACTAGTCCATCATCAAAAACGATTTCAATTTCGCGACCAAAAGCTCGAACTTCTTCGATCACACTTCCGGTTTTCAAACTAAGAACAACATCGTCGGCAATCGTTGCCGTCTTTACATCTTTACCAATCAATGCAATTCGCAGTGACGCTGCTTGTCGCTGCGTCGAAGTCAATATTGCAGAAATCACGGTAGGACTCCAACCGATGCGAGTGCAAGACGCACGAGACGATCGTGTCCGCCTGTCATCTCGAGTCGCATTTCTGAACTGATCGCCTGCTCAGGTGTGTACCAGCCAAGGTCGAGTGCCTGTTGTGATGGCTGACAGTCTCCAGAAACAGGAACAACAAACGCAAGACTGACTGCATGATGACGCGGATCATGAAATCCGCTGATATTTGGATCCGTGAAGTATTCAACGATCGTGAAAGGTGCCGGCTCTGGTGGAATTTTCGGCAGAGCCATTGGTCCTAGATCTTTTTCAAGGTGACGCAGTAATGCATCTCGAATTCTTTCGTTAAGTAGAACGCGGCCCGAGACCACTGTGCGTGAAATAGAACCATCTGGCGCTTGACGCAAAAGCATGCCAACGTGCGTAACAACGCCAAGTTCGTTGACTCGCACCGGAACTGCGTCGACATAAACAAGTGGAACTTGACCCCGCACTTGTTCAAGCTGGTCATTGTCTAACCAGTTGGTTCTCGTGTCGGTAATTTCGCCCAAATCTTTGCTCCAAAAAATTTAAAGTCTTCAATATTGTCTCAGATAGCGAGAAGATTTAGTGGCATTACGTACCGGTGAGTAAACACATCTCAAAAGTTTCAACTCTCTTACTCGCTGGCTTTCTCGGAACCGCGGGCATCGCTCACTTTGTTGTGCCAAAGCCATTCAATGCATTGATCCCCGACTGGTTGCCAGGCGATGCTGTTTTCTATACATATATAAGGTCTGGCCGAAATCTTGATTGCTGTTTTGTTACTAAAACCAAGCGCCCGAAGCCTCGCCGCATGGGCCGCGGCCGCATTGTTTATTGCCGTGTATCCAGGCAATTTGTATACGGCATATGACTGGCGAGATCGCAAACTTTCACAACAATTAATCGCCTTTGGACGACTGCCGTTTCAAATTCCGCTGATTTGGTGGGCTGTGACAATCGCCCGAAAATCCCGAGCAACCGATTAGCGAACCGGAAAGTAGCGCCTATCCACGCCTTTTCGGCGAAACACAATTTGCCAAAGTTGCAATGAACGCGCTCGAAAACCGGCAGCCGAACCCATCAAGTAAAAATGCCACATTCGCCGAAATCGCTCATCATAATTTTTAAGGTCAGACCAGCTTTTGCTCAAATTTGAACTCCATGACATCAAAGTTCGGTCATAGTCGGGCCCAAAATTATGAACATCTTCAATGACCCAGTTTGGCTCAATCGATTTGGAGATTTGAGAAAGTGAAGGCAATACTCCGCCCGGAAAAATATAGCGATCAAAGAAAGGGTCAGTGTGATGTTTAGAAATCAAAGAGCCGATTGTATGGTGCAGCATAAGACCGTGTTCAACAAGCAAATCGTCACATTTTGTAAAGAATTGACGTAAATTTTTTGGACCTACGTGCTCCATCATTCCGATCGAAACTATTCGGTCAAACTTTCCTGATAGATCGCGATAATCAAGTTGCTTGATCTCAATTGGAAGACCGCGACAACGCTTGCTCGCAATCGCAACTTGTTCTTCGGCGGGAGACACACCAAAACCCGTCACACCGTAACGTGAGGCTGCAAACTCTAAAAATCCTCCCCAGCCGCAACCGATGTCCAAAATTTTCATCCCAGGCTCAAGCTTCAACTTCTGGCATACCAAGTCGAGTTTGGCTTCTTGAGCCGAATCCAAATCGTGGGCTTCTTGCCAATATCCACAGCTGTAGATCATGCGCTTGTCTAGCATTTTTTCGTATAAATCATTACCGATGTTGTAGTGATGTTGAGCGTTTCGAATTGCACGTCTACGGGTTTGATTGTTGATCAGAGTTGATCGAATTGCGTGCAAGACAATCAATGGCCTCATTGGCATCGCGGTTGCCGCGTCAACCGAAATTAAACGAGTAAGCATTTCGTCAAGCGCATCACACTCAAACCAGCCATCAATGTATGCCTCACCCAGACCCAGTTGTCGTTGAGCAACTACCCTGTCCCAAATACGTTGATCACCGACTCGCAACGAATGGCGCGCAGGTGAATCAACCGGAACACCAGCTTTGGCTAATAATTCGCTACAAATTCTTTTTGCCGCTCGCGACACATTTTTATTATGCCGATTTCACCAGTTTCCAGCAACATACTTTGTTTCTAGAAACGCCAGCAAGCCATCATGGGCTCCTTCCCGGCCAAGGCCAGACTGCTTAACGCCACCAAAAGGTGCGGCGGGGTCAGAAACTAGTCCGCGGTTCAAACCAACCATTCCAGACTCGAGCGACTCGGCGACTCGCATGCCCCGACCCAAATCTCGGGTGAATACATATGAAACAAGACCATGTTCGACATTGTTGGCGTGAGACAAAATATCGTCGCTGTCTTTGAATTTGACTAAAGGTGCAACTGGCCCAAAAATTTCGGTTCGCAAAATTGGTGCATCAAATGAAACATCTGTGAGCACCGTTGGGAAATAACCGAATGAGCCATCAGTTGCGGCAGTGCCACCACAGGCAACTTTTGCACCGAAAGCTTTTGCTTCGTCCACCAATTTGGCGACTTGCTGCTGTTGTGACTTTGAAACAAGTGGACCAACAGTTGTCTTTGCATCAAGTCCATCGCCCAAGACGAGTGCGCTCATGCGTGCTGTTAGTGCATCGGTGAAAGCATCATAAATTTTTTCATGCACAAAGAATCTGTTGGCTGCCGTGCACGCAGCGCCGCCGTTACGCATTTTTGCCAACATCGCACCATCGATAGCAGCCGAAAGATCGGCGTCGTCAAAAACAATAAATGGTGCGTTGCCGCCAAGCTCCATGGTGCAGTTGATTACATTTTCGGCGGCTTGAGCTAGTAGCAACGAACCAACTGGCGTTGAACCCGTGAACGAAAGTTTGCGCACTCGATCTGACTTCAACATTGCGCTAACTGCCGGCCCTGACGGGCTTGGTACAACGACATTTACTACTCCGTCTGGCACACCTGCTCGTTGCATGATTTCAGCGATTGCTAAAGCAGTCAACGGCGTTTCGCTGGCTGGCTTCAAAACAACAGTGCAGCCTGCTGCAAGTGCTGGCCCGATTTTGCGAGTTGCCATCGCCGCAGGAAAATTCCATGGGGTCGCCAAAAGTGCAACTCCGACTGGCTGCCGTGAGACCATCAACCAGTTTGCGCCACTCGGTGCGCGGCGATAGTCGCCATCGATGCGCACTGCTTCTTCGCTAAACCACCTAAAGAACTCAGCTGCATACGCAACTTCAGCGCGGGCGTCACTCAAAACTTTGCCGTTCTCGAGAGTTATCAATCGCGCAAGAGATTCTTGTTCGGCGATCATAATTTCAAAACTCTTGCGCAAAATCTCGGCACGCACTCGAGGTGCCGTTGCTTTCCATGAGTTGAACGCACTTTGTGCAGCGTCAACAGCCGACAAACAATCGTCGGGCGTCGCACTCGAAACTTCGGCCAATATCGAACCGTCGACAGGGTTCGTCACAGCCACTTTTGAATTATGAACGACCCACTTACCCGCAATTAAAGAATCAAGCGGCTGTGATGCATTAATTTTTGACGATTTGTTTTCCATGCTGTTCAGTCTTACGCAATGGCGGCTTCACTCAAAAACGCTAGATTTATCGGGTGAATAAACAGCGAATTGTATTGACGCTGCTTTTTGCAATCGGTTCATCTTCATGCCTATATGGCGTGATGTTCACGATGCTCGACGATTTTCGCAACAACTTCGGCATCGCCGAGTCGGCACTCGGGTTCATCGTTGGGGTCGGTTTTTTCACATCATTTCTCGGACAAGTCAGCATCGCGCCACTCGCCGACCGTGGTCGGGCTCAACGATTGATAATTCTTGGCTTAAGTCTTGAAGTAATCGGTTGCATCGGCATGGCACTTGGCGAAACATTCATAATTCTTCTCATCTCGCGCATCATTATGGGTTTTGGAGCTGGCAGCGCATTGCCGGCTCTACGGCGCGTAATTATCGTCGCTGACCCAGAGAACTTTGGTCGCAATCTTGGTCGTATTTTGTCTTTTGAAGTCGCAGGCTTTGCCTCAGGTCCTGTTATATCAGTAATTTTCGCCGAGTTCTTTGGTATTCCTGGCCCATTTATATTTTTGGCAACAATTATTTCGCTATTCGTAATCATCGTCAGTCGCATCGCTGTGCCTGAAACCGCCAAAGAAAATCATCCCACTGAAAGATTTGCGATTGATTTGTTAAAAAATCGCGCTATCACTTCGGGCATCTTGATCGGTGTGGCACTGTTTTTCATGATTGGCGTATTCGACTCATTATGGGTACTGATTATGGATGACCTTGATGCAGCTCAATGGATGGCCAACGTTGGCGTTTCGGTTTTTGTGTTGCCATTAATTTTGCTCGGTCCATTCGGTGGCAAATTTGTGCAACGCATCGGGCCATACCGCGCCGGTGGCTTCGGCATGATTCTCGGTGCGCTATTTATGGCCGGCTACGGCTTGATGCCAACACCCACGTTGATGATGGTCGTATTTTTCTTTCATTCACTAAACGACGGCTTCTTTGTCACCGGTGCAGGTGTTGCTGTTGGTACAAGCGCGCCACTCGAAAGACAAGCAGGTGCGCAAGGACTGCTCGGTGGCATGGAAACTCTGGCTGGAGGTGTCGCCGCAAGTTTTTCTGGTGTCGCATATGACCATCTCGGTCGCACAACAACTTTCATCGGCACCGGCGCAATCATGCTCACATTAATTTTGGCCAGCCGAATTTTGGCCGGAGACAATTGGTCAGTGCGCAACGTCGTGCCAAAGTCTGCAGTCGCGTTAGACATCGTTTCGTAATACTGTTATTGACTAATGGGACAACGCGACGGCGACGGATGGGTCGATTGTGACTGCGGTTATCGCCATTGGGGGCGATTCGGCGCGGCTGGCTTGCTGATCTTGCGTCGCGATACACCAGAGCCGCAAGTTTTATTGCAGCTTCGTGCCGAATGGACACATGGCGGTGGCACCTGGGCGTTGCCCGGTGGCGCAAAAGACTCGCATGAAGATTCGGTGACAGCAGCGTTGCGCGAAGCTCACGAAGAAATGGGCATCGACATCGATGCGCTAACCGTTAAACATGTATTTTCAGATAACCACGGCCCATGGAGTTACGACACTGTGATCGCTCACGCGATGAGCGACGCGGGTGCTCACATCGCCAACCCAGAATCAACTGCAACTAAATGGTCGCCGATTGAACAAGTCGCAGACCTCAACTTGCACCCAGGACTAAAACAATCGTGGACAGCGCTCAAACCACTGACTATAAATTCGCTAAAAATTTAGTTGCTTAAAGCGCCTTGGCGTAAAGTTCGTGCACTTCACCACGCGATGGATAGCGCGGAGTCGTCAAAATAGTCAAGTCGCGCAATGCGTCTTGTGTCAACGAGCCAATGTTGTCACTCGTTGCGCCAAGTTCGCTGAGCTTGCGATTGGTGCCAACAGTCGAAGAGAGTTTTTCTACAGCGGCAATTGCAGCATCTGGGTCTACTTCTGTACCTAGTGCTTCTCCAACATTGGCATATCGCTCGGCGACTACATCACGATTGAAACGCATTACGTGCGGCAACATCGTGGCCAATGTCTGACCATGTGCTTGATGTAACTGACCAGAAATCGGGTGACCGAGTGCGTGCACAAGACCAAGTTGTGGCCCGCTTGAAAATGCACGACCAGCGAGGTGTGATGCAATTTGCATGTTTGCTCGCGCTTCAAGGTCGGCACCATTCTTGACTGCAATCGGCAGATATTTTGCAACTAGTCGAATTGCATGCAATGCAAGTGCGTCACCATATGGGTTTGACTTCACTGATGTATGAGCCTCGATCGCGTGAGTCAATACATCCATGCCACAAGCAGCGGTGCCCTTTGCTGGCATGCCGACTGTCAAAGTCGGGTCGAGCAAAATCGTACGCGGACGTAGCAACGGATTGATGAACAAAAGTTTGCGATGATGATCAGGGTCTGATGTGTCGGTGATCAAACCGGCACCGTTTGTCTCGGAGGCTGTGCCAGAAGTTGTCGGAATCGCGATTGTTGGCAAGCCTGGTTTTGAAGCGCTGAATTTTGGTGCCAGTGTCGAAAAATCTATTCGATCGTTGGCGTCCAGTTCTGGGGCGAATGCCAAACCAACATGGTCGACACCGTTTGGTGCGGCGAGCGCGATGTACTTGCCGCAGTCCATAACTGAGCCACCACCAATTAAAACGACGACAGTGCCCTCAAGACCAAACTTATTAATCGCAGCAACTCCAGCGGCAACATTTAAATCGGTCGGGTTTGGCGACACCTGATCGAACACTTGCCACTTCATGCCGGCAGTTGTCAAGGCATCAGTAATTGGTTTTACAACACCAGCGCCATTTACGCCAGCGTCGGTGATGATAAATGCGCGAGTGCCATGAGGCGAAACATATTGCGCAAGCGTCGCTGCGACATTTGGTCCTGAGACTGTGCTTGACATCGGCTCAAGGCCGAAAGTATTGATGACTGCATCCATTATTGGGCCCCTTTTGATTTTGCCGAATTTTCTCCGAAGCCTAAAGGCTTACCTTCGTGTCGGGCAAGTTCGGCCCGACCAACGACATGCCAGTGCACTTCGTCAGGGCCGTCAGCAAGTCGCAGAGTGCGCTGACCTGCATACATGCGAGCCAACGGTGTCCACTGCGAAATACCTGTTGCACCAAAAACCTGCATCGCTTCGTCAATAATTTTGCACACACGCTCTGGCACCATTGCCTTAACTGCACTCACCCAAACTCGCGCCTCGGCGTTGCCCATTGTGTCCATCGCGCGAGCAGCACGCAGCACCATTAGTCGCATCGCTTCGATTTCAATTCGCGCCTTGCCAATCACTTCGGTGTTCTTTCCAAGTCGCGCAAGTGGTTTACCAAATGCTTCGCGACTCAAACCACGACGCACCATCAACTCAAGCGCACGCTCGGCCGCACCGATTGAACGCATGCAATGATGAATTCGACCTGGTCCGAGACGAACCTGCGAAATTTCAAAACCGCGACCCTCGCCCAACAACATGTTTGACTTGGGCACTCGTACATCTGTAAATCGCAAATGCATGTGACCATGGGGCGCATCATCTTCGCCGAACACGTGCATCGCACCAACTATTTCAACGCCTGGTGTATCCATCGGCACCAAAATTTGAGAATGTCGACTATGTGGTGGGCCGTCTGGATTTGTCATCAACATGCAAATCAAAATTTTGCATCGCGGATCACCAGCGCCAGAAATATAAAACTTCTCGCCATTGATCAGCCATTCATCGCCGTCGAGAATCGCACGGCACTCTAAATTTTTTGCATCGCTTGAAGCGACATCGGGTTCTGTCATCGCATATGCCGAGCGAATCTCGCCGTTCAACAGCGGCTCGAGCCATTTCTTTTTTTGCTCGGGCGTGCCAACACGTTCGAGAACTTCCATGTTGCCCGTATCTGGTGCGCTGCAATTCAAACACTCTGATGCGATTGGGTTCTTGCCAAGTTCGGCGGCGATGTACGCATAGTCAAGATTCGACAAACCTTGACCAGTTTCAGAGTTGGGCAAAAAGAAATTCCATAACCCGTTGGCTTTTGCCTTGGCTTTGATCGACTCAAGTAATTCGAGTTGCCCTTTGCCATATTGCCAACGATCAGGTCGACCTTCGCCAAGCTTGAAATATTCTTCGGTAACTGGATCAATCTCATTTTTTATAAACGCAACCACTGCTTCGTAAAGCGGCACGGCACCCGGCGACATCGCCAGATTCATTGCGTCATCGGTGGTTATTCCTGAGTGCATTTGTGGGGCTGCCATAACCCCACGCTACCCCTGCGACCTGACACGAATTCAAGCCGAGTCTCACAACTTCAATACCTCACAACTTCAATACACAGCACAAAGAGAACAATCTCTATAGTTGAGGCGATGAAAGATCTTTTCTCTTTAAAAAATCGAGTTGCAATTGTTACTGGTGGATCACGCGGCATCGGTGCGATGATCGTGCAGGGCTTCTTAGAGCACGGTTGTTCGCGCGTCTACATCACTGCCCGCAAAGCAGCGCAGTGTGACGCTGCAGCCAAAGAACTTTCTCAATTTGGCGAATGCATTTCAATTCCTGGTGACTTGGCGACGCAAGCTGGCGTGACGGCATTCGCTGCCGAGATTGCTAAACGTGAACCTGCCATCGACATTTTGGTCAACAATGCAGGCGCTGCATGGATGGCCGAATTTGATTCGTTTCCAGAATCTGGCTGGGATAAAACAGTCGACCTCAACATGAAGACACCATTCTTTTTGACCCAGGCACTTGCGCCGCAATTGCGCGCCGCGGCCACAAAAAATAAACATTTGGCAAAAGTCATCAACATCGCCTCAATCGACGGTGTCTCAATCAACGAAATGGAAACTTATCCATACGCGGCGAGCAAAGCCGGACTAATTCACATGACTAAGCGCATGGCGTTGCGCTTGATACAAGACGACATCGTAGTTACAGCCATTGCGCCCGGTGCGTTTGCTTCAGAGATGAACAAGATTGCTCGCGATCACAGCGAAATGGTTGCTTCACAGATACCTGCAAAGCGAATTGGCACAGCAGAAGATATGGCTGGTGCTGCAATTTATTTGGCATCTCGTGCTGGAGATTATGTCGTCGGCTCGACGATCATCGTCGACGGCGGCGTTACGTACGCCCGATAATTATTTTTTAGCCGGGTCGTAGTTCGACAAGAAATTGCCAAGTCGACCGATTGCTTCGGTCAAATCTTTTGCATAAGGCAAAGTCACAATGCGCAAGTGATCTGTGGTTGGCCAGTTAAACCCAGTGCCTTGAACGACTAGCACGTGCTCGGCGCGCAAGAAGTCAAGAACAAATTTTCGATCATCAACAATCGGGTAAACACTCGGGTCAAGTTTCGGAAACACATAGAGCGCACCTTTCGGTTTTACGCACGAAACACCTTTTATTTTTTCGAGCGCCGTGATTGCAGCATCGCGTTGCTCAAGCAATCGACCACCAGGCAAAACCAAGTCACGAATACTTTGACGACCACCCAATGCAGTTTGAATCGCATGTTGCGCCGGCACATTTGCACACAACCTCATGTTGGTCAGCATCGTGATGCCTTCGATATAACTCGTCGCGTGTTTACGTGGCCCAGTCATCAACATCCAAGCAGCTCTAAAGCCAGCAAGGCGATACGCCTTTGATAAACCATTAAATGTCAGGGTGAAAACATCAGG
>JAUREG010000042.1:0-9209 GCA_030827545.1 Acidimicrobiales bacterium
ATTGGCGGCTGTGATCTGATCACACTTGCAGAAAAATTTGGCACCCCAACTTTTGTCTACGACGAGGCGCATTTGCGAGCGCGATGCCAAGAGGCCGTTCGTGCGTTTGGCAAGCAGCGAGTTGTTTATGCGACGAAAGCATTTTTGTGTGGGGCAATGGCTCGTTTGGCGTACGAAGAGGGCCTACTACTTGATGTTGCGACTGGGGGAGAACTGTTTGTCGCTTTGAATGCGGGAGTGCCTGGTTCGGCGTGCGTATTGCACGGCAACAACAAATCGATTGAAGAATTGAAGATGGCTCTCGACGCCGACGTTCAGCACATCGTTGTCGATAATTTTGACGAACTTGATCGGCTTGATGCTCTGCATGCAAGCGGTACGAAGCGAGCAAGAGTTCAACTGCGAATTACCCCCGGTGTTGCCGTGCACACACACGAATTTGTTTCGACCGGCCAAGATGACTCGAAGTTTGGCTTTAACTTACGCAACGGTGATGCGCAACGGGCCGTTGATCGTGTGCGCTCGTCGGCGAGTGTCGAATTTGTGGGCATTCACTGTCATATTGGGTCAAACGTTTTTGCTGCAGAAAATTTCACGCAAGCGGCACAGATCATGGTTGATTTTGCCAACCAACTTGGCGTTGACGAATTGACTTTGGGTGGTGGTCTCGGCGTTGCGTATATCGAATCAGAACATGCGCCAACAATTACGCAATGGGCAGAGTCGCTGGCGGCAGCAACGGCAAAGTTAAGCAAGACAACGAAAGTTTTTGTTGAGCCAGGTCGGGCAATTGTTGCGAGCGCAGCAGTGACTCTTTATCGAATTGGTTCTATAAAGCAATTGCCGGGCATTCGTACATATGTGGCAGTTGATGGTGGTATGAGCGACAACCCTCGACCTGTTTTGTATGACTCTGGCTATGAGTCATTTTTGCCAGCGCGTGCAGATGCAGATCGCACCGAACGTGCGCGGGTTGTTGGCAAACATTGTGAGAGTGGCGATGTGTTGATTAATGATGCGACATTGCCGAGTGGTTATGCAGTTGGCGATATTTTGGCAACACCAGTGACTGGCGCGTATGGACACAGTATGGGATCTAACTACAACAAAGTCACTCGTGCACCAGTTGTGTTCGTGCGCGACGGTGTTGCTCGAGTTGTTGTTCGTCGTGAGACATACACAGATCTCGTTAGTCTCGACGTTGCAGATAGCGTATAATTATGGTTTCGCAGACCAAATCAGAAGTAGTTCGCCTTGGGGTGCTTGGGCACGGTGTAGTAGGTTCGGCGTTTGTCAAGCTTGTGGCTCGCCAGTCTGATCAAATTTTGGCTCGAAGCGGCGTGCGCCTTGAAGTAACAAAAGTCTGCGTGCGCGACAAGACAAAAAAACACACGCTTCCCAAGGGTGCAGTGCTAGTTACTGACGCACACGAACTTGTGCAGTCTGCCGATGTAGATCTAGTAGTCGAATTAATGGGCGGCATTGAGCCGGCGTTTCAGCTGATTTCTGAATCTCTGGGCAAGCACAAGCCAGTGGTAACGGCTAACAAAGCGTTGCTGGCTAAGCATGGTGTCGAGCTTTTTAAAACAGCCGATGCTGCCTCGACCGACTTGTTGTTTGAAGCCGCAGTTTGCGGTGGTATTCCGTTGATTCGACCTTTGCGTGAAAGTTTGCGGGGCGAACCGATCTCGCGTGTGATGGGCATTGTTAACGGCACGACGAACTTTATTTTGACCAAGATGAGCGAGGTTGGTGCCGATTATTCGGTCGCATTGGCTGAAGCGCAACAACTTGGTTTTGCCGAAGCCGACCCAACAGCCGATGTTGAAGGACATGACGCGGCTGCCAAGATTGCAATTATCGCCAGCATCGCTTTTGGCACAACTGTGCGTGCTGAAGATGTTTATGTTGAGGGCATCAGCAAACTGACAGCCGCTGACATAACAATTGCGCGCAAATTTGGGTATGCCGTTAAGTTGCTCGGTGTTGCAGAACTAGATGCCGCAACCTCGATGGTCTCGGTTCGCGTGCACCCGGCGTTGGTGCCATTGAATAATCCGCTTGCTGCAGTGCGTGAAAGTTTTAATGCTGTGTTGGTTGATGGCGAGTCGTCTGGTTCGTTGATGTTTTATGGACGAGGCGCCGGTGGTGAACCGACTGCATCGGCAGTTTTAGGCGACGTGATCGACGCGGCAATCAATTTGCGCAAAGGAACTCATGCATTGCTCGGCACATTTGAAAAGTCGAAGTTGAAAGAAATGAGTGCGGTGAACTGCGAGTACATGATCGGTCTTGAAGTTGCCGATAAACCCGGCGTATTGCACGCTGTGACTGGAGTGTTCGCGCGCAACGGTGTGAGCATTCGTGCGGCAGAACAAGATGGCATTGGCGAAGATGCGCGACTGGTGTTTTTGACTCACGACGCAAATGAAGCGGCAGTTCAAAGTTGTTTGAGCGAGTTCAAGTCGCAAGATTTCGTGAAGCACGTCGGCGCGTTGCTTCGCGTAGTTGCTAACTCGTAACGATGCAATATATTTCGACGCGAGGTCAGGCACCGAAGATCGGTTTTTGTGACGTGTTGCTCGCTGGTTTGGCGCGCGATGGTGGTTTGTATGTGCCAGAGACCTGGCCGAAGTTGGGCGAGTCGGCAGTCGGCGTCTCGGCTGCGTCAGCAAAAAATAGTGCGGCGGCGAGTTATGCGCAGAAGGCAGCAAGCATCATGTCGCCTTATGTGGGCGCTGAAATCGATCAACAAATTTTTGAACAACTTTGTGTGGACGCCTATTCAACATTTCGACACCCTGAGGTGGCGCCACTTGTAGAGATTGGGCCAAACGAATATTTGCTCGAGTTGTTTCATGGGCCAACGCTGGCGTTTAAAGATGTGGCGCTGCAGCTTGTTGGCAAGTTGTTTGACCATGTTTTGATGCAACGTGGTCAACGCGTGATGATTGTCGGAGCAACAAGCGGTGACACTGGTGGCGCTGCGTTTGATGGGGTTGCCTCGTGTCGCAATGTCGACATTGTGATGCTGTATCCGAATAATCGAGTTAGCGATGTGCAGCGTCGACAGATGACGACTTTGACTGCACCGAATGTGCATGCTGTCGCTGTTGATGGCACATTTGATGATTGCCAAGACTTGGTCAAGGCAATGTTTAATGATCAAAAGTTTCGTGATGCCAACCAACTGTCGGCTGTTAACTCGATCAACTGGGTTCGAGTGATGGCACAAGTCGTTTATTACGTGACGGCAATCGAAAAACTTGGTCGATCGGCTGTGTTTAGTGTGCCGACTGGAAATTTCGGCAATGTGTTGGCCGGTTGGATTGCTAAACAGATGGGTGCGCAAATTGAAGGCTTTGTTGTTGCCTCGAATACGAACGATATTTTGACGCGCTTTTTTGAGTCGAAGCAGATGGCTGCCAACGAAGTTGTGCCGACGTTGAGCCCAAGTATGGACATTCAAGTGTCATCGAACTTCGAGCGTTTGTTGTTTGAGACGAACAATCGAGACGGGGCTGAGACTGCAAAGCAACTTACTGATTTTCGCGCAACTGGCAAACTCGAAGTAGCCGCAAGCGTTTATCAAAAATGGTTTGAGGGTGTGTTTGTTGGTCGACGTTGCAATGACGAGCAAACTTTGGCCACGATGCAAGATGTCTATAAGCAGTCGGCGATGTTGATCGATCCACATACGGCGGTTGGCTTGTCTGCGGCGCGTCAGAGCGCGGGCGTTGATTATCCAAAAAACATGCCAATGATTACTTTGGCTACTGCGCACCCTGCGAAGTTTCCGGATGCAGTGTTTCGTGCGACAGGTCAAACACCAAAGTTGCCAGAGCATCTTGCCGATTTAATGTCGCGACCCGAACGCAGCGTTTCTCTGCCTAATGATTTGGGGGCAGTGCAGGCGTTTGTTGCTAGTTGTCGCAAGTAAGGCCGCTGTTGCCATTGAGTTGATAGTCGGCTAGAGTTGTGTTGCTCGGGTTCCCGAGCGAGTCTCCGCCAATTCGTGGCAGACGCATTTCAACGCAATCTGATCTGTGCCCCTGCATATTGAGTTTTAGCGGCAAGTTGGGAAACAAAAAATTCTGTTCCCCTGAAAGAAGGCATTGTGGCTAGTGAAGCCCTTGAACAATCGGCACTTGAGGCAAAAGATCGCGAACAGCTTGTAGCGATCGCAAAGGCGCTCGGCGTGAAGTCGGCAGCGCGTGCGAAAAAAGAAGAAATTATTGAGATGATTCTTGAGCAGACGGCGCCGTCGCCTGTTGCGGCTGCGCCTGCTGCGGCAACTTCGTCAAAGAGTACGAGTTCGTCGAAGTCTGATGGGCCGGTGCTTGGCGCCGACGGACAACCACTTGCTGAGTGGGAGATCGAACTCGCAGAGCATGAAGGCACCCCGATTGCGCCGGATGCACGCCGACAAAGTGATGTTGGCGACCGCGGCGATTCGCGTGGCGGTGGCGACCGTAACGATCGCGGTCCGCGCAATGATCGTAATGATCGAAACGACCGCAATGATCGCGGTCCGCGTAATGATCGCAACGATCGTAATGATCGTGGCTTTCAACGTAATTTCAACGATCAAGATGGTGGCAATCGCAATCGCAATCGCCGACGCCGTCGTGGACCTGGTGGTTTTCGCAACTCACGCGACGAAGGCCCACAAGGTGATGATCGCTACGAGTTGAATGACTCGCAAGAACAGCACGAGCCGATTAGCAACGACCCAGTTGAAGTTGCCGGTTATTTAGATTTGCGCGACGAGGGTTACGGCTTCTTGCGTGTGAATGGCTATTTAGCATCGTCGGGCGATGCGTATGTTTCAGTTCGATTGACAAGGCAATTTAATTTGCGCAAGGGCGACCATGTAACTGGCATGTGCCGACCTGCAGGTCGCAATGAGAAGAATCCGGGCATGATCGACATTCGCACGATCAATGGAGTTGATGCCGAGAAGATGAAGGCGCGTCCGAAGTTCGAAGATCTGACACCGTTGTTTCCTGACGAAAAGTTAGAGCTTTCGACGGCGAGTGACCCGACCAATATGACAGCGCGAATCATCGACTTGATTTCGCCGATCGGCAAAGGTCAGCGTGGCATCATCGTGTCGCCGCCGAAAGCCGGTAAGACAAGCGTGATGAAGACGATCGCAACTTCGATCGAAAAGAATCATCCAGAAGTGAAGTTGATCGTGTTGTTGATTGACGAACGACCAGAAGAAGTTACCGACATGCGACGCACTGTGAAGGGCGAAGTTGTTTCATCGACTTTTGATCGTCCGTCTGAAGAGCACACTCATGTTGCCGAATTGGTGATTGAAAAAGCCAAGCGAATGGTTGAGATGGGCGAAGATGTCGTTGTGATTCTTGACGGAATTACTCGTTTGTCGCGTGCCTACAACCTTGCGGCGCCAACAACCGGACGTGTGATGTCGGGTGGTATTGACGCTGGTGCTTTGTATCCGCCGAAGAAGTTTTTTGGAGCGGCTCGAAACATCGAAGAGGGTGGCAGTTTGACGATTTTGGCGACTGCGCTTGTCGAAACTAATAGCCGAATGGACGACGCGATTTTCGAAGAATTCAAGGGCACAGGCAACATGGAGTTGCGTCTCGATCGCAAACTTGCAGAGCGTCGTATTTATCCGGCGATCGATGTTGATGCGTCGAGCACTCGACACGAAGAGTTGTTGTTCAACCGTCAACAGTTGCAGATGGTTTGGAAGTTGCGACGCGTGTTGAGCGGGCTTGCAGCCGATGGCAACGCAGCGCCGGGTCTTGAGTTGTTGATTGATCGTTTGAAGACTTTCAAGAACAACGACGAGTTCTTGGCCGAAATCGCAAAACAGCCAACGTCGTAAATTTCGTCGCTTCATGACGAGTAGAGCTGATTCTTCATCTCACGCGTCGCGTATGGCGCACCTGCGGTTGCGGGCGATTGTTGATGCGCATCGCGGTAGTGCTGGCGCGACTGGCGCTGGTGTGTCGATTGGCGCGATTGGCGCCCGTTCAGACGTTGAAGTCAGCGAGTTTGGGCAGGCCGTCGGGCTAGTTGTTGACGATTGTGCGTGGGTTTTAGTAACTGGCAGATACGAACGAAGCCTTGGGCCGGCACTGATGTGGGCTTTGCGCAAAAACGCTACATCGTTGAAACTTTTGTCGAGCGAGCGCGCTGGTGAATTGGCGCGCATCGCGACTCATTTTGATTTTGCGATTGAAGTTTTTGAGCTTGACGCTGCGGGAGTAGCACGCGCTGCTGCACCAAAGAGCGCCGAGAATATTGAAGTGAGTGTTGCCGATGAAATGTTTGCTGACTTTATTAAGTCGGCAGGTGCTGAGGTTGTGCGCGAGCACGGCGTAATTTCTGGTGAGGTGTGCGGGCTTGAAGTGTGTCGTGTAGTGCGCGCGACAAGTGCCAGCGATTTAGATGGGGCAGGTGAAAGTGAATTAGAAATCGGCGTTGGTGCACATGATCGCGAGACTTTCAAACTGTTGCACGGTCGAACCGCGACGGTTGAAAGTTTGCGCAAAGTGATTGCTGAGGTTGCGGCGCGTCGTGCGGTCGGGGCGCAGGTTCATCCGTTAAATCAGCTGGCGCGCGAGCGAATGTTGCGTCATTATGTTTGTCTGTCGCCACAACTTGTTGGTGCCAAGAGCTTGCAGCCTGCACAGCCGCCGATTGCACGCACGAATTTGAAAGATGTTGTGCCGTGTTGTGCGGTAGGTGTGTCGTTGACAGGTGAAAAGATGGTTGTGATTTTCAATGTTGGAGTTGACCCAGATGTTGTTTCGTTTGGGGCTGACGCGAGGGGTCAGATAAACGCATCGGCGGACTTGGTGTTTGCGATGCCGACGCGCGACATTGTGCCTGCTGTCGAACAAATTGCGCAGATGTTGCGACGACCTGCGCGTTTTGTAGGAGTTGACGTTATTAGTTCTAGTTTTAAGCCATAGTCTGATCATCGTGCTTGAACGTCTAGACGGTATCGAACGAGATTTTTTGGATCTTGAGGCGAGCATGGCTACACCAGAAGTGCTTGAAGATCAGAACAAACTTCGCGAAGTTTCGCGAAAATATAAACAGATGACGCCACTCGTCGAGTGCATTCGCAAATATCGCACGGCCAAGGGCAATGCAGATGCGGCACGCGAATTGATTGCTGATGCCAGTGGCTCTGAGCGCGATCAACTGCAAGCCGAATTGACGTCGGCCACGGCAACTATTGCAAAACTTGAAGACGAATTGAAAGTTTTGTTGCTGCCACCAGATCCGAATGCCGGTAAGAACATCATCATTGAAATTCGCGGTGCTGAGGGCGGCGAAGAAGCAAACCTTTTTGCCAGTGATTTGTTCGACATGTACAAGGCTTTTGCGGCGCGCAACAACTGGACTGTCGAAGTGTTGTCACTCGATCTTTCGCCAAAAGGTGGCATTAACCAAGTTGTGATGGTGTTCAAGGGCGAGACCGCGTGGACGCGAATGCGATTCGAAGGCGGTCCGCATCGAGTGCAACGAGTGCCTGCGACTGAAAATCAAGGCCGAATTCACACCAGTTCGGCAACGGTCATGGTTTTGCCTGAAGCCGAAGAAGTTGAACTGCATATTGACGAAAAAGATTTGCAGATTGATGTTTACAGAGCTAGTGGTCCAGGGGGTCAAGGTGTCAACACCACTGACTCGGCCGTGCGAATTACACACAAACCTTCTGGTGTTGTTGTTGCAATGCAGGACGAGCGAAGTCAATTGCAAAATCGTTTGCGGGCGATGCAGGTTTTGCGGGCGCGGTTGCTAAAGCGTCAAGAAGAAGAACTGCAGGCCCGTGCTTCTGCTGAGCGAAAAGCTCAGGTCGGCGGCGGCGGTCGTGGCGAGAAAATTCGCACTTATAACTTCAAAGACAGCCGCGTGACCGACCATCGCATTGGGTTTACCCTGCATCAATTGCAAGATGTGTTGGCCGGCAATTTGGACCCTGTTGTCGATGCGCTGACACTTGAGTATCAGACTGAGCAGTTGGCAAGCTCTGGCGAAAAGTAATTTCGTCGTGAATGGCGATGACTCAATAACTTGGGGTGAGTTGCTAAGAGCGAGTGCTGCAGAGTTAGGTAGCGAACAAGAAGCGCGGTGGCTCTGTGAGCACGCAAGCGGGCTACAGCGTGGCGATTTTGATGCCGCCCGAGACGAAGTTGTAAGTGAGCGGTGCGGAATTGCGCTGCGGGCGATGGTTGCGCGGCGATTGACAGGCGAGCCTTTGCAATATGTGATGAAGAGTTGGGCGTTTCGACATTTAGATATTTTGGTCGACAATCGCGTGCTGATACCGAGACCAGAAACAGAAGTTGTTGTGCAGGCGGCGATTGATTTAGCAAATGTGATGTTGCGTAAAACGAAACTCAAGTTGCGTGTTGCTGACTTAGGTACGGGCAGCGGCGTGATTGGTTTGTCATTGGCGAATGAACTGCCGCGCGGAAGCACCGAAGTTTGGCTGACAGATTTGTCGTCTGATGCAATCGAGGTTGCTCGTGCGAACCTGGCGGGGTCAGGTTTGATTAATAGTGACGTGCGAATTGTGCAGGGCAGTTGGTTTGCGGCGTTGCCAAGCGAACTCAAAAACAGTTTTGATTTAATTGTTAGCAACCCGCCTTACATCGGTGTGTATGACCCAAGTGTCGAGGCGAGTGTGCGCAACTATGAGCCGCATTTGGCATTGTTCGCTGGCTCAGATGGCCTTGATGCGTATCGCGAAATCATTGCGCAGGCAGGCGAATGGCTCGTAACCGATGGGTGGTTGATACTTGAAATCGGTCATCAACAAGGCGATTTGGTGCGTGAATTACTCGCTCAAAACAAATTTGAGCAGATTGAAATTCGCCAAGATCTCGCCGGCCGCGACCGCATCGCAATCGCAAAAACTTAAAGCAAAAGGGTGCCGGCTGAGTCGAGGGCTACTTGTTGGCCGACCCATTCGCCGGCGCAAAATGCCTTTGCGACTTGCGGGTCAGATGATGTCGCCCATGCGCGGCGCGAATCGTTTAGCAGCGTTGCGGCAATTGCAGTTTCGGGTTGACCGTTGCGATCGTGCATGACGGTGAATGCTTCGATCGTTGCTTTGCCTGCGCTCGAAGACGCGGCCTGCTCGGGTGTCGCGAGTTCGCGCTTTGCGAGTTTGTCGATTGTTGTTTGTGGCGAACCATGTTTATAACCATCTT
>JAUREG010000043.1:0-8712 GCA_030827545.1 Acidimicrobiales bacterium
AGCGATCGGTTTGTTCGGCATCACGATTGGCAACATGGTGATGATGCAGTCTTTGTTGCTGGCCGAGCGTTTTGGTGTTCGCGACTATCCGCGAATTGCGGCGCGCTCTGGTTTGATTTCGTTTTCGGGCACTGCACTTGGCCCGCTTTTGTTGGGATGGCTCTATGACATTGCGGGTGGTTATCGCTCGTCGTATCTCGCCGCCGGAGTTTGCTCGGTTATCGGCGCAATTCTGTTTTCGTTTGCAGGTTCTGCCACGGCAATCGAAGCAGAACCTGCAAACTAGTTAGGGGAAACTACCGGACTTAATTTTCTGTCTTTAACTCGGATTCTGTTTGTGCCTCATGTGAGTGAGGGGTACGACCAAAACCTTTGCCGCGGTGGTCACCTCGGCCGTGCGCAGGTCGCGTGCTATTAACCATTTCAGTCACCCTAGTTTTTACTTCGGCAAGTTTTACGTCAGCTTGAGCCTGTGTAATCTCGCCAGCACTAACTTTTTCGGCGATATGAGTTTTAACTGGAGCAACGATTGCGTCGACGACAACAGCAACGTCAACTTTCTGAGCTGTTGCGATTTCTGCCAAAGTCTTCCCACTCTTCAATTGAGTTCTTAGCTCTTCAGCGGTGAGCTTGAGAACCGACACTAGACCTTCGATGTCTTTGCCAATGCCTCGACCATGAGGTGCTTTTGCGCCTGGGCGAACTCCATCACTGTCGTGCGACATGCGGCTACTGGAAATTGACTTCAACTCAGACTTAGCGCTTGCTCCACCCGGAATACCCAGTGTTGAACCAATCAAGAGACCAACTAACGTCGCTCCGATTGTCGTGGCAATTATTCGTTTCTTCATTGTCTTGCCTTTCGTTTTTGAGCCAGGGGATTCTGGCTTCGAATGCATTCTTAAATCTGTTAGTAAGAATTAGAACATAGTCAGTTAAGAAATCATTAAGAACTATAAACACTGGTATTTCAGGGGTCTTATGGCTGTGTACCGTTATGTTTGTGAAATCTCAGATCAATGACAATCGCACGATTGTCATTGCCGAAGATGACCAGTCAGTGAGAAATGCACTTCAAAAAATTCTTGAGCTTGAGGGATTCAAAGTTGTTGCAGTGAAAGACGGCGTGGCGGCGCTGGAGACGATTTTAATGTCTGAGCCAAGTGCTGCAGTCATCGACGTAATGATGCCGTTCACTGACGGACTTTCAGTTTGTCGGGAGTTACGTCATCGAAAAAACCGTACGCCGATCTTGCTGCTGACAGCTCGCGCTGAGATCGGTGATCGCGTCGCCGGTCTCGATGCTGGTGCAGACGACTATTTGGTCAAGCCCTTTAGCGTCGATGAATTGTTGGCGCGGGTGCGGGCACTGCTTCGCCGAAACTCTTCATCCGAATCACTCGGGGTGCTAGCTCTCGCAGACTTAACACTTGATCCAATTTCGAGAGAAGTGACTCGAGGTGATCGCCAAGTTGAACTTACTAAAACCGAATTTGATCTCTTGCAATTGTTTCTTGAACAGGCAGGTGTAGTTCTCTCACGAGAGTACCTCTACGAACACATTTGGGGTTTTGATTTTGAAACTAATTCGAAGTCGCTAGATGTTTACATTGGTTACTTGCGAAGAAAAATTGAAAGTGGCGACGAAATGAAACTTCTGCATACTGTTCGTGGCGTCGGATATGTTTTGAAGAAATCATGAGTATCCGTACTCGGTTCTTGGCAGTGATTTCTGTGATCATGCTTGCAACGATCGGCACACTTCTAATATGTGGATACCTTCTTACGTCTCGGTTCTTGTTGCGCGAAGTTGATCAAAACCTAGACAATCGTGTGCATATAGTTTCTGAACTTCTTCAGTCACGCCCAAGATTGCGCGGAGGAAGTCGCATGCGGAATCCGATTACTGATGCGCTTTTACCAACACGATTTGACGCAATCACTCAGGTCATCTCTGCGGACGGAGATATCTTGATTGGTTTTGGCGAAATTGATCTTCCAATTTCTCAAGATGCGCTTCGAATCGCAAACAACGATCGAAGCAAACGAGATCGGGCGTCAATTGAAGTCAATGGCGAGAAATACCGCATGCTCACTGTTCCGATTCGAGGCGGTGGCGCATTGCAGATTGCAATAAGTATTAATGATATTGAGCGAGCGAAATCTGCGATTCAACGTGGCGGTTTATTACTAGCTATTTTTGGCATGTTTGGCGCAGTAGCAATTGCCTGGCTTTCAGCTCAACGAGTTTCTCGCCCAATTCAAGATCTTGCTGATGCTGCCGAAGAAATCGCGCGAACTGGCAATTTACAGGTGGCGGTCGATGTCGGAGGCGATACCGAGATTAGGCAACTCACTGCAAGTTTTAATGCGATGACGAGAGCTCTTCAGTCGAGTCGTGATCAGCAAAAACAACTTGTTCAAGATGCAAGCCATGAGTTCAGGACTCCTCTTACAAGTTTGCGGGCAAATTCTGAATTGCTACAACGGTCTGATCTTGGTCAAGAAGCGCGGTTCGAAGTTTTGCGTGATATACGAATTGAGATTGATGAGTTAACTTCTCTCACATCTGAATTGTCAGCTCTAGCAACCGATCAAAAAACAATTGAAGAAACAACGATTGTTGATCTTGGCTCGGTTATTGAAGAAATTGTCGATCGTGCCCGCCGTCGCTATTCACAAGAAATCAAACTGAACGTTGAAAGTTCGGCGAGTGTTTCAGTGAGGCAGTCACAATTTGATCGAGCTTTGTCGAATTTGATTGATAATGCGGCAAAATTTTCGCCGAGTGACAAATCAATTGAAGTTCTGGTGCGAGCAAAGCGAATCGAAGTTGTTGACCACGGGCTTGGTGTTGCAGACGAAGAGAAGTCGCAAATATTTGACAGATTCTTTCGGGCAATTGCGACGCGATCATTGCCAGGCTCTGGTCTCGGATTAGCGATTGTCAAGCAATTCGCTGACGATCACAACGCAAAAGTTGAAGTTGCTGATACCCCTGGAGGTGGCGCAACGATCATTATTCAATTCAAAGATTAGAATTTTCTGTTATGTCTGATTTGCACCCAAACACATTGCGGGTTATTGCTGCTGCGCGTGAGTCGGGTCTCGAGATTACGACTCGCAGGTTTCCTGAAGGCACCAAAACTGCGGCCGATGCAGCTGCGGCAATCGGCGTTGTAGTTGGTCAGATTGTCAAGAGTCTCGTGTTCGCAGTTGATGGTGAAATCGTGATGGCGTTGGTAAGCGGCTCAAATCAACTAGACGAAAAGAAACTTGCAGCAGCCGCTGGTGGCTCGAAGTGTTCTCGAGTTGATGCTGATGCAGTGCGCGCAGCAACGGGTTACCCGATTGGTGGCGTGCCTCCCTTTGGTCATGCAACCCAACTGCGTGTGTTTGTTGATCCGGACTTGTTGCAATACGACGAAGTGTGGGCTGCGGCGGGAACATGGAATGACAACTTCGGTGCGAACCCGAATGACATCGTGCGTGTTAGTGGTGGCGTGGTCACCGACCTAAAGCGCACCTAACAAGTGGAGTAGCCTTCCGTTGTGACTGACAGAGCAGTTCTGATTCAACGAGCTGCTAAAAGTGCCCGTCAACTTCGGCGCTTAAATGTTGTAACGCTTTGTGTGGCTGTAGTTGTGTATTTGGGGCTCGTGACAATTGCGTTATTCGAAGATGTTGCTCCGTTGATTTTCTTTAGTTCCTGCATCATGTTGGCCGAATTATTGGTGTTTCAGATTGTTCGAACTTTGAGCGATCATCTTGATCTGATGCGGTGACGTCGTCACCGACTTAAAGCAGAGTCAGCGCTGACTCTTGGTCATATCAAGAGATATGCGAGCAGGCAAGAAACGATATGCAAGTAGCGACCCGAGAATAGCGATGACGCCGACTGTCGTGCACGCGGCTTGAAATCCATCAAGAAATGCAGAACTCGCGATTTCGCGAATTGCATCTGTCAGAGTTGCGTCACCGATTTGCTCTGACACTGCGAACGCTGCACCAACTGATTCTTCGGCTGCAGACAATGCAGTTTCAGGCAAATTGAATGGTGTTAGTAACTCGACAATCTTTGGCCCGTATGTTGTTGCAAAAACACTGCCGATAATCGCGACGCCAAGCGTGCCGCCAACTTCGCGACTCGTGTCGTTGATTGCCGAGCCAACACCTGCCATTTCGCGCGGTAACGAGCCCATGACCGACTCAGATGACGGGCTGGTGACGAGGGCAAGACCGCATGCCATTAAAACCATGCTGCTAACAATCGGACCAAAGTATGCAGAGCCAGCGTCTTGAGTGCCAACCCAAATGATTGCAATACCCATTAATAGAAGACCAATTGGCACAATGCGTTTTGGGCCGAAGCGAAGAGCGAGTCGTGCGGCGAGTGGCGAAGTGACGCCCGCACCGACAGCAAATGGAAGTGTGCGCAAACCAGATTCAAGTGGCGGGTAGCCGCGCACAAATTGAAAATATTGAGTCACTAAAAATGTGAAACCAAAAAGCGAAAAGAATGCGATTGCAATTGAAGAAGTTGCCGCTGTCACTCGCATGTCGCGAAAAACCCGAACATCGAGCAGGGGGTGCTCGGTGTTAAGTTCGCGCCAAATAAATGCGGCGAGCAAAACAACAGTGCCGACGAAACCAGCGATTGTCTCAGTGCTTGACCAACCGCGGTGTGGCCCTTCGATAACTGTGTAGACAAGCAGCGAAACAAATGCGATTGAAAGTAAGAAGCCAGCGAAGTCGAGTCGTTCGGCGCTGGGGTCTTTTGACTCTGGAACGAAGCGCCATTGGAGAACTAAAGCGACAATGACTATTGGAATGTTGATGAGGAAGACTGATCCCCACCAAAAATATTTGAGCAGCAGTCCACCCGTCACGGGACCAAACGCAACTGCGGCGCCAGAAACTGCAGACCACACACCGATTGCTTTTGCGCGTTCAACTGGGTTGCGAAACACGTCGATGAGAATTGCCAACGTGCCGGGAAACACCAGCGCGGCGCCGATGCCCATTAGGCCGCGTGCGGTGATGAGTGCGCCTGTTGTGTCGGTAAAGGCTGCCCACGCCGAGAACAAACCGAAAAGCAACATGCCGATTTGCATCATTAACTTGCGACCGAATCTGTCGGCGAGCCCGCCGCATGCGAGCAACAAGCCTGCGAAAACTAAAGCGTATGAATCGACGATCCATTGCAAGCCGCTCGTTGTAGCGCCGAGTTCGCGAGCCAGAGTTGGTATCGCCACATTGATGATTAGGTTGTCGACAACAACCAAAAAGACTGAGAGACAAAGGATCGTCAAAATCCACCAGCGCCGTGCGTGCACTTTGCTGTCGGGGTGAGTGAGTTCGACTTGATTTGGGTTGCTGTTTGACATAGACACTGTCTAGTCGCAATACTTGATAGTGTCAAGTCGTGGCTCCAAAAGCAATGGCGCAGACGCTTCGCGAAAAAGTGCTTATTGCTGCCGTTAAATACGTTGCCGAAAATGGTCCCGATGGTTTGTCGTTTCGGCAGATTGCCGCTGATGCTGGCGTAAGTCACCAAGCGCCGTATCACCACTTTGGCGATCGCAGTGCGATCTTCAACGAAATCGCCTTGGAGGGCTTCAAAAAATTTTCAGAGGCAATTAGTGGTCCGGCACGAGTTGACGAAGATAGAGAAATTTGCGTGCGACTCTGTGAGCGCTATGTTGACTTCGCAATCGCAAACAAAGGTCACTTTCGAGTTATGTTTCGTGCCGACTTGTGTCAGATCGGTGAATCACCAGAAACCCAAAAGGCCGCCGATGATGCGTTTGATACTTTGCTCGATGCCGTTAGTGAAATGGTTGGAGATTCTGCATCGATAGATGAAATTCGTGTTCAAGCGACAGCGATGTGGTCGTTGGCCCACGGGTTAGCGACTCTAATCATTGACGGGCCACTTGAAAAGAAGATTGGAAAAGTTAGTGACCGTCGCGCTTTGGTACGCAGTGTCGCTCAACGCGCTGCCGAAGGTTTTAGGCGAGGTTAAAAATATTTTTCTGACTTGAAGATTTGCCGATTCAGAGAAATCGGCGAACTTCGATGCGACGGTTGCATGCCTTTGAGGCTTCGGCGGCGAGTTCGTGTGCGAGCGCGTCGGTGGCGGCGTCAATGATCCAAAAACCTGACATGTATTCGTGTGTTTGATTTATCGGACCATCAGATATGAGGGCCGCATCGCCGCGATTATCGAAAACTTTCGCATCACGAGGCGCGACAAGGCCTGCTGCCATTAGTCGTTGGCCACTCGCACCGATTTTGTCGTTAAATGCGTCAATCGTGACTGCCTCTTCGCGAGTACCCGAATTTGTTTGGCTGTCAATTACGGCAAATAGATAACGCATCTGTCAAACCTTTCAGTCGCGACTCGATGATAGATCAATAATCACAAAGATTTAAACTTGCGGTGTGGCAATAAGCGAACCAATTATCTGTCTTTGGTATGACGAAGAAGCGGTCGAAGCAGCAAATTTTTATGTATCGCTTCTGCCAAACTCGAAAGTCACTAACACGTCTTATTATCGCGATCACCCGATTAAGCCGAAAGGCTCAGTTTTGACTGTTGAGTTTGAGTTAAATGGTCGTCAGTTTTTGGCGCTTAATGGAGGGCCGTTCTTCAAACACTCGGAAGCAGCGTCAATTCAGGTGCACTGCGATACACAAGAAGAAATAGATCGACTATGGAGCGCAATCACGACAAACGGCGGAGAAGAAAGTATGTGCGGTTGGTGCAAAGATCGTTTCGGGGTGAGTTGGCAGATCACGCCACGCATTCTCGCGAGCAAAATTTATAATGCTGATAAATCTGTTGCCGACAAAGCCTGGTCAGCAATGATGTCGATGCGAAAAATAGTTATTGCTGATTTGTGAGTTCGTAGTCGAGAGCGGCGGTTTGAGTGGCGCCATCTGGGCAATGCTCGGCTGAATTGCGTGCAATCTTGAAGCCTGCACGCTCAGCGGTAGCGCGAGAAGCGGTGTTGGTTTCGGCGATTACAGCGCGCACTGTATGAACTTGGCCAAGTCGCTTGGCAATTGATGGCAAAATTCTCAGGGCTGTTGACGCTGCGCCTGTGCGTCGCGCTTCGGCGGCTATCCAATAGCCGACTGTCGCTACACCATCTTTGATGTGGTGAATGCCGGCGACACCCGCAGGCTTGCCCGTGCGCGAGTTGATGATTGCGTTTGCAAGTAGTTCTCCGTTTTGATCGACGACGAAAGACGTCGCGTGTTCGCGCGTATACGGACGCGGAATTTTTGTCCAACGCTGCACTTCGGCATCTTGACACGCATGGTAAATCCACTCGGCGTCACTTGCTTGCAAAGGTCGCAGTCGGTGGGTGAGTAGTTCGAAGTAAACCTGCACAATTTGAGTGTCGTCGGTGATCGTTTCGCCAATTTGCGACCAATAATTGCTGTGGCTTGCGCGAAAGTCGGCGGCATTAAGGTCACCCTCGGCTTCAGCCAACGCAAATTCGTCGGGCACATCGATGAACCGAGAAACTTCGACCCGGGTAACGCGCAAAGTTGCAACGTGATGATCGTTGTTGTCGAGCATCGCTAAACATTCACCGACACTTTCAATCGGCTCTGATTCTTTTGCGTAGTCGTCGAGTAGGCCGGCCGTTGCGCGTTTGTTTCCGTTGACAATAAAGTCGACTAGCCGTGCCCGACTTTCACCAGGGGTGCCAAACTCGATTGAACGAAGATTGTCGACAACTTTAAACAATTCGCGGGCTCGCTATTTCTTGGTGATTTCGGCGATGCGTGCTTTGGCGATCGCTTGCATCAATGCAGAGTCAACTTTCCAGTCAAGTGGCACAAGAAACGTGTGTTTTTTGACCTCATATTTTGCGAGTTTGGATGACATACTTTTTAGCACTGTGGCACTGAATGGATTCAGAGTCAAGTGGTTTTTCGAAACTGAAACTCCGACAATGTAGCCAGTTCCAAGGCGTAACATCGGTTGATTCCACGCCATTACAAGCTCAAGATTTTTATGTTTGGCTGTGACTGCGGCGAAGATCTTTTTGATTGTCTTCGCAACTTGTGGGTCAATAGTTTTGAAATAGTTTTCGGGTGTACCGAATTTGTTCGAAGATTTTGACCCACGGTGATACATCACTAACGCATTTGCGTGGGCTTGGCTGAAACCATGGTTCTCGCGCAAAAAAGCTATTTGCTCTTGATATTTGTCGGTTTTTAAATCTTTGAGGCGTTTCAGCCAAACAGTCGCTTTTTCGCCGTGCTTCTTTTCGATCGCCGCAAAGTGTTTGCTTCGATCAGAATTGGTCGCCGGCATTTCCTTTTAAGCGGGGTTTAGGAGGCGAGTGAGCCTGAGAAGACCTGCCAGGCGAGAAGTGACTTTGCTACGAGGCTGAGAATTATGTATGTGCGTTCGCCGCGCAGATAATTTGCCCATTTACCTTGTGCTTTGTATTGCTTATATTGCACGATTGCAAAGCAGTTGAACAAGAGAAACAACGAGATCACAATGCCGTAGACGAAACCTGGCGTGGTTGACTCGGCTGGCCCCTTTGGCGAAAGAATGTTTGCCAGTGTTGCCAGCCAAGGCACGATGCCTGCGATGCAGCCAAACCAGAACGGCAAAAGATCGCCGTCGCCCGGTGTCGTGTATTTCTCCTGAAGCCATCCGAACAAAATCATGCAGACGTTCAC